>CAISBR010000131.1 GCA_903883645.1 uncultured Myxococcales bacterium | reverse complement strand
CAGTGCGAGGAGCGGGACTTGAACCCGCATGGCCTTGCGGCCGTTAGCACCTCAAGCTAGTGCGTCTACCAATTTCGCCATCCTCGCATCTTGGCCGCCTGGGCAGCACCGGCCGCGCGGGCCAGTTCGCAAGCAGTGCCTGCGACGCGCGGTAGAATGCTGCGACCGCGGCGCGTTGTCAAGACCGGCGCGCGCTTCATGGCCAATCGACAGCACTCTCGCGACCATCGGCGCTCACCTCGACCATCAAGCTACCGGCGGTCGGGTGATTGCAGCCCTGCCCCGCGAAGTGGGTAACTGCCGCTCGCAGGCGCTCCGTGTGCTCAAGCAGGGTGCGCTCCACCGCATCCGGCACAGCATGGTCGCGCAAAGTCTGCCGCAGCAGCTCGCGGCGCCGATTGAACTGCCCGTCAGCAATGCGGAGTTGCTGATGAGCCTGACGCAGCGGCCGCCCGTCGTACGCCACCTCGGCCCCGAGCGTCCGCGCCGCAAACTGCAGTTCGAGCTGCACCAGCCGCGACAGATCTACCTTGGCAAAGAAGAAGCCAATCATCGGATCGCGGGCGATGCGCGCGACGAAATCGGCGATCACGACCTCGAGCGTGGGCATTCCGCCCAGGTCGTCGACCAAGTTGCCCATTGTGACCTCGCGGGTGGTGCAAAAAAGCGGAAGCCCGCCGCCGGACATGCCGACGACGGGCCCCAAGTTCGCTAGCGCTTAGACGGCGCGGCGACGCAGTACGATGGCGCCGACGAGGCCGATGAGCATCAGGGCCAAGCCGAGGCCGCCCTTGCTGCTGCTGCCCGAAGTGCAACCCGAGCTGCTGCTGGTCGTGCCCGTGTTCACCGTGCCGGTGGTTCCGGTGTCGGCCTTGACCGAAGCGTCGAGCGAGCCGCTGTCTTTGCCGCCGGTTGCGACATCGGTGGTCGAGCCGCCGGTGCAGACCTTGCTGGCCGAGCAGACGCCGCCGTTGTCGCAGGTTCCGGCGCACTTGCCGCCGCAGCCGTCGTCCTCGCCGCACTTCTTGCCGGTGCACTTGGCGATGCAGCTGCTTACGTCGGCCACGCCCGCGTCGCCGCCCGTGGCGCCCGACTTGCAGAACTGCTCTTTGTCGTCGCAGCAATCGCCGCTGCCCGTGCAGATGTCGTCGCAGTAGCAGTCGGCATCGCTGCCGTCGGCGGTCTTGCCCTTGGCGTCCTGCGCGCAGTCGCTGCCCTTGCACGTGCCGGCGACCGGTGCGGGCGAGCAACCGGCGGTGTCAAAGTTGCTGCAGCAGGTACCCGCCTGCGTACAGCCGGGGTCACACACGCACATCGAGTCCTTACCATCCTTGGTCTTGCCCGCGCCCGTGCACTGCTTGGCCGCGCACAAACCGTCGGCGGCGGGAGCGCACACCGTGTCGATGTCGGGGCAGCAGTCGTTGTACTTGGGATTCTTGCACGCCATGTCGCAGTTGCAGGCGCCTGCCGACTTTTCGCCAAAGAACTGGCCGCACACGCCGGCGCAGGTGTTGACGCCGGGCGTACCGCCGGTGCTGGTGGCATCACTGGCCACGTCGGCGGTGACGTCGGCGGGGGTGCTGACGGTATCCTCCGCGAACGCGGCAAAGGGCAACAGGGTCATGGCCAAGGTGGCCAGTGCGGTCTTGCAACGCAAAGTCATTTCATTTCTCCGTAGTAGGGGCGCGAGGGTGCGGCAGGTTGGGGGGCAAAGGCGCAAGCAGCGTGCTCTGGCGAAGCGCAATAAGTCGGCCTCAGGCCGAACGGGCCGAGCGCAATTGGCCGGCCGTCCGAAAACGATAGCGGATTTTCCGAAGTGGTTGCAACTGCTTGATGTCGGCGACTCGGGCCGAGATGCGCACTAACCCGCTATTATTCTTGCTATTTTCGCAGTATTCCTGCAATCGTCAGCGAATTGTGTCGCGGGGCGTGCCACGGCGGCTCAACCACCGCCCCGCCGGCACACGGCCGCAGCAACGGCGAGTGCAGCGGGGCCATCCCAGTTCGCCAACACCGAGTAAGACTCTAAAATAACTACTTTTTTTGGCTGATATTGCCGTAAAGTTGGCCAGCCAGCTGCAGGGCGTCGGCGATCGACGCTTGCGGGTCATCCGCAGCGGGCGTGATCGCGTCTAGCATCTGCTGGGCAAACTGCTTGCCGGCCTCAAGCGTCGCCAGAGCCTGGTTGTTCGAGCTGACGCCATGGAACCCGGCGCACGCCTGGCGCATCGCTTGGCCAAGCAGCACCAATGCGGCCGTGCGGCGGGCGATCGGCTGCGAAAAGAACTCGAGCGGTCCGTCTGGAATCTGCACGAAACCGTTGACCTGAACACTGGTCGTGCGGTCATACTGGGTTCCGGTGCTGGTCAGCTCGAAATGCCAAGCTACCTGCGCCAGCGTGAGCGTTGCCGCTTGGTCAAAGACCGTACCGGCCGCCGGCTGCAGGCGCAAGACCACCATGCCGTTGTGCTGCGAGGGATACAGCGTGGTCGCCAGGGTCGCGCTGCCACCTTGCTGATCCGGCCCGTCAACCGCGTCGGCCGGCGCAGCGCCCAGGTCCGCACCGCCCGAGTTTGCATCCCCTGCGCCAGTGTGGGCAGAATTCTGGCCGAGAATCAAAACCTTACCCTGAGCATAGTAGGGCAAGCCGTAGGCATCGGCGACCGTCCAACCGGGAGCAAGGGTGATCTCTACCTTTAGGTTCTGCGCCACTGGCATCAGCAGGGTCATGAGATCTTTGGTAAATGCCACGGTTATCGCCTGCGACGTCGGCGCTTCGTAGTAGGTACCCTGCCCGGCCTTGGCCACGCTGTTTAGCAGCGCAGTGCTCGGCATGGGCCCCAAGCCAATCGCGGACAACGACAGCCCCAATTTGATGACCTGATTGACGAGATCAGTAGCACTATGGCCACCTTGCGTACTACTGCCATCGCTGCAAAGCAACACCCGGTGCTGCGGCAGCGTCTTGGGCATCGATGCGAGTACCGCCGCCGCGCCTTCGAAGGCCGCGTACAAGTCGGTGCCACCACTGGGCTTGATGGCGCTGAGCGCCTTGGCCAATTCGCTCCGCGCGGCGGGCTGCCACTCCGCTGGCGACCAGAGCTGCTGCACCTCGGTCGAAAAGCCAAGCACTGCCAAGTGGCTGCCGGGCGGCAGATTATCCGACAGAGCCAGAATGCCCTGGCGCACCGCTTCGAAGCGCTCGGCGTCGATCGAGCCGGATGTGTCGACCAGCACCACCAGACCAAGCGGAGACTGCAATTCCTGCAGCATTTTTGAGGTATTGAAACCTAGCTGCAGCAGCACTACGGCTTCGGCCTGGGGCTGGGCCACGATGGCGCCCAGGGCGTGCAGGTCGACAAAGTTGTTCGGATCGGCGGGTGGCAGCGGCGAACCGACCTCGTTGAACCAGCCCTCCATCGGGAAGTCGCTGTCTTCAGGAACCTCGCCAGCAGCCACCATCTGCCTGAACTTGCTAACATTCTGCGCACCTGGCAATACCAAACCTAGCGACGGCTCCGCATAGTCGCTGGTATCGCTCATGGCGCCCGCTCCGTCGGCGGAGGTAGCTGCTGCTGAGTCCATGAATTTAGTGGGATCATCGGCGTCACCACTGAGCATGGTCTGCGATGCGTCCTCGCCGCCCACGCCTTGCCCGCTGGCCACCCAGGTATCGTCACCCGCAACTGGTGCTGCGCTAGACGACACATCGGCAGATGCACAACCCATCAGAACTACAAGCAAAGATGGAGCGAGCCACCGCCAACGGTGCCACTGCGTACTCATGGGCAGCTCCACGATACGGCTAGGTCGTCGACCCACAGGCCCTTGCCGTTATTGTTGTTCATGTCGTTCACGAACAAAATCGAGATGTTCACGGTCTGGCCCTTGTACGCATCGAGGGGCAGGCTGACTTTCTCGAAGCCGGCGGTGCTGGCGCACCAAGTCTTGACCGCGGTACCGTTGATCTGGATAACTACCTTGTCGGTCAAGGGGTTGTTGCCGCAAATCGTGCTTTGCACCGGGTCGCGGCTGTACAGCACGGCGGCAGTAAACACGGGCGCGCTGATGGTGGTGGGGATGGTGACCGCCGGGAGGTTGGCCGTGCCTTCGCCGGGTCCACCTTGGTAAGTGTGGGTGCCATTGGCCAAAACACGACCAAAATACAGAGAGTTGCCAGCGCTAGTGTAGGCCGTGTTGTCGAGCTGCCAGGTGTTCTGCTGCGACAGCGTCTGCGTGGCCACGGGGCTGATCTGGCCGTCGTCGAAGTTCTTGGCAAAGCCGATGGGCGCTTTGTGGCTGCAGCTGCCGGTCAGCACATCGCAAGCGTCGCTGGTGCACGACACACCGTCGTCGCACGACTTGGCGGTGCCCTGGCAGGTCTTGCCGTCGGCTAGGCACACGTCGGTGACCGTGCACAAGTTGCCGTCTGTGCAGGCGGTTCCTGGTGCCGGCGTGCCGATGCAGGTGCTGGCTTTGCAGACATCGGCGGTGCACACGTTGCCGTCGTTGCAGGGTGCGCTGTTGGCCACGTGGGCGCAGACGCCCGAGCTGGCGGTGCACGAGTCATCGGTGCAAGCGTTGCCGTCGTCGCAGTTGATGGCCAGCGTGCCGGTACAAGTGCCCGAGGTTGTGCAAGTATCGGGCTTGGTGCACAGGCTGCCGTCGTCGCACGGGCCGCCGGCCTGGGGTACGCCCATGCAGTTGCCGGTCTTGCCGTCGCAAATGTCTATGGTGCACACGTTCTTGTCGTCGCAGACCTTGGCGAGGCCGGTGCAGCTGCCGGCGTTGCAGGTGTCTGGCGTGGTGCACGGGTTGCCGTCGCTGCAGGCGGTGCCGCTCGTGGGCGAGTGCTGGCAACCCAGCTTGGGGTCACACAAATCGTTGGTGCACGGGTTGGCGTCGTCGCAGTTGACCTTGCCCGCGCCGAGGCACAAGCCGCCGATGCAGCTGTCGCCCGTGGTGCACAGGCTGCCGTCGTCGCAGTTGCCGCTTTGGGGGTTGTGCTTGCACGCGCTGCCGCTGCAAGTATCTAGGGTGCAAGGGTTCTTGTCGTCGCAGCTGGCCCCGGCGCCCACACACTTGCCGGCGGTGCAGGTGTCGGCGCTGGTGCAGGGGTCGCTGTCGTCGCAACTGCCGCCGCTGAGCGGCTTGGTGATACAGCCGGCCTTGGGGTCGCAAGCATCGGCGGTGCATACATTTTTGTCGTCGCAGACCACCTTGGCTTGGCCGGTGCAGCCCACGCCGCCCGCACTGACCACGCAGACATCGCCGCTGGTGCAGGCATTCCCGTCATCGCAGGTCTTGCCGATAGCAGGCGAGGTCAAGCAACCGCCCGTTACGTTGCAGGTATCGGTGGTGCATAGGTTGCCGTCGTCGCAGCTGGCATCTTGGGCCAAGTGGGTGCAACCGAGCTTGGCGTCGCACGAATCGGCGGTGCATGCGATGCCGTCGTCGCAGTTGGCGGGCACGCCGATGCAGGTGCCCACGCTGCACACGTCGCCGCCCGTGCAGGTATTGCCGTCGTTACAGAGCGTTCCGGCCGCGGTGGGGATGAGCGAGCACTGGCCGCTGCCGGTTTGGCAGGTATTCTTTAGGCAGGCACTGTCTTTGGTCGCGTCGCACACCACGATGCTGGCGGCCAAGGTCTTGCAAGTGCCGCCCTGGCAAGTGGGTTTGCCGTTGCACAGGTTGCCGTCGTCTTGGCACTGGCTGTCGTTTTGGCAAAAGCAGGTGTTGAACACGCCGTTGCACTTGCCGTTTTGGCAGATCGACACGGGGGTGCACGGGTCGCCGTCGTCGCAGGTCTGCGGGGGGAAGCCGCCCAAGTTGCTGTGCACGCAGCCGGTCGAGCTGTTGCAGCTGTCGGTGGTGCAGACGCTGTTATCGTCGCAATTGACCTTGCCCATCAGGCAGGTGCCGCTGAAGCACTGGCCGGCGCTGGTGCACGCATCGGTGTCGTCGCAGGGGGTGCCATTGGGCGACGAGCCCGCGGTGCACTTGCCGCTGCTGGCGATGCACACGTTGGTGGCGCAAAGGCCGGTGGGCGCTGGGCAAACTACGACGGAGGTGGGGTCGGGCTGGCACTGCTTGTTGACGCAGCGCTGGATGCCGTTGCACAGGTCGCCGTCGTCGAACTTGGTGCAATCGCTGTCGATCGCGCAGTTGCACTGGTTGCTGCCGCCGCTGCAGGTGCCGCCTAGGCAGGTGTCGCCGACCGTGCAGGGGTTGCCGTCGTCGCACGCGCCGCTGCTGGCGTTTTGGCTGCAGGTGCCCTTGCCGTCGCACGCCGCGATGGTGCAGGGGTTGCCGTCGTCGGCGCAGCCGCTGCTACCGGCGCAGGTGCCCGCCTTGCAAGTGCCCGTGCCGCCGCAGAGTTCGCTGCCGCCGCAGGGCTGACCGTCGCCGACCGCCGCCTGGCCGCACTTGCCGCTGCCGGGGTCGCAGCTGGCCTGGGTGCACGCGAAGCCGTCGTCGGGGCAGGTGATTACGGTGGTGGCGTCGACCACGCAGGCGTTGCCCGTGCAGGTCAAGGTGCCGTTGCACAGGTTGCCGTCTTCAAAAGCCTTGCAATCTACCGCGGTTTGGCACTGGCAGGCGTTGGCGCCGCTGGCGCAGCTGCCCGCTTTGCAGAGGTCGCCCTTGGTGCAGGCGTTGCCGTCGTCGCACACTTGGCCGTCGAAATTCTTGTGCACACATCCGGCCGTGGCGTCGCAACCATCGGCAGTGCAAGGGTTCTTGTCGTCGCAGCTGACGACGGTGCCGCCGCACTTGCCAATCTGGCAGCTGTCGCCGCTGGTGCAGGCTAGGCCGTCGTCGCAGGGCGCACCGTCTGGCACAAGCGTGGTGACGCAGATGCCCGACGACTTGTCGCACGCGCTGGGGTTGCAGAAGGTGCCGCCGGTGCAGCTGACGACGCTGCCGGCCTTGACCACGCACTGATTGGCCTGGCAGGTGAGCGTGCCGTTGCAGACGTCGCCGTCTTCAAAGGCTTTGCAGTCGGCCTCGGCTTGGCATTGGCAAGCGTTGACGCCCGAGGAGCAGGTGCCGGCGACCGAGCACGAGTCGCCCTTGGTGCACGGATTGCCGTCGTCGCACGGGCCTGGTGCGGCGATGTGGCTGCAGCCGCTCTTGGGGTCACAAGTGTCGACTGTGCAAGCGTTTTTGTCGTCGCAGTTGAGCGCATTGGCACCGACGCAGCTGCCGCCAAAGCAAGCCGAGCTGCCGGTACATGCGCTGCCGTCGTCGCACGGCTGGCCGTCGCTAACGGGTTGCTTGTCGCACGTGCCGGTCGCCGGGGTGCACACTAGGCCCGAACACGCGTCGCCATTGCCGCAGGTCACTACCGAGCCAGGCTTAGTAACACACTGATTAGTCTGGCAGATCAGCACGCCGTTGCACAAGTTGGCGTCGTTGGGGCAGTCGCTGTCGATTTTGCACGCGCCGCAGATATCTTTGCCGCCGCCGCAGGTGCCGGCGCTGCACGTCTCGCCAGTGGTGCAGGCGTTGCTGTCGTCGCAAGCGCCGCTAATCGGCGTGTTTACGCAGCCTTTGGTGGGGTCGCACACATCTTGCGTGCAAGCGTTCTTGTCGTCGCAGCCGAACAGGTCGCCCTTGCAACTACCCGTTACACATTGATCTTTGGTGGTACAGACGTTGCTGTCGTCGCATTGCGTGCCGTCGGGCACAGGCGTGAGGCTGCACTTGCCGGTTTTGCTGTCGCAGGCATTGACCGCGCAGGTGGTGTTGGCGGCGCCGTCGCAGACCACGATGCTGGTCGCGGCGATCTTGCAGGTGCCGGCCTGGCAGGTGGGCACACCGTTGCACAAGTCGCCGTCGTCTAAGCAGTCTTTGTCGACTTGGCACTGGCAGCTGCCGCTGCCGCCGCACTGGCCGTTCGCGCACATGTCGCCGCTGGTGCAGGGGTTGCCATCGTCACAAGCTTTGACGGAATTGCTGTGGTAGCAGCCACTTGCCGGATTGCAGCCGTCGTCGGTGCAGGCCAGGCCGTCGTCGCAGGCGGTGACCGCGCCGGGCAAGCACGTGCCGTTTTGGCACAGGTCGCTGCTGGTGCAGGCGCTGCCGTCGCTGCAGGCCGTGCCGTTGCTCAGCTTGCTCATGCCGCACACGCCGGTCTTGGTGTCGCACAAATTCTGTTGGCAGGGGCCGTCTTGCGTGCCGTCGCAGGTGACGACGCTGCCGGTCTTGGGCTGGCAGGTGCCGGCTTGGCAGCTCCACACGCCGTTGCACAGGTCGCCGTCGTCGAACTTGCCGCATTCGCTGTCGGTGGCGCACAGGCAGGTGTTGCTGCCGCCGCCGCAGGTGCCGGTGCTGCCGCAGGCTTCGCCGCTGGTGCAGCCATTGCCATCGTCGCAGGCCTGGCCGACCATGGGGTTGTGGGTGCAACCACTGGTTTCGCAAGCGTCTTTGCTGCAGGGATTGCCATCGTCGCAGCCCGCCACCACCGCGCCCGTACAGACGCCGGCGTTGCAGGTGCCGCCCGTAGTGCAGGTGCCCTGGGTGCTGCAGGCGATGCCGTCCGAAGCGGCAAAACTTACACATTGCCCCGTCTTGGGGTCGCACTGGCTTTGGATGCAGATGCTGCTGCCAACCGGGCAGGTCACGGCCTTGCCGTCGCTAACGCAGGCGCCGCCCTGGCAAATTAGGCTGCCGTTGCAAGGGTCGCCGTCGTCTTTGGCCGCGCAGTCGATGTCGGCGGTGCACTCGCAGGCCTGTGTGCCGGGCTGGCAGGCGCCAACACCACATACATCGCTGAATGTACAGGGGTTTCCGTCGTCGCAGGGCACTAGGGCGCTCACGTCCCAGGGTAGGTAGGCGCAGCCGCCGGCGGGGTCGCAGCTGTCTTGGGTGCAGACATTACTATCGTCGCAATTCAACGGGTTACCACCCAGGCACACGCCGCCGATGCCGCACGCGTCGCCCACGGTGCAGGCATTGCCGTCGTCGCAGGTGGTGGCCGTAACATCTACAGGTACAGGCAATTCTTGGCAAATACCGATCGCCGGCTGGCACTGCACCACCGTGCACGGGTTTTGCGAGACGGGGCAGCCGACCATGGTGGCCGGGTCGACGGCGCAGGCGTGCTCGATACAGCGCAAGGTGCCGTTGCACAGGTTGCCATCTTCAAAGGTTGCGCAATCGCTGTCGTTTTGGCACTGGCACGCGCCGGGCTGGCCTTGGCACGCGCCGCCGTTGCACAGGTCGCTGGTGGTGCAGCTGTCGCCGTCGTCGCACGCCACGCTCACGTCGGTGGCGAGCGCGGTGTGGGTGCAGCCCTCGGGCAAGCAAACGTCGACGGTGCAAGGGCTTTGGTCATCGCAGTCGAGGATTTGCGTGGGCACGCACGTGCCGCTGGTGCAGGCGCCGCCCACGGTGCAGGGGTTGCCGTCGTCGCAGGCCGCGCCCTCGGGCCGCTGGTCGTGGAGGCACGTGGCCTTGGTCAGCGGTGCACACACGTCGATGGTGCAAGGGTCCTTGTCGTCGCACTGACCCGTTTTGCCTTGGCATTTGCCGGCTTGGCAGGCATCGCCCTGGCTGCAGACATCGCCGTCGTCGCACGGCTGGTTGTCGCTGGCGGCCACGTGGACGCAGCCCTTGCTGGGCACACAGCCGTCGCTGGTGCAGGGGTTGCTGTCGTCGCAGCCGTCTTGGCCCGCGCTTTGGCAACTGCCGCTCTGGCAGTGGTCGCCCAAGCTGCACGGGTTGCCGTCGCTGCAGGTTCCACCATCGGGAGTGCTAAGCTTTTCGCAACCTTTGCTACCGCACGCCGCCTGAATGCAACTCGCGGTGTCTTGGGTGCACGGCACAGCCAAGCCTACGTCGACCATGCACTGACCGGCCTTGCAAACCGCAATCCCTTGGCAAGCGGGCACATTGGCGCTGCTGCAGTCGCTGTCGACCTGGCAGCCGCAGCTGGGCGCGCCCACGCACACGCCGCTATGGCAGGTGTCGTCTTTGGTGCAGGTGTTGCCGTCGTCGCAGGGTAGCGCGCCGCCGGCTGGGGCCGAGCAGCCCAGCTTCTTGTCGCAAGCGAGGGTGCACTGCCCTGCCCCGCCTTGGCAATTTAGAGTAGAGGTGGGCTTGCACGTCGCGCCTTGGCAGGTCTCGCCAAAGGTGCACACGTCGCCGTCGTCGCAGGGTTGGCCCGTGGCCGCTAAGTCGTGCTGGCACAAGCCAGTGGCGGGGATACACGCGTCTACGGTGCACGGGTTGCTGTCGCTGCAGTCGATCTTGCTGGCGGGGTTGGCGACGCACACACCAGCGGAACATTGCAGTGAACCTGAGCACTTGTCGGGCGAAAAGGCGGCGCAGTCGGCATCGTTGCCGCAGCTGCACACGTTGGACAGCGACTCGCAGACCCCGGCGGCGCAATGGTCGCCGGTCGTGCAAGCGTTGCCGTCGCTGCAGGGGGCATCGACCGCGGTGTGGCTGCAGCCCAGATCGACCGCACAAGTATCTGTAGTACAAGGATTTTTATCGTCACAGTCGACCGCATGGCTCGCGCGGCAAGCGCCACTCGCGCAGAGCGACTCGCCGCTGCACGGGTCGCCGTCGTCGCACGCCGCACCATCGGGTCGGGCCGCTACGACACAACGCTTTGACGCAGGTTCACAAAAAGCCACAGAACAGGCGGTCTTGGCCAAGGCGGCACAATCGGCATCGGCTAAGCAAACTGACTCGCTAGGTTGCGTGCCACTGACGTCGCTGCCTGTCGCGATCGGCTTGCCCGGGGCACCAGTCGCTCCAAGGTTGATGTCGGAACCGTTGCACGCGGCGAGGCTGAGAGCCAAGCACAGCAAAGCGCCTAGAATTCCATGATTATTCTGACAATTGGCGACCGGCATCGGCGGTCCTCCTAGTAGTGTCGGGGCAAGCGGAACGCGCTTGCAGCCATTTTGCAGGCTACGACAATCCAGAAGCCATTGCCACTGGCGCATGCAGTCCACTGTTGCGATGCGGGGTTGCACGACCTGGCGCCACGGAGCCAACCGCGCCGGCTTGACGCCCGGCTCGCTGCGTCGCACGCTAGACTCCGAGGGCGAGGTATGGCGAACGATCCCAACAACCGCGATGCAGGTACCGGTCCGGCGAGACCGCCGCTCAGTGCTACGCGCGCGGGCCCTGGGCGACGCCCCACCGAGCCGCCACCGCCACCGCCGCCGCCGCCGCCGCCCGAAAACGACTTCTTGCCGACGATGCCGATGGATGTGGTGCCCGCCGCGCCGCAACCGCAGTCGAATATTCCGCTGCTGACGCCGCCGCCCGCTGGGCTGGTGCCGGGAGGTCGGCCGCCGCCGCGCAAGCCGCTGACACATAAGGTGACGCGCATTGAGTGGACCTCGGGCAAACCCCTGTCGGGCCGCTATGTGATGGTCGACAAGCTGGGCGAAGGCGGCATGGGCACGGTGTATTTGGCCGAAGACCTGCTGCTGCGGCGCAAAGTGGCCGTAAAGACGCTGTGGGACGAGGACCTGTTCGAAAGTGCCGATATCGAGCGCCTGCGCAAAGAAGTGGCGATGGCGCACAGTGTTAGCCACCCCAACGTGGCGCGTACGTACGACCTGGGCGAGGCGGGCGGCGTGCACTACATCACCATGGAAGCCCTGCGCGGCGAGACGCTGATGGACCGCATTCGCCGCGGGCCCAATCTGACGAGCGCCGAAGTGCGCGATATGGCGATTCCGCTGTGCCTGGGCCTGCGTGCGGCCCATCGCGTGGGGGTGGTGCACCGCGATCTGAAGCCGGCGAACGTGATGCTGGTGAGCGGCGAGCGCAAAGTGGCGATCATGGATTTTGGCATCGCCGCGGCGGTGTCGGAGATGATCGAGTCGCCGTCGATGACGCGCCGGCCCGAGGGCAAAGCGCCGAGCACGTGGGAAGTGACGTCGGCGGGGCTGGGCACGCCCGTATACATGGCGCCCGAACAGTGGAATTCGCAGACCGGCGACGCGCGCACCGATGTGTACTCGCTGGGCGTGATTCTGTTTGTGTGCCTGACGGGCGATGCGCCGTATGTCGCCGACAGCAATGAGGCGATCGCCGAGCTGCACAAAAGTGCGCCAGTGCCGAATGTAGCCAAGCTCGCGGTGGGGATCGACAAGGATCTAGCTGAACTTGTTACGGATTGCCTGGCAAAGGATCCGAACAAGCGCCCGCAGACGATCGACATGGTGATCGAGCGGTTGCAGCGGCCGGCGCGACGCAAGACGTATGCCGCGCAGCTGGTACTGGGTACGCTGGCGACGGCGCTAGTGCTGGGGCTGCTGGGGCTGGCGCTCTATTCGCTGGCGGCGCACATCGTGATCGACGAATTGCGCCCGTCGCTGCGGCGATTAGGTGAGTTGACGGCGCGGCAGCTCGACCCGGCGGTGCTCGACCAGATCCGCAGCGAGGCCGACATCAAGACGCCGGCGTTTGCCAAGCTGAAGGCGGTGATGCGGCGCATTGAGGCCGAGAATCTCGATGTGCACTACCTGTATGTGTTCCGCGCTGGGGCAACGGCATCGAGGTGGTCGTATGTATATGATACCTACCACGAAAGCCAGGATTTGAACCACAATGGCCGCATTGACCCCGATACCGACGAAGAGGGTGACCCGCCCGGCAAGGCGTTTGACAGCGGGCCGTACCCGGCGATGAACGAAGCGCTGGCCACGGGCAAAGCGACGGCAGACGAGGATTTTTCGGCAGATAGCTGGCGGGTGTCGATCTCGGGCTACTCGCCGCTGCCGGTGGGCCAAGCCAAAGCACCCTACCTAGTGGGTTGTGACGTGACGAGTGAGACGCTGGGGTCGCTGCGTACGCGGCTGGCGGTGCTGCTGGGCCTGGCGCAACTGGCCGTGATGGTGACGCTTACGCTGCTGTTGTCGCCGAGCCGGCAGTTCGCGCGCGCGCTGCGCCTGGCCGACGAGACGGCGCGGAAACGAGAGGACTGAGTGGCCGAGCCGCCGAACGATCCCCAGCCCAAGGCGCCGCCGCCCCAGCGATTGCCGGCCCGGCCCATGCCCAAGCGGCCCGAGCTGCCGGCGAGCGCGCCCGTTGCTAGTGCTAATCTGCACGAAAAGCCTAGTGTTTGGTCGCCTACCGTGCCGAGTCCGGCGCCAGTGCGCGCCCAGACTCAGCCGCCGCTGGTGGTGCCGCGACCGGGGACCGCACCCGAGCCCCTGCGCGGTGGTGCCGCCGCTGCGCCAAGTGGCCCCGTGCCGAGCGTGCCGACGCCGCCGCCCCCACCGCCGCCCAAGCCGGTCACAGGGCCGGGAAGTCTGCGCCAGGCCACGCCAATGCCGCCGCGCCCGCGTCCGATGCCGCGCCGGCCGCTGGTGCGCGCGATCGATTGGTCGTCGGGGCGGCCGCTCAATGGTCGCTATAAGCTGATTAGCAAACTGGGCGAAGGCGGCATGGGTGCGGTGTGGCTGTGCGAGGATCTGCTGCTGCGGCGCAAGGTTGCGCTCAAGACGCTGTTCGCCGACCGCGCCGAGCTGGCCGAAGAGGACCTTGAGCGGTTTCGCCGCGAGGTGGCGATCGCCCACGCCATCAATCACCCTAATGTGGCGCGTACTTACGACCTGGGCGAGGCGGCCGGCGTACACTACCTGACGATGGAGCACCTAGAGGGCGAGACGCTGGTGGCGCGCATCAAGCGCAGCGATCCGCTGTCGTCTACTGAAGTGCGTGCAATTGCAGTGAATATTTGCCAAGGGCTGCGGGCGGCGCACAAGGCGGGCGTGGTGCACCGCGACCTGAAGCCGGCGAATATCATGCTGGTGCCCGATGCGCGAGTGGCGGTCATCATGGACTTTGGCATCGCCGCCGCCGTCGATGACGATGAACCAAATCCTGAAGAATTGGTCGAAGTTAGTGCCAATGCGCCGTGGGAAGTGACCTCGGCCGGGCGCGGTACGCCCACCTATATGGCCCCCGAGCAGTGGGACGGTCAGCGCGGCGATGCTCGCACAGATCTGTATGCACTGGGCGTAATTCTCTATGTAAGCTTAACGAAGAAAGTGCCGTTTAAGGCTGCAACCAATCAAGAACTTGCTGATTTACATCGTTCGTCGCCGGCGCCCAACCTAGAGACGCTGGTGCCAGGGGTCGATCGCGACTTGGCGAAGCTGGTGGCGGCGTGCCTGGCCAAGCGGCCCGAGCAGCGCCCGCAGTCCGTTGGCGATGTGCTCGAGCGCCTGGACCGCGGCCAGCGGCGCAAGCAGGCGATCGCGCAAGTTGCTGGCGCGACTACAATTTTAGCGATTTTGCTCAGTCTGGTGGGTGTAGGCCTGTGGACCATTGCGCACAGCGCCGTGATTCGCGAGATGCGGCCGGCGCAAGCGCGTCTGGCAGAGGCGATTGCCAACCAGATCGCGGCGGACGATCTGGACCGCATCGGTGCGAGCAAAAGCATTACCTCGCCCGAATTCCTGAGGGTACACCGGCTGCTCGAGCGCTATCACCAGCGCGATCCCGAGATCAAGTCGCTTTATGTGATGAAGCCGGCGACGGCGGCGGGGCACTTCACGTTCGTTGTCGATCTGTATCCAAAGGATGTCGATCGGGATGGTAACGGCGTGATCGAAGACGAGGAAAAGGGCTCGCTTCCTGGCGACGACTACGCGGGCGAGGCGTCGGGGCAGATTGTCGAGGGGTCGAAGGCGGCGATTCCGATGGCTGACACCGATTTTACCCGTGATTCTTGGGGTTTGTCGCTTTCTGGCTATGCGCCAGTGCTGCGCGACGGCAAGACGACCGGGTACTTTGTGGGCGCCGATGAGGGCAATAGCCACCTAGAACACTTCCAGATTCGCCTGTTGGTGATTCTGCTGGTCACGTGGCTGGCGCTGAGTGTGACGTTTGCGGTGCTGCGCCAGCGATTTGCCGCGGCCAAGTCGTCGCAGTAGCCAATTCCTGCTAGTTTTGGTCCGGGCTGAACGCAAGGTAGGCGACGGATGGGTACACAGGAAATCGTTCGCCGGCTTGGGCTGGCGCTAGTAGTGGCGGGGTCGCTGTGGTCGTGGACGGCCCAGGCCGAGGACCGCGACGACGCGATCTTTGGCGAAGAAACTCCTGCGGCTGCAGCTACTTCGACAACAGCAGCGGCGCAACCTGCTGCGAGCAAGGCGGAAGCTGCGGCCGACCCCAGCGACTTGGGCGACGCGCGTATCACCGGGCCGGCCAAAGAAAATACCGAGTTGCTCACCCGCGACCGCACGCAAATCGGCGGATTCTTCTACACGCGCACCACGGGCAGCTTGGGCGAGGGGCAGAAAATCTCGGACGCGGGCTTGGGCAACACCACGCTTTTTGAGAGTTATTTTGACTCGCGCATCAACGATCGGCTGCGGGTCTATACGCGCGGGCGGCTGATTTACAACCCGCTGGCCGACGTGCCGAGCAGCATGGCGAGCATTCCGGGCTACAGCACCACCGCGGCGAATACCGACGAAGTGCGCGCCGTGCTTACGCAAATGTGGGTGAAGTTCGACCTGAATCAGCGGGTCTTTGTGACGGCGGGCCGGCAATTTGTGCGCTGGGGCGCGACGCGGTTTTGGAATCCGGTGGATGTGCTGAACTCGGCAAAGTATAACCCCCTGCTTTTCTTTGATGATCGCGTGGGCCCGACCATGATCAAGTTCCACATCCCGATTGAGTCGCTCGGTTGGAACTTTTATGCGCTGGCGCTGACAGAGAATGCCGCGAAAGCCGAGCAGTTGGGCCTGGCGGTCCGCGGCGAGTTCGTGTTTGGTCCGGTTGAAATGGGACTAACCGGGCTGGCGCGCAAGGGTTTTGACCCAAAGGCCGGCTTCGATGTGTCGGCGGGTGTGGGCGATTTTGACCTGACGGGCGAAGTGTCCGCGTGGCTGCCGAACAAGGGATCCACAAATCTGGGAACCCAGCAGGGGGTCGCGTCAAGCGGCTACGGCGACCCACAGTGGTACGCGAGCGCTGGCGCATCGTGGTCGTGGGCGTATCGCGAAGACGACTCGCTGACACTTGGCGCTGAGTACTTCCATAATCCGCAAGGGCAAACGGCTGATGCGGTGGTGAAGGCGCAGGTGGATGCGGCGCTGCAAGGCAAGACAGCCCCGGCCATGACGCCCCTGTACACTGGCAAGGATTACATGGGTTTGCTTGCCGCAGTGACCTCGCCAGGTAGCTTTAGCGACGCCGCTATCACGGCGATGGGGCTGACCAACCTGACCGATAAAAGCGGCACAGCGCAACTTAGCCTGTCGAATCGCTTCCTAACGGACCTAACCGTTGAAGTTTACGGGGCGATATCGTGGGGAACAGGCGAATTTCGTGGGTATATTCCGCGGCTAAAGGATGCGATGACGCAGCTGACACCCGTGTTTGCCAGTTTTGCCGAGCAGCTGCACGCGCCGCTGTTTCGCGGTGGCATGAACCTGCGCATCGACCTATAAGAGGCTATGAACATGCTGAATTTGCAGACCATTGCCGCAATTTCGCTGCTAGTGCTGGCCGCGTGCTCGGGGCCCAAGGCCGTGCAAGTCAACGCGTTGCATGTTGATAGCATTGAACCCAATGACAATGCTCATGGTTTGCACTGGAGCGGGCGCTGGCAGACCAACTGGGGGCAGCTGGAGCTATTCGCAGCGGATGGGCAGATTCGTGGCGCCTTTCGCTATGTTAGCGAAGGTACGGAGCGTGTCGGCCTGCTGGTAGGCAAGCCGCTGGGCAACGTACTCACCTTTACTTGGGTGGAGCAAGGCGGCAGCAACAAGGGCCGCGGAAGGTTTGTGCTCGACGGCGAAAGCAGCAAATTCTCTGGCATTTATGGCTACGAGAGCTCGGAAGAAGACGGTGGCGAGTGGTGCGGCGTGCGCGCGGACGGCGGCTAGCTCCGCGGAGCGATCGCGTGCAGCTCGGCCAGACCGTGCACCTGAACATATTCGCGCCGCAGACCAAAACACATGCGATTCAGAGCACATCGCTCACATTCGGCCGACTTGACACCGCCGTCGCGCAGCACCGCCGAATCGTCGAGAGCGGGTGGCCGCAGGGTGGCGGCATCGAGCACGGGCCACGGGTCGGGCAGCGCGCACGGCACTAGACCGCACGGGTGCAGCAGCCCCACCACCTGCACGCCCAATTCCTTAGCGAGCAGAACACCTTGCGCGACCCACGGCCCAAGTTCGCGGTGGGTGGGCAGCACGCCCTGATCGATGGGACCGGCGTCGATGTGGCCGGCGACGGCGAGAGTCAGGCCAAGCTTGGGGTGCGCGAGCTCGTTTGCGACAAAACGCACAAACTCTGCAAACTTGGGTGCCAGATCGCGCGTAAGCACATGATTGATGGTGACGGAAATACCTGCTTCACAAAGCCATCTTATCCCCTGAACGGTCCGCTCAAACGTGCCGGGCGCTGCGGTCAGGTGGTCCGACGCGGCGGCATCGGCGGCGTGCAGCGACACAAGCGCGTGCCCCAAGCCAGCCTGGGCGAGCTGCCTAGCGTGCTCAAGACTGCGGACGCGGCTGGCATTGGTCTGCAGCGACACCGTGGGCGCACCCGAAGCGTGAGCATAGGCAATCATCTCGAGCACTTGCGGATGAAGCAGCGGTTCGCCGCCCGTGAAGGCCACCGTGGGCGTCTGACCGCCCGTAAAGCCTTGATCCACGCGGTCTTTTACTTCGGCGAGCTCCATGCGCGGCGCCTCGAAGTCGACCCAGCAAAAGGCGCAGCGCTGGTTGCACTGGTGCACAATCCGCACGACCAGCTCGTGAACCTCGCGACCCTGGCCTTCGTCTTTGGATACGGGCACCTGCACGTTGCGCTCCCGGCCATCGGCAGTGCGCGTGGTACCGCCACGGTGCAGCGGAAGCCAGGCCGCCTTCTGCGCGTCGCGAAACGGCCGCACCAGGTCCGGACCGCCCTGCCCGGCTAACGTCGCCTCGACACCCGGACACTGCTGCCGCACAGCGCAATCGTGGCACTGGGGCAGGTAAACCCTTGAAAGTCCGCCAGATGTGCGAGCGAGAAGGCCGCGGAGCTTGTGCACATCGTCGAAAGCACAGGCGTGCCAACCTTGGTTCGGCGGCAGCGCCAGGGGCAGATCGGCACTGCTCGCGGCGGTAAGGGCTTGCAACAGCAGGGGCTCGATGGTCCTGGGCAGCGCGTGCAAATTCGCTGGCGCACCGGGCGGATGGCTGATGTAGGGCAGCAGGCGCCAACCCGCCAGGCCCGGCCGCTTGGCACCGCGCTCGGCCTGATGCAGGGCAGCCAGCCACGCGGCAATTTCGGGCAAGTTCGGCGCAGTTAGGGTGAGTACGGGCGTCTCGACCTCGCAGCGCAGACCGTGGTGCAGCGCCGCCAATAGGCCCATGCGCTGCCAACGCCAGCTATCGGCTAGACGTGTGAGATCAGAGGCGTCTTCTTGATTTGCGGCGACAAGCAGCACCCGCGCGCCCGTCAGCCCGGCTTGGCGCCAAGTCGCGAGCTTGACCACGTCGGCCAGCGGCGCGCCGTGGGTGGCAAGCACAACTTCGGCGACACCGGCCGCGCGGGCCAGCGCAATGAGCTCGGGCAGGCGGGGGTGCAAAGCCGGCTCACCACCTGTCAAAAGCAGCCGACGCGGGATGCGCTGGTGCAGCAGGTCGCGCAGGCGGACCAGCACGGCGTCGGTAGCCAGGTCGGGCGTGCGGCGCGGAACATGCTCGGCACAGAATACACAATGCGCCAAGCAGGCATCGGTGACGCGAAAGGGGAGTTCGCCGTCGCCAAGGACAGGGGCCGCGGGGGCAAGCTTTGGTGATTCTGCTGGGTTGGCCACTGGAGTTCGCCGTGGCTGCGGGCCACCGCTCCACCGTAACAAGATGACGCAAAGCGGGCAAGCCCGTTGACTGTGGGGCGGGCAGCAAGGAAACTGCGCGGCGGGCGCCCGTAGCTCAGGTGGATAGAGCAACGGCCTTCTAAGCCGTGGGTCCCTGGTTCGAATCCAGGCGGGCGCGCTAGGGAATTTCGATTTTGACCCCCTGTCGTTGCCCGAAAATTGCCCGAGAGGCTCGTACCCCCCCTGTTTTTCGAGGTGCTCGCGGGTAGCTCGGACACCGGGGATTCGGCGCGGCGCGGCTGCCCCCAAGGCGCCCTGCCCGGCCGTTTTGCTGACAGACAAGTCGGCAAAACTGTCAGCAGAAGAAGTTGAGACGAATGGATAGCTTGCCCCTTCGGGAGGCAAGGATGGCCCGGTCAGTTCACCCTAAGCGAATGCCGAGCGGCAAGTGGCAGGTCCGCTGGTACGACGTCGCCGGCCAACGGCAGTCCAAGACCTTCGACAGCTACAACGAGGCCCAGCAGGCGACCCACCAGCTCCTCGCCAACGTCAATGCGGCCAAGCAGGGCCTAGTGCCCGCCCCGCCGCCCAAGAAGACCTTTGCCGACCTATCGCACCAGTGGATGACCACGCGGGCGATCCACAAGCGCAGCGGCAACGACGATGCGTCCCGGCTGCGGGCCCACCTGACTCCGGCCTTTGGCAAGCTGCAGCTGCAGGACATTACCTTTGCTCGCATCGAGGCGTTCAAGGCCGAGCGCGCCGGCCTGTCTAAGCAGACCCTGCGGCATCTGCTGATTCTGCTGGGGTCGATGCTGAAGCTGGCGCACCGGCTGGGCTGGTTGCTGGCGGTGCCACCCATCGACAAGCCGAGCGTGCGCCTCAACGGCAAAGATTTTTCGTACCTGCGGTCGAGCGAGGAGGTCCAACGGTTCTTGCGCGCGGCCCACGACGATGACGTCGACGTCTATACCCTGTTTGCGACTGCGGTTTACACCGGGCTGCGCCAAGGCGAGCTGGCCGCGCTGACGTGGCAATGCGTGGACCTTGACCGGCGCATCATCACCGTGGACCGGAGCTTTGACGGGCCGACCAAGGCCGGCGATGTGCGCTATGTGCCGATCCTTGACGTGCTGCTGCCGATCCTGCGGGCGTGGCGGCTGCGGTGCCCGGGCGGGCTGCTGTTTCCGAACACCAAGGGCGTCATGCACCAGTCGAAGGACCGGATTTTCTGCGAGCGGTTCCACAAAGTGCTCGACGCAGCGGGGTTCAAGCGGCCGGAGCAGGGGCGGCAGTCGCACTACATTCGCTTTCATGATCTGCGACATACGTTCGCTAGCCATTGGATGATGGCGGGCGGCGATCTGTTCAAACTGCAGAAGATTCTGGGGCACAAGTCGACCGAGCTGACGCTGCGGTATGCGCATTTGAGCCCGGCAGCGTTCATGGGGGATCTTGGGCGGTTTGATGGGCTTGGGCTGGGTGGCGGGGCGGAGGTTTTGCCGATGGAGCGCGGCGGGCGGGTGCGGCGGGTGGGGTAGCATAAGCCCCTCAATTATCGGCAAAAGCTCATTATTTTCGACATAGACGGGCAACTTGGCTGTTGACGATCGCCGGCGTGCCTACTACGATGAGGAGGGCCTAAGTTCGCTTCGGCGTTGGCCCGCAAGGTTAGGGCAGTATGGTCAAGAAAGGCGCCGGTTTGGCGCACACTTCCTCGCTGACTCGCGCGACGGGTGTTGCATTGCCGATTGTTCCTGGGCCGCCTGGCACCGGAACAGTCTCGTTTGCGCTAGCCGACCTCCCCATACCAAGCCGCCGATTCCTTGCGGATCGGGTTGCAGTCGAGACCGACGGAGCAGACATTCTTGTGCTTTTCGGCCAAACAAAGTGCCGGGGCGATGGCCTGACACAGTTGCTCGTGGCCCGCACGAGCGCCGACCGTGTGCTGGATGTGGTGAATAGTTGCAGGGAATTCGGACCGCGTGTCCGCGAGTTTTTGACTTCGTCTGGTCTGAATAGTGCTCCCCCGCTGGCGTTTACTGCGGATCCAGATCCCACAGTGAAAGTAGACTTTTCGATTGCCGCGATGGTTCACGCGGGGTATCAGGCCTCCATCGACTTGTACGACTTGACGGCCTGGGCTCGTCATGATTTGGGCCGAGCTGGAGCTACCGCAAGAGAAGCAACAGTAGAGCCGGTGGTCAGAATTCAGCTCTCGACGGCAGCCCTGGGCACGCTCCTAGACCAGTTGGCGGTCGTTGCACCTGCATCTGCCGCAAGCATGGACACAAAATGAGTGATTTCAACGACTACATGATTCGTGATTGGACTGCGGACGGGTACCTTAGGCCGGCACCTGTGGCGAAGCCAATCAAGCGAATTGCCCGGCCGCACAGGGAGCGGAGCCGTGGAAATTTGCAGGAAAAAGTTACGACAACGGTTCTTGCATTCGCAGTAACGGCCGGCTTGGTGGCTCCATGCCCGTGCGAGGTTGAAATTCCCAATGTTCGCCGAGCTGTGGGCGTAGCCGTCACTGGGCTCGTCGATCTGCACGGCGGCCCGCCGCCTTTCGCTCACCAAGCAGATTTGGCCTCGCCACCTCTTGAAGGCCTAGACGCCGAGTTGTCGAAATGGTTTCGGTATACAGCGAACCGCTTCGCAGAGGACCTTGAAATTCTCGGGAATTCCTAGTGGTTCGCTACCTAACCGGTGATGAGCTCCGCAGTCTCCACCGGCAACTCTTCGCAATGGAGAGTCGCCCGGTTCCACCGGAACTGCACCAAGGCTGTGCAGACGGTACCGCTGCACAGCCGGCTGCCGGCTTTGCGGGGCAAGACCACTATCCGACACTCGCCGAAAAAGCAGCAGCTTACGCGTGGTTCGCAGCGATGAAGCACTGCTTTGAAGACGGCAACAAGCGCCTGGCAGCGGTAGCAATGATTGTGTTCTTGGGTGCGAACGGACTCGTACTTGCCGATTCCGTGCGCCCTACGATGCTTGCCCAAAAAATCCAAGATGTGGCGGCAAAGCGTTGCTCGTTGGCAGCACTGGCGCTTTGGATCGCCCCGCGGATGGTTCGCGTGTCGTAATTGGGTTGTGGCGCATTCCGGGCAGGGTGCTGCAACTTGCTGCCCACTTGATAACCAAACCGCCCAGATCGCAGCACTGTAACCCACTGGGCTTCTCGATTGTGTCGCTCTACCCCGCCCGCCGCCGCTCCCACATCCGCGATTCGATCAGCTCCATGGCCGCCAGGTCCGCCGGCCGGCCGAGCGCGTGCCACTCGTCACGGCAGGCGTTCTCGAACTCCCAGACGGACAGGCTACCGACGGCCAGCGCGTCGAGCCTGCAGCCCAATGCGCGGGCCTCGCCGGAGGTCACGCCAGTGTTCAGGGCGCAGGCACCGGTTTCGTAGCGGATCAGGGTCCCGGGGGCGACGGGCGGCGCGATGCGCGGACCGGCTCGCGCTCGTGGTAGCCGGCCCGTGTTCCCGCCTCGGCGGGCCGTGGGCGACGGCGGTCCGCACATTGGCAGGTGAAGGCGCGTTGCAAAGCAGCTCTGCTCAAGCTGGATAGCAATCGACCGGGGCAGTTGCCGAGGCCCGGCAGCTACAAACTTCGGTTGGAATTCGCCGCCAACTCAGAATCACTACGCGCTCTTGGCGACGAAGCCCATGACACGGGGTGCCGCTGCGGGAGTATGCGGCTGTTGCGAACCTTGGCCCAAAATCGCGCGCCGCACCATTAAGTCGGTACCATTTGGGCGGATTCAAGCTTCGCTCCGACGTGGTCGCCACGGATAATTAAGGCGGCCGGCGAACGCGATTGCGCAGTCACCTAATTTGCCAATCCGTATCTCCCCAGTACTTCGGCCCTCTCGCGCCGCTGCTGGTCGAGCAACGTAGTTGCGTCTGTTTCGAACTGGTGGTCAACGTCATAAATTTCGGCATGTTTCCTCATTTCTACATGGGCCCTCTCAATAGTCTGTCGCAGACCTTGAATACTATTGCCTAAATCTGGCGCAAGCTCTGCCGTCATCCTTTGTGCGTGGGGCGAGCACGCCATGCCGAACCTGTCATGGAAGGCGCCTGGGTCGCCGATCCCAGACAACAACATGTTCGCAATGTTGCCGGTCTTGCTGGTCGGTTCCTTGCAGAATTTGCACTCAGGGTACGTCACCCAGCGCCTTGCAGGGTCGCGCTCGCCTGGAACAAGGTATGAGACTGCAAGTTGGTCAGCGCGGTAGGCAGCGGCCATACTGAGCACATCGTCGATCCTCATGGCTTCCGCGAGTTCCGTGGCGGCGACAGCGGCGCCGTGGGATGGGGCCCTGTGGCCTTCGGGATACGGGGCGGGCGAATCGCTTTGACGGCTGGCTCCGGCTCTCGCCTCCGACGATGCGAGATAGGCGTCAAACACACGGTTTACCCAGAGCGCCGCCATTACGTGGCCAACTGGGAAATTGGACTTATTTTCAAGGGAGTGCACGTACAAGTCGATCTCGTCCAAGAGGTCGGCTTCAAGCACCGCAGATAGATGGTCCCAGAGAATCCAGGGCGCGACGACAAGCGCAACATCAGGCACCGGTCCTTCGAGGTGTACCATACACAGCCACCTGGCGTTGCGCCGCTGCCCCGCCACAAGGTTCACAACGATCTGGTAGGCCATCGGACCCGACGGCGCGTGGGTCGCTCGCATCATACGAAGGTACGGGGCCCAGGAGGCACTCCATTGCGATGGGCGCTTTGTCGCGCGCGCGTCCAGCAGATCGATGTATTCCGGCGCCCCCATGCCAAGTGGGGTAAGCGACCTTGACCGTAGCGCATTTGCGTCCTGGATGACGCGAACGGCGAGCCAGAGCAGCAACTCGGGCGCGTAGTCGCTATCACCGGTCAGCCGAACTTTGACTTCAGGACGATCGCCCGCTTGCGGCTTGTGGAAAGCGATGCACGCTTGCAGCACAGTGCCGGCATCCCACGCCGTCGATCCAAGTCTGCGATTGCCGAATAGCGACTGAAAAACGTGCGATACCAGGAAGATCGGTAGCATCACGAACCAGCCAATGCCCGTCAGAAGCCTGAACATGGTGACCTCGCGCCCGATGCGGACAGCGGCGATCTTGACGCCGCGGCGGCTGGCGTCAACCAGTAGGTCGTGTTTGCGCCAGTCTGGCAGGGCACGAGCGCCAAGATGCCACACAAGCACATGTTATTGTAGGCGACTTTAGGCATGATCGATCGGTCTCGTGGCAGCAACGGTCATACATGGTCCCGGTGGCCCATCACCCGCAGAGTGCTGCGCGCGCATCGGCCCTGTGCGAATCCTGGTAGCGGGCGGTGGGCGCCAATCTGCAGACGTACCCGGCGGATACACCTGTGCAGGCGCCAAGCAGGCCGTTGGCGCCGGGCCTTCTTGGGCAGGCCTTGCAAGACGTTGCCCTTGCCCGCAACGCGGTATTCAAGCCCGAGCGCGCCGGCCTGTCCAAGCAGATGCTAAGGCACCTGCTGATTCTGCTGGGGTCGATGCTGAAACAGGCGCACCGGCTGGGCTGGTTGCTGGCGGTGCCGCCCATCGACAAGCCCAGCGTGCGGGTCAACGGCCAGGACTTCAGCTACCTGCGGTCCAGCGAGGAGGTGCAACGGTTCCTGCGGGCCGCGCACGACGATAGCGTCGACGCCTACACCCGATTTGCTACTGCGGTCTACACCGGGCTGCGCCAGGGCGAGCTGGCGGCGCTCAGCTGGCAGTGCGTGGACCTGGACCGGCGCATCATCACCGTGGACCGCAGCTTTGACGGGCCGACCAATGCCGGCGACGTGCGCTATGTGCCGATTCTGGACGTGCTGCTGCCGATTTTGCGGGCATGGCGGCTGCGCTGCCCGGGCGGGCTGCTGTTTCCGAACACCAAGGGGCTGATGCACCGGTCGAAGGACCGCATCTTTTGCGAGCGCTTTCACAAGGTGCTCGACGCGGCGGGGTTCAAGCGGCCGGAGCAGGGGCGGCAGTCGCACTACATTCGCTTTCATGATCTGCGACATACGTTCGCTAGCCACTGGATGATGGCGGGCGGCGATCTGTTCAAGCTGCAGAAGATTCTGGGGCACAAGTCGACCGAGCTGACGCTGCGGTATGCGCATTTGAGCCCGGCGGCGTTCATGGGGGATCTTGGGCGGTTTGATGGGCTTGGGCCTGGTGGTGGGGCGGAGGTGCTGCCGATGGAGCGCGGCGGGCGGGTGGCCGGGTAGGCGCTGACGCCAATGGAGCCGGGCCCACCCTCTCGACGTGGCGGCCAAGTCTGGCTACGCTCGGGGCAATTCTGTTTCGCCAGCTCGGTGCTGGTTCAGGTGAATACCGTGCCCTACCTGTTTCATCTTATAGTGTTGGCCATTGCCGCAACAAGCCAGCCCGCTGCGGGCGCCGTCGATGGTGTCTACGACTGCGCCGGCAACCAGCTTACGGCCAAGTTCGACACCCGATCCACGGCGATTGAGCTTTGCGCCGGCAACGCGTGCTGCGTGACGGGCCGCCTGACCCTGGCAGGCAAGGGGTATGCGCTGACGCTCGATAGCACCGATGGCGTCGCGTGTGGCAAGCTCAAACGAGGTCAGCGAGTAGCGACGGTCGAGTCGGGAATGGTTGGCAACAACCAAAGGGCAAACCAGCTAATTATAAAGGCGATTACTCCTGCCTTTAGACCATTTTCCGGCAAGTGCGAATGGCAACGCGACAACTAGCGGCCGCGGCGCGCCGGCATGGCCTCAGTGACCGCCAGTTGTAGTGATGGCATATGCGCCGGCGCAATTATCCCGACGGGCAGAATGTGCAGGTGCCACCGCGGGCTTTCGTGCCGCTGGTGTAGGTCCGTGGGCCCGAACCGGGCGGCCACGACACTGCAATCCAGCGCAACCCACCCTTCCTCTGCCCTACCCAGCCGGCGCCGCACCCACAACCGCGCCTCGATCAACTCCATCGCGGCCAGATCCGCCGGCCGGCCGAGCGCGTGCCACTCGTCGCGGCAGGCGTTTCTCGAACTCGCAGACAGACAGGCTACCGACGGCCAGCGAATGGACTCTTAATGCTGAAGCGAGCGGCAAACGAGAGGTGTGTAAAGTGGCGAAACTCAAGAAGGAAGTTGTGGATATGCTGCTGAAGGACCACAAAGCTGGGTACTCGATTGCTGAGGTTGCCGAGCGCACTGGCGTGCATCGCAACA
The DNA here is from genome assembly GCA_903883645.1 of uncultured Myxococcales bacterium. Taxonomy (GTDB): domain Bacteria; phylum Myxococcota_A; class UBA9042; order UBA9042; family UBA9042; genus SXRM01. Next base: position 58,570 of record CAISBR010000131.1, on the reverse strand, counting down.
CGATTGCTAAGCGCCTGGCTGAGGTGGCGCGGACGGATAACACAGTTGGGGCAAAACATAGGCGGGACGCGGTGTTGGCGGCGGTGGCGGATGTGACCCTTGTCGCGCCGTGCATGACCTGTGGGAAGCTGGTGCCGGTGGTGTTGACGCAGCCGAATGCATTTATTGCAAGCCAGCCAGTGGGTTACGTGGTGCTATGTCGGTGCGGGGCAGTCAACGAGCTTGCTGTGAAGGGGCGGCGGGCGGAGTTCGACGCGTGGCTGGCGCAGCAGAGGTAGGCGAAAAATGCCCTGGCACTCGGTGGCGAAAAGTGCCAGGGTACCTGCAGTTCAAACTTCTTGGAGGTGCCCCGTGTCGAGTCAACCAACTGATTATCCTTACGCTTATGCAGACAAGAATGCGCCGCTGATTCCCGATGTGCCCGACAAGCCGATTCGCGATAAGCAGGCGCGGCAGCTGCTGGAGTTGCTGCTGGCGGACGAATTGGATGAATACGGCGACAATTCGGTCGCTACGGCGCGGTGGCTGGTGGGCAAGCTGGCCGAGCGCAAGCGGCCGGTCAAGGTGCGGCAGCGCTACCATGTGGACCAGCAGTGCGACGTGCTGACGGAAGGCTGGGTGATTTCGCGACTTTACATTGGTCGTCGACTGGTGGCGGCGTGGCGGCACGCGTTTTGTGTCGAGAGCGGCTATGGCCAAGGGCACGCGTGGACCGAGACCGATCCTGTTGGAACGAATGCGATTGAGCCGGGGCGGCTGTCGCGGGCGGGGATTGAGGTTGGGGTTGTTGGGTATCCGGCTGGGGTTTAGGGTGGTGCCCGGCACGACGGCGGTACTTGGCCGCTGAACGACGGCAAGACCACAGTTACAACAAGGATATAGGGACGCCGCTGATAGGCGCCAAGAGCAGATACAGGCTGAGGTTGTCGCGACACTACGCCCCACGCGGGCGGATGCACGGCGGAGCCCAGCCAAAGAGGCCAGCAACCATGGTCAAGGCAGAGGGGTGACACTCGATGTATCAAAAACTACTGCACTTCTGGCTGGCAATGGCAATCGGCGTGTGCGCGGCCTCGCCTGCTTGGGCGCTTGGTAAGGTGATCGCCGGAGACTCGAAGTATGGCAAAGTAATTGCGGTCTTTGAGGACGGCAAGCTGATAGCCGGAGACTCCAGGTACGGCAAAGTGATTGCCCTCGTCGACGGAGAAAAGGTCATTGGCGGCGATTCGAAGTATGGCAAAGTGATTGCGCTCGTCGATGGCGAAAAGTTGATCGCTGGGGACTCGAAATACGGCAAAGTCATCGCAATTCTTGATGGAGATAAAGTCATTCGGGGCGACTCGAAATATGGCAAGGTCATCGCAATTATCGAGGGCGGTGGGCGCATGGCGGCCGCGGCTGGCGCCGTGTTCCTGCTGTTGATGTAGCGAACAAGGCGCAACTCCGGGCGAACGGTCACAGATCGGCCTCCGCATCAAATTAAGCCCCGGCGCACCGCAGCAATGACAGGCAGCGCGAACTCAAGCGGCGCTAGGGGCCCAGCGACGGGTTGTAACCCGTGATGTTCCCGACAAAACTGCGTGCGCTGCTTGCGCTTGACCCGTGCGAACACGCCAACTAGGTCGGGTACGCGGTGCTGCCACCGCAGCCGCAGGGCCAGCAGAGGCAGCCACAGGGCCAGCAGAAGCAGCCACAGGGCCAGCAGAAATCGCCATTGCGCCATAGGCATTACAACTCTTTAGAACCAAAGGAAACACCTACTCCAACCGCGGCATCGCACGAAAACCGCACATCGGCTAGCTCGGTTGCGGCGCCTGGCTCACCGGCTTGCAAGCGCTCGCACGCCGGGCCAAGCCACTGCCGCCAAGCGGTACTAGCCAGTTCAAGCTGTTGAGCCGTCTGGCATGACCGGCGAGCAAATCGACACGGTGTATCGGCATTATGGCGAGCCGCAGCCCATCGAGGGCCGAGCGCGTGCCGACCTTTTGGTAGCGATTTTGCAGAATTCGCCGTGGAGTCGGGTGCGTGAACAGCCTGCCCGCGACGGCGGCGGGTGGCATCTACAGCTGCACTTAGCCCGCGCGGATGCCGTGCCGCGGCTGCAAACGTTCGCTCGTTTGGCGCTTGCCGGTGGCCAGCCGGGGATGCAGACGCCGTGCTGGGCGAACGGGCCCTTGCTGATTGTGGACCCTATGGGCTACGCGGCGTGGAGGGGCGCGTTGGGGTCGCTGCTGGGCTTGGTGGAGCGGCTGGTATCCTTTGGATGGCAGGCCATTGCATTGTATTCACAAGGGGAAACCGATGATGGTCCATGGGCCGGATTTGGCCGATGCCCTACTGAAGGGTCGGGCAGGCGCCAAGTGCGCTCGTTGCCTTAACGCCAGAGATTCTTGACATGGCACCGCAGCCGCTGCCAAGGCTGTCGATTTCGCTGTGCAAGGCGCCAGCGGGCCAAGTTGCCGATTGGCCTGGGGCTGTACTGGCCGTAAGACGTTGAGCACGACACAATCTACACCATCTGGTGTAGGCGCCAAGCTTCTTGTCGCCGTGCTGCCGTAAGGCGTTGAGCACTCGATGGGCTACAGCGATCCGCTATCGACCGAGTGCCTTCTTGACGCTGTGATGCGCAAGGCCTGCAGGTGTTCACTGCCGCGTAGGCAGCTTAGAAGAAGGTCCGTGAGCGCATCCTGCTGGGCCATCTCGTTCACTGCCGCGTAGGCAGCTTAGAAAATGAGAGGGCCCGCGCGTCGCCGCTTCGGGCGCAAGCCCTCTCGCTGGCTCGCGAAACCTGTGCTCGCCCGAAGTCGCAGCCCAGCCGCCGCAGGCGGCACACCCAGCGTGACCGCAATGTCGTCGCGTTCTTGCCCGACCTTGCCATTGCAGCCTCCGCCGCCGCGCAGAATCCGTCGCGGTCGTGGCCACCCCATCCCCAGCCGCTAAAACACCGACAAGCCGACAAACCAGCCCAGGTCCATCGCCACCCGCGCACCCCGGTCCGAAATGTTGAACCGTACCATGGCGTTGCGCCCATCAACCACCGTAGTCAGATGCGCACCGACGCCCGCCACGCGCACCGCCCAAGTCGGGCCGCCGATCAGCCGCACGCTACTGAACAGACGCACGCCACCCACCACGCGCAGCTGCGTCTCGGCGAACCAGTCGCTGCGATCACGGTCGTAGCGCACCATTTCAAGCGCATCAAAATCTACAGTCAGCCAATCTTTGGGTTGCAGGTGGATGCCCAGGCCCAGACCGGCGTGCGGTTGCCAATGCCCAGCATTACTGACCGGTTGCGCCCCCACTGCGAACAGATTATGCATCCGCTTGCTGCCGTGCTCTACGCCAACTGTCGCCCCAAGTGCCCCGTCGGTCCAAGCCTGCACATGGCTGCGACCATCTGAATACAGCGAAAGTAGGCCGATTCCCGCGTCAGCCGACTTGCCCAGGTTGACAAGGCCAATCTGAGCGCCGTGCACATGCTCGCCCGCTAGGTTGACAAGGCCGAGTTGTAGACCCGCGACCGGCCCAGCTACCGCATTGGCTACGCCGAGTTGCGCGCCGCGCATGGACCGAAGGACTCCATTAAACACCGCCATCTGTAAGCCACCGTCGACCTCGCCGGCCAGATTCGCGCCACTCGACAGCTGCGCGCCATGGAGCTTGCCCCCCACCACATTGAGCGACGAGGCGCCCTGAAAACCGCGCACATCGCCACGCACCGCGTTAAAAACAGACGAAAACTGTCCGCCCTTTACATCGCCGCTATGCAGAGTGCCAATGGCTGCGGCTTCCATGCCATCGAGCCCGCTTGAATAGGTAATGCCGCCAAACGAAAAGCGACGCACAGTGCCTTCAAAGGGCGCCGGCGGAAAGGTAATTCCGGGCACTAGGTCAACACCAAGCAACACGGTGCGCAGCCCATCGGCCGCAAAATCGACGGGCGTAGCCGCAGAAGGCTGCGCGATGGGCGTAGGGTCGGCAGGCGGCGGCAGCAGCGCCACAGGGGTCGGCGGCGCTGGCGCCGGCACAGCAGGGGGCGGCTCCAAAACTACTGGCGGCGCAGCCAGTTCAGACCTCTTGACCGCACGCAAGCTCGCCAGCAGCTCGCCCGCTTCAGAGTGAACCATGTTGGCCAGCAGTAAAGTCAGCGTATCCACGGCGCGCATGGGGTCGCGCGGCAGCTGCACCTCGCGCCCCACAAGTGGCCGTCCAGGCAACAAAAAGGCCACCCTAGCCCGATTCGGCCCGGCGGCAGCCACGCTCAGCCGCGCCGTCTGCTGGCCCACCACCTGAAACAGGCTGACGTGAATAGCAAGCTCCGCTTCCAAAGCTGCGGCCAACACTTGCGCGGTCGGCAGCTGCGGGGCACGCGCGACGTCGAGCACCAGAGCCGTGTTCGGCGCCACCTGGCCCTGCGCCCACGCCGGCAGCGCCGCCGCAAGCAGCACGAGCAGCCAAACAAGTCCTGTCGACATCTGCAGTTTCATGGGGTCTCCCGGCTACTGGGTGGGCTCAGACGGGTTGGCCAGCGCCTGCAGCAGCTCTGCGGCATCGGCCTGGTGGTAACCGCCTTCGGCACCGCTCGCAAATGGCTGCAGCGCGGCCTGCGCCGCGGCACCCCGCCCCAGGCGAACCAGGCACTGCGCACGACTCCAACGCGCCTCGGGGGCGAGCTCGCCGCTCGGAACTAGTTGTAAATACTTGCCCCACGCCGCCAAGGCCGCCTGCCACTGGTGCTGGGCGTGCAGCCGTTGGGCAACGCGGAACTGCTGCAGCGCCTCGTCGGTCGAAGCGAGTTCAGGCAGGGCCTCTAGTGCGACAGGCGCAACGCGCATTCTTCCTACATGGCGATCACTTGTCGTATGTGGAGCCGACTCACGCTCGCGCGGCGACACCGCTGCAGCTTCGTCTACAGGCACTTGCGCAACAGTGGCCGTCGGCGTCGCACAAGCGGGCATGCTGGGCGTAATCCGCATCAAATTCGCGGCGTAATGACCCGCTCGAGCGTTAGACTTCTGCGGCACGACCACCTGCGGCGCGGGTACCACCGGCGCCACCACCGCTTTAAGCGCCGCAACCGCCCGCTGTAGCTGCCCCGTCGCCGCCGCCGTCGAGGCCACAAGTGCCAAACCAAGGGCCAAGGTGACCACAGTCTGCCGCGTCTCGAGCTTGCGCGCCCGCCCAGCGGCCTGCAGCATACGATGCCGAGCCCCCGCCGGAGCATCGCCCAACTCTTCATCGCGCAATGCTTTTATCGCGCGCTGCAGCAGTTCGTCGTCAGTCATCGCAGTCCCTCCCGCTCCAATGCCTCGCGCAGTTTCTTGCGAGCGTGGAATAAGCGTGTCCGCACCGTCGCCTCGGGGGCATCGACAATGGTCGCCACTTCGCCCGCCGTGCGCTCTTCGATCTCGCACAAGACAAACGCCGCACGCTGGTCGATCGGCAGTTGCTCTAGGGCCCGCGCCAAGGCCGCCGCAAGTTCATTTTCGCCACATTGCGCTTCTGGGTTCGCGGAGTGCGTCCTCTCAACGTCGCCACTGCGCCGCCACGCCCGCTGCCGCCGCGCCAGGGCCCGCTGGTGATGTTGGGCGTGCCGCACTGCAATCCCCAGCACAAAAGTGCGCAGCGCCGATCGCCCGTCAAAGCGCCGTATCGCCTTGGGAAGCGTGACAAACACATCTTGCACCAGGTCTTCGGCCGCATCCGCATCGCCGAGCAGCCGCCGGGCAAAGGCCCGTACTGCGGCGTGATGCAGGTCGTAAGCCTGTCCAAGCGCAACAGAATCGCCGGATTGCAGCCGTTGACTCAGCTCATCCAGCACCGGGCCGGGGCTACGCCGCCACCACATTTGGGCCTCGACTGCGAGCACAGGCAGGATCATGCGCACACCACAACGCGACGGCACCGTTGCCATCTGCCCCTGAGTGCCCGCCACCGGCGCGACCGTTCAACACCGCCCCAAGAAATCGCTGCGCGGGTGCTGCGGCCGCGTCTGCACGGTAGCGCACCGCACACGACTAAGCAAAATAGCTTGAAGAATGCCTTATTACACTTTACTGCACGCGCGCTTGAACGAACCGATACCGGGCGGGCACCCACTGGCGAAGTGCACAGCATGGCGCTGGCGCGAACCACAAGGCGCACACAGATTCCGGTGGCGCAGGAGGCAAATAGGATGCGTTTGGCGATTTCGAGTTGGGTAGTTGGCGCGGTCACGATCGCTGGTCTGGCGGGCCTTGGCGGTTGCAATATCGAGACTTACACCGGCGAAGGTATGAATCTAGGCTGCGACAAAGACAAGGCAGCCGACGCCACAGGCAGCAGCGCCAAAGGCAGCAGCGCCGACGCCAGCAGCGCCACCGACACGGTCGTCACCAGCACCACGTATACCTGCAGCAAGAATCAGGATTGCGCCGCGGCCGAGGACTGCGTCGGCAGCTTCTGCTTGCTGCGCTGCAAGGCGAGCTGCGAATGCCACACGGGCGAGAGCTGCATCAGCGGCTACTGCTCCGTCTCGCTCGCGCCCACCACCGCCTGCCAGGTCGACTGCGAGTGCCCGGCCGGCCTGGCCTGCGTCAACAAGACCTGCAAATAGGCAACCATTAGATGCAGTTAATGCGCAGGCAGCGGTCGCGGGTCCGCCCGCTGCGGCTGATCCCCGGGCCGCTCAAAATAGGGGCGCGGCGCGGCAAAGGTCTTCTCGTCCGCATCGCGCATCGCCCAAGCAAGCCCAAAAAACTCAATCTCGCCAGATCCTTGCGCTGTCAGCAGCCGATTCAGCGCGGCATAGTGGCGGCTCGCCAGCGGCACTTGGTCCGGGTTCACGCGCGGCTCTACGCTGGCGCATATCCCCAGCTTGGTGCCACAAGGCACGAAAACTTCAGCAAAAAACTCACCGTCACCCAGGGCCGGCGAGCGGGCCAAGATGCGCGCCTCGGGCGCCAGACAATCGCCTTCGCTGACATAGGTGATAATCGCGCGATTGCCGGTCACCGTCTCGCTAACTCGCCCCGCCAGTTCAACTTCGCAAATCGCCATGCCAGTTGGCGGACCATTTGGATATTGCACAGCATAATGCGGCGGATGGGCGGCAGTCTGGGCGGGCCGGCACGCCAGCACGGTCAGCGCGACGGCGGCTAGCAGCACAAGAATGTTCTTCACAGAGCCCCGCTTTTGACCTAGTTCTGCCAGTAGACTTTGAAGTTGTCGAGTGTGGGCCGCACATCCACATCGTTGGTAATCAGGTACACCTGGGCCTGCAGGTAACGCTTCTGCCCGAAATTGCAGGACTTTAGGTCTACGGGCGACGTCTCGGCGGGCACGCACCAGGTCGCACCTTCGATCGCTTCGATGGCCGACGAAGCCCGGAAGCGCAAGCGGATGCGCGTGCCAGCCGGGATGTCGCTGGTGTAGGTGGCCTGCTGCCACTGGGCCGTCGCGGCATTTCCATCAAAATTCGCCGTCCACAGCCCCATTTGACCGTTGTGCGTCGTCACATTCTTCAGCATCGCGCCGGTCCAATCCGAATAGGTGTACGGGTTGGTGCCGTACAAATCGGCGACGAGCTCGGTAGCGCCCGTGTCTTTGTTGATGCGCGCGGCCTTGTTCGTGCAGGTGCTGGTGACCCACAAGCGGCCGTTGGCGTCCATCGAGATGCCGAGCGCGCCACCGCCGAACGGAGCGCCGATCTTGTACAAACCCAGGAATTTACCAGTAGTTTTCTGGTACTTAGCTACATAGCTCTCGCCGGCAGCACACGCATCGCTGTTGTAGCGGCCCACGGCTGCCCATACGTTGCCGTCGACATCGACCGCCATGCCGCGCGCACACCATTGGCTCGGGCTGGGCAAGCCATCGATGCTGCGGGTGGTCAACGCCTTGGTCTTTTTGTCGATTTCGAGCACGTTGGGCGTGCACCACGACGCGAACCACACGTTGCTATCGCCGTCGACCACCACGCCATAGGTGTTCGAGTTGCGCGCTACGCTGTCGACCAACTTGCCGGTCTTGGTGTCGAACGAGCGGAGCGGCTCGGTCGGGCCGTTGGGGCTGCTGATCCAGAGCAAGCCAGTGCTGTCGATCGCGAAGCCATAAGGGCTAGCACCGACGGGAACGGTGTAATCGGCAATCGTTTTGCAGGCTAACGGGTCGATCTTGTGGATACGCGCGTCGTTCCAGGTGCCGAGCCAGATAAAGCCCTGGTCATCGACCGCGATCGCCCGAACCAGCGGCAGCGGCGCGCCGTCAGCGGCGTTGCCCACCAAGCAGCCCAGCGTGCCGTCGCTGTTCAACTGCGCGACGTTGCTGCACTTGGGGTTGTTGGCGTCGCTCGGGCAGCGGTTGCCAATCCAGAACGTGTCGTCGAGTGCCACCGCGCCGCGCGACGGATTGCTGCCGAACGATGGGAACACGCTCATCAATTTGCCGGACCCGGTGTCGAGGCGGTTCACCAAGTTCGAGTCGTGGGCGGCGATCCACACCCGGGGCGTGGCGACCTGATTCTTGCCGCCCTCGTTCGATACGGTGCTAATGCCCGAACCCGACGCTTCTAGCTTGCTGACCGCACCGGTGGTGATGAACTTGTTGCCACTGACTTCGGCTACGTTGCACAACTTGCCGCAATCGGGGCAGATTTTGCTTCCGTCGACCGTGTAGCAGAAGCCGCCGCAGCACACCTGGCCGCTGCCACAGACGTTGCCGCACGCGCCACAGTTGTTCGAGTCGGTGGCATAGCTGCTGCCCACGACGGGCTTGGCGCCGCAGCAAACTTCGCCGGCCGCGACCTTGATGCCGCAACCGCCACAGTTGGCCGCCGAGGTGCCCAGGTCTTGCTCGCAGCCGTCGTCAGCGTTGCCGTTGCAGTCGCCCCAGCCCTCTTCGCACGCGGTGACGACGCACTTGCCGTCTTGGCACGAGGGGATGGCCTTGAACAACGTGCACACCTTATTGCAGGCGCCGCAGTGCAAACCACTTGATTTTAGCTCGATTTCACAGCCATTCGCCGACTGGTTGTCGCAGTTGGCGTAGCCGTCTTGGCACGTAGTGACTTGGCAAGCCCCGCCCATGCACGCCGGCGCTACCGCGTTGGGCAGTTGGCAGACTTGGCCGCAATCGCCGCAGTTGTTGGGGTCAAAATTGGGGTCGATGCACACGTTGCCGCAGCCGAGCAGGGGCGACTTGCAGCTCGACACGCACTTGCCGCTAAAGCAGATTTCGCCCGACGAGCACGCCGTGTCGCAGTCGCCGCAGTGCTGGTGGTCTACCTGCAAATCCGAACAGTTGCCACCACAATTGACCTGGCTGACCGGGCAGTCGGGCGTGCACTTGCCGTTGACGCAGATCATGCCCGACGCGCATTGCTTGTCGCAGGATCCGCAGTGCAATTCGTCGGTTTTCAGATTGCTGCACGTGCCGCTGCACTCATCCATGCCTTGCTGGCAGCTAAGCTTGCAGTTGCCGGCTTGGCAGACGTGGCCGAGCGGACATGGCTGGTCGCAATCGCCGCAGTTCGCGTTGTTGGTCGAGACGTCGACACAGGTGCCGCCGCACGCGCTCAGGCCCGGCTGGCAGTCGAGGACGCACTTGCCATTCTTGCACTGCTGGCCGGTGGCGCAGCTGGTTTCGCAGTCGCCGCAGTGCTGGTTGTTGCTGGCGTAGTCTACGCAAGTGCCCGCGCACACTTCAAAACCGCTCTGGCACGACAGCAGGCATTTGCCGCCGGTGCACTTCTCGCCGGGTGCGCAGACGGTGCTGCAGCTGCCGCAGTGCAAGGGGTCGGTGGTCAAGTCGGCGCACAGGCCGTCTTCGCAGCCGGTCATGGTGCCGGGGCAGGCCAAGCTGCACGCGCCGTCGACACAGACGCTGCCGGTGGCGCACGGTTGGTAGCAGCCGCCGCAATGGGTAATGTCGGTCTTGGGGTTGGCGCACACGCCCTCGCAATCAATCAGGCCTTCTTGGCACGACAGTGTGCACTTGCCGCCCGAGCACAACTGGCCGGCCTTGCACGCTGTTTCGCAGTCGCCACAATGGGTTGAATCCTCTTTGGGGTCGCTGCACTTGCCGCCGCACTCGATCTGGCCCGTGGCACAAGCGGCGGTGCATTGCCCCTTGCTGCACACTTGGCCAGCCGCGCAGACCTTGTCGCAATTGCCACAGTGATTCAAGTCGTTATCTAGGTCGACACACGCCGCACCGCACTCCGCCATGCCAACTTGGCACGTGGGCACGCACTTGGCATTGACGCACCAGTTGCCCGCGGGGCAGGTCTGGCCGCAGCCGGCACAGTTGCTTACGTCACTCGCTAGATCGACACACTTGTCGCCGCACTGCAGCTGGCCGCCGGTGCACGGCAGTTTGCATTCGCCCGAGCTGCAGAACTCTTCGCCGACACACGATTTTTCGCACTTGCCGCAGTGCTTGGGGTCCGCCTGCAAGTTGGCACAGGCGCCGCCGCACGGTACATCGCCGTCGATACAGCTGAGCTCGCACTTGCTGTTTTGGCACACGCTGCCCTTGGGGCAACCGGTCGAGCAGGTGCCGCAGTGGGCCACATCGGTGCGAAGGTCGGCGCACAGGCCACCGCAGTCGACCAAGGGGTCGGCGCAGAACAGCGCGCACTTGCCCAGCGAGCAGACCTCGCCCAGGCCGCAGCCGTGGCCGCATTCGCCGCAGTTGATGGGGTCCGCCTTCAGGTCGACGCACAGCTCGGCGCAGCGGCTTTTGCTGGTTGGGCACGGTACGCCGGTGATGGCCCAGGGGTGGCTCGAGGCACCGTCGCCGCAGCTGGCGGTCGCAAATACGGCCACAAGGCTAAGAAGCACTTGAAACCACAGTGAAAGAATTCTGCGATGGGTTGGGAGCACGGCGTAGCCTCGGCTGCGGGCTGGCCGGCCCGACTCACCATAGGATGCAGTTACTGCCGCCGTTCGACAACTGGCAAGGCGTGCTCGGGGTGCGGGTTTCAGCGTTCGCCGGTCGCCGGCCACAGTTTGTGCCGCTCCGCCGCCGCCAGTGCCGCTCGTTCTTCTGTAGCATCGCGAGCATCCAGGGCCGCCAACGCCCGCCGCCACGCCGTTGATCCACCGCCATTGCGCGCAGCCTCGATCGCGGCAAGCCCTGTCGCCATGCCACCTTGGCTCAGCCGATACTCGACCCAGGCCCACTTCGGCGCGTCGAAGCGCACATCCACCCGCTCGGCCAGGGCCGCCTGAATGCGCCGCAACGTCGCCTGGGTCGCGTCGGGATCGGCAAATTCCGCCGCCGCCAGCGGGGTATGCAGCTTGGGCACAAAGGGCGATAGTGTAATCGCGGTGCGCACCTGCGTCGACAAGCGCTGGCAAAACGCGATGAGTTCGTCGATATCTTCGGCCTCTTCGCCCGGCAAACCGATGATCAGATACATCTTGAAGCCGTTCATGCCCACGCGCCGCGCCTGCAGGGCCGAGCCCCATAAGTGCCTTTCGCGAATACCTTTTTTCAGCTTGTTGCGCATGCGCTGGCTGGGGGCATCCGACGCGACTGTCATGGTTCGGTAACCGCCCTGGTACAACAAGTCGACAAACTCGTCGTCTTCGTCCAAGCGATCGGCCCGCAAGCTCGAAATTCCAAAGGTTTTGCCACGTTCGATGATGGCGCGCATCGCGCCCTTGATCGGCCCCCAGTCGCTCACGGCCGCGCCCACAAGGCCAACCCGCGGACTCGAAGCAAATTCAGGGCGATCGAGCGCTGCCACCACGCGATCAAGCTCGGGCTCGCGCATCGGCGCCAAGGGGGCGCGGACCACGCAAAAGCTGCAATAGCGCGGACAGCCACGGCTCGCCTCGAGCAGCATCATGTCGCTAAACTCAGCATTCGGACTGCGAAATTGCCCCAAAGCTGGCAGACAATGCGCGCCCACCGGCAGCAGCGCCGGCACCGCATCGCCCTGCTCTGCCGGCACCCAAAGGCCCGGCACCGTCAGCGCCCAGCGCCGCAACTCAGCCCGCGACGGTCGCTGCGCCAGCACATCGGTCAGTTGCACAATCAGCTCGTCGGCCTCGCCCATGACCACCACATCGGCAAACACGGCCAGCGGCAGCACATTCGAGGTCGTGACCGGCCCACCCACAATCAGCGGCGGCGCCGACTCCGGCCGCTCACTCGCCAGGGGCGACAGGCCACAAGCCTCTAGCATCAAAGCAAGATTCGCCAGATCAAGCTCGTAGGCCAGCGACAGCAAGATCGCATCGTAGTCGTCGAGGCGCTTGCCGTACTCGAGCGAGCGAATCGGCGGCAACGGCCCGCGCACCGCGAGAGGCTCGAACACGGCGCGGTGGCAGGCCATATCGTCGCGACGGTTCAGCTCGCGGTAAATGAGCTGAAAGCCCAGGCTCGACGCAGCCACGCGGTAGCTGTTGGCGTAGCACAGCACCACTTCCGTCGGCGCGCGCCGCCACAGGGTGCCCACTTCGCCCGTCAGCAGCGGCGACCCCAGCGTTGCGGCCGGGCGACTCGTTTTCTTTTCAGGGGGTTTAATGCCGCGGCGGGCCATGGGCGCCATCGACCCGCTACGGCGGGCAGCACGACGATAGCACGGCTGCCAGGTCGGCCCAATCACCCGCGCTGCAACTGCGCGTTTCTGTCTCAAGAGTGTCACGCCGACCGTATCCCCGCGCAGCTTTTGCGACTACGCTCCGTTGGTACCCAGCGTGCCCTTTCGCCCCCGCAGCTCGCGCGCGGCTATTCGCGCCAACAGGTGATGCCCAATGGACTCCCGGAGCACCTTTTTGCGCAGCATGTTCATCGCCGCCGGCGTGTTCTGCGCCATCTTCGTCGCCGAATTCGCCATGGAGTACATACGTCTAGGCCAGCCCAGCCTAGCCGACATGTCGTGGGCCGACGCCAACAACGCCAAGATCGTCGACATTTTGTCGCCCATGGCGCGCGCCTACAACAACATCTTGGCCATGCTGATCGCCACCATCGGCCTCGCCATTCCGCTGACGGCGAACATGCATACGCCCAAGCTGATCGACATGTTCCTGCGCGATCGCACCAATCGCTTCATGCTGTTCGCCTGCGCTTTTGGCGCCGCCAACGTGCTCTTCGCCGACTGGATGGTAGGTCCTAAGTTCGCGACGATGTGGACGTTTCGCATCTCGGTCATCGGCGCCATCCTCGGCTGGATCGCCCTGGTGCCGTATTTCTTTTACGTGGTCCGCTTCCTTGACCCCTCGAACATCCTGTCGCGCCTAAAGGATCAGACCTGCAGCGCCATCCGCGACGTTCAGGCGGGCAAGATCGCGGCCAACGCCGGGCAGAACATTGTGCACGAGCGGTTGAACCAGATTGGCACGATCGTGTTGAAAAGCATCGACCGCGCCGACCGCAGCGTCGTGACCGAGGGCGTGTGGACTCTCAAGCAAATCATGGATTTATATGGGGAACACAAGTCGAAGATGCCCGAAGCTTGGTTCCATGTCGATCGCCAAGACTTCGTGGGGATGTCGGCTGAAGCGCTCGAATTGCTAAACGAAGAAGGCACTTGGTTCGAGATGAAGGTGATGGCGCAGATGTACCTCGCCTACGGTCAAGCGCTGAGCAAGTCGACCGACGCCGTGTCGTGGATCAGCGACGCGACGCGGGTCATCGGCACCCTGGCGCACCAGCGCGGCGACAAGCGGGCGGCCGAATTGGTCGTTAAATTCTTCAATAACTACCTGCGCGAAGCCATCAAGCGCAAAGACATGCACGCGCTGTACGACCTGTATTACCAGTACCGCTGCCTTGGGCGCGACACCGCCAGCGACGCCGACTTGGTCCGCAAAATTGGCGGATTCTTAAGGATTTATAGCGTGCAAGCCGGCAACGCGGGCCTCACTTTTGCCGCGCATATGGGCGCCTTCGACCTGGGCTGGCTGGTGCGGCGCTCGTACGACAACAACTGCGCGGCCGCCCCCGAATTACTCACTGAATTGCTGCGTTTCGACCACATGGCCGGAGGCAAGGCCCAGCCCATGCTGGTCGAGGCCAAGGTGATCTTGGGCGCGGGGCTGGCCGAGACGGGCCGCGATGCCGAAGCCCAGCGTGTGCGCGACAATTTGGCCAACGTGCCACCCAATGTGCTGCGCGAAGTGGCGGCGACGTTGCTCGAAAACACCGAGCGGTCGTTCTACGAAATTACAGATCGGCAAGTTAATTTTGAGTTCGTCCAGCCAGCGCGGCGGCCCCATGTCAGGGCGCTGGTCGAGCAGCTGGTGGCAGCGCACGCCACCGCCAGCTAATCCTTTTAATTTCAAGCAGTAGAAAATGGGTGCCTACTTCTGGTTGCTCGGGGTGGGCGCTATGGCCCTTTCGTGACGCGCTCTCCGCGACGACCGATCGACTTATGCGCCGCCCGCGGCTACACTCCTGCGCCCGTGCGACCGCTCGTCGCGCCAACCTATGCAGGAGGCCCAGCTATGAAACCGCAGAAGAATATTGTGCTCGTCGCCGGCAAACGTACTCCTTTCGCCGCCTTTTGCGGCTCGCTCAAGGACCAGACCGCGACCGATCTCGCTGTGGGCGCTACCAAGGCTGCCCTGGCGGCGATCGGCTGTGACCCCGCAAAGGTCGACGCGGTCGTGTTCGGCAACGTGTGCCAGACTGCGGCCGACGCCATCTACTTGGCTCGCCACATCGGCTTGCGCGCCGGTTGCCGCGTCGAAGTCCCCGCCTTGACCGTGCAGCGCCTCTGCGGCTCCGGTTTCGAGGCGATCATCCAAGCGGCGCAGCTCATCGAACTGGGCGAAGGCGAAGTGATTTTGGCCGGCGGCACCGAGTCGATGTCGCAGGCGCCCCACGTGGTTCGCGGCGCTCGCAACGGCGTGCCGTTTGGCAAGGGTCCGCTGCTCGAAGACACGCTGTGGTCGTGCCTGACGGACTCGATGACCGGCCTGATGATGGCGAATACGGCCGAGAAGTTGGCGCGCACGCACGAGATCAAGCGCGAGGACGTCGATGCGTTTGCTCTGCAAGGCCAGCAGCGCTACCAAGCTGCGCTCGCCGCCGGCATCTTCACCGACGAGATTGCGCCCTACGAAGTGCAGACCCGCAAGGGTCCGATTATGGTCAGCAAAGACGAGCACCCCAAGCCCGATACCACGATCGAAGGGCTGGCCAAGCTCAAGGCCGCGTTCGAGAAAGATGGTGTGGTAACAGCTGGCAATGCCTCAGGTATCGTAGACGGTGCCGCGGCTGTTCTGGTCACCACTGCCGAGCGGGCCAAGGCCGAGGGCTGGCCGGTGCTGGCGCGCTTTGTCGCTTCGGCGAGCGTGGGTTGCGACCCGACCGTGATGGGCATTGGCCCGGTACCGGCTATCAAGGCCGCGCTGGCCAAGGCCGGCCTGGGCATCGGCGATATCAGCTTCTTCGAGGTGAACGAAGCGTTTGGCGCACAGTACCTGGCGGTCGAAAAAGACCTGGGCCTGCCGCGCGAAAAGACCAATATCCACGGCGGCGCGATCGCCCTGGGTCACCCGCTGGCCGCCTCGGGCGCGCGGATTACCTTGCATCTGGCGCTGCACCTGCAGCGTACCGGCGAACAGTACGCCGTGGGCTCGGCTTGTATCGGCGGCGGTCAGGGTACCGCCATCGTGCTGGCCAAGAACTAGCCGCCCGCGCTGCACTTTCGCCAAAGGCCCCTGCTTTTGACGACCGATTTATCTACCCTGCCTACCCTTCCTTCGCTGCAGGTGCTGCCGCTTGGCGGCGTGGCCCGTATCGGCATGAACGCCATGCTGGTCGGCTGTGGCGACGAGTGGTTGCTGCTCGACTGCGGCGTCGCCTTCCCCGAGCCCGATCAGACCGGCGTCGAGCTGGTGCTGCCCTCGCTGGCGGTGCTGGGCGCGTTCAAGAAGAAAATCAAGGCGATCGTGCTCACCCACGGCCACGAGGATCACATCGGCGCGGTGCCGTATGCCCTTAAGGTCTTGGATTGCCCCGTATATGCTACGCGCTTCACGATGGGGCTGCTGGCCCACAAGCTGCGCGAGCACGGCTTGACCGACAAGGCTGTGCTGCACGCTATCGCGCCGGGGCAAACGGTCAAGATCGGCGGCTTTGTCCTCGATTTTCTGCGGGTTACCCACTCCATCCCCGATTGTGTATCGCTTGTGGTCAAGTCGGACGGCGGCACCCTGCTCTTTACCGGCGACTTCAAAATCGAAAAGGGCTTGCGCGACGGCGCCGTATTCGACGAAGCCGGTTTCAAGGCAGCCGGTGACCGCGGCGTCGACCTCTTGATGAGCGACTCGACCAACGCCGAAGTGCCGGGCTGGTCGGGCAATGAACACGACGTAAGCGAGCACCTAGGCGACGTTTTTTCGGAATGCCGCGGCCGCATCATCGTCGGCTTGTTTGCCAGCAACTTGTATCGCGTGCATTCGATTGTGGATGCGGCGCGCAAGAATGGTCGCTATTGCGCACTTTTGGGCAAGTCGCTCGAGCGCTTTGTCGAGTGCGCCAACGGCTTTACCAACATGCCGTTCGACCCCGAAGACTTTATCCAAGTTAGCGAGCTCAGCCGCTACGACGACGACGAGCTGGTGCTGCTGTGCACCGGATCGCAAGCGGAACCGCGTGCGGCGCTGGCGCGCGTGGCCAACGGCACCCATCCCGATGTGCATGTGCGTCCGACCGATACGGTGGTGCTGTCGGCGCGCAATATTCCGGGCAATGAGCGGCGTATCCACGCGATGCTCAACGATTTTGCCCGCCGCGGCGCGCATGTGGTCTATACCCGCACCGACCGGGCCATCCATGCCTCGGGCCACGCGTACGCCGATGAATTGCAACATGTTCTGCAGCTGGTGCGGCCGCGTTGCTTCATCCCAGTGCACGGCGAGTACACGTTCTTGCAGCGACATGCCGACATGGCGCGGGCGCTGGGCGTGCCCAATGTGTCGCTCATCGAAAATGGCCACCACTGCGCCATTACGCCGACCGGCATCGAAAGCCTTGGTGTTCGCGATGTTGAGCCCTGGTACGGCGATGGCCTGACCTTTGGCGATGCCCATATGGTCGAACTGTCGGCCCGGCAGCAGCTGGCGTGGCACGGCGTGATTGCCGTAGAGCTCGACCTGCGTCGCTCGCATGGCGTCGTCAGCGGCCAGGCGCGGGTCAAGCACCACGGCGTCTACGCGGCCCAGGGCGAATTGGCCAAAGAAACGGAACAGATCCTGACACGCTGGCTGGGCGGGCTCGACGCGCGCACCCCGCTCGATGGCATCGAAGGGATGGTCCAGGCCCAAGTGCGGCGCGTGGCCAAGCGCTTTACGCCGCGTAAACCGGTGGTGCTGGCGTTCGCGCGCTGGCGCGACGACGACTCCGTCCAATAGGCACAAACCATGGCAACGCCAAGCAACAAGCCGAAGTTACGCACGAATAAGGCGCTTGCGACCACTCAGTCCAAGCCTCAGCCCAAGCCCCAGCCCAAGCCGTCGGCCAAAATCGTGACCAAGTCGCACGCCAAGCCGATTCAGCCCAATGCGGCCGCGGCAAAAGGCGAGCCCGCGCCCAAAAAGCGAGCGCCGCGGGTATTGCGCATCATTTCTGCCGATTTCGTGGCGTCGGTGCGCAAGGCCGGCGAGTTTCCGAGTGGAGCGCCCGAGATCGCCTTTGTAGGTCGCAGCAATGTGGGCAAGTCTTCGCTTATTAACGCACTTTGCGGCCGCGAGGCCTTGGCTCGCACCTCGAAGACGCCGGGGCGCACGCAGCGCATCAATCTGTTCGACGCGACCCTGTCCGACGGCAAAGTCTTGCGCCTAGTGGACCTACCCGGCTTTGGCCACGCCGAGGTCAGCAAGGCGATGATGGCGCAATTTTCTGAAATGATTCAGTATTATCTGGTCGGCAGCGAGACCATGCGCAAGGTGCTGATTCTGCAAGACGCCCGCCGCGACCGCGACGAAGACGCTATCGGCTTTGCGCGCTGGCTGAACGAGAACCGCGTGCCCTTCGATGTGGTGGCGACCAAGGCAGACGAGATCTCGAAGACGAAGATTGGTACCGTATGTGCCCGACTAAAGGCTGAATTTCAGCTCGAAGAACTGCCGCTAGCCGTGTCGGCCCGCGACGGCTCCCACATCGTGGAATTGCTGAACAAGCTGCGCAACACCGCGTATCCACGGCCACCTAAGGCTGTCAAGGCCAAGTAGCCGCTGACTATGATGCAGGTACGCCCGGCGCGCGAGCGCGACCTAGAAGCCTTGCTGTGCCTTGAAGCGCTGTGTTTTCAGGATCCTTGGACATCTGACGGGGTGCGCGCCGAGCTTGAGCAGCTGCACTGCCGGCCGCTCGTCGTCGAGCGCGATGGGGTCGTGCTGGGCTCCTTGCTGGCGTGGCTGTTGGGCGGCGAGTTGCAGATCAACCGCGTTGCTGTCGATCCTGCCATGCAAAATCAGGGGTTAGGGGGGCTACTGGTCGCGGCTGCGCTGGAGCGGGCCCAGGCCGAGGGTGCCGATCGAGCCTATCTCGAAGTGCGCGCCGACAATGCCCAAGCGCTCGCACTGTACCTGCGCCACGGCTTTGGCCAGGCAGGTCTGCGCAAGAAGTACTACCACGACGACATGGACGCGGTGCTCATGACGCGAAGCCTAACGATTGGCTAAGAACTACTTGAGAACGTAGACTTTTTCGCCCGGACGCACCAGCCCTAGCTCGCTGCGAATGGTCTGAATCCGCACATCGCGACGGCTGGCAAAGGCGTCGACGCGAGCACCCAATTCCTGACCGCGCATGCGGGCTTGCACAAGCTGTTCGCGCACTTGCCGCAGCTCCATGCCGCGATCCTCGGCATAACCGCGCTGGGTAAAGGCGTGCCCCAGGCCGGCCACGGCCACCGCGGCGAATACCACGTACAGCACCAGCTTGACAAAAGAGCCCAGCAGCTGCCCGGCCTTACGCACCGCTTTCCACCACGACCACTGCTGCATCGCATCCTCCGGCCCGAACCGGTTCGGAGGCTAGCGCTGCGGCAGATCCTGTCTAGTTTTTTGCAGGTTGCGCGTGTAAGCCACGATCGCGCCTACACAACGATCAAATTGGCGATCGCGCCGCCGCTAGGCCTGGGGCGCCGGCGCCGTAGTGCGGCCCAGTCGCGAATCGCGCGGCAAACGCAGCTCAAAGGTCGCGCCGCCGCCCGGCGTCTCGCGATAGACCACGGTACCGCCATGCAAGTCTGCGGTTTGCTTGACCATCGCCAGCCCTAGGCCGGTACCTTCCGCCTTGCCGTGCGTAGCGAAGGCTTCGAACAGGCGGTGCTGAAATTCCCGCGGCACGCCCGGACCGTCGTCGCTGCACAGAATCAGCAAGTCGCTGCTCTCGCTCAGGATTTTAACGTCGAAGCGATGCGGGTGCACGCTGCCCAAGGCCTCGCGCGCGTTGCGGGCAATGTTCTGCACGGCGCGCATGACCCGCCCGGCATCGATACGGGCAAAACCGCGGTCCAAGCATTCAATCGTAAAGTGGGTCTGCGAATCTGCGAACACCGACTCGAACAGACGTTGCAGGTCCTTGGCGAAATCGGGCATCACCACCTTTACCAGCAGCAGCTCGCTGTCGCCACGGGCAAAGCCCAGCACCTCGCGGGTCATCTCGTTCATCCGCCGCAGCTGCTCGAGCACACCGTCGGCCAAGCTGACCCGCTCGCCCTCATCATCTTCGATTTTAAGCAGTTGCACATAGCCGCTCGCCACGGTCATCGGCGTCTTTAGGTCGTGGACAATGCTGGCCAGGGCCCGACCGATCGCCGACAGCCGTTCTTCGCGCTCTTGCTGCTGGCGGGCCTGGCGCTGCGCCAAAGCGTGGCCAATCTGGTCGGCGGTCAATTCGACAACCCGCACCTGATCTTCGGTCATGCAAGTGTGGCGACCGGGCTTCCAGTAGACCGCCAGCGCCCCCACCAAGCCGTCGTCGCGCTCAAGGGGCACGCACAGCCCCGCCGCCGGCACCCAGGGCAATTGTTCTTCTGCCGCCGCACGTTTCAGCTCGTCGCGCGGCATGTCGCAGGGGTTGTAACGCTTGGGCTCGGCGAAGACCCGCGCCACCAGCCCACGGGCCTCCGGCAGGGGCAGCACCTCAAAAAAGTCAGGCCCTAGCGCGCGATACAGGACCAGACCGCCGCCCTCGGTGCGCACCGCCACCTGCAGCAAGTCGGCGTGCAGGGTGTAGCTCACGCGCTCGACCACCGCCCGCACCGCATCGTCAAAGGTCGGCGCCCGCGCCACCTCGCGTTCTAGGTCGTACAGCATGTCGATTTCGCGCACGCGGTCGGCAAGATCCCCCTGAGTCTTCAGCAGCTCGTCGTTCTTCACCGCCAATTGATTCGCCAACTGCGCGTTCACAATCGAGATCGCGGTCATCGACAGGATCGTCGACAGCAGGCGCTCGTCGTCGACATGGAAGTAGCCGCCGCGCTTGTTCAGCACCTGCACCACGCCCACCAGGTTCTCTTCGCGGTCGAGCACGGGCTGGCACAGCAGCGAGCGGGTCGTGTAGCCAGTCACCTGGTCCCAGCTGGGATCAAACCGGGGATCATCGTAGGCATTTTTCACGTTTACGCCGCGGCGCCGCTGCGCCACCCAACCTACGACGCCCACGCCGATCGGCACGCGAAACTGCGCGGCATCGCCGCCACGGGTAATCTTGGACCACAGGGCGTCGCCGTCGACCAAGAACAGCGTCGAGCGGTCCGCGTCGAGCGCCCAGGTGAGCCGGTCCATCACCAGATCGAGCAGCTCGTCAACCGTCCACGGCGCCGAAAGTGCGCGCGCCACCTCAGAAACCGCCGCAAGCCGCACATCGGCTGGCCGCAGCTCGGGCGGCGGTGGCACGGTTGGCGACAAAATGGACTCAGCGCTCGACATGCGATCACGGGCTGCAATTGGAGGCAGCGCAGGCCAAGGATACGGCAAGTGCGGCGAATGTGCGAGGTGCGGCAATTGGGTGCAACAGAGCGCCGACCCTCAAGTATTTCCTCACGAATCCAGCGCACCCTTCGTGCTTGGCACCTCGCTGACCGCCCGCGGATGGCGCGCCACCGCCAGCTCGAGCGAACGGGCAAAGGCCTTGAAAACGGCTTCGCATTTGTGGTGGTCGTTGTCGCCCGACAACAGCCGCAGATGCACATTGGCGCCCAAGCCCATCGCCACCGCCGCAAAGAACTCGTGCACTAGGTCACTCTGCAGCTCACCCAAGAACGGCCGCGAAAACGTAACGTCGAAGCTAAGATACGGCCTGCCCGCGATGTCGATGGCGCACTCGGCCAGCGCTTCGTCCATCGGAAAGCGCGCGTCGCCGCAACGCCAAATGCCGCGCCGGTCGCCCAAGGCCTGCCGCAGCGCTTGCCCCAGCACTAGCCCGGTGTCTTCGACCGTATGGTGCTGATCCACATGCAGATCACCGGCAATCGTCAGCACAAGGTCCAGGTGCGCGTGGCGGGCGAGCGCCTCGAGCATGTGGCCAAGAAAGCCGATCGGACACGCGATCTCCGACTTGCCGACCCCATCCAGGTCGACTTCGCAGCGAATTTGAGTCTCTTGGGTCGTGCGCTCGACCACACCGCGTCGCGTTACGCCTGCAACCATCGCATCACCTCGGCAACATTGGCAAAAACCCACTCGGCGCCCGCCTCGACTAGGCGCTCGCACAGCCCATCGTGCCAGTTCGCCTGCGGCGGCAGCACACCGATAGCCCGCACACCGGCCGCACGCGCGGCGCGCATATCATCTACAGAATCACCTAGATACGCGGCCTGCCCGGCGGCCACCCCCACAAGCTGCAGCATCTGCAAGATCCCGCCTGGCGCGGGCTTGGCGGGTCCATCTTCATGCGCAAACACACGCTCGGGGGTCCAAGTATCCGTTGCACCTGCAATTTGTAGCGCTCGCAACGCCTCGATGCGCGGCCTGCCCGTCACAATGGCGGTGGCATAGGTCGCGCGAATCTGCCCGCGCAACTCTGTTGGCACACAGAATTCTTCTTGCAAAATCAGTCCATCGCCGTCTTCGCCCCAGTACAGCTCTTGGAAGGTCGCGACCACCTGCTCGTACCCCACCGCCCCACCAAGCTGCACGATCAGGGCGTGGCAACAATCCCAATCGTTGTTCAAGCCGCCGCGTCGCTTCAGCTTTTCGACCGCATCCAAGTTGGCCTGGGCCACCACCGCGTCGGGCGCCCCATAGCGAGCCAGCAAGGTCTGGGCGGTCTGCACAATCGCCACGCGGTACGAGCGCGCGGTGTCGACCAGCGGGCCATCCATATCAAAAATCAGCGCTTGCAGTGTCGGCGGCGGCACAACGTGCTTGCGCAGCGCGGCGATCACCCGGGCCATCTGCAGCCGCGAGCCAAGGCCGATTCGCACGCAACCGCGCATACTTTCGTGCGTTTGACTGCGATCGCGCAGCAAGATGCCCTCGGCCGCCAGCGCCGTGACCAGCGCGCTAGCCCGCTCACCCAGCCGCGCCAGCACAAAGTTGGCGTACAGCGGCCCCGTCTGGATCCCCAACACGGCCAATTGGTCAGCAAATTCTTGGCGCACTTGGCCAATCGCGGCCACATGGTCGGCCAAAATGGCGGGGTTCTGCATGGCCGCCAGCGACGCCGCGATCGCCGGGCGCGCGACATTGAATGGGGGCAGAAGCTTGCGCAGTTCTTCGATATTCTCAGCTTGAGACAGCACCGCCCCGGCCCGCAGACCGGCCAGGCCATATACCTTGGAAAACGACCGCACCACCAGCAGGTTCGGAAAGCGATCGATCCAGGCCGCAGCACTCGAACCTACGAATTCAATGTAGGTTTCGTCGACCAGCACGGGGCAGCTCAGGCGCTGCAGCGTCGCCTCAATCACCGTGGGCGGCACCAGCGTACCCGTGGGATTGTTCGGCGTGGTCAAGATGGCCATGCCCACGTCGTCGCCGAGCGCAGCAAACCAAGCGTCTGAATTAAAGGTAAAATCGGCATTGAGCGCCACGCCCCGCAGCGGCGAACCGTACACGCGGGCCCACAGCGCAAACATGTCGAAGCCAGGTTCGGGCATCACCACAGCGCGCCCAGGCAGCAAAAAGGCTTCAAAAATCGCCTTAATCGCCTCGTCGCCGCCCGCCGTGCAGGTCACTTGCTCGGGCTGCACGCCAAAGTAGTGCGCCGCAACCGTGTGCCAGCGGCCATAGGTGGGGTAGGTGGCCAGCCGCTCGCCGGTCAGTTCGTCGCGCACCGCCTGCACGATCGCCGCAGCCGCCCCTTCGGCGTGTTCATTGACGTCGAGCCGCAGCAGCCCGGCCCGCTCGCGATCGGGGATGCGGTAGGCCTGCACCGCCGAAAGATCAAAGCGAGTCGCGAGCTTACCGGCCACCACTTACGCCACCACCTTGCGAATCCCCGTCTCGAGGATGTCGGTGGCACCCAGGCGCTTGAGCTCGGGCAAAAGCTTGGCCACATCTTGCTTGGGCACCGCCACCTTGACCGCAAAGCCGCCGTCGCCATACAACTTTGAAATTGTAGGGCTTTTCATACATGGCAGCGCTTGCACCAGCAAACCCAAGCGCGCCTCGTCGATGTTCATCTCGAGCAGCACCCGCTGCCGGCCATCCAGCACTGCGCGAAATAGCAGCAGCAACTCTTCAATTATACGCAGCTTCTCTGGATTATCCAGCGCCTGCTTGTTGGCGACCAGGCAGGTGGTCGAGCGCAGCAGAGTGTCGAGAATCTTCAGGTTGTTCTCGACTAGCGTCCGCCCTGAAGCCGTATTGTCGACAATCAAGTCGGCGTCTTCAGGGGGGAAAACCTCCGTCGCGCCGTACGACCGCATAAAGTGGTAGCGCGCGCCACGGGCATCGAGCCACCGCCGCGTCAGCGACTCGTACTCGCTCACCACTACGAGCCGCGGGCGGGCCAGCAGCTCGGCCTCGTCGCAATCCGCCGGGGCCGCCGCCACGATGCGCACAGGGTCGAAGCCAAGGTCAAGCAGTTCGACCACATCCGAGCCATTCTCGGCCACCCAGTCGCGACCGGTAAAGCCGATGTCGTGCGAGGTAAGGGACACAAGTGCCGGAATATTCTGCGCTTTCAAGATCTTCATCCGCAGCCGACCGTCGGCGCAGTCGGGCCGATAGCCGCGCTCGGGGATCTGCACCGGCAAGCCAGCATCGGCCATCAGCAGCAGGACTTTGTCGGCGATTCGGCCTTTGGGAAGGGCAACTTTGAGCATGGCTTTGCGGAGGCCCACCGGGACCTTATGGCGCGGCAGCGTAGCGCGCCCTGACGAACTTGTGAACCGGGGCGCGGACGAACGCGGCGGTGGCGCTCAGATCAACGATTGCCAACATTTGCGAACAGGGCGGTGCACCGGCGCGCAGTATTCCGCTACACTAAAGGAGAGGTTTGCATGATCTGGCAGAAACATCTTCAAAACGGCGCAACAGCTTGGAAGCGGACGGCTGCGGCAACGGGTCTGGCGACGGTCCTTCTGGCGACGGTCCTTCTGGCGATGGGCTGTGCGGGTCCGGCTACAGTAGCGAGTGACGTAGTGGCACCCCTGCCCGACGACGTCGACGCTAAGGTGGTGCACTTGCGCAGGCAACTGGCGGAGCATCCGGGTAGCCCCGAGGCCGCCACTTGGCAAGAGCAGCTCCAAGCTGCCAAGAATACAGCTGAATTAGCCCATGTCGATGCGGCCAACCGCTATGTCAATGCCCACGACTTGGCGGCGGCCGAGGCCGAGCTGGTCCTCGCGTCGAGCTACGATGCCATTGATACGCGTCTGATGGCGACGCGGGGGCGCGTGGCAGAATTGCGGGGTCGTTGCGCGATGTTGCAGGGTCAAGTGCGCGGCCTGCTGATGCGTCTGGATGGCAAGTCGTATGCTGCCAAAGACGCCGCGCTGTACGCACAGCTCTTAGATAGTGTTGAATTTTTGCTAGGTTGGCAGAAGGATTACCCGGCAGCGGCCGAACTGCGCGATCGAGCGGCACCGCTGATTGCGGCGTGGAAAAGTGCCGAAGCGCGAGCGGAGTGGCAGGCCGGCAATGCCGAGGCCGCGCAAGCCCGCTTGGCCGAAGCTGAACATTGGAAGGCGGACCACCCCGATGTGGCGCTGGCGCGGCAAGAGCAACAGAAGAACGGGGCCTTAGCGGCCGATCGGGCGGCGGTAAAAGCGCTGCTCGGCGCCGGCGACCATGGCGCAGCGCTGCAGCGGGCCGATGCAGCCCTACTTGCGCACCCAGGTGACGAGGAATTGCTGGCGATGCGGCGCAAAGCCGCGCGGGCGGTCATCGACAGCCAAGTTGCTGCCGCCGTTGGCGATTTGGGCGCGGGGCGCTGGCAAGAGGCGGCGCAAAAGGTCGCAGAAGCACGGCACATTGCCGGTGCCGACGCCGACCTGCAAAAGGGCCTTGAAGCGACGGCCAGCGCCGTGCAGAAACCCGTACTTGCAGCGCTTGGCAAGAAAGCTGCGGCGGCCAAAGGCAAGGGTTACGCTGGCTCGGTGTGGTGGTACGGCCAGTTGACAGCGGCGGTGCTGGGCAGCGAGGCCAAGCGGGATGCGGCGCAGGCCAAACTGACCGCCATCCTTACGGAATCGGCCCATTACCACTTGACCACCCGCGTCGCCCCGCTCGACAAGCCGGTGGCAGGGGCCTTGCACGCCGGTGTGCCCGAACAGGTCGTGCAGGCGACCGCCGCTGCGGTGGTGCGGCAAATTGGCACGCTCGGGCCAGCCGGCGAAACGGTAACTACGGCCAAGGGCAAGCAGACAGACGGCGTGCTGCAAGTGGCGTGGCCCAAGCTGATCATCGAGCGCAGTCAGAGCCAGCAGCAGCGCACCAAAGAATTCCTGGATCATACCGAGCTGGTCGACAACCCCGAATGGGGGCTGGCTCAGTCGAAAATGAGTGCCGAGCTGGCCAAGCTCAACGCCGCTACCGACGATGCGCGCCCGCTGCGCGATGCCGCCAACATGGCTGAAAGTAAGCTGTTTCAGCTGCAGGGGCAGTTGGCCGACGTCAAGAAGAAGATGGTCGAAGAGGACCGGGTCACCTACGCCAAGACCCCGTCGCCCTGCCCTGACGGCAAGCTCGATTGCCCCCAGACCAAGGCGCAGCTGCGGTGGAAGGCCAACGTCGAGTACTACGACCGGCGCATTGCCGAAGAAAGCGCGAAGCTGGCGACGCTCGCCCCCAGGCTGCGTGTGGCACAAGAGACCGAAGATGCTGCACAAAAGCGCTTTGATGGCGCCCGCGATGTGGCCGAAAAGACCTCGCGCAAGATGCCGCAGCCGGTCAATCTACCGTACAGCTACGCGGTGACGCTGCATCGGCTGAAGGTGGCGGCGCAGCTCAAGTTGGCGCTGGTCGAAGGGGCGGTCAAGGGTGCCGCGCCGCGCGCCGAGACGAATCGCGGGCTCGACGAGGTGAGCGAGGATTTCACCAGTGATACCGTGATGATCAAAGGCCAAGTGCTCGAAGCCCAGCACGCTGCGGCCCTGCCCGACGACGCGAGTGTGACGGCAGGTTTGGCGCGACGGTTGGTCGAGCCGGCTTTGCAGCCGGTGCTCGAGGCCTTGAGCCACCACGCGACACGTTTTGTCGCCAAGGCTGAAGCGAGCAAAACTGCTGACGAAAAGGGCCATTGGCTGGCGTTGGCCTGGCTGAGCCGCGCCGCATTGAGCGAGGGTGACCGCAAGAAAGTGGCGGCCCAGCTGGTGGAACAATACGGCTACGACCCCGAGACCGGTGCGCTGCGCTTGAGTGTGCTGGTACCGCCGGCGCCGGCAGCGACTAAGCCTAGCAAATAAGCGAAGTTAGGATCTGTCCTTACAAAGCTCAAGCGGGTGCTCCGACGGCAGTGCGGCGAGTCGGCTGTATCGACGCGAGCTTGCGACCCACCTAGCCACAAGGAACTGTCCAACTTGTTTCAGAACAGGGCCTTATCTAGTCTTAGCAGGTCGCAGCATGTGCACATGCGGCAGCTCGGCCTCTAGGTACACGGGCCCATCGGCCTGCCAGCCCAGCGAGCCGTACCAGGGCTGCAAGTGGGCCTGGGCGCTCATCTCGCCGCGACGATCTTGCATAATCTCGTGCACATAGTGCATCAGCTGCGTACCCAGACCCTGCCGCTGCAGGTCGGGATGTACGGCCACGCGCCCCACCTTGACCTTGTCGTCGCTGACGAAAAGCCGCGCTGTAACCAACACGCGCCCAGCGGGCTCATGCCGGCCAAGCACATGAATCGCCTGTGGATCTAGGCCATCGACCTCGGGCTCGGCGGTGATCTTTTGGCCAACAACGAACACTTCGTCGCGCAGCCACAGCAGCTGATACAAGTCGCTTAGACTCAGCTGATCGAAGGGCAAATGCTTGAACTGCAAGAATACTACCTCGCTCGTCTAGGTTTCGCCGTCGCCATAGTCATCGGCATACGGCACAAGATCGCCGTCGTCGCTCACAAGAAAGACCCCCGTAGGGGGCTCTTCGCCAAGATTCGTCGGCGCCAGCGTCACACCGTGCCACCTGGCCAGCTCTTGCGCGACCGGCTGCGCCAACCACGGCAGGTGCACCACCGCCATCTGCACACGGCGCGCCACCAACGGGGCCAGCAGCAGCACCAGCCACGCCGGTGCCGACGGATTGCGCAGCACCGCCTCGACCACCCGCTCGTTGCCCATCCAGCGCGGCACCATCAGCAGGCTCTGCAGCGACCACGGATGCTGACTGCGCAAGCTGGCGATCTGTACCGCGTGCGTCTCGAGCACCCGCGGATTCTCAGCCAGGATCTGCACCACCGCCGGCGTGGTATCGAGCAGAAGTAACTGTACGATATTCTTATCGATCCCCCGGGCACGCTCGCGCCGCACGCCCAGAGGCCACTTTTCGACCGAGGGGTGCAGGTTCAGCAGCACGCCGTCGCTCGGCCCGGTGCGGGCAAACGCATCGCGCAACACGATGAGAGCAAAGGCATTGTTCTGCGGCCCACACGCGGCCACAGCCAGCGCCAAGTGCACCCCCTGCGGAGCCAGCTCGTCGTCGGGCAGTGGCCAGTGGCCAACGGGGAATTTGGGCCGCGGACGAGAGTGCAAAACCCATTGCGCCAGAGCTAGATACACGCTGCGCCAACCGCGCGTAATCGACCCCTGGGCGGCCTCCGTAAGCAGCGCCGCCAGCACCGCCGGCTCCGTCTCGCGCACCTGCTGGGCCACCCGCCGCAGCCGCAGGGCCGCATCGGGCGTGGCATCGATCGCGCGCCGCAGCCGCATCAGGGCGTGCGCTGTCTGTTCCGCAAGACTCGGCTGGGCTGGCACCTCGGCCGCCTCGTCAGGCTCAAAGACGGCATCACTCACGGCAGCTCAAGCTCCACGGCCGTCGTCAGCCCTGCTTGCACCTTGACCTTGACCTCGCGGCGCAGCTCAAGGCGCTTATTCTCAAGCATAATCGTATGATTGCCAGGCGCCACGGCGTGGGCAAAGACCGGGGTCGTCTCGCCCAACGGCACGCCGTCGACGCTGACCTCGGCGCTTGGCGCACTATCGATGAACAGGTAGCCGGCCTGCCCGGCGCTGCCGCTCGGCGCCTCGTAGGCGATGGGGCCTGCCACATGCAACGCAACATGGCGAAGTAGCTCGATAAACCGCGCATAGCGGCGGTCTGCTTGGCTATCGGGGTCGGTCACCAGCACCGTGCACTCGTGATCGCCCAAGCGAAACGACAGCTCGACCACCGGCACCGGCGAGTGGTCGGGACCGTGCGTGGCCTCGCTGGCAGTATCGAGCACGCCGATGGCACTGGGCTTGGGCTTGCGCGGCTGCAACGGCGCAGGCAGCACGGCCGGCAGCTTGAGCGCCCCTAGATCACGCAAGTAGCCCATAATACGCCGCAAGTCCGTCTTGGTCAGCAGCTCGGTGCGCGTCACTACGTCACTGCGCCCCATAAAGCCGCGCACGTGCGAGACCACGCCGGCCGGGCCGCGACTGGTCAGCTCGTAGGCCAAGTATTGGAAAGGACCGGGATTCGCCCGCAGTTGCACCCGCGCCCACGCACCGTCGAGCTCCGCGTCGGTCGGCAGCTGCGTGGCCGTAACCTCGGGCGGCAGCACCGCCGGCTCGGCCGCGTGCGCCACGACCGGCATCGCCAGCGCGAGCACCAAAGGCCACAGGCGCCAGCTAGGCATCGGGGGGCGTTCCCTCGCCATCGGGCGGAGTTGCGGGCGTCTTGGCTGCAGCCACCGCTGCAGAGACATCGACGGCAGGCCGCTGATTCGACGGGGCTCGCCGCTGCGATTCGACGGGCCGGTCGGTTGGGGCGGCACTCGCTGCACCACTCGGCACACGCGGACTCGACGGTGTGCGGGCGCTGCGCAAGTGCAAGTCGGTGATACGTCCGTCAAATTCGACGCCGGCATAGCGCCCTGTCGGTCGATTGAGCACTTCGCCTGCCGTCGCCGCCGCCACCGGCTCGCGCGGCTTGGCGCGGTCGCTGCGCAGTCGCTCTACGGCCCGACAGAGGTAGCTTGCCGTTTCAGCAACAGGAGAAAGCGGTGTAATCTCAGAAGCCTTTGTGGCGTGGTCGTTCAGTTCGGGCGACAGCAGCCGCACCACGGTGGGCACGCCGATTTTATGATCGCTCATCAGCAGGCCCACATGGAGGTTCACCGCGTCGCTATTCGTCAGCGCCAGCACCGCCCCTGCCGACCAGGCCGCCGCCAGGTCGAGCGTCTCGTCGACGGTGGCATCGCCCACCACCACCGCCATGCCAAGCGAGCGCAACCGCTGCACATTCTTGTGGTGTGCGTCGCGCTCGATCACCACCACCCGCAGATTCCGTTGGTGTAGCAGCTCGGCCACCCGCGAGCCAATGCTGCCCGCGCCAAGAATAACCACATGATTACGCAAGCTTACTGGAGTTGCAGGCGCCGACGTCCCCAGTCGCAGCGGCACCAGCCAATCGACCAGCAACGCCGCCGCCGCCACCAGTGCGACGCGGTCGAGCAGCGCCACCGTCAGCGCCAGCCCCGCGGCCTGCGACGAGCGCAACACGTTGTCGAGCCCGCCCACATGCAGGCCAGTCAGCAGCGAGGCCAGCACGCCCACCGGACCGAGCACCCCCCGCGTGTGGCTGCCCTGGGCCGCCTGAAAGTTAGCAATTGCGATTGCAGCAGCCACGTTGCCGGCGCCGGCGGCGATGACTACGCCCCACAGCCAAGCCCGCGCTTTGAGCCACGCCGGCTGCGGACGCAGCACCCGCGACGGCGTGCGCGGCTGGGTGAGCAGCTGCAGCGCCATGTCGGCGGCCACCGGTGCAATGACCGATCCCATTGAGTAGGGTTCGACATGCGGCACGGACATGCGCAAGAAGCGAACGAGCGTGGGATCCGAAACCCGCACCAACACAGGCACATCGGGCGACTGCCGCCGAATCAGCAGACACGCATCCACGTTGCCCGAGTCGTTGTCGGCCGCCAAGACCACCGCACACGTCGCGGCAAAGTCTAGGCGAGTCAGGTCGTTGTCGAGCATCGCCGACGCCGCCATCACCTCGACGCCCAGGTTGTGCAGCTCGACGCCGTGGCGCGCCACTTCGGCCGGCGTCATGAGCGCCCGCACCGGCAGACCAAGCGCGTGCAGGCGGTGCACGACGGCCACGCCCACATGCCCTAAACCCGCGACAAGAATCGGTAAGTTCGCGCTAGTAGGCGCGGTTGGCCCCGGTTGCGGCATGGCTAGACCGCGCCGCTCCGGCCATCGAGATGGGCCAGGCATTCGTAGATTTCGACATCGGTCAGCGTCGCATCACCCTGTTTGGCGCGCTGCAGCACCGCGTGCACCCGCTCTTCGGTAGCGTCGAGTTCGTGCTCGATGAGCCAGACCTCTACATTCGCCTTGCCGCTATAAAATCCGATATCGATCCGCTGCTTGCAACCCACTTCGTGCGCGGGCACCGAGCTGTAGACCGCATCCGCCAGGTCGCGCCGCCCGGCTTTGAGCGCCTTGGCGATCGCCGCCGCGTGCACTCCGGTCGCCGTGCGAAACGCATCGACACCAAAGGCCGGGTAGTTGTACGGCACCGGCACGCTATAGTGCTTCGACACCAAGTCGACGTAGTGGCGCAGCTCGTGCAGCGGCTGCTTCCACACACCAAGTAGACGCAAATTCAACAGAATCTGGTCCATCGACGCGTTGCCGACGCGCTCGCCCACGCCCAAGCAGGTGCCGTGCACGCGGTCGATGCCGAATTCGAGCGCCGACAAGCACAGCGGCACCGCCAGCGCACGGTCGTTGTGGCCATGCCAGTCGAGCGCCACTTTGACCCCGGTCTCGGCGATCACGCTGCGGGTAAATTCGAGCAAATTCCAAAGTCCATCTGGAGTTGCATGGCCAACCGTGTCGCACAAGATCAGCCGGGTGGCGCCGTGGTCGATGGCCGCCTTGAATAGCGCGCGCAGCGTCTCGGGGTGCGAGCGAATGGTGTCTTCCGTCACAAACGAAAACGGCAGCCCAGCCTTGACCGCCTGATCCGCCGACGCCACCACCAGCTTGGTCATGTGCGGAATGTCCCAGTTTTCGACTAGTTGCCGCACTGGCGAGCTTCCCAGAAACGCGCAGACCTCGATCTCGACGCCCGTGTGCTGCGAGATATCGATGATGCTCTGGATATCGGCCGAGTGGGTCCGTGCCGCACAATTAGGCTTGATATTCAGGTGTTGGTCGCGAATTTCTTCGACAAGGCGCGTAACATCGGCCACAGCTTGCGCGCCGGCACCGGGCAGCCCCACATCGGCCACATCGATACCGAGACGCTCCATACTGTGCAGAATTGCTAGCTTATGCTCAATGTGCGGATTGGTGATCGATGGCGACTGAATCCCGTCGCGCAGGGTCTCGTCGACCAACTGAAAGCCCTGGGCGATAGGCGGCGTAGTGCGCTTGACCTCGTTCCAGTCGTAGATAATGTCTTGATTGCGCAGTTGCATTCAGGGCTCCAAGGGCAAAGAAGGCTTGGC
Source organism: uncultured Myxococcales bacterium (assembly GCA_903883645.1). Lineage (GTDB taxonomy): Bacteria > Myxococcota_A > UBA9042 > UBA9042 > UBA9042 > SXRM01. Next base: position 26,566 of record CAISBR010000131.1, on the reverse strand, counting down.
GATTCGGCTTTGGCGCGACGGACCAGCCGAGTCGGCGACCGGCTCGGGATCCTAGCACACTCCGCCGCAGCGTACACACGACACCCAACATCCCGTGCTGCGGCAGCTACTTGAGTGCAATTGACCGCAGCAGCACCACCATCTTCTCGCGCAACGCGGCGATCTTGACCTCGTTTTCGACCAGCTTTTTCGCCACTTCGCCCGCCTTCTTCGATGCGGACTCGAGCTGGCCCAGCAGCTGCCGCCGCAGGTCCGCCGCCACCGCACCCGCCGGCAGCGCGTCGAGGTTGCCCTGAATGCGCCGCTGCTCATCGTCGAGCACGCTGCGTTGACTGTCGAGACCCTTGGTATCCCGTTGAATATCGCCAATTTGCGCCCGAATCATCAACAACTGCTCAATTGGCCCTTTCACCGCGTCTTGAACCTTGGCACCCTTTAGATACAAGGCCATCGCATCCGCAGCGCGATCTGTTACATCTAGTTCTTCGTATGAAACCGGCGATTCTTCTACAAGCTTGGTCTCGCCTTTGCCCTTCGCGGGCATCAGCACCGGCACATACCAGTCGCTGCCAGCCTTGATGAAGTCTTTCGGCGGGTCCCGCAGCGTCATCCCCGCCGTCGCGCTAGTCTTAACGTAAGCCAGCGCGGGCTTGCCCGTATTCGATTCAACAGTAAATGTGCGGATATGCAGCTGCTTGCCCTCGATGCGGATGCGCCCATCGACCACCGTAACCAGCCGCAGCTCGTCCGTCTTGTCGTCACTCGACTGGCTCACGGTGCTGCCCGACTCGCGGGCGTACGGCACAAAGGCCACCTCGCCCTTCGCAATGCGTCCAACAAAGCCTTCGCCCGCAAAAGTGCCGTCGATATAGAGTGTTATCGGCCCACCTTCGAGCGCCCCCGCACCTGGCCCCGTGCTTTCGTTGCGCAGCATGACCGCCCGATACGGCGCCTGCCCGCTCTGCGGCTCGCGGAAAAGATACACATCGCGACCCTCTAAGTGGCGATTTAGGATATTGATCAGCGCCGACGACCGGTCTGGCACGGTCACCGGATAGGTGGCCTCGTAGGCATACAAGGCGCCCACTTCCTTACCTGTTACAAGGGCTTGCACGTTCTTGATCGCCGCATCGCGCTGCTGCCGCTCGGTCTCGGCGTCGTCCGCTTGCTCTTTCGACTTCTCGGCCGGCATTGCGCGCCGCGCGACCTTCGACGGCGGCAGCTCTTTGGCAAACCGGCCACCACCCATGCCACCGCCCATGCCTCCACCACCGGGGCCTGCCCCAGCAAATCCAAAAGAAGACGATGCCTTCTTGGCATCCTCCATCGACTCGTCGGCCATGGCATTGCCCGCAGGCGCCGCCGATGGCGCGGGGGGCGGCATGGCAGCCGCTTCGGCAGCAGGCACTTCGGCGGGCGCAGCATCAAAGCCCGAGTCGGGCGACGGCGGCGCTGCGGCCTCTTGCGGCAACCGCACCGACAGGTCGGGCCGCGTAACATGGTGCGCCGTATGCAGATCGTAGCGAAACGACAGCGGCGCGCCGACCACCAAGCTCAGATTGACCTTGTTCCAGTCCTCGCCCGAGGTGTTGTCGACCACCGCCCAACCCTGCAATTGCAGACCCTTTCCGGTCTCGACCCACGCGCGATAGGCCGGCCGCCACACCGGCACTTCGTGGATGTAGCTGATCAGCAAGTCGTGCGTCTTGTCGCCCGCGAGCCGCACCTCGAGCGACACCGGCTTCCACGCGCCCTCGCGCTTGCTCACATCCAGGCTCTGCTTTAGCCCCACCGACAGCGCCCGATCACCGATCGTCACCCTCTTGATCGCGTCGATGTGCACGGGCACCAGGCGATCGTCGCCCACCAGCAGCGTCACCGTCGCCGGCCGCGGCTTGTCGTCTTTGCCCTGCGGCGGATTTTCGACGCCCACCACCCGGCCGGTCCAGCTATCCGAGTTGGTCTCGACCGTCACATCGGCGCCGCGCAGCACCCCAAGCATGCCCACAAGCCCCGTAGCATTGCGGACTTGTGCCGGAATCTCGGCCTCTTGCCGGTCGGCAGACTTTTCAGCCGGCAGCGAGATCGACGAGGCCGCACCACCCGCTAAGTCCAGCACAGCCAACGACTTCAGCACATCGTTGACCTGGTCGGGCCGCACCCGCAGCTCCACACTTTCGAGATTCGTCTTGCCGCGCCGCTCAAAGTAGCCCACGCCGTTTTGGTACAGGACCACCTTCTTAATCGGCATGTCGGCCATAGCTTTTTGCGCAATTGCCGGTGGATCAAAGAGGCGGCAACTGGGCGTCGCCAGCAAAAGCAGGCCTGCAATCGCAGGCAGCGCGCGCCATCGCCGCTGAACCAAATGGGCAAGCACGGGCATCGGAACCTCCGGATGGGCGCGCAACGCTACGCCCGGCGAGTGGGTGTCGCAGCGATGGTGAGCCGTGTTGGCGAGCGGCGCAAGGCCGAAAGGCGTGTCGGATTTTCAGACATTGCTGTGACGGGTGGCGCGGTGCCAGACCGCTAGCGAGGCCGGTGTCGGCGCTCTCGGCAGCTTTTGTCCAAAAAACCCGACAAAGGGTGTCTGGAAATCCAGACATGCCACATATCTCATCGATAGTACGCATGTATGCTTGTCTGGAAAACCCGACAGCGGACTTGTCGGGACATGCCGACAGCCGTCCGGCAAACCCGACATCGGCCTGGGCTCGCGAGCCTGCATCGCACAACATTGCGATACTATTAACACTTGACGCAGATCAAGTGACGAAAAAACTTGGCACGCATCGTGCGAAGGGTCAATGCGGTTGGGCTGCCCTGGTTAGAGTGACGCAACCGCTTCGGAGGACCCTATGCATCGTTTCTTGGCCTGTCTGCCGCCCCTTCGCCTCACTGCCTGGCTGGCGCTGACCAACTTGCTCTTTGTGACCGGCACTGCCGCGGCCGCTCTGGCGGCTCCGGCCGATGCCAACGACCCCAAGTGGTGCCGCAACTGCCATCAAGAAGAGCAGTTTTCGGCCAAGATCCACAAGGCCTCGGCGCACGGCGAGCAGGCCTGCAATGACTGTCACACGGGCTATCAGTTCAACCCGCACGAGCCGGTCGAAGAAGTAAAAAGCGAGACGGCCGATGCACTTAAGAAGCGCGGCATCAAGCACCCCGAGCCGCTGGCAGCGTGTACCGACTGCCACGACAGCCCGAGCGCAGTGCCCGGCGCCATGCCGCACGGCAAGCAGAAAGACGGTCTAAAGGCGGGCCTGCCCTACTGCATCGACTGCCACGGCGACCCCCACACCATCCAAAAGCGCGCCGATGTGCCCAAGAACGATTGGCGCAAGCACATGAACGAGCACTGCATCAAGTGCCATGGCGACGAAAAGAAGATGGCGCCGGTTAAGCAGCGCGCCGATGTGGTCGAGGGGTATGAGCACACGATGCACTTTACCAAGCTGAGCTTGGGCTCGCCCGATGCGCCCGGTTGCGCCGACTGCCACCCGGTGCATCCGCCGCAGAGTGTGACCGAGACCGAGGCCCGCGCCGCCGGTCCGTGCGCCAAGTGCCACCAAGGTGCCGATAAAGACTTCCAAAAACTGGCCGGGCACAAGGGTATTACCGCCGAGGATCGCCCGGTGTCGTTCTGGACCATCCGCTTCTTTGGCTGGCTCACCTTCTTGACGATCCTAGGCCTGTCGCTGCACGTGCTGCTCGATCTGGTCAACGTCATCCGCCGCGCGCGCCGCGAGGCTACCGAGGGCAAGCCCCACCAAAACAACAAGGTTGACACCGACAAGCTGCACAAAGCCAGTGGCGGACGGGTGGGCAAAGACGGCACGGTGCTGCGCTTTGACGGCCAGCAGCGCGCGGCCCACGGCCTGATGGCGCTGTCGTTCTCGACGCTGGTGCTGACGGGTTGGCCGCTAAGTACGCGAGGTATCGGCGCTTCGCATAGCTTGGTCGCGCTGTTCGGTGGCTTGCAGCAGCTGGGTTGGCTGCACCGCGCCGCGGCGATCGGTCTTATCGTGGCGGCCCTGCTGCACGTGACGTACCTGGTGCAGAAGTTGCTGCAAAAGAAGCTGCAGCCGACCATGTTGCCCGCGCCGCGCGATGTGATGCACTTGGCGCAAAACCTCGCCTGGTTCTTGGGCTTTGCCAAAGAGCGTCCGCGCTATGGTCGCTACACCTACTTCGAGAAGTTCGACTACTGGGCAGTGTTCTGGGGCTGCGTCATCATGGTCGGGTCGGGCGCGGTACGCTGGTTCCCCAGCACGATCATGAAGTACGCACCCACCTGGGTCTACGAGATCGCCTGGTTTGCCCATACCGACGAGGCCCTGCTGGCCGCCCTGGCGATCTTTGTCTGGCACTTCTACAACGTGCACCTGAGGCCATCTATCTTCCCGATGTCGTGGGTGTTCTTGACGGGGCGCATGAGCCTGCACGACTATGCCGAAGAGCACGCAGACGAGCACGACAAGTGGGTCAAAGAGGCGCAAAAGGCCGACGAGGCCCCGCAGCCCCCCATTGCGGAGCAAGCGGCCGCGCCCGAGCCAAGTGCGGCCAAGCCGACTGCGCCAGAGGGAGGCGAAAAATGAAGCGCATCGCTGCAGTAGGCGCCATGGTGGCCATGCTAGCGGCGGTCGCATGGGTCGTGGGAGGGCAACGCGCCGCCGCGCAAGACCCCAGCCATGTCGCAGCCGCCGCCGAGGACCCAGCCAAGGCTGCTGAGGCCGAAAAGGCCCGTAGAGCTGCTAAAATTGCTAAGTTACCATGCTTTGGGTGCCACAATTTCGAAGCTTTCCGCAAGGGGACCCCGTTCGGCCCACCTCCTGCCGAACCACCTGCGGCGGCAACGCCTGCGGAAGCTGCGACCGTCGACAGTGATGCCGGCGGTCCCGCGGAGCCTGCCGCTCCCAATCCTGCCGCCACCGCTGGGGAAGCCTCACCCACAGCAGCGGACGACGGCGGGACGGGAGCGGGGGCCCCTGCGGCGACAACGGCGACGGGCGACGACGACGACGCAGCGGAGAAGCCAGCCAAAGTTGAGTTGCCTACGGGTACGTTCTCGCACTTTGATCACGACGAGCAGGGTGTGGGACACTGCCACAGCTGCCACGCCTTTGAAGGGCACTTTCAGGTCACGATCCGCACACAGACCTGCGGAGGTTGCCATTAGGTGCTGAGGCGGGTTAGAGACCTAGTGCTTGCGGCCCGGTTGTGCCGATGAGCGCAGCGGACCGAGGAGACGGGGGACGGCATGGACAGAGAGGAGCCAAGCCAACCCGCACTGTCGCCGCGTATGCGGTGGTGGCTAGCGGCCGGGATCGTGTTCGTGGTGGCTGCCTACGCAAGCTGGCGGCAGGTGGTGCATAGTGTTGAACACGACTCGCAATTTTGCGCCAACTGCCACGAGCCGCAAGAGCAGTACCAGCTTTGGCAAAAAAGCGCGCACCACGATGTGGCCTGCCAAGACTGCCACCACCAGACCTTGGAACAGGCCGCCGAGATGCTGAGGGCCTATGCGAGTGGCCGCGATCCGACCAAGCCGGGCTCTGTGGCCGCCGTACATTCGCCCAAAGTGCCGATGAGTGCGTGCACCGCGTGCCATGGCAAGCCGATGCCGGGCCATGCGCCGATCCACGTGTCGGCCGGCCATGCCCTGCACCTGCGCCAGCCCAATGTGCGCTGCGACTCGTGCCACGGCGCGTCGATGCACAAGAACGTAGACCCGCTCGATGCGTGCGGCAAGTGCCACGAAGAGCAGGTGCGCATCGCCGGCATGTCGAAGCTGCACTGCAACGCGTGCCACGATTTTCGTACCAAGCGCGATGATCTGTTGCCGTCGCAGGCGCAGTGCATCGATTGCCACAGCGCGAGGGGCATTTATGTGCCCGATTACTCTAAGGATCACCACATGGCTAACCTGGGCTGCGGCACCTGCCACCGCCCACACGGCAAGGGCCAAGACCGCATCGTCGCCTGCACCAGCTGCCACAAGCGCAAGCTGCCGTCGGCCATCCACGACATCGCCGACCACAGCAACTGCGGCGACTGCCACAAACCACACCTGTGGCGCGTGAGCTTAAGCGCCTGCCGCGAGTGCCACGACAACAGCGATTTCAAGACCTTGCCACCCGGCATCCGCTTGCCGCCCGATGTCTCGCCCAGCAGCGCCGAGGGCGGTCGCCCTGAACGACGCAGACCGCGCACCGCCCCCGCGGGCATGAATACCTTGCCCTGCGAAAAATGCCACAGCTTGCCCATGCGAGGCCAGTCATGAAGCTGAGTCTGCGGCCGTGGTTAACAGCGATGGCGTGGCTCCGTGGCGCACCGATAAGTCTCGGCACCAAGCTGGTCGTGCTGATGTCGGGCGTGATTTGCCTGGTGCTGCTCGGCCAGACCTTGGTGTGGTTATCGAGCGAAATCACGGATATGGACCAGCATGTGCTGAGCGACGGCACCATCGTTGCCCAGAGCGTGGCCACGAGTGCGGTGGCGCTGCTCGAGAATCCGACCGAAAGGGCCTTTGGTCTGCTCTTTGACCGGCTCGACAAGACCGTCGATGTGGTCGAGGTAGTGGTGAGCGACCGCGCCGGCAAGGTGCTGGCGTCGCGCAAGCGCCCGGGGCGTGAACCGCAAATAACGCAGCCATTTGGTGCATTTCGGACACCACGGCGCAGTCCAGGTCTGGCGGCGCTGGTCGGCGACGATGCGATGTACGAGGTTGGGGCGCCGATTGCGCGCGGTAGCGAGATCGTAGGCAACATCAACCTGGTTTTTCGCTCGACGGTGCTGGCCGAAAAAAGCTTTCATTTAACTGCAGTTGCCCTGGCGATGGCGCTGCTGTGGATGCTAGTGGGCTCGGCCCTGGCCTCGGTATATGTGCGAAGAATTACCAATCCTTTGGCACAGTTGGGCAAGGCGGCCGAAGCCGTGGCCGAGGGCAAATTCGATCAAGTCGCCATCGCCCCCACTTCACGCGACGAGATCGGTCAATTGCAGTATCGATTTGGGCAGTTGGTCGATGCTTTGAAAGAACAGCGCGCGGCAAACGCCGACCTGCTCGACAAGCTGCAGCTGCAGAGTGCGCGCCTGCGCCAGCGCGTCGACGATGTGACGGCCGAGCTGCGCGAGACGGCGCGTTACCTTGAGTCGGTGTTCCGTGCGATGGAAGAGGGCGTGTTAACATGTGATTTGGCCGGCGAGGTCGTACAGGTCAACCAGTCTGCGAGTCGCCAGCTAGCGGGGCTGTCGAAGCCCGAGCCCGGCATGCACTTGGCACAGATCGTGCCCGAGGGCGAGCCGCTGTGGCGTACGGTCGAAGAGGTAATCCATACACGCAAGGGGAGAAAGTTCGAAATTTCAAGGATGTATGATCCATCGACCGGCGACGGCGAACAGGCCAGTGGCCCTACCCAGCGGCAGCTCGCCATCCACGCCTACCCGCTGCTCGGCCAGGGCAACCGTTCATTGGGCGCGGTGCTCATCGTGACGGATGTGACGGCCGACCGCATGCTGGAAGAGCGTTTGCGCCGCCACGACCGCTTGGTTTCGCTCGGAACGATTGCGGCGGGCCTGGCCCACGAGCTCGGCAACGTGATGCACGCGATCCAAGGCTTTGCCGGGCTGCTGGCCCGCGCCACGCCCGCCGACGACGACCGCACGCCCGACATTGCCGCCATTCGCAGCGAAAATCAGCGAGGTGTTCAGATCTTGGACCGTTTCTTGCAGTTTGCACGGCCGGGGCACAACCGCTTTGGCGACGAATCGCTGGCGGACCTACTGCAAGAGGCGCTGGGCATGTGTGGATATCGGCTGCGGTCGTCTACAGTGCAGCTCGACGAGAATATCCAGGCCGATCTGGGCGCGATTCGCTGTGATGGCCGGCAGTTGGTGCAGGTTCTGGTCAATTTACTGCTCAATGCTCTCGACGCGCTCGACGGCGTGCCCCACCCGACACTGCGGGTCAGCGCCCATCGCGACGCCAACCAGCGCGCCCGCGTCGTCATCGCCGACAACGGCTGCGGCATTCCGCGCGAGAATCTCGACCGCATCTTCGACCCGTTCTTTTCGACAAAGGAAGGCAAAGGTACGGGCCTTGGCCTATCAATTGCCCATCAAATCATTGCTTTACATGGCGGACAGCTGAGTGTTGAGTCGCAGCTCGGCGTGGGCACCACCTTTACCATCGACCTGCCGCTCGACGGGCCGAAACAGGAGGCGCCGTGAATCGACCGACCGTCCTGTTCATCGACGATCAGCCCGCCGCGCGCGAGCTGTTCACCCGCAGTATGGATGCGCGGCGCTATCGGCTGGCCACGGCCACGGGTGTGGCCGAAGCCGAGGAATTTCTTCAGACCGATGGTGCGGACGTCGCGGTGACCGACCTGCGCATGCCCGGAATCGACGGGCTGCAGGGCTTAGAGCGCTTCCACAAGCTCGATCCCGATCTGCCGGTAGTCGTGATCACCGCGTTTGGCACGGTCGAGACCGCTGTCGAGGCGATGAAGCGCGGCGCGTTCGACTACTTGCGCAAGCCCTTTGATCCGAGCGAGCTCGAGATTGTGGTCGAGCGCGCGATCACCCACCGGCAGTTGGTGCGCGAAAACACCCGACTGCGCTCCGTGGTCTCGCGCCAAACTGAAAGTCATGGAATTATTGGAAGTGCCCCAACGATGCAGGCGGCCTTGCAGCTAGCCGCGCGGGCGGCGCCCTCGGACCTGCCCGTGCTGATCCTGGGTGAAAGCGGCACCGGAAAAGACGTGTTTGCCCAGCATATCCACAAGTTGAGCCTGCGCAACAAGGGGCCGTTCGTGTCGCTGAACTGCAGCGCGATCCCCGAACACCTGCTTGAAAGTGAGCTATTTGGCCACGAAAAGGGCGCGTTTTCGGGCGCCAATCAGTCGCGCGAAGGCTTTTTTGCCGAGGCCGATGGCGGCACCCTTTTCCTCGACGAGATTGGCGACATGAGCCTGGCGCTGCAGCCCAAGCTCCTGCGCGTTCTGCAAAATGGCGAGTATTATCGAGTTGGTAGCAGGCGGCTCGAGCACACCAACGTGCGGATGCTGTGCGCCTCAAACCGGGCCATCGAGCAGCTGGCCGAGCGCGGTCAGTTTCGCCAAGACCTGTATTATCGTATCAATACCGTGCGTATCGAGCTGCCGCCCCTGCGCAAGCGCGCCGAGGACATCGGCCGCCTAGTGGACCACTTCTTGCAGAAGATTGCGGCACGCGACCACCGGCCCCAACACACCGTGGTGCCGGCCGTGTTGCGCGCGATGATTGAATATCCGTGGCCCGGAAACGTTCGGGAACTAGAGCATGTGCTCGAGCGGGCGGCGCTCATCTGTGATGGTTCTGAAATTACGGTTGATTGTCTGCCAACGGAGCTAGTGGCGCCCCGCGAGGGTCAAACCAGTAGCTCGCACGCAGCCGACATCGACCACTTCAAGGACGCGCGCCGCGCATTCGAAGTAGATTATTTTACTCGGCTTTTGGTGCGGTCGGGTCACAGCGTGCAACGCGCCGCCGAGCTGGCGGGCCTGCATCGCAGCACCTTGTACGAGAAGCTGGCGGCCCTGGGTCTTGCGCCCGACGCCGATGGACCAGCGCCCGCCAAAGCCGGTTAGGTGCGGCGGAAACTGTGGAATTTGGCCCAGTCGCTGTGGAAAATTCCGCACCTGGGCAAGCAAACGAAGCACCGCGGGCAACTGCGGCAGCTCGGCGAGAAGAGCGCACCTACAGAAACGCGCCTGCTCGCATACAAAGCCAGACAGCGGGGCGGCCAGGTGGTCGGCCCGTTGACTGGAGGAGGAAGTGATGAAGAAGTTTTCGATGATCCTGGCGCTCGGTCTGGTTGTTCTTGGCGCGGGCATGGCCATGGCCGATGCTCCGGCGGCTCCGGCTCCGTGCAACCGCACCAAGTTCGAGACCAAGATGACAGAAGAGGCCTGCAAGAAGGGCGGCCAGGAAGAGGCCAAGAAGGCTTGGAAGGCGTGGGTCAGCGAGGCCAAGGCCAAGGACCCAGCCCTGGCGTGCAAGGCCTGCCACGCCAACATGGCGCCGAAGTTCGACCTGACGCCCGATGGTCTGAAGAAGTTCAAGGACCTCGGCGGTAAGTAGCGCGTGCGCGGCGGCTGGCCGTCGGGTACCTGGTACCTAGCCTGCCGCGCCGCCTCGCACCCCGCCGCCTCCCCGCTCGCCCGGAGTCCGCTGGACTCCGGGCGTAGTGTTTTTTGGGCTCTAGCGCGGACTTCGCGGATGCTAGGTAGCAGTGCCCGCCACTCGCCCCCTACGTTGTCACCCAGTCGGCCACTTCGCGCAGGTCGTAGATGAACCGCCCGCGCAATCCCAACGCGGCGACCGCAGCCCTCTCGTAACCATACGTATTGGCTCGCTTCATCAGCGCCACCCGCGCACCCAGCGCCGCTGGCAGCGCCAAGTCCAGCTCGTAGATGTCGCCACACACCAGCGTCTCGGCCGGACCGCAGCCCGTCTCGCGCCACAGCTGGGCCAGGATGTTGAAGTACTTGCTTCGCTTGAGCAAAACCGACCGCTGCAGGCCAGGCCAGCGTTGCTCGGTCGGCAGGGCGGCAAACGCCGGGTCGTCGCAACCCTTGGCATCGACCCAGAATTTCATGGCGTTGCCCACCACCGTGACCGCCGCGCGGTCTTGCAGCCCCAAGTGGTCGATTTTCTTGGCGACATGCGTCGGCTCGCTGTTGGTCACGACCACCACGCGGGCGCCACTGTCGACAATGCGATCGAGCGCCTCCGTCGCGTGCGGCCGAAAGCTAGTCGCCGAGCAGGCATAGGCCTCGGCATACGTCGCCGCCAGCAAGGCGCCACGCTGCTCGTCGTCGCCCCCCATGCCGAACTGCCGCAGCATGCGCAACCCAGCTGCTGAACAGCGAATGTAGGGGTCCGCGTCCGCCGGCGCTGAGTAGACCCCATTGGTAAACCAGCCTTCTTCTGGCGAGTTATGCCGCACCGCGACCACCGACGGCGACCACGCGCGGATAAACTCGTCGGGCGCCTGCTGGTGCCACGCCAGAACATACGGAAATGCTGTGGCAAACGGTGCGCCTTCCGCCTCGCTGTCGGTAAAGGTGCCGTCAAAGTCCAAGATGACCAGAGCTGGCCGCATGTGAACCTCTTGTAATGCTTGTTGGATTGGCTTGTTGGATTGGCGTGTGGTAGCTCTGCGCCTAGGCGTAGCGTATCTGCACCAAGGTAACGAGTTGACGCAACACGTCTTTCACGGTCGCAGTGTCATTGGCCTTCACGATGACCCAGCCCTCGCCCTCGTAGCCATCGGCGCGCGCCTTGCCGACCGTGGGCCAGTTCGCATCGACGAGGTACGGCACGGCGGTGATCATCGCCTGGTCGAGGCCGGCCACATGCGCCACCTTGCGCCCGCGCCCCTGTCCCCTAAAAAACGCTGCGCCGACCGCCCACTTGCGCGTCAGCTTCTTGGGCCACTCTTCGTGCACCATCAGCTTGGTCCACAGCGCCAACATATCGACTTCGTAAGCAATGCCGTTCATCGGCATGATCTGCACGCCGGGCGGCCGCGCCCCCACTTCGCTGACCACGTGCGTACCGTCGGCGCGCAGAAACCACTCCATGTGCGACAGCCCAGTTTGCATCCCCAAGGCCGTCAGCGCAGCGTGGTTATCGGGCAAGAACTTCTTGAATTCAGGAAGATTATCCTCCCGCGGCAGGATCACACAGTACTGCATCCACGGGTTTTCGAGCACCTCGAGCGGCCGGTTCATGTACCACGTGCCACTCGACCACACATGCTTGCCGGCGATCGTCACGGTTTCGCAGGTATTTTCGCGACCTACCACGAACTCTTCGGCCTGCAGCGGCGCGTCGATCGAGGGCCGCAGCGTCTTGAGTGCCTGATGCAGGTCCTCGATGGTCTGGATGCGGTAGGTACCGCGGCTACCCAGACCCGCGACGGGCTTCAAGATGATCGGCAGACCAACTTTCTCAACAAAGTCAAGCGCATCCAAGTCACGCTCGACCAACATATGCCGGGCCACCGGCACGCCGGCCGCGCGCAGCACATCCTTCATCTGCGCTTTGTCACGGAAATTCTTGGCGATGAGCGAGCCCATCCCCGGCACATCCGCCAGCTCGCGCGCCTGCGCCATGGGCTCTTGCAGCTGCTCGAGCACGCCATACAGACCATCGAGCTCGCCGAAATGCTTACGAAAAGCCCGGCAGGCCCGCGCCAGGTCATCGCCGTTCATGCAGTTGCCCACGCGGTAGTGACCCGCGATTTTGTCTTGCAGGTCGGCCGGCAAACGCTCGCGCGGGTCTTGGCTAATCAGCAGGGCCTGGCACTTGCCCACATCGGCCAGGGCGCGGACATAACGAAGGGTATTGTCTTGAAAAAACGGAGCAACAAGAGCGATGGTCTTCATGCCTACCGGCGAGGGCCTCTGTGGCCGAGGCGGCAAGGATAGCCGCACGCGGGGGTTTCGTCACGCGATTGTATCTGAGAGCGGCGCGAAAGTGCGGTCACGCAGGTGATGGCACGGCAGTGCGGCGGTCCTGCGTTGACGGCGCGACGCCATCCTCCTACCGTCAGGGTGGTCTGGCCGCCTCGGCGCAGGTAAGTGCGGGCGCACGCGGTCGAAGTCAGGCGGCTCAATCTCGAGGATAGTCGTATGATTCCATTTCGAAATCGGATGGCAAACAAGACTCTCGGCTGGCTGAGTGCGCTCGCGCTAGCCGTAGCCGCGCAGGCCGCGATCGCCCCGGTGCCCCCTGCCCTGGCACTCAGCAAGGCCGACGTCTTCGACAAATGTAGCCCGGCGACGGCGCTTATCGTGCTCATGACCCGCCACGGCGCGGAGATCGGCGCGGGCGTAGTGGTCGACAGCAAGGGTCTGCTCATTACCAACCACCATGTGGTGGCCGATGCGGCGCAGGCCGAAACGTTCGCCGTGTTCTTGTATGACCCCAAAGAGCGCGTTGTTGAAGAGGATTTGGCGAGCTATGTCCGCGCCCACAAGGCCAAAGCGCTGACGCCGCGGGTGCTGCGCGTCGACGCCGAAAACGACTTGGCGCTGCTGCAGCTACCCGAACGCAAAGGGGGCTATCCCACTGTAAATTGGGGTGATTCGGACGTAGTGCGCGTCGGCCAAGATGTCGTGGCGATCGGCAATCCGCAGGGGTTGGCGTGGACGCTGACGTCGGGGTCGATCTCGGCGATCCGCAAGAACGCGCTGCAGACCGAAACAGCTATCAATCCAGGCAATTCGGGCGGGCCGCTGCTCGACATGGACGGCAAGCTGGTCGGCATCAACACGTGGATACGCAAGAATGCGCAATCGCTAGGTTTTGCTCGGCCGGCCAATGTAGTGCGCGCGTTTGTCGAGCAAAAGGGTGACCTGGGGCATGCGCTGGCTAGTGGGCCCGAACGCTTGGATAGCAAAGGCAGTCCCGACAGCGCGGCCATGACAGTCATCGTCAAGCGCGTCTTTGCCGACGTGGAAAAGCGCTTCCCTGGTGGCGAGTCGAAAAAGGTTGTTTGCGCGTTATTCTCGGCATTTACCTACGGTGGGCGCACCCTGCTCAGCGGCGTTGGCGAGGTCGCTTGGCTCAACGACAGTCTCGAAGGCGCCTTGGCATCCCTGCCCGACATCGAGCGGCCCAAGGCGGTCAAATACATCGAGCAGAGCTTTCCGCTGCTGGCCGTGTCGCAGAGTGGCCACCTATGGATTCGTAGCAGTATCAAGTACTTTGATGTAGGCAAGGCCGTGGCGATGGACATCGATGACGCCACCGGCCAGATCTACGCCACCGACAGCGAAGGCAACGTCATGACGTACGAGCGCGACACCGGCAAGTGGCAGGGCACCCGCCTGGGCCCGGCGCGCGACCTCGAAGCCAGCGACGGCGCGGTGTTTGTGCTCGACAAGGCCGGTATGGTGTCGATGGTGCGCGGCGACAAGCGAGTGGTGCTCAGCTCGCGCCCGATACGCGGGTCGCTTACGGCCAGCCGAGGCGTATTGTATGTCCTTGATCACGAAGGCGGAACCCTGTTTCGCTGGCGCAGCGGTCAGTGGGACAACGGCGGCGAGGCGATCGCCACGGGCGTGCATCAAGTACAGGCATTCGGTGCCACCTGGTACGGCCTCGACACCGAAGGCCGCGTATACTCGGGTAATGTCGCGAGCTATATCGACCGCGACGGCGACTTGATGGGCATCTGGCTGATGGGCGACGACTTGCTCGGCCTCGGCCGCGACGGCCTGCTGTACCTGTGGAGCAACCGCGCCAAGCGCTGGCGCGCACTTTCGTCAAACAACTAGCAGACCTACACGGTCTAGGCGCCGTCCGCGGCAAACCAGCCGTCAAGACTCGGCCACTGTAGCCCGAGGTGCAGCGACAGCCACTGCTCGGTCAGCGCCACCTTGCGCAACTCCTTGGCCTTCTTGCCCAATGCCAGCCCGGCAACCCGCGCGTCGACGTAGTGGCCCAGCTGAGCGGCCTGTTCGTCGTCAAGGCCGCGCAGCGCCGTCTTGCGCAGATGTGCCCGGCAGCGCGCCACCACATCGACCGGGTCTTCCATTTGCGCTTCAAGCTGTTCCGCGTCGCAATCGTGTTGGCTGGCCTCGGCCGGTCGCTGGGCGCCGTCGAGCGCCTCAAAGGCCTTGCGATAGGCATAGTGCGCAATCAGGCTAGAATTACCCGCAATTAGGCCAGGCACCGCGTCAAGCAATTCTGCCAAGCGAGAGGCCACCTTGGGCTCAGTCGCCACATCTTGCTGCGCAGGCCCGCCAGCGCCCGAGACCACCACGGCGCGACAAGCCTGCAGAATCGCCGGCTCATACCACGCCAGCGACATCGGCAGACGCGCATCGACTCCGTGGCGAAATTGCCAAGCCCGCACCCGCGCTTGCAGCACGCGCACCGCAACCCCTAGCGGCACGCCCGCGCGAAACCAGCGCGCCGCCCGCTCCGAGTCTGCCGGCGCCCACACCACCCCGCGACCGCGAATCGCCACAAAACACTCTTCTACCGCCGAAACCCAAGTCGCGCAGGGGTCTTGCGTAGGTTGGGGCGGCTGGTCCATGGTGCTCCTGGCGGGCTGCACGCTCGGCGAACGGCAGCAAGGTAGCACGCGCGACCGTGGCCGTCTTGGCCGCCTTCGCTTACCATAGCGGCTGCCCAAGCGGGCATTTGGCAGTTGCCCAGCATGGCGCTCGATCCCAGCCAAACTTTGCAGAGTTACGCACTGGTGGCTGCCGGCGACGGTCCGCGCCGTTGGACGCTGGCGATCCATGGGCCGATAGCTCTTCCGCACGATAAGGTGTTGCAACTGCGCGAGTTTTGGATTGATCCTCGGCAACCGCAGCGGTCGGCAATGCACATCTTGGCGGCGCTTGACCACGATCTGCAGGCAGGGCTGGCGGTTGCGGGCTATTGGAGCTACGAGCTGGGTGCAGCCCTTGAGCGCACGCCCCGGCCGCAAACCATGGCCGATGCCGCGTGGATCACCTTTCATATTCGTGACCTGCAACCCATCACTTTGCCCAGTGTGGTGGCGCCTACCGCACCTCTGGCGGCGCCGGCTGACCTGCTGCGGCAGCGCGACTCCTTTCTGACTTCGGCCGCGCGCGTGCATGAGGCTATCGTCGCGGGCGATGTATACCAGGTGAATCTGACTTGTGAATTTCAGTTGGCGATGCCGGCGCCGCGGCTTGAACAGGCGGTCGCAGCGGTGTTGGCGGCCCAGCCGGTGCCCTTTGCCATGGGCCTGCAACTCGGCAATGCAACCGTTGTTTCTGGCTCGATGGAGCGTTTTCTGGCCGTTGACGGCGCCGCGGTGCGCAGTCGACCGATCAAGGGCACGGCGCCGCGCGGCCACGACCCAGACAGCGACGCGGTGCAGCGGCAGTGGCTGCTCAGTCAAGACAAAGAACGTGCTGAAAATACAATGATTGTTGACATGGTGCGCAACGATCTGCAGCGCGCCTGCCAGACGGGCAGCGTGGCCGTGCCCGAGCTGCTGGCGTGCGAGCCGTATGCGACCCTGTGGCATCTAGAGAGCGAAGTAACGGGCCGGCTCCGCGAGGTGGGGAATTTTACGCAGTTGCTCACCGCCACCTTGCCCCCCGCGTCGGTGACGGGCTGCCCCAAGATCCGGGCGATGGAGGTGATCGACGCGCTCGAGCTGCGGCCGCGCGGCGTGTATTGCGGAGCGCTTGGGCTGCTATGGCCCGATCATCAGGCCGAATTAGCTGTAGCGATTCGCACGTTGTGGTGGCACGCCGGGCACTGTAGCACCGCGGTCGGCGCTGGTTTGGTGGCCGATTCGGTGGCCGAGGCCGAGTGGCGCGAAACCGTCCTCAAGGCCCAGGCGGCACTGCGTACGCTGGCATCGCTGGGGGCCGCATGGCCGTAATCTTCAGTCCTAAAGGGGTGTTGCGCGGAGATCGCAGTGGCGAGGCCTGCTTTACCACCCTGCTCGTCGGGCGCACATTGCCCGCGACGTGGCCGCACCATGCGCGGCGACTACAGCGCGATGCTGGCCTACTTGGGCTACAAGCTCCTGATATAGATACACTTACTGCGCATCTGTTGCAGCTCGCAGGCACTCAACTACAACGGGTGCGGATTGAGCTGGTGGCCCACGGTGGCGCGCCGCAGTACGAGCCGCCGCACGCCACGGCGGTTCGCATTCAATCCACCGATATGGCCGGTCTTCAGGTGCTTAGCGAACCCGTCACTCTGCAGACTCTGCCGAGCAGCAAGACGCCCCACGCACCGCTGGCCGCCTGTAAGCTGCCCCAAATGGCCGAGCATTGGCTGCTGCGCCGGCAAGCCCAAGCGGCAGGCTTTGGCGACGCCTTGCTGACCACGGCTGCGGGCCTTTGGTGCGAGGCGACCACCGCAAACCTGCTGATAGGGCTAGAAAATGACACGATTGTGACACCGGGACCACGGGCCGCCGCGCTGCCGGGTACGACGCTGGCCGCCTTGGCCGAACAACTGCCGATTGTGCCATGGGACACAGACCACAACACCCCGATTCAATGGATGCTTTTACTGAACGCGATCTGGGGTGCCCGGCCTGTGGCGGCCATTGACGGTCGCACCCTTGCGGAGCCACCTGCCGCAATTGTCACGCTGGCCCGACGGCTAACGCGACCGCCAAGCTAGCTACTGCGGAATTTTCCGCACCTCGACCCGGCAATCGTAGAAAGTGGGCGCGCGGCCCAGGTCGGTCAGCGTCTGGTTTGTCACGGCGTTGATGTTGCGCCCGCCCGGCGTCAGTTTGTGCCACCACACGCCCAGCACGGCGACCACCCCTTGGCGGGCCGTGCCGTCGAGGCGAGCGCGGGCCTGGGTTGCACCATTTTCGTTGTAGATTTCGACCATTTCGCCCTCTTGCAGGCCGCGCGCCGCCGCATCCTGCGCGTGCAACAGGCAGCGCGGCTCGCCCACCAGAGCCCGCAAGCTCGCGGTCGTGACAAAGCTGCTGTTCAAGAAATGGCGCTCGGGGGGCGACAGGCACCATAGCGGAAACTGCTGCGCCAGTGCAGGGTTGCGACCCTCGCTACCGTGGTTCGGCACATAATCGGGCAGCGGGTCTAGCCCCTGCGCCGCCAGCCGCGCGCTCGCGACCTCGACCTTGCCCGACGGAGTGGGGAATTTTCCGCACTGCAGCGCCGCATCATCGACCAGCAGCTTGAACCAGCCGCGTTGCTCCAGCTCGGCGAGCGTTAGGCCACCCAAACTCGGGTGGGTCCAGTCGACCGCCGCCTCGGCCACTTGCCGGTCCGCGTCGTACAGCGCGGGCTCCGTCAGCCGCATAACACTCGCAAGATCACGAAATATTTGGCTATTCGACCGGCACTCGCCCAGCGGCGCCACCACCGGCCCATTCGCCAGCAAGTAGCGATGACCATACGACTTGTGCAGGTCATAATGCTCAAACTGCATCGTCGCCGGCAGCAAGATGTCGGCATAGTCGGCGGTATCGGTCACAAAGTGCTCGAGCACCACGGTAAACAGGTCATTGCGCCGCAAACCGGCCAGAACCTTAGTCGAATCTGGCGCAATCGCCGCAGGATTGCTGTTGTAGACGACCAACGCCTCGACCGGCGGGTCCGCGTGCAGCAGCGCGTCGCCCAGGGCGGCCATGTTCAGCGTGCGCGGCGCGTTTGGCAGCAGATCTGGACGAGTCAAAGCATGGTTATTCATGGGGAAATGGCCACTTGACGACAGCAACATGCCGCCGGCGGCGTCGCGCCATAGCCCGAGCAGCGACACCAAACTCGCCACCAGCCGCACCGCATTGCCGCCGCCCGCCACCCGCTGCATCCCGTAGTTGAGGCGCACTGCCGCCGGGCGAATCGTCGCCAAATCCTCGACTAAATCAAGCATTTCAGTGAGCTCTACGCCACACTCTGCGGCTGCCCGCGCGAGGGTCCAGGGTTCAGAGCGCGCGATAAGGTCGTCGCCGCCAAGCACATGCTCGGCCATGAACTGCCGGTCAAGGGCGCCCCGCTTCGCCAATTCGCGAATTAAAGCGAGCACAAGCGCGCCGTCGGTGCCCGGCAAGATCGCCAGGTGGCGGTCGCAGCGTTGGGCCGTGGCAGTGCGCAGCGGGTCGATGCACCACAGCCGCGCCCCCTGCCGCTTGGCCGCCTGGGCCAGGGCCCAGAAGTGCAGATTCGAGGTGATGGAATTGCTGCCCCAGATGACGATCAACTTGGCATCGACAAAGCGCTCGACGTCGAGGCCGACCGAGGCGCCGAAGGTGGCTTTGAGCGCCTCGCTGCCGGCGGACGCGCAGATGGTTCGGTCGAGCAATGACGCGCCCAGGGCATGGAAGAACCGCTCGGGGAACTCGCCTTGCACCTGGCCCATGGTGCCGGCGTAGCTGTACGGCAAGATACGCTGCGGGTCGCGTGCGGCGATTTCGCTAAGATGCTCAGCTACTTCGCCCAGTGCCTCGCCCCAGCTGATGCGGGTGAACTGGCCGCTGCCCTTGGGGCCGACGCGGCGCATAGGATGCAGCAGGCGATCGGGCGAATACAAACGCTCGGGATAACGCGCGACCTTGGTGCACAGCGAACCGGCCGTGGGCGGATGATCGGGGTGACCGCGCACATCCGCGATTTTTCCATCACGAATGCTGACTTGCAAGGCGCACGTGTCGGGGCAGTCGTGCGGACAGGCCGATGGAGTCATGCTGGGCATCCTTGCGCACGCCGCGGACACGGCCCGGCGCGGTCTAGGAGTGTAGGCTCGCCGGCGTCGCCCGCAACCATGGCTCGCGCAGCTTGACCCAGCGCCGCGAAGATCGCATGGTTGACGCTGGGGCCCGGCGCGCCCAAGGACGACGATGTTGAACCGCATGATGGCAATGGCAATGGGGCTGATTTTGACCGCGCCTGGGTTGGCCTTGGCCGCCGAGCCACCGCCCGCCAAGGTCGAAGCGACGGCGCCGGCGTGGGGCAAGCTGCTCAGCTCGGACCGCAAGCTTGTGTATCCACTTGATAAACCAGAGATCATCGTCGGCAGCGACCCGGCCTGTGGCGTGGTTCTGCACGACAACTCGGTGTCGCCCCAGCACCTGCGCATTGCGTACAAAGACGGGCTGGTTGAGATCGAGGACCTGGGCAGCAAGACCGGGACGCTGGTGGCTGGCGCGTTGCTCAAAAAGGGCAAACCTTTCCGGATTGTGCAACCTGTCGAAGTCGATGTGGGCGCGGTGACGGTCTACTTTCAATGGGGCGAGCGGCCCGCGCTTTTGCCGCCCACGCAGAAGTCGGCCCCAGCCAAGAAGGTGGTGCCCGGCAAGGCCGCTGGACCGGCGGTAAAGCCGAACAAAGCCAAGTAGTTACTACCAATTGCGCCTAGGCCTGAGAGCTGCCTGCGGGCGGCGAGGACGCTGTCGTGACTGCCCCATCCCCGAACCACGCCGCGCGCGCCGCGACACTCGTGACCTTTCAGCTCAACGGCGAGCCCGTGACGGTGGCCGCGCCGCCCCACTGGACGCTGGTCGAAGTGCTGCGCTACCAACTAAATTTAACTGGCACCAAGCAGGGTTGCGACAAGGGCGACTGTGGTGCGTGCACGGTGCGCGTTGACGGTGCGCCGGTGCTCGCTTGCATGACACTAGCCGTGCTGGTGCAAGGGCGCTCGGTCGAGACCGTCGAGGGGCTGGGCGTGGGTGGCGAACCCCATCCGCTACAACGAACTTTTGCTGAACTTGGGGCGGCCCAGTGTGGATTTTGCACGCCTGGGATGCTGATGTCGGCGTCGGCCTATCTCGACGACTTGGCCACGCGCGACGCACCGACCGTGGATGCTGTTGAAATTTCCGCAGTGCTCGGTGGCAACCTGTGCAGATGCACCGGCTATACCAAGATTGTGCAGGCCGTGGCGGTCGCGGCGCGCGAAGTGGTGGAGCGGGCGCAGACTCTCGCCGAAATGTCGAATGATGAGGCGATGCTATGAACCGGCCGCTGTCGAGCAATCCCACCTCGCGCGACCTGCATCGCATCGACGTCGATGACAGCCCGGTCGACGCCTCGGGGGTAGTGGGCAGTCGCCATGGCCGTATCGACTCCCTAGAACTGCTTACAGGTGTTGGCAAATATACCGACGACCTGACCCTGCCGCGGATGCTGCACTGCAAGATCTTGCGCAGTCCGCACGCCCACGCGCGCATTGTGAGCATCGATAGCAGCGCCGCCGAAGGGCTGACTGGGGTGCACGCGGTCATTACCGGGGCCGACATGCCGGTCCGCTACGGGGTGATTCCGTGGACGCAAGACGAATATCCGCTGGCTCTGGGCAAGGTTCGCTACATTGGCGATGCGGTGGCGGCGGTGGCGGCGGTCAGCGAAGAGGTGGCCAAGGCGGCGCTGGCGCTCATTGCGGTCAAATACGAGGTGCTGCCAGCGATCATCGATCCGCGCGAGGCACTGACCCGAAAAGATGTGTTGATTCATGAGGATAATAAGCATGGCAACATCAGCAAGCAGGTGACGCTGGCGTTTGGCGATGTGGATGCAGCCCTGGCTGGTGCCGAGCTGGTTATCGAAAGTGATTATGAATTTCATGGTGCTACCCACGGCGCGATCGAGCCGCACTGTGCGATGGGCCATGTGGACGGCAAGGGCCTGCTGACCGTGTGGTCGACGACGCAGGTGCCGCATTACCTGCTGCGCGAGCTGGGGCGCGTGCTCGACCGGCCGAGCCACAGCATTCGCGTGATTCAGCCGCCGGTCGGGGGGGCATTTGGCGGCAAAAGCGAGCCGTTCGACCTCGAATTTTGCGTGGCCAAGCTGGCCGACCTGACCGGTAGGCCTGTGAAGTGCCTGTATACACGCGAAGAAGTGTTCTTTGCCCACCGCGGCCGCCATCCGTTCTCGATGCACTACAAGACGGGCTTTGACCGCGAGGGGCGCATCGTGGCAGTCGATGGCAAGTCGCTGCTCGACGGCGGCGCGTACTCGTCATTTGGCTTAGTTACGACCTATTACTCGGGGCAACTGCTCGGCTCGCCCTATGTTTTTCCGGCATACCGCTTCGACTCGACGCGCGTGTACACCAACAAGCCGTGCTGCGGGCCCAAGCGCGGCCACGGCTCGGTGCAGCCGCGGTTCGCCATCGAGGTCCAGCTCGACAAGGCGGCCACGGTGCTCGGTATCGACCCCATCGAGCTGCGACGCCGCAACTTTATTGGCGAAAATAGCCAGACCATCGGCGGCTTCCACGTCGGCTCTAGCGGCTTTTTGCAGTGTCTGTCCGAAGTTGAGCGCGCCTCGGGGTGGCGACACAAGCGCGGCAATCTGCCCAAGGGCCGCGGCCTGGGCATCGCCGGCTCGACCTACATCTCGGGCACCAACTACTGCATTTACCCCACCGAACTACCCCAAAGTGCAGTGCAAATTTGCCTCGACCGCTCGGGGCGCGTGCGGGTTTTTGTGGGCACGAGCGAGATCGGCCAGGGTAGCAACACGGTGGTGGCGACGCTCGCGGCGGACGAGCTGGGCGTAGAGCTCGACGATGTGCGCGTGCTGGCCGCAGATAGCGATCTAACGCCTGTAGATCTGGGTGCTTACTCATCGCGCGGCACGCTGATGGCCGGCAATGCCTGCTTGGCCGCGACCCGCGAGCTGGCGGCAAAACTGCGCGAAGTGATTGCTAAAACTTGGGACTGCCCGCCTGGCGACGTGGGGCTGGCCCACCGCAAGGCCTTCCGCCATTCGGACCTGACGGTGTGGATGCCCATTCAAGAGGCTTTCATCCTGGCCGAGTCGCAGCTGGGAACCCTTGGCGCAGTGGGTAGTTACAAGACGCCGACCGAAAATGTGCACGGCGACTACCGCGGCGGTACCATTGGCGCCAGCCCGGCGTATAGCTTTACCGCCCATGTCGCCGAGGTGGAAGTCGACGAAGAAACTGGCGAAGTTACTGTACTTTCTATCTGGTGTGCCCACGACTGCGGCCTAGCGCTGTCGCCGACACTGGTCGAAGGGCAGATCGAGGGCTCGACCTATATGGGTGCCGCCGAGGCCCTGATGGAGCACCACCGCGTGCTGCCGAGCGGACTGCGCAGCGACGGCCAAAAGCGCGAGACCGGCCCGGGCGTCGATGGCCTGCTCGCCGCCAGCTCGCTTTTGGATTACCGCATGCCAACTAGCATGGATGTTCCTGACTTGATAGCACTTATTGTCGAGAGACCTGACCCTCGCGGCCCGCGCGGCGCCAAGGAGGCGGGCGAAGGGCCGCTGCACAGCTCGATTCCGGCGATCGCGAACGCGGTGTACGACGCCGTGGGCGTGCGCATCGACGACCTGCCGATCACGCCCGAAAAAGTGCTCGCGGCGCTCAAGCGCAAGGCGGAGGTGGGCTAATGCTGCGACTGCCTGAGCTCGAAGTTGTGATTGCAGATTCGCTGGTTGCAGCCCTAACCCGGCTTGCCGAGGGGCGGCATGTGCGCGCGCTGCAGGGGGGCACCGATCTGGTTGCCAACCTAAAGACAGGGCAGACCAAGGCGCAAACCGTGGTCGCGCTTGGGCCGTTGTCCGAGCTGCACGGCATCGATACCAGCGGCGAGATGGTGCGC
This sequence comes from uncultured Myxococcales bacterium, assembly GCA_903883645.1. GTDB lineage: Bacteria > Myxococcota_A > UBA9042 > UBA9042 > UBA9042 > SXRM01. Next base: position 3,453 of record CAISBR010000131.1, on the reverse strand, counting down.
ATCGGCGCGGGCGAGCGACTGGTCGATGTGGCCCAAAATGCCGAACTTCAAGAGCTTTTCCCTGCTCTGACCTACGCCCTGGCGCGGATCGCCTCGCCGCAGATTCGCAACGCGGGCACGCTGGGGGGCAATCTTTGCCTCGACACGCGCTGCCGATTCATCAACCAGAGTGACCTGTGGCGCGAGGCGATGGGCGGCTGCCTCAAGTCGCATGGCCACGAATGCCATGTAATTCCTGGCGGTGGCGGCTGCGTGGCCGCCCTGTCGGCCGATAGCGTACCCGTCTTGATGGTGCTGGGGGCCGAAGTCGAGATTGCCCGCCTGCAAGACGGCGCCGTGCTGTTGCGACGCACCCGTGTGGCCGACCTGTACGATACGGATGGCCTCCGGCATGTCCGCATTGCAGATGGCGAATTGCTCACGGCGGTGCTGGTGCCCAAGCTGCCCGAGGGGGCGCGCGCGGTCTATCGCAAGTGGGCGGTGCGGCAGAGCATCGATTTTCCGCTGGTATCGACGGCCGTGCGGCTCGACCTCGACCGCGACGGTAAGCTGAAGCAAGGCAAGGTGGCAGTTGGGGTTTTGGGGCCGCGGCCGCGGTTGATTCCGCTGGACCGCTGGGTCGGTCGGCCGATCGACGAGACGCTGGCTCAGCAGGTCGCGGCGCAAGTCTTCGATCGTTGCCACCCGCTACCCAACGTATTGTATGATCACGAGTATCGCCGCGAGCGCCTCCGCGTCGAGGTGTTGCGGGCGATTCGGACGTGGTTCACGCCGACCGCTGCAGCGAACTAGCCAAGGTGCGCCGCTGGATAAAGGTAATGAATAGCCAGACATTGTACCTGTTGCTTGCGCTCTGCGCCCTGCCCGCTTGTTCGCCAGCCAAGCAAGCGGCCAGCGCCGATGCGGGCACCCACGAGCCCGACGTCACCGTCATCGGCGGCTTTGCTTGCATCTCGTGCGTGTCCGACGAAGACTGCGGTAACGGGCGAATTTGCTCGCAAATCTTCGGCAGCTCGTGGTGCGCCGACCCCTGCGGCGACCTTTGCCCCGGCGAACTCATTTGCAAGGGTGTGCAATCGTCTGGCGGCGTGGCGTCCGAGGTGTGCGTCCCCATCTTGAATCCGTGCACCATTGCCGACGAGCCGGTGATCCCACCTAGCGACTCTGTAACGGGTTTTGATCCGAACGATGTGCAAAAGGTCGAACTGCCGCCCCCCGAGCCCGTCGCCGCCCTCGACCTGTTTGGGGTCACCAAGCTGGCACGTTTCGACTTTGCGGTGGTGGGCGACACGCGACCGCCGTTCAAGAACTACACCAATTCCTATCCGACTGCTGTAATTACACAGATTTACCAGATGGTGGGCGCCGAGTCGCCGCCCGCTGCGTTTGTGCTGACCACGGGTGATTTTCAGTTCAGCGCTGCGGATCAGCCGGCAATCGCCAACGCGCAGTTCGACAAGTACTTGAGTGCTCGAGCGAACTACCCCGGCACCGTGCTGCCCGTAATCGGCAACCACGAGTGCACCGGCGCCACCGACTCGAACTGCGGCGCTGCGGGCAAAGACGGCCTGCCCCCGCTGTACCAGACGTATTTGAAGCGAATGCTCGAGCCCACCAAGCTGCCCGAGCCGTACTATGTGGTGCGCCTTGCCGCCGAAGACGAGAGCTGGACTGCGAAAATCGTGGTGATCGCCGCCAATGTGTGGAGCGCGGAGCAAGCGCTATGGCTCGATCAGGTGCTCCAATCGCCCACCACCTACACAATTGCCGTTCGGCATGAGCCGCGCGCCGCGACCGAGGCGCCGGGCGTGGGTCCAAGCAACGCGATGCTCGATAAGTACCCGTTAACGCTGCTGATTGTTGGACACACCCACACTGCCGCTTGGCACGCACCGCAACGCGAGCTGGTGGTGGGCAACGGCGGCGCGCCGGCCAATGGCATCATGCCCTATGGTTACGCCATGATACGGCGGCGCGAAGATAGTGCGTTGCAGTTCGAAGTCTTCCATTACCAAACCCGCGTCAGCCTGCTCAAAGGCGCGGTTTGGCCCACTGGCACCGTCGCTCCGTAGCCCAAAGCGCTACTGGCCAATCACCGCAAAATCGTCGATGAACGGCCCCGCGAAGTTGTTCTGATTCTGGTCGGCGGTGTCAAACTTCCAGCGCAGATTGACCTGCTTGCCGGCAAAGTCCGACACGTCGAGCAGCCAAAACTGCCAGGTGTTGGGCGCATCTTTGTTGATCACAAACGTTGTTGTGCCGTCCGTCTGGCAATTATTGCTAGTGAACGAGCACGACTGGTTGGCCGCACAGCCGCAACCGGCGAAGTTGTCCGTTGAGACCTGCAAGTAGGTGCGGTCGTTGCAGGCTTGCACATTTTGGCACGGCAAGTTGGCCTCAACACTCTGATTTTCCCAGAACTTGACGTATACCGCCTTCTTGCCGGCCAGGTCGATCTTGCCGTTCCAGGTCGCCGTGCCGCCGTTGGCCTTGGGGCTAATCACGCCGCCGACCGCGTAGTTGCTGCCGTTGTTGTAGTTCAGCGTGCACAGGCCGGTCTTGGCCACTGGCGCCGCAGGGCTCTGGTCGATCGCCCACGTTGTTCCCCCATCCGATTGAGCAAACAGCCAATTCGTCGAGCCGCAGGTCATGTCATCGGCGACGATGGTGGGCAGGCACTCGGTCTTGCCGGCGCAGGCAAAATCGGCGCAATCGGTCTTGCCGTTGCCATCGTTGTCGACACCATCGGTGCACGCGGACTCGGCGGCATAGCTCGCTTCGAGCTTGACGTTGTCGAGATAGACGCCGATGCCCAAGTTGCCCGTGTCAGCCAAGGCGCTGGACGGCACGTACAAGCTTGCTTCGATTCGCACTTTCTTGTTCTTGGCCTGGGGCATGACGATCTTGTACCCCGTCTTCCACTTCTTGATGTCGCCGGAGCCGAGCGGCAGATTCCACGCGGCCAGCTCGGCGTTGTTGTTGCCGGCGTCGAGCAAGCGAATGCGCGGCGCGCCAAAACCGGCCTGCCAATCGGGAGGTACGTCCACATCGTAGTAGATGTCCATCGAAAAGCTGGGATTCAGCCCCGGCGCCGTGGTCAAGTCGATGATCGGCGAGGTGGCCGTGCCCTTGGGCAGCTGACACAACTGCTGGGCAGAGGCGATGTAGCTGTCGCAATAGTTCTTGTCGTTGTTGTAGTTGAGTGTGCACGTGCTGTTGCCGGGCACGGCCGCGAGTGCATCAACGCTCCACTTCACTTTGCGGACTGGCATCCACGACGCGTCGGCCGCGGGCACGGCCAAGCTCCACGCCGTCGCGACGCTGCAATCGAAGCTGTCGGTAAACAGAGTGCAAGCCGCGCTGGGCACACAGGTTCCCGCCTTGCACGTACTGGCGGCGCTGCAGGCCAAGCCGTCGTCGCACGCGGCGCCGCTGTTGCCCGGCTGGTAGCTG
>CAISBR010000130.1 GCA_903883645.1 uncultured Myxococcales bacterium | reverse complement strand
GTGGAAAGCGCTGGGTTGGACGCTAGTTTGGACCTTGCTCGGGGTGCTGCAGCCGCTGCTTCGCGTGGTGTGGCGCCGTGCGGGGCAGGCCTATGCCGAGCGGCACGCGTGGCGGATGCGCGAGGTGGTGCTCGAGGGCTATGCCGAGCATCGTATCAAGCTGGCTGAGGCGCTGGAACCTTTTGGACACGCCGAGTTGCCAGACGTGCACGCGGCGTTTGCCGATCCGCCGTTTTGCACTCGGTGGGGGCGGCCTGTCTAGCCTGGTCGCTCGCGCCGCGCGTACCCAGCCAGCGCATCAAGAATGCCGGTCTGACCGTCGTTCGCCGTGGCGGCATCGCGCGCCCACGACCAGCCATGCGGCCGGTGCACGCTGTCGCACACCAGCGGCAACACCCTAGCCAGCTTGCGCAAATCGCGCTGGATGCTGCGCGGATCGACCCGGTAGCCGCGGCTGGCCAGATGTGCCTGCAACGTACCCGTGTCGACTTTACTAGGCGCAAGCGGAATCCGCGCCAGCATCGTCCACTGACGCACGACGGTATCAGCCATGGATACACCTCGCCTGCTCCTGGCCATGGAGGCCAAGATCGCAAGTAGTTAAAGCAACTTTGGAGCCTATGCTGCCCGGAAACCAGCCATCTTCTTTGGCCCAGCTCGCGCCGCCAACTCTTCGGCCACCGCCAACGCCAGATCGAGCGCGGTCGTTTGATCCGACACGATCTCGCAGTGCCGACGTGCCGCGTGCAGGTCACCCAGGCACACGCCGGTCTGGCTGGCCAGTATCTGCAGCGCCGCCGGCTCGATCTCGCACGGAGCACCTCGCGACGCCTCGAGCACGCGGCGAAACGCCGGCACCAGTTGCTCATCGCGCAGCGGCTTGAACGCGATCTTCAGGTGAAACCTCCGCAGGGTCGCGGCATCCAGCTCGCCGGGCAGGTTGGTCGCGCAGACAAAGACGCCGTCAAAGGCTTCCATCTGACACAGGATCTCGTTGACCTGCGTCAGCTCCCACGAGCGAATGGCGCTGCGGCGGTCGCGGAGCAGGCCGTCGGCCTCGTCGAGCAGCAGCACGGCGCCCTGGTCCTTGGCGGTGCGGAACAGGCGGGCGATGCGCTTCTCGGTCTCGCCCACGTATTTGTCGAGCAGGTCTGAACTCTTGGCATGAATGAGCGGCACACCCAGCACACTCGCCAGGTGTGCGCAAAAGGCCGTCTTGCCGGTACCGGGCGGGCCCGACAGGCACATCGTCGCGCGCGGCCGCAGTGCCAACCGCTGCACCAGGGCCGGCAAGTCCTTGTCGGTGTTTACAAACTGCACGTCGTAGCTGGCGCGGTCCAAACGATAGCTGCTCTGGTCATTGCGCTTGCGCAACGCCTGATGCCCCCGCAGCGCCCAGTCCAGCGCATGTTCCACGGGCAAGTGGTCGCCGGCCAACGCTTTTGCCACCAGCGAGGCGCGCGCAATATCGGCAGGGGTCAGGCGCGGGTCATCGGCCGCCCGGTCGAGCCACTGCGGCGACACCGTGTGCTCGCCCAGCGCCTTGGCCAGCATCCGCAGCCGGGTGGCACGCGGCGGCTCGCCCACCTCGACGACCACAGCAAAGCGCCGCAGCAGTGCGGGATCCAAGTGGCTGACGGTGTTGGCAATCCAGATCACCGGCGCAGGGTTGCTCTCCAACAGCTGGTGATGCCAGGCGCGCCTCTTGGGGCTGTGGACCAGGGGCAGCCCCAGCACCACTTCTTGGGGGAAGGCGTCCTCCACCTCGTCGAACAGAGCGAGGGCACGCGGCTGCCGCTTGAGAAGAGCCTGACAAAGCATCAAGTTGCGCAGCCGGCTGGCCCGTTCGAGCATGTACTCTTCGCCCTGGCGCGCCTCGTACAGCGGCACACCCAGGGCCTTGGCCAGCACGCGCGCCAGCTGGGTCTTGCCCGTACCAGGGGCGCCGTAAATCAACACGTTCAGGCCCGGCGTGCGGTGCTGCAGCGCATAGGCCAGTAACTTCTGCAGCTTGGCAACGTCTTCTTGGATGTGGCCGTAGTCCGCCAGCTCGAGCTCGGGCGCCGGTGCCGAAGCCAGAAACTGCGCCAGCAACTCCTCTTGGCTCAGGCCAGGCCGCTGCAGCGCGCGCTCGCACTCGTCGAGCAGGCTCAGGCAGCGGTCGGTGCCGCTCGAAAACTCGATACTCATCAGGTGGCTAGAGGTCAAGAGGGCGTTGTCGGCCAGCGCGCGCTCCACGGCATCGGGTCTGCTGTGCGCCATCGCGGCCAGCAGGGCAAAGATCTCGACGTGAGGACACGCGCCGCCACCACCGAACAGCCAGCCCAGGCAGGCATTTACGCCGGTACGGCTCTGCGCCGCCACAGCGATAGCCAGCAGGTCGCAGTCGATAGGCTCGAGGCCGGCCAGTGTCTGCAAGTGCGCGATATTGGTGTAGACCACGTCGCCTTTCGCTGCTCGCTCGACGCTGCCATCGGCCAGAGCCGCGTGAGCGAGGGCGCGAATCTCCACAGCGGTGGTCGATTCCTCGGCCTGCAGCTGTGCACAAAGCACAATGGTATTGCGCAGCTGGTCGTCGCCCAAGACCTCGTCGGGCAAGAAGTGGGCGATGGCGCGCAGGCAGAACAGCCGCTCCGACGGCCGGATCAGGCCAAGGCCGGTGCCGATGAAGCGCTGGGAACGGTTGCGGAGTGTGGACGGGAGTCGGCTCATTGTAGCCTCCGAGAAGGTTGCGGGACTGACATTG
>CAISBR010000129.1 GCA_903883645.1 uncultured Myxococcales bacterium | reverse complement strand
CGATCGGCCGCCGTTCGACATCTTGCGCGATCATGGTATCTTGCCGCCGCCCGCCGGAATCGACGCCCGGCCGTTGAGCGCCATGACCGCGATTGCCCACGACCCGCACCTGCAGTTCACCACCACGCCCGATGGCCGCCCAGCTGTGCGCTTTACGGGTAGTATCCTCTATCTTTACGAGGATCTGGAGCTCGTGCGCCGCCAGCTGGCCGGCGAAAACGTGGGCTGGGACCCGAGCCTTAAGCTCATCGACAACATCTCGACCGACGAGATCACCCCGGGCTGGGTGTGCTTCTACTTTGACGAGACGCTGGGCGACTACTCGCTGGTGGGCCTGCGCGGCGGCGTCATCGAGAAGAACAGCATCAAGAACGGCGACTTTGCGGTCATCGTCTCGGGCAAGTCCAAGGGCTGCGGCAGCTCGCGCGAGACCGCGCCGTACAGCGAGCAGGCTGCGGGCGTGCGGCTGGTGATCGCCCAGACCATCGAGAAGATCTACGGGCAAAACAGCCAAAACATTGGGCTTTACAACAGCTACGACTTTGGCCTGATCCCGCGCATCTTGGCCGGCGAGGCGATCCCGGTCAGCGAGTTCACGGCGGGCCTAGACCCTGTGGCGGCCGAAATTGTCGAGCGCGGCGGCCTGTTTAACTACAATAGCGCGCGGCTCAAGGGCGAGATCAAGCCGCCCGTGCCCACTACTTTGGCGCGGCCGATGACGCTGGTCGAAAAAGTGATCGCCGCGGGCACGATTGTCGATGCTAGCACCGGCCAAGTGGGCGTGCCCGCTGTAAAACCCGGCCAAGCGGTGTTTGTGCGCAGCGACGTGCGGTTTAGCCACGACTACACCACCGCGATGGCGCAGGCGAGCTTCAAGGCCGCGTTGGGGCAAGACGCCAAGGTCAAAGACGTAGGCAGCATCTACGCCTTTCGCGATCACCTCACGTTTTTGTCTAAGGTGATGAGCGAGAAGCACAAGGCGATGGGTCTAGCGCCCGTGGCAGCGCAACTCGGCATCATTCAGCGGCAATTCTGTGCAGAGCAGGGCATTCGCCTGTACGACGAGAACGCCGACGGCTCGGGCTCCGAGGCCATCTGCCACAACGCAGTGCTCGAAGACTTGGCGCTGCCGGGCGACATCGTGGTCGGCACCGACTCGCACACCTGCACTGCGGGCGCGATCGGTACCTTTGCCTTTGGTGTGGGCTCGACAGATATGGCCAACACTTGGTATACCAAGGATATTCGCGTCACGGTGCCCGAGACCGTGCGCTTCCACGTGACGGGTACGCTCAAGCCGGGCGTCGCCGCCAAAGACATCATCTTGCGCATCATGGCCACGCCGTTTATTCGTGACGGCAAAGCCATTGGCAAGGTTCTTGAATTCTGTGGGCCGGGCGTGCAGGCGCTGCAAATGGACGAGCGCGCGACGCTGACCAACATGGCGGTCGAAGCCGGCGCAACCACTGGGATTGTCGAGGCCGACGAGGTCACGCTGCAGTGGCTCGCCAAGATCCGCCCGGGTTTGGATACGCAGGCGCTGCGACCCCTGCTGTACCGCAGTGACGCGGGTGCGCAGTACCTGGCGAGCTTTGAAATCGACCTAGATGCGCTGGATTACATGGTGGCGACCCCGGGCGACCCGCGCAACGGCGTGACGCTGCCCGAGCTGGGCGCCGAGCCGGTGGCGATCAACTTGGCGTACGGCGGCTCGTGCACCGGCGGCAAGATGGCCGACATGGACATGTATGCTTCGGTGCTGCGCCAGGCGCTCGACAAGGGCAAGAAAGTCCACGAGGGCGTAGAGCTTTTTATTCAGTACGGCAGCCAAAAGATCAAGCAATACGCGGTGTCGCAGGGCTATCCGGCGATCTTTACCCAGGCCGGTGCGCAGATCATCGACCCCAGCTGTGGTGCGTGCATCAATGCGGGGCCGGGCGTGAGTAAGACGGCGGAGCATGTGACGATTTCGGCGATCAATCGCAACTTTCCAGGTCGCTCTGGACCGGGTAAGGTGTACTTGGCCAGTCCACTGGTGGTGGCGGCGTCGGCGGTGCTCGGCCACATTGGCTCGCCCGAGCAGATTTAGCGGCAAATTCGGCCAAGTGAGGCCAGTATGGGCGCGAAAAACACCCTTGGGCAGTGGAGCCAGCGGCTGGTGGTCGGGCTTGTTGCGGCGAGCGTTGGCCTGGCGGCGCTGCCGGCGTGGGCACAAGACCCCGCAGACCCGCTTGCCCAGGCCCAGCAGGCGCGCAAGACAGGCGATTTTACCAAGGCTGCCAAGCTTTTGCTCGACCATTTGGCGGCCCATCCCGACGATGCGCGCGGCCACCACGAGCTGGGTGTGCTGTACGCGGTGCACGGGCAACTGCGCGATGCGCGTGAGCAATTTGAGGCAGGGCTGCGCACCGAGCCCAATCTTGCCGAGTCGCGGCAGGCGCTGGCGGACCTGCTCCGCGCTGAAGATCGCTGCCCCGAGGCGCTGCCCCACTATCAAAAGCTGCTCAGCGACGACGCAGATCGGGCCAAGGCCTTGAAAGGTCAGTTGCTTTGCCAGACGATGCTGGGGCAGTGGCCGGCGGCGGCGGCGACGTGTGACGCGGCTATTGGGCGCACGCAGGGCACAGAACTTGGGAAATGGCTTACGGATCGTTGCCAACAGGTGCGTACGGCCGCCCAAAGTGGCCAGCTGAGTGCCGGGCAGATGGACGCCGAGGGTAAGGCACTGTTTGCCGAAAAACGCTCTACTGATTCGGAAGTTTGGTTCGAGCTGGCGCTGCAGACCGAGCCCAATGCCGACCGCGCCTACCGGCTGGCGATGGCTCGGCTGGGTGCGGGCGAGCTGCTGGGCTGCCACACGGCGCTGCAACAGGCGCTGGCGCTTGAGCCGAATCACCAGGCGTCGCTGATGGCGCTGGCGACCGTGGCCAGGGCGCTGCGGACCTTGGGCACAGAGGGGCAAAGCATCGACTTTAAACAGTTTGACGAAGTGCCAGAGCAGGCGATCGGCCGGGCGCTGCTGGCCGACGACTTGGTCTTGGCGCGGCAGCTGGTGGCGGCGGCCCTGCCGACCAAGCCCGCGGTCGAGGCTCCGCCGCCGGGGGCCGTGCTGCTGTGGCTGGCCGGCGAATTGGCTTTGCGCGACGCCCAGTACAGCAAGGCGGCCGAGTGGTTCGACAAGGCGCTCAAGGCCCGCGCGAGCTTTGACGCAGCGAAAAAGGGCCTGGCCGATGCCTCGTATCAGCTCAATCGCATTAGCGAAGCGCGCCGTTTGGCCGGACTGCCGCCGCCGCCGGCTTGGCTCGCCGACAACGCGGACCTAAAGCTCTTTGTCGACAAGCGTCGCGCTGAGGTGCGCCACCAGCTGCGCATGGCCTTTGACCCTGGGCTGCATCCGCGGCCGGCGCTGGTCGATCAAGTCGAGGCTGAGCTGCCCGGTCCGCCGCCCAAGGTCGAAGAGCCGCCGCCGCCACCCGCCGCGAGCAAGGGCAGCAAAGGCAAGGCAGCGAAAGGCAAAACGAGCAAGTCTGCCAAGCCTGCTAAGGGTGCTAAGCCAGCTAAGCCCGCCAAAGCCAAGCGAGGCCCGAAATAGGCGAGTCCTTCCTGGTGTCTGCAACCCATGCGGCAGCGGGCGAGGTCGTCGGCTCGGTGCTGCTGCCCGCCATCGATGGGCAGGTGGGCTATCTGCACCACGCGCGCATCGCTTGGCAGCACGGCAAGATTAATGAAATTCAAGAGCTAGCTGGCGATCCGCCGCTGCAGAGTCCGGTGCTGCTTCCGGGGTTTGTCGACCTGCATATCCACTGGCCGCAGGCGCATGTGCGCGGGCACTTCAGTGGGGCGCTGCTCCCTTGGCTGCGCGAGTCGATCTGGCCAGCTGAGGCGGAGTTCGCTAGCAAAGATGCGGCGTTGCAGTATGCCCAGCGCTTTGTGGCCGCGGCGCAGCGGGCGGGTACGTGCGCGGGGCTGTTCTTTGGCGCGCCGTTTGCTCAAGCGAGTCGCGTATTTGCGAGCGTGGCGCCGCGCGGCTGGCTCGAAGGCCCGGCGCTGATGGAGCGCAATGCTCCCGAGGTTTTGCTAACGCCGGCGGCCGAGCTGCTGGCCGATCTGCAAGCGCACGGGCCGCACGGCTTTGCGGTGACGCCGCGTTTTGCGCCCAATCTGAGCGAGGCGGGGTTGGCCGAATGCGGCAAGGTCGCCCGGCACTTGGCGTCGCCAGTCCAGTCGCATCTTAGCGAAAATGTAGATGAAATGGCGTGGGTGCAGCAGCTCTTTCCCGATGCGTGCGACTACCTGGATGTGTACGATCACGCCGGGCTGCTGGGGCCGCGAACGGTGCTGGCGCACGGAATTCACCTGTCGGATCGAGAGCTTAATCGGCTTGCGCAGACGCAGACGCTGATCGCCCACTGCCCGACCAGCAATGTGGCGCTGAGCTCGGGGCGGATGCCGCTTGAACGGCTGCGCGAGGCGCAGGTGCCGTGGGTGCTGGCGAGCGATGTGGGCGCGGGGCCGCGGTTGGCGTTGCTCGATGCGATGGCGGCGTTTATGCAGGTGCATCAAGGCTTTGCGACCATTGCGGCCAGTGAGGCCCTGTGCCGGGCGACGGCGATTCCGGGCCACTGGCTCAGCCAATTCGACCCGCAGCTGGCCGGCTTGGGCACGCTTGCAGTGGGGGCGCCGGCGCACGTGGTGGCGCTGCCCAGACTGGGCACAGGGGTCGCCGCGGCTCTGCACGGCCTGCTCGCTAAGCCCACGGAACAACTTGAAACCCTACCCAATAAGGTGTGGTGCTGGGGGCAGCCAATTCGGTGTGCGCCTTGACGGCATGGCCCTAAGGATCGGACACTGCGGCGCCGGCCGCAAGGGTCCATGCGGCACATCAACTGCGCTAATCCCATCCACAGCAAAGAGAATCGGCCCAAACGGGGCCCGCGAGACAGAGCAATGAGCGAACGCAAGAAAGTCGTCTTGGCCTATTCGGGTGGTCTCGACACGTCGGTAATGCTGCACTGGCTCAAATTCAACCAGGGCTACGACGTCTATTGCATGACCGCCGACGTGGGCCAGGGCGAAGAGCTCGACGGCCTGCACGACAAGGCCATCAAGTCGGGCGCAATCGGCCTGTCGGTGGTCGATCTGCGCGAAACCTTTGTGCGCGACTACGTTTTCCCGGCGATCCAGGCCAACGCGGTCTACGAGGGCTACTACCTACTGGGCACGTCGCTGGCGCGGCCGCCGATCGCCAAGGCGCTGGTCGAAGTGGCTGTGCAAGAGAAAGCCTTTGCGATCTCGCATGGTTCGACCGGTAAGGGCAATGACCAAGTGCGTTTTGAGCTGGGCGCCTACGCGCTCGAGCCGTCGATCCAGGTCATCGCGCCGTGGCGCACCTGGCCGTACAAAAGCCGCACTGACCTGATTAACTACTGCAAAGAGCACGGGATTCCGATCACGGTCACCGCGGCCAAGCCGTACTCGACCGACCGCAACCTGCTGCACATCAGCTTTGAGGGCGGCATTTTAGAGGACCCGTGGCGCGCGCCGCCGGCCGACATGTTCCGCCTGTCGGTCGACCCCAAGCTGGCACCCGACGAGTCCGAAGACGTGGAGATCGCGTTCGAAGACGGTATTCCGGTGTCGATTGGCGGGGTGTCGCTGGGCCCGGTGGCGCTGCTCGAAAGGGCCAATGCGCTGGGCGGCAAGCATGGTGTCGGCCGCGTCGACATCGTCGAGAACCGCTACGTGGGCATCAAGTCGCGCGGCGTGTACGAAACCCCAGGCGGTACGCTGCTTTACCATGCCCACCGCGCCGTCGAGTCGCTGGTCCTCGACCGCGAGGTGATGAACCTGCGCGATGGGCTGGTGCCGCAGTTTACCCGTTTGATCTATAACGGTTACTGGTTTAGCCCCGAGATGAAGCAGATGCTCGCGTTTATGCGCGGCGTGCAGCAGGGCGTGACCGGCGTGGCGCGACTGCAGCTCTACAAGGGCAACGTGACGGTAACGGGTCGTAAGGCTCGCAACTCACTCTACAATCCCGAGTACAGCACCTTTGAGGCCGACAAGGTCTACAACCAGGCCGACGCCGACGGCTTCATCAAGCTGAACGCGCTGCGCCTGAAGCTCAATACCTACCGCGATCGCGCGACCCTGGCGCATCCGAGCCCCGACATGGTCGAAGGTCTGGCCGATTTGCGTCAGAATTACATCGAATAAAGCCCCCAGCCTGCCCCCCTGGAGACCCCGATGAACACCCGCCTCAAGATCTTTGCTGGCACCAGCCACCCCCAGCTGGCGCTCGACATCTGCAAGCACCTCGACTTGCCGCTCTCGAAAAGCGAGACCATCCGGTTTGCCAACGAGAATTTGATGGTCAAGATCGCCGAGAACGTGCGCGAGTGCGACGTGTTCTACGTGCAGACTTCGGCGCCTCCCGTGAACGAGGCACTGATCGAGACCATGATCGCCGTCGATGCGCTGAAAGGTGCCTCGGCAGCGCGGGTTACGGTGGTGCTGCCCTACCTGCCGTACTCGCGGTCGGACAAGAAGGACCAACCGCGCATCTCGATAACCGCGCGCCTCGTGGCCGACTTGCTGCAGACTGCCGGTGCGGACCGGGTGCTGACCATGGACCTGCACTCGCCGCAGATTCAAGGGTTTTTTCGCATTCCGGTCGACCAGCTGATGGGCGCGCCGGTGCTGTGCGATCACATGCAGACCTGGGACCTGAGCGACTGCGTGCTAGTGGCCGGCGATGTGGGCGAGGCTAAGGATATTGGTAAGTTTGCGAATATCTTGCACTTGCCCGTCGCAGTGGTCGACAAGCGCCGCTATGGCAACGACGACCGCGCCGTGGCCACCAACCTCATCGGCGAAGTGACCGGCAAGCACGCCATCATCGTCGACGACGAGATCTCGACCGGCGGCACCATCATCGAGGCGACCAACTTCTTGATGTCGCGCGGGGCCTTATCGGTGCGCGTCGTCGCCACCCACGGCGTGCTGTGCGGGCCGGCGATCGACCGCATCAATGCCTCGTCGATCAGCCAAGTGATTGTTACGGATACGATTCCGCTGCGCGACAAGCAGAGCGCACGTATTACCACCCTGAGCGTGGCGCCGCTGTTTGCCAAGGCGATTCGGCGCATCCACGACGGCGACTCGATTAGCGATTTGTTCTAGCGGGCGCAAGGCCTCAGTGCCCCGCCACCCGATGTGCCGCCAGAGCGATGCCCGTATAGCTACCCGCCACCGCCATCACGTCTTCGGGTGTGCCGGTCGCGACCAGCTGTCCACCGCCCGCGCCACCTTCGGGACCTAGATCGAGGACCCAGTCGGCCGCCTTGATCACGTCGAGATGATGCTCGATGACCAGCACGCTGTTGCCGCGCTCGACCAATTTACGCAGCACGATCAGCAGCTTCTTGACGTCGTCGAAGTGTAGACCCGTCGTCGGCTCGTCGAGCACGTACAGCGTCTTGCCCGTGCCCGGCCGCGCCAGCTCGCGACCCAGCTTGATGCGTTGGGCCTCGCCGCCCGACAGCGTAGTCGCCGACTGCCCCACCGAGATGTAGCCCAAGCCCACCTCTTGCAAAGTCTTGAGGATCTTCAGAATTGCCGGCTGGGCTGCGAACAGCTCGGCGGCCTCGTCGACCGTCATCTCGAGCACATCGGCGATCGACTTGCCCTTGTACGTCACCGCCAGCGTCGCCTCGTTAAAGCGGCGGCCGCGGCAGATCTCGCAGGGCACGTACACGTCGGCCAAAAAGTGCATCTCGATCTGCAGCACGCCGTCGCCTTGGCAGTGCTCGCAGCGGCCGCCGCGCACGTTGAACGAGAAGCGGCCAGGGCCGTAACCCGCGACTTTGCTTTCGGGAAGTTCGGCGAAGACGCTGCGGACCAGGTCCCAGGTCTTGGTGTAGGTGGCTGGATTGCTGCGCGGCGTGCGGCCGATGGGCTGTTGATCGACCTCGATCAGCTTGTCCCACACCTCGAAACCGTGGATATCTGCACAGTTCTTCCAGCCTTTGAAGTGCTTGGCTTGGCTTGGCTTGGCGAACACCGCCTGCAGGTTGGGGATCAGCACATCGTGCACCAGCGACGACTTGCCCGCGCCCGACACGCCCGTCACCGCTACCAAACAGCCTGCAGGTACCGACACATCTAGCCCGTTCAGGTTGTGACTGGTCGCGCCATGCACCTGCACCCAGGCCTTGGGCTTGCGGCGCTGCTTGGGCGTGTCCATGTGCAGCCGCCCCGAAAGGTAGCCACCCGTGGCCGAATTGGGGTTGGCCATCACCTCGGCCGGCGTGCCCGCCGCGACCACATGCCCGCCCAGGCGACCCGCACCCGGGCCAAAATCGACCAGCCAATCGGCGGCCAGCAGCGTGTCTTCGTCGTGTTCGACCACCAGCACCGAATTGCCCAGATCGCGCAGCCGCAGCAGCGTCTCGACCAGCCGTCGCGAGTCGCGCGGGTGCAGGCCAATCGACGGCTCGTCGAGGATATACAGCACGCCCGTCAGCTCGGAGCCGACTTGACTGGCCAGGCGAATCCGCTGCGCCTCGCCGCCCGACAGCGTCGCTGCGCCGCGATCAAGGCTGAGGTAGCTAAGGCCGACCTGCTCTAAGAAGCTGAGACGCTGACGAATTTCTTTTTGCACCTCGGCGGCGATGCGGGCGGCGTTGCCTTGCAGCGGCAGTTCGTCGATCCACGCCCGCGCCCGGCTAATCGGCATTCGGCACAGGTCGGGCAGGCTGACGTCGGCGACCCGCACGGCCCGCATATCGGCGCGCAGACGCAAGCCGTGGCAGCTGGGGCAGTCGGCCTGGACAAAGAACCCCTGGTAAAAGTCGCGCTGCTCTTGGCTTTTCGTCTCTTTCCAGCGGCGCTGCAGCTGCGGCACCACGCCCTCGTACTTGGTGTTGAAGGTGCCCGAGTGGTTGGCGCCTGCCCAGGTGACCGCGTAGCGCCCTTCGACACCGTAGAGGATAAGTTCTCGTTGCTCTTCAGGAAGTTCGCCCCAGGGTGCGTCAAGGCTGATGCCGCTGGCCTGGCACACGCCTTCTAGGATGCGAAACGTCCAGCCGCCCAAGTCGGCGACGCCTTTCCACGGGGCGAGCGCGCCAAGTCGCAGGCTTAGGCTGGGATCGGGCACCACTGCGGCGGGGTCGACCTGCATGGCAAAGCCGAGGCCGCTGCACTCTTCGCAGGCGCCAAGGGGCGAGTTGAACGAGAACGTCAGGGGCGATAGCTCGACAAAGCTGCGCTCGCACGTGTCGCAGTACCGGGCTTCGCTAAAGGTTTTTTCGCGCCAGGGCAGCTCGCTTGCCTCGCTGGCCACGGCGATAATGCAGCGACCCTTGCCGCGGGACAGGGCCTGCTCGACGCTATCGAACAGCCGCCTCGCTTCGCCGGGCCGCACCACCGCGCGATCGACCACCAGCTCAAGATCATGCTTCTTGTTCTTGTCGAGGCTGATACCGGGAGTAATGTCAATAACCTCGCCCGCCAGCCGCGCCCGCACAAAGCCCGCCGCCAGCGCATCGGCCAGTTCGTCTTTGTAGGTGCCCTTGCGTTGCTTGGCGAGCGGCGCCAGCACCAGCACGCGGGTACCCTCTGGCAACCGCTCGATCTCGCGGACGATCTGCGCCGGCTCTTGCGTGCCCACCGTAGCATTGCAGGTCGGGCAGTGCTGCACGCCGATGCGCGCCCATAATACGCGCAGGTAATCATAGACTTCGGTCACCGTGCCCACCGTCGAGCGCGGATTGCTGCCGGCCGACTTCTGCTCGATGGCGATAGTGGGCGCAAGTCCCGAGATCTTGTCGTAAACCGGCTTGTCGAGCTGCCCCAAGAACTGCCGCGCATAGGCCGACAGCGACTCGACGTAGCGGCGCTGGCCCTCGGCGTACAGCGTGTCGAATGCGAGCGACGACTTGCCCGAGCCCGACACGCCCGAGAACACCACCAGCGCGTTCTTGGGCAGCACCAGGTCGACGTGTTTGAGGTTGTGCTGCGAGGCGCCCAGCACCACGATCTCGCTTTTGGTGTCGGTCGGGCGCTGGCGGGGGTCGCTGTGCGGGTCGTGCAGTGGCATGGGCCTGGGCTGCGCCGGCGGGCGCGGGTGGGCAGGGTAGCGATTGGCTGAACAAGTGTCGAGTGTGGCGCCGGGCTGCTAGTTAGAAAGATTAAGCATTACAATAAGTAGAAAAAGGATGCTACTAAGGCGGATAGAGGCGCAGCAGTACCGCCAGCATCGCGTTGCACAGGGCGTGGTTTACCGCGGCGGCGAGCGACGAGCGGCTGCGCTCTGCAATCCAAGCAAAGAGCAAACCGGGGAAGAACACGGCGAGGCGGAACGGCGCCGGCACCGCCACCAGATGCACCACCGCGAACAGCGCTGCCGACCCCACGTGCGCTAGGCCGAACGGCACACCCAGCAGCTTGCGTTGCGGCGGCCACAGCACGCGCAGGCGGGTCAAGACGAAGCCGCGAAAGAGCAGCTCTTCGGGCAGGGCTACGGCGGCTATCTGAACGATCAGTAATAAAAACAGCCAGTAGAAATTGGGTGCATACTCGACAGGCAGCTCGACAGTGCTGCCCGAGGCCCCCAGTTGCACGCCCGATTGGCGCACGCCGGCCGTGTCGACCACGTCGAGTCGCTCGCCGGCCCGTAACTCGACCCGCACTCGGCCACTCGCGGGCACGGGCCGGTGGCGCTCCGCAACCCGCACCGCAAGGACTCGGTTCGTATGGTTATGCACCACCACGCCATCGCGGGCTTCCGAAATGGCCAAGGGCACGCCGCGCGCCGGCTCGCCCTGCCAGTCGAGACCCGGGCTCAGGAGACCGATGCCGGAACCGCGTTGCTTATGTAAAACATGGGTTTGCCAGGCATCAAAGCCCATGGCGTAGATTGGCAGCACGACCAGGGCCACCGCCACACCGTGCCAGGCCGAGCGCAGCAGTGGCGGATCGACCGCGAGAATATCCCCAGTTAGCTTGCGATGTTGTGTCCAAAGCAGCGGTAGCCCGACCATGGCGCCAGCCGAAATTAGCCCCGCCGCGCTGGCCCAAATACCGCCCAGTTGTGCAAGAAATTCGCCCAGGGCTAGCGCGATCGCCACCGCTGCGGTAATCGCCACAGCATCGATGGCGGCGGCGCGACGGTCGGCGGTCACGAGCCCAGCGTCTCTAAAAAGCGCTGGAACGAACCGGGGTAACGACCCTCTTCGACCCGCTCGATGTGCATCACGAAGCGCGGCCCAAGCTCGGTCTCCGTCGTAATCTGTAGCAGTTTCCCACACAAGTAGATGGTAAACGGCTGCTCGCGCGTACCCAGCGGCAGATGCACCACCACCCACTCGTCGAGCTGTGGCTGCTCTTCGTGCGTAACCACCGCTACGGCTTGCGGTCCGATCGACACGGCGCGGCCGCGAAAGACCCGCTCACAACGCTCATAGGCCACGGGGTGATCGACGCGCACCAGGAGCGACCGGTCGTGACGCCGCTGCGATGGTCGCGGTGCGGCGGTCTGCAGCGCGAGCGCAGGTGCGGGACTTTGCGGCGGCGGACTTTTGGCCACCCCCACAGCGTCGGTCGGACTGCGTCTCTCGCCGGCTCCCAGGGCGTACACGGGCCAGCTCTGTTGCGTACCTTCTTCCGCGCTCGGCAGGGTGGCGACCGGCGGTGCAGCGGGCGGGGTCGCCGTCATCTCCGCAAACCCAAAGGGATCACTGCTCGATTTGGGCGAAAACGTGGGCGGCTTCCAACCCAGACCGGGCGTGCGCTCGCCGACGGGCGGTCGCCCCTTGTCGACGGGCGGCAGCACCAACTGCACGTGAGACCCCGTCGCCGGCCGCACCGCAGCCACCGGAATTTCTTCCATTCGCATGCGCGACTGCGACGAGCGCCGCAGTGGCTCAATGCCCTGAACGGGCACTGCCGGCGGCTGCAACCCGGGCGTTGGCTGACTCAGCTGCGGTGGCGGGCCATCTAAGGCCTCCGATGCCACGGCCAGCACCATCTTGATCGCTTGTTGCGAGACGCGCCCTGTCGTTAGCACCGGCTGATCTAGTCGCGGCGCGGGCCCTTGGCTCGACGGGCGCCGCCATTCTGGCAGCTCGGACGGTGTGGGGGTGGGTCGAGCTGCGGTGATGCTGGGTATGTTGCCACTCGAGCGCGATGTCGGGGCGACGGAAGGGTAGGTGCCGCTGACCCCCGTACGCGACGTTGGCCCCACCGCAGGATGGGTGCCGCTGACGCTGGAGCGTTGGCTGCGTATGTCGTCTTGCAGTGGGTTCGGTACCGTTGGCCGCGGGCCGGTGCTAGTGGTGGCTGCGAGTCCAGCAACGGTCGCGTTCAGTGCGCTGTGGCGACCGCTGCTGTGTGCGCGGGCGGCCAGGCCCACGACATCCGGCTCGCCGCCGCGCCCGCTGCCTACCGTCACGCGACCCACACCGGCATGGTAACCGGCGATATCGAACTCTGCGTGGCCGCCCAGTGTGACCTCGGCGGCCGAGACCTGGGGTAGACGCAGCACGGTCGTTAGGAATCGGACCAATGCGTCGAGGCCCAAGTCGCACGCCGCGGTCTGCCACACCACCGCCAGCCCCGAGGGTCCGGGACCGCCGCCGGGAACTACGCGCGCGATGCGGCAAGTCAGCTTGGTCATCGGCGAGCCGAGGCCTCCGGCGCGCATCTCAAGCGACGCGGCTCCGCCTACTTCGAAGCCGTCGGGCCGTGTGTGCAAAAATGCACTGGCTGGGCCGACTTCGGTACAGAGAAGCTCGCGCCGGCCGCCGGACCAGTTCAGGACGCAGCGGGTCAGCACAGAGTAACGCGGATGCTTGCGGCGGTCCTCGATCATGCCTCACTTGGTCGGTCGTGTGCTGCTTAGGAAGGGGGGGGCACAGCGCCCCTGTCAACACTAGCCGACTCGCTAGGCTGGGGCAACGCCTTACGCTATCCGCGCGATCTAGGAGCTAGCGGTGCAGCGATTTTTTTCTGCGCCGCAGGGCAACGACCAGGGCGCGGCGCTCGCTGCACGCCGCGCTCCAGTCGCCGGGTTTGCCTAGGCCCGCTCGAAAAGGCCGGCCGCACCCATGCCACCGCCGACGCACATGGTTACGATGCCGTAGCGGCCGCCGGTGCGACGCAGGCTGTGCACGAGTGTAGCGGTCAGCTTGGCGCCGGTGGCCCCCAGCGGGTGACCCAGGGCAATCGCGCCGCCCAGCGGGTTGACCTTGGTGGGGTCCAGGTCGAGCTTGCGCATCACCGCCAGCGACTGCGCGGCAAAGGCCTCGTTCAGCTCGAACTGGTCGATATCGCTGATTTTTAGCCCGGCCCGCTCGAGCAGCTTGGGCACCGCTGCCACCGGACCGATACCCATGATCTCTGGTGCTACGCCAGCGACCTGAAAGCCTCGGAAATACGCCAGAATCGGTAGTCCCAGCGCCTTGGCCATCTCTTCGCTCATCAGCAGGGTCGCGGCCGCGCCATCGGTCAGGGGCGACGACGAGCCCGCCGTGACCGTGCCCGGGTTCTGAAAGGCCGGCTTCAGCTTGTTCAGACCCTCGAGGGTGGTGTCGCCGCGCGGCAATTCGTCTTTCGCCAGGCTACCTTCGGGGGTGTTCACCGCGACCAGCTCGGTATCAAACAGGCCGTCGGTCTGCGACTTGCTGGCGCGCAGCTGCGACTGCAGGGCAAACGCGTCTTGATCGGCGCGCGAGATATTGTGCTGCTTGGCCACCAATTCCGCGGTGTTGCCCATCGGCATGTACACCTCGGGCCACTCGCGGATGATCACCGGATGTGGCGCGATCTTAAAGCCGCCCATCGGCACCTGGCTCATCGACTCGACGCCGCCGGCGAGGGCGACGTCGGTGTGGCCGGCCTGGATCGACATGGCGGCTTGGGCGATGGCTTGCAAGCCCGAGCTGCAGAAGCGGTTAACGGTGACGGCGGGTACCTCGACCGGCAAGCCCGCGCGAAGGCCGGCGATGCGTGCGATGTTCATGCCTTGCGGCCCCTCGGGCATGGCGCAGCCGAACACGAGGTCTTGGATTTGCCCGCCGGTGACGCCGGGAGCGGCCTGGAGGGCGCCGCGGATGGCGGTGGCGGCAAGGTCTTCGGGTCGCACGCGGGCGAGGCTGCCCTTGAGGCCGCGGCCGCATGGGGTGCGCACGGCGGCGACGATGACGACGTTTCGAGTCATGGAGTACTCCTTTCTTTGTCCTGTGGACAAGCTGCCCATAACCTGTGGACAGCGGTGTGGAGGTTCTTGAAGTCCTTGGTTAGTTGCGCAGCGGCTTGCCAGTGGTCAGCATGTGGGCAACCCGATCGCGGGTCCTTTGCATACCGGCCAGTTTCAAGAACGACTCGCGCTCCAGATCCAGCAGATCCCACTCGGTTTTCTTGCCTCCGCCCTCGCCGCCGCACAGCACGCGGGCGACTTCGTGGCCGATGGTGCAGTCGTGCTCGCTGGCCTGGCCCGCGCACCGGAAGTTGTACAGCGCCAAGTCGAAAAGGGCGATGCCTTCGTTGCCTGGCATGACTAGGTTGTCGGGCGCGAGCGCTGGGCGGTAACCCTCCGAAACCAGGTTCAATACCTTCTGTTTGGCGTGGCCGATCCGCTGATCGCCGTCAAAGCTGATGCTGTCTTCGGGGCGCAAGAAGTTCAGCTCGCGGGCATTGCCAGCACCGGTCGAGACCTTGGCCAAGGCGATGGTCTCAAAGGCTTTTTGTAGCGCCAGGGTGCGGTCGAGCCGGCTGTCGGACGCGATGCCGTTCAACGCGCGCACCGCGAGCTCCTTGGTGCCGCCCGCGCCGGGGATGAGGCCGACGCCCACTTCGACGAGGCCAAAGTATGTCTCGGCTGCGGCCTGCATCCGGCTGGAATGCATGGCGATTTCGCAGCCTCCGCCAAAGGTCATGGCGTGGGGCGCGGCGACGATCGGCGCGTGGCTGTACTTGAGCAACATGAACAAGCTTTGAAACATCTTGACCGCACCGGCCAACTCGTCCCACTTGCCCTCGCTGGCGAACTGGGCGATGAAGCCCAAGTTGGCGCCGACCGAGAAGTTGCCGCCGTCGTTGCCGATGACGAGACCGACCCACGGGCCTTTATCGAGCAGTTCTAGGGCCTTGTAACCCATCTCGATGATCTTGTCGTCGAGCGCGTTGGCCTTGCTGCGAAACGCCAGGCAGAGCACGTCGTCGCCCAGATCCAGTAGCTGCGCCGACGGATTCTCGGCCACCACCTTGCCGGCGGTGCGCACATCGGCCAGATGCAGGCCAGGCAGAGCCGGTACCGCCAGGCGCTCGAGCTTAAAGTTAGTCTGCTGCTTACCCTCGTAGAACATAGACTTGCCGCTCGCCAGCAGCTTTTGCACGGCCGGCGGAATGGCGCGGCCCTCGCTCGTTAGGCGCTCGACCACCGCGGCGACGCCGAGCGCGTCCCACAGCTCGAATGGCCCGAGCTGCCAGTTGAAGCCCCAGCGCATGGCGCGGTCGATACTCACCACATCGTCGGCGATTTCGCCCAGCAGATTCGCGGCGTAACAGAGCGAGCGGCTCAGCGTATCCCAGGCCAGCTTGCCGCCGCGGTCGTCGCTAAACGCAATCGCCTTGATGCGCGCACCGGTGTCGCGGACCTTGCCGTGGGCAGCGAGACAGGCGAAATCAGCTTTAACTTGCGGTACATAATCCTGCTTGGCCGCGTCGAGCACCAAGATGTCGGCGCCCACCTTGCGGTAGAAGCCCGCGCCGGCCTTTTGGCCAATCGCGCCCTTGGCAATCATCGCCTTCAGCACCGGGTGCAGGTCGAAAATTGCGCGATTTGGGTCACTTTGTAGGTTGTCGTAGCAGTTCTGCGCCACGTGGCCCAGGGTGTCGAGGCCCACCACATCGGCGGTGCGGAACACGGCGCTTTTGGGCCGGCCCATGGGCTCGCCGAATAGGGCATCGACCTCATCGATACGATAACCCTGGCTAAACACAAGGTTAACCGCCTGCATCATGTCGTGCACGCCGATGCGGTTGGCGATGAAGTTGATGGTGTCTTTGGCATCGACCACGCCCTTGCCCAGGTCGTCTTGGCAGAACTTGCTCATCTTCTGGACGATTGCCGGGTCGGTGTGCTCGCCCGCGACGATCTCGACCAGCTTCATGTAGCGGACAGGATTGAAGAAGTGCGTGATCAGAAAGTGCTTCTTGAAGCCCTCGCTGCGCGGCTCGACCATCTTGGCGAGCGGAATGCCCGAGGTGTTCGAGCTGACGATGGTGTGCGGCGCGCGGTGGCTATCGATGGCCGAGAACACCGCGTTTTTGATGTCGAGACGCTCGGTTACGGCCTCTACGACCCAGTCGCAGGCGCCGAGCTCGACCAAGTCGTCTTGCAGGTTGCCGATGCGGATGCGCGCGGCCTCGCCGGTGCGGTGGATCGGCGCGGGCTTGAGCACCAGTGCTTTGTCTAAGCCGCCTTGCGAGATGGCGTTGCGGGCCTTCTTAACCTTGGCGTCGCCTGCGGCAAAGGCGGGTGCGTCTTTGGGAACGATGTCGACCAGCAGCACGTCGATGCCGGCTGAGGCCAAGTGGCAGGCAATGCCCGTGCCCATGACACCGGCGCCGACGACACCGACTTTGTTGATGCGGTGCAAAGACATAGAAGACCTCGCGAGGAGCGGTTGCCCCGTGTGACCGAATGCGTCCCTGTTGGGACTCGTAGAGCCAAAATCGCGCGACATGTCAACAAGTTAGCTGAGCATCGCCGCGCGGCAGACCTGGGTAGCGGGCCTGCAGCGAGCAAGCAGTGTAGGCGGCACGGCAAGGTGTGTCGATGCAACCGCCGCCGCCGTTTGGGCGCTTGGTCAGGAGTTCGTCACCGGAAGACGGGCGGAGGGGGAGCGACCGCGGCGTGGCAGGGCAGGTGCTCGCCGGCGAATGGTAAATCCATGTAAATTCGCGGAGTAGAAAAAGGATGCTAAGCCGACTGCGCGTGCAAGTCGGCTTTGGCGGGCTCGTGCGCGGCCACAGCTAGGGGGCAGTGCTAGGTTCGTCTTGTGCCCGTGTCGTCGTCGCTGTTGGATGGGGCTTAAGGCGAAAGATCCTGTGAAATCAGGGAGTAGAAAATGGCTGCTATCTAATTTTCGCTTAGCGCAGCTGCCGCTCGAGCCACTCGCGGATGTGCGCGGTCTCGCTTTCGGGGATGGTGTGCGCCTCGGTATGCTGGGTGAATTCGACAGCAATTCCGAGCTTCTTGAGCTGATCGGCGGCATCGCGGCCGCGGGCCAGGGGCACGACCTGATCTTCGCTGCCGTGCACGAACAGCATCGGCGTGGCGGTCGCCGCGGGCTTGGCGTCGAGTGGGTAGGCCAGCGCGCCCGAAATGCACACCACGGCCGCCACTTGCGAGGGGTGCTCGGCGACAAAATGCGCAGCCACAAAGCAGCCTTGCGAAAATCCGAGCAGCGCCACCTTGCGACCCGGTGCCGACCGCACATGGGCCTCGACCAATCGCTCGGCCGCCAGCATGTCGGCGTGGCCCTGATCGGGCGCATCTGAACGAAACCACTGGGTATTTTCGCGCCAAGGCAGCGGTGCCTTGAGCAGCCGCCAAGTCCACTTGGGCCCCAAACGCCCTGCAACTGCAGAAAAGTGTTCGGGAGTATCGCCGCGACCGTGCAGCGCCAGCACAAGCGGACCCTTGCTGTCGGCACCGGGCGGGCTCTGGTCGACCCACACGCCGGGCAGCGCTTGGTCCACAGCCACTGGTGCGCCCGCATCCGCAGTCGGCACGGTGGGCTTGGGCTCATTGCGGTCTAGGGCGGTGGTCGCTGGCTGGTCGGCCGGCTGCCTCAGTACCACGACGGCGATGGCGGCAAGGGCGCCAACTCCAACGGCTGCAAGCAGAATTTTCCAGCGGACTTCCAAATCTACCCCTATGAGCGACCGTGCCCGGCCGCACGCTCCGGATCTACCACGCAACGGTGCGAAAACGCTATCCCCCGTTCGCGTACTGGTCGTTGACGCGATCATCGAGCGTGCTGAACTTGGTGAATTTGCCTTCGAAGTGCAGATTGATGTCGCCGGTCATGCCGGCGCGCTGCTTGGCGACGACGAGCTGGGCGAGATGCTCAGGGGCTTCGCTGTTGTAGTAGTTTTCGCGATGAATAAACCAAATAATATCGGCATCTTGCTCGATCGATCCCGACTCGCGCAAGTCGCTCATCTGCGGCTTCTTGCTGTTGCCATCGCGCTTTTCTAGGCTGCGGTTGAGCTGCGACAGCGCCACCACCGTACAGTGGCTCTCTTTCGCTAACGCCTTGAGCGAGCGCGAAATTTCGGCCACTTCTTGCTCGCGGCTCTGCTTGGCACCGCCCGTACCGCGCATCAGCTGCAGGTAGTCGACCACCACCAGCGTCAGCGGCCCGCCCATCTCGAGCCGTTTGCAGCGCGAGCGCAGATCCACGGTCGACAGCGACGGGGTGTCATCGATGTGCAGGTCGAGCTCGGCCAGTTCGCTCGCCGCCTCGCGCAGCAGCCGCTCGTCGTCGTTCGACAGCTGGCCCGTACGTAGTTCTTTGAGACCAATACGCGATCGCGACGAGAGCATACGCAACACCAGCTGTTCGCGACCCATTTCGAGCGAGAAGAACGCCACGCGCGCACGGCGTTGCT
This sequence comes from uncultured Myxococcales bacterium, assembly GCA_903883645.1. Taxonomy (GTDB): domain Bacteria; phylum Myxococcota_A; class UBA9042; order UBA9042; family UBA9042; genus SXRM01. The sequence goes on along the minus strand of CAISBR010000129.1, from coordinate 15,489 downwards.
CGGGAGTCCGCCCCGGTTCCTCGGCGACGTTAGCGGCTAGATTGAGCGCAAACGCGGACTTACCCATCGCAGGCCGCGCCGCCAAGATGATGAGGTCGGTGGCATGCAGACCCAAGTGCCAATGATCGATATCGCGAAAACCAGTAGATATACCTACGATTTCGCCACCGCGGGCGCGGGCCTCCATCACACGCTGGTAGGTTTCGCCCACGAGTTGGCTGATCGGCTGCGGTCCGCCGCGCACCGTATCTTTGAGCGCATCGCCGAGCTCTTTTTCGACGATCTGCACAAATTCGTCGGGATCGAGGCCGCGTTCATACCCCTTTTGCTGCACCAAGTGAGTGGCGCGCAGAATGCGGCGTGCGCGGGCCAACTTGGTCAAACCATTCGCATAATGCTCGACCGCCGCCGAGCTGCCGACCTCGCGGCACAGCTCGAACAGGTACGGCAGCGGCACGGGATTCTTGTCTTTGAGGGTTTGCTCTAAATCTGTGTGCACCGCCACGACGTCGGCATTGGCGTTCGCCATGGCCAACCGCGTGATCGCTTGGAAGATCTCGACGTGGCGCTGATCGTAGAAGTCTTCGGCCTGCATCGCCGACATGGCCAATGGCACCGCGTCGGGGTCAGTCAGGCATGCGCCCAAGACCGCACGTTCAGCAAGCAGATTAGCCGGTTGCAGGGGCGAAGTGGCAGTCAGCGCATTGGCCTCGCGCGTTGCATGGCTTCGGCCCGCGCCACCGCGTCGACCACTGCCGGATCCCGTCCGCGCGGCGAATTGTGGCGCAAACTCGGGCGCCGTTGTGGGTGCGTGATCAGCGAAAAAGCTGTCATTGTCCTCGAAAGGGGGAGCGCTCCTCAGCGGCTCCGTATCGTGCGACAGGGGTGGCTCATCCGCGAAATTACTAGGCGAATCGTCGAAGAACGGCGCGTCGTCGTGCCAGGTGGCGTCGGCGGACGGCGGCGATTCTGCATCGGAATCGGCCGGCTTGTGCGATGGGGGTTGCAATGGTGTAGACATGGCGCCAGTCTAACGCAGGTGCGCGATCCTCGTCACTCGAATCGCGCACGCCCCAGCACAGCCCCATACGAAACTGCGCCGCCCAGCAGCGCAATCGACTACACCACGCCGCCCGCGGTTTTGACCCGGAGTGTGGCCCACAGAGGAACCGATGCTCAAAGTCGGCGACGAGACGGAAGGTTATTGCCCCCGGTGCCGTCTCAACACCTATCAGATCATCTCGGCCACCGATGGCCGCGAGATTTTCACATCCACTTGCCGCACCTGCCGAAATACCTTCCAGTACAAGCCGGAGCTGCCGCTCGAGGAGGTGCGCGAGAAACAGATCAAGAAACTTCGGACCTTGCAGAAGAAGCGCGTCGTCAGCAACCCTGACATCGTGCAATTCGCCTCGCGCAAGAACAGCACCAAGGGCGACATGGACATGCCTCTGCGCGCCTATCGCGAGATGATGGGCAAGGACCCCGAGACTACCATGCCGTCGCAGGGCGGGCCAATTCGCGAGCCTGTGCGCGAGGTTACGGTGAGCGGCGGTGCAGAAACAGCCACGGCTCGCTGGACGCGCCTGACCGCCACCCTGGGCGCGCGCGATGGCCGGCCGTACAACCCCTCGCGGACCTACAAAGTCGGCGACGTGCTGCTCCACAAGTCGCACGGCCTGGGGCTGGTCGAGACGGTCATCCACGAAGGCGCGGCGATGGTGCTGTTTCGCGACGTCGAGCAAGTGCTGGAGATGGGCGCGCCGGCGGTCGAGACGATGCAACGGCGCTAGCTGCAGAACGCCCTAAATTCAAGCAGTAGAAAAAGGCTGCTAGCGGATCAGCTAGCGTATCAGCGCCCAGGGTCGTTAGGGCCCGGGCTGAGTTTGCGCGCGGCTAAGACGCAGGGCGCGCCTCTCTTGGCGAGCCTGTGGTGTGCCGTCTGTGCCGCAAAGGCTTAGTAATTTCGTTGCGTAGAAAATGGCTGCTATGCAATCCGGCTATGCAATCCGCTAGCCAAAGAGAGCGCGGAGGAGCTGCGTGTCGCCCTGGATGGCCGTGCGCTGCCAGTAGAAGCGGAGGCCGCGCTCGCCGCCGAGTTCTTCGCCGCCGCCCGCCTTGCCGGGGCCGCCGTGCACGAGGCTGGGCATGACCGCGCCGTGGCCTACGCCCTGATCGAATACCTTGGCGCTGCCCCAGTAGATGCGGCCGGTGTGTGGGGCGATCGCGGGGACCACTTGCCGGCACCAGTCGAGGTCGTCCGAAAACACGCTACAGACTAGGCTGCCACCGCCGCGTGCCACTACAGCGACGACTTCGGCCGGATCACCGTCGACCGGTAGAAGAGTGGCAACGGGTCCAAACACTTCATGATCATTTATAAACTCAGCATCAACACCCGCGTCGCTCTGGTATAGGCTGGGCGGCGCGTAGCAGCCCTGGGCCGGCGCGGTGCCTTGCCAAATCAGACTTGCGTGTCGGTTGAGCTCAGCCAGCCCGGCGAGCACATCGCGCTGCTGGGTTGGCCCGGCGAGCGGTCCCACTTGGCTACGATCATTAGCCGGATCGCCTACTTGCAGATCGTGCAGGCGTGCCACCAGCTCGTCTTTGACTTCAGCCAGCAGTGCCTTGGGCACCACAATGCGGCGAATCGCCGTGCATTTTTGCCCCGCCTTCTGCGTCATTTCGCGCACCACTTCGGCTAGGAACATGGTCCACGTGTCGCAGCCGGGCTGTACATCGGGCCCCAGCACGCAGGCGTTGAGCGAGTCCGCCTCGATATTGACCGGCACGTTCCACTTCAAGACCGCGGGATGACTGCGAATCTGCTGCGCGGTACTGCCCGAACCGGTAAACACGATGGCGTCTTGCGGCCCCACGTGGTCGAGCAGATCGCCTGCCGACCCCACCAGCAGTTGCACGGTGCCGGGTGGCAAAAGCCCTTCTTGCACCCATAGTTCTACAATGCGCACGCTCAGCCACGCCGTCGCCGTACCCGGCTTGGCCAGCACGGGCACGCCCGCGAGCAGCGCTACCGCAATCTTCTCGCACAGATTCCACGCCGGAAAGTTGAAGGCGTTGATGTGCACCGCCACACCGTGCCGCGGCGACCACACGTGTTGAGCCACAAAGCGCTTTGACCGCGAGAACTGCAGCTGATCGCCGTCATGAAGTGTAGTTTTATCGCCAAGTTGCGATCCAAGTTTGGCATAGGTAGCGAGCGTGCCGCTGGCGCCGTCTACGTCGAATTTGCCGTCGCTGCGGTTGGCGCCCATGTTGGCGCGGGCCACATCGAGCAACTCATCGCGGTGAGTGACCAAGCTCGCCGACAATTTGCCAAGCAGTTCGCCGCGTTGGGCAAAGGTCATCGCCCGCAGCGCTGGCCCGCCCACGGTGCGCCCGTGGTGCAAGGCGGCCCGCAAGTCAAGACCCTTGCTCGAGGTTTGCGCGATGGCCGCACCCGTCGCCGGGTCGAACAGCTGGGTCTGTGGCGCCTCGCCGGCCTGCCAGCGGTCACACAGATACGAATGTAGCGTAATCAGAGTGTTCGACATCAGACTCCACGTGCCGGCGCTGGCCGGGCGGCGCAAGGTACCGCGGGCCAGGGGCGCGAGCAAGCTGAGTGGGCGTAGCTGGGCGAAAAAAGAGCGCTAATCCTGGCACATCGGCTTGTCGCCATCGGGGCAGCGAAACCGCACATGAAAGTGATCGGCATGGCCCGCGGCATGGCGAATCAATCCGCGCGGCACCGCTGGGCCGGCCGGATACTGAAACAGCGGCTCCAGCTGCTCTTCGCGGTAACCCACCGCCAGCAGATCGTCGTAGAGCAGGGATTGTAGCTCGTAGTCCATGAAAACGAACGACAATTTGCCCGTTGTCAGCAGCGCTTCGAGCACCGCCCACAGCCGCTCGGTATCGATATTGCCCGAGTCGGTCGGCACAAAATGCTTGGCACCGCCGCGAATGGTAAGCGGATAGCCGATATCGACGTCGCGGCCCGACTGATGCGACTTGTGCGGCGGGTAGAAGCCCCCTTCGGGCTTGCTGATACCGCCGATAATGAGGGGAGTAGTTCCTTGAAACTGTTGATTAAGTTGCTGTCCCGCTCGCTGCAGCAGTGCAATGGTCTCGTCGGTGCCAAAACCGTTCTTGTTGGTTGACCGATAGCCAGGTCCACTGACAGGTAGCTGGCAGGCGTTGTCGAGCGACCCCGAGGTCACCGCGCCGAGCGAGTGCGCCGGCCCATCGCGACCGCTGGCATTGGCACATTGGGCGGCAGGTAAGTTGGCGTCGGGCAAGCCATTTCGCCCCACATTGCGCGGTCGCACCGGCACTCGCACGCGCGCAATGGGCTCCAAGGCCGAGTCAGCGATGCCATCGTCGCCGCCCTCGACCGCGGAATCATCTACAAACTCCATGCGATCAAAGCCGCGGTCGCGCAAGTCGGCGCCGCTGCAGCCTTGGGCGAGGCCAGCCCACAGCACCACCGCGCTCAACTTGCGCCAATGGGGCTGCAACTAGGCCTCCATATTCAGCAAAGTCTGATCCGGTAGGCGCGCATCGCGGTGGGTAACCGACACGCGACCCAGTCGAAGCTTGCGTACTTCTTCGCCAATCGCCTCGGCCAGTGCCACGCTGCGGTGCTGCCCGCCGGTGCAACCCAGCGCCACCGTCACCAGCGCCCGACCCTCTTGCGCGTGCTGCGGCAGGGCGAAATTCAGCAAGTACATCATACGGTCAAGTGCCTCGCGCCCGCCGCGCTCCATCACGAACTGCGCCACCGCCGGATCGCGGCCGGAAAGGGGCGAAAGGTCCGGAACGAAATAGGGATTGTCGACATAGCGCACATCGAACACGTAATCCGCATCGCGCGGCATACCGTGCTTAAAGCCAAACGACTCGACCGCCACCATCATCCGCAGGTCCGCCGAGCCCTCGACATCGAACAGCCTCTGCACCTGGCGCTTCAACTGGTGGATATTCATGTCGGAAGTGTCGATGACCAGCGTGGTCCGCTCGCGCACTTCGAGCATCACTGCGCGCTCTTGGCGAATCGCTTCGGTGATGGTGCCTGCCTCCCAAATCGGGTGTTTTCGCCGCGTTTCAGCAAAGCGCCGCACCAGCACATCGTCGGCGCAGTCCAAGAACAGCAGCTCCGACGGCACGCCCATGGTGGCCAGCGCCCGCAGCGAGTGATCTAGATCCCCAAGAAATCCGCCGGCTCGAATGTCGATGCCCACCGCCACCGGCACCGCGTCGAGCCGCTCGGCCAGCGTATCGACCAGCGCCGGGACCAGCGCCGCCGGCAGGTTATCCACGCAGTACCAGCCCATGTCTTCGAGCGCGCGCAAACAGGTCGAGCGACCCGAGCCGCTGATTCCAGTTACCACCAAAACCCGAGCCTGCGAGCCAGGTTGTGTGTTCGTGTTCGCGTTCGGCATGGCGCTCTCGGCGAGGGCATGGGCCCGGGTCTAGTAGTTTTTGCGGCGCTTTGACGACGACTCGAGCCCCAGCTGCTCGCGGTACTTAGCCACGGTGCGGCGGGCGATGGTCATCGGCGAATTGGGTCGCAGCGTCTCGACTTGCGCCTCGGTGGCCTGCAGCCGCGCCAGCATTCGCCCGCGATCCCAGTCGCCCTGCAAAATCTCGGCAATCTCTTGGTCCGACAGCGGCGAGGCGACAATCTCTTTATCGATCAAGCGCTTGATCGCCTGCTTGACCGCTTCGGCCGCCATGTCGTCGCCGCCTTGGGCGGTAATCCGCGAGCCAAAGAAGAACTTCAGCTCAAAAATCCCTTGCGGCGTATGCACATACTTGTTGGTCGTTACCCGCGAGATGGTCGACTCGTGCAGGCTCACATCCTCGGCCACATCGCGCAGCACTAGCGGTCGCAGCTTGTCGACGCCCCCGTCCAGAAAGGGCCGTTGAAAGCGCATGACGGACTCGGTTACCCGCTGAATCGTCGACTGGCGCTGGTGAATCGAGCGAATCATCCAGGTTGCCGCCCGCAGCTTCTCTTGCAAGTAGTGCTTGGCCTTGTCGTGCTCGGTGTCGTGGTGCTGCTCGTCCATCAGCGCCGCTTTGTAATAGTTCGAAATCTTTAGCTTTGGCAGGCCATCTTCGTTCAGCGTCACCACGTAGTCGTCGCCGATCTTGGTTACGAACACATCGGGCGTAATGTAGCGCGCCATCTCGCCGGTGTAGCGCCGGCCCGGCCGTGGCTCGAGAGAGGCTAGAACCTTAAGTAATTCTTCAAGTTCTTCGGCACCAATGTGCAAGTCGCGCCGCACCGCCTGGTAGTCGCGATCTTGCAGCCGCGGCAGGTGCACTTCGATCAGCCGGTGCAGCTCTTCGTTGCCGGGGTAGCGCGAAAGCGCTTGCGCCATCAGGCATTGCTGCAGATCGCGCGCCGCCACCCCCAGCGGCTCCATGCCCTGGATGATCGCTAGCATCGCGTGGATCTCGACCTCGGGCACTTCGCAGATCGCCGCGATCATCCGTGTCGAATTCGCAGTGTAAATCTCTACATTCAGGCCACGGCCCTCGGCCAACGCCTGCCATTCGATCATCTCGTCGTCGGTCAGCCAGTACAGGCTCAGCACGCCGCGCTCTTCGTGCAGTTCGATGCCCGCCGCCTGCCGCGCCAGCGCCCGCCGCGCCGCTTCCGACCCACCCGAAATATCGACCCGGCTCGGCCGAAAATAGCCATCCTCGTCTAGATTTCCAATGATCTCACTGGCAATTTCGAGCTGGCGCCGATTCAGCCCCAGTGCCCCTAGCTGCTCGCCCAGCACCTCGTCGAGGGTCGACGCCTTGGTCAGCGTCTGCGCCAGGGCCGGGCGCTCCTCGTCGGTGTCGCGGTACGAACCCACCCCTTCCGACGGCGCGCGCGCCAGGTCAGTAAAGTAGTTTTGCCAATCAATTTCGTTGCGTTCGCTGGGCAGGGGCGGCGACTCGAAGTCTTGCACCGTGCCTTCGCCCTGGGTGATCTGCGGTCCGGTCTCGCCCGCGTTCGGCTGCGTCTCGGCCTCTTCGAGCACCGGGTTTTCGCTCAGCGCCTCGGAGATACTGTCGGCCAGTTCGGTGCGCGACAACTGCAAAAGCCGAATCGCCTGCTGCAGTTGCTGGGTCATCACCAGCCGCTGTTCCAGACCTAGCTTGACGTTCAGGCTTTGTCTGAAATCCATGGGGGCGTCGTGCTCCTGTGCCCGCCTCTGCGGCGCAAACCCAGTCTACACCGGAGCGGGTGTCGTTCAAGCAAGCATCGTGCCAGAATCGTCACGCACGGGAACAAATCGCACACCGACATGCTTTTTTGACCACCCTGCCGCGGCAGTGGTAGCGTGCGCAGCAGGAGGCTCCCATGACTCGCAACATCCTTTCGACCTTGGTGCTTGCTGCGCTTGTGCTGACCTCCGCGGTCTTGTCGGCCTGTTCGAGTCCGCTGGTCGGGCGCTGGGACGGGATGGCCGACCTGGGGCCGATTGACGCTTGGCCGGTCAAGTTGCAGCTGGCCAAAGATGGCCAAAGTGGTCAGGTTTCGTGGCAAGAGCAGGGTAGCGTTTGGCGCACCTTCTCGGCTTGCCGCGTGCATCTGCAAGGCCGGCAGTTTGAGGTCGAGTTCGACTTGGCGCAGCCCGAGTGCGGCAGCGGCGCCCAGCGCGACCGACGGGTACTGCGCGGAACCGTAGGCGACCGTTTGCTTTTTGGCGAAATTCTAGGCAGCGACAAGGCCGTGGGTTTCTTCCGTGCCTACGCAGTCGACGCTGCGCCCTGAACCTTGGGTGCCCGCGGTTCCCATTTACCCCATCGTGCCCCCTTGACCCCATCGCGCCCCCTTGACCCCATCGTGTTGGGCAACGTAACGTGCTGAACCTGTGGCCCGATCTGGCCATTGCGAGGACCCCGTGGCTGATATTTCCCTGCAACGCAACCACAACTTTGGCGTCGACACCGGCAAAGAGAAATTGAGCCGTCTTGTGAACAAGTTCCAGCAGAGCAACCCCAGCATGATCGACCGCATCGACTGGAACGCCGACAAGACGGGCGCCGATGCCGAAGGCAAGCACTTTAAGGCACAATTCACGCTTACGGCCGCTCAGGTCAAGGTGGAGATTGAGCTAAAGGGCTTTGCCGCCAAGATGGCCAAGGGCATTGTGCAGAGCAAGCTCGAAAAGACGGTTGGCGAGGAATTTCCAGTCTGAAATCAGTTAATTATAGCATGAAGGCGCTGTGCTGTTCCGCGTTTGCGGTGGCGGTGTGGTTTTTTGCGACAATGGCCCACGCCGAGGCTCTAGCCACCCCGGCTGACGTGTTGGCCCAAGCGCAAAAGTGCTACGTCGAAGCCAATTTAGGCTGCTGTGTGCGCATGCTTGAGCCCGATGCGGCTTGGCCGGCGACCCTGCCGGTCGAGGTACGCAGCGAGCGTTTGCGGTTGTTGGGCTTTTCAGCCGCCCGGCTCGATCAGCACCCCTTGGCGCGGCGGGCCTTTGCCGCCTGGGTGGCTTTGGCGCCCGCCAATCGCCTGGAGCGCGCAAGCACTCCTCCGGCGATTTATGCTGACTATGCAGCTGCTTGGGCCGAGGCGCTGGCGCCCCAGCTCGACCGGCAGCCGCACTTGGATCAGCACCTGCCGCTCGATGCCCCTAAGCCGACCGCCGCCGACTTGCCTCGGTATGCACCTCCGGCGACCTCCGGGCGCGATCAGGCTCGCGATCACCGCTTCTATATGGGCCTGACGGCAGCCGTTTCGCGCGATGGTGGTCTGAGCTCGCCAATCGATCAGCTCGGCGCCCAGATGGCCGGCGCTTTCGATCGGGGAGCGCGCTGGACTTTTGGCTTTCAACTCGCGGCGTTGCGCTGGTCGCTGCGCGGGGGGCCGGCGACGCGGGCGTTGGCCCAGCTTGAGGCCGCGTATGCCCTGCCACTTGCCATTGAACGCCTTGAAATTGTAGCAGATGGTGGCTTTGGATACGACTACGACGCCAGCTTGGTTGGCGCGGTGGGTCTGGGGGTGCGCTATCATGTTTCTCCAGAACGACCTGTGGGGCTGTACGTTGCACTCGGTGATCAATTGGCATTCGGTAGCGAGATCATGCAGCTGGGCGTGTTGTCGATCGGTGTAGCGGTGCGGCCAGCGTCGGCATCCGGCAAGTAGCGAGCGAGGTGGGCGATGACGACGGATGGGAGCCTAGGCGACGAGGGGCTGGCGCGCGCGGCCGAGCCGGCGACTACTCCGGCACTGAGCATGGCGGCGCTGGGACTGGGCCAGCCGGTGCCTACTGACGATGGTGAAGCGCTTGAATTAACTAGGCAAGCTCGCTTGGCGGTGGCGGCGCAGGTCGCGCGGCGCGTGGTGGGCCAAGATCAGGTGGTCGAGCTGTTGCTGACGGCGCTCTTTGCCGGCGGCCACGCGCTGTCGATCGGTGTGCCGGGTCTTGCAAAAACAACGTTGATTCATACGCTTGCGGAGACATTGCAGCTGAAGTTCGGCCGAGTGCAGTTCACCCCCGATCTGATGCCGTCGGATGTGACCGGCACCGAAGTGCTCGAAGAGGAGCGCGCAACCGGTCATCGCGTCTACCGATTCTTGCCCGGTCCGGTGTTCTCACACATCTTGCTGGCCGACGAGATCAACCGCACCCCGCCCAAAACCCAGGCGGCGCTGCTGCAGGCCATGCAAGAACGCAAAGTGACGGCCGGCGGCGAGTCGCACATCCTTGAAGAGCCGTTCTTGGTGCTGGCGACGCAAAATCCCATTGAACAACATGGCACTTACCCCCTGCCCGAGGCGCAGCTCGACCGCTTCTTGCTAGCCGTGCACTTCGACTATCCCAGTTTTGACGATGAACTCGAGATCGTGCGGCGCACTACGGGCCTCAGCCAGCCGATCATCGAGCCGGTACTGACGCGCGAACAAGTATTGCGGATTCAGCAGTTGGTGCGTGCTGTGCCGCTGGCCGACCATGTGCTGCGCTATGCGGTGCGGCTGGTGCGCGCTACGCGGCCCGACGACCCGCAATGCCCGGGTCCGCTGCGGCCGTTGGTGGCCTTTGGTGGTAGTCCCCGGGCTTCGCAGTGCCTGATCTTGGCCGCCAAGGCGCGTGCAGCGCTGCATGGGCGCACGACGGTGACGCTCGACGATGTGCGCAGCTTGGCTACCGCGACCATCTCACACCGCATCGTGCCTAGCTTCCGGGCGGAGGCTGAGGGCCTGGATGGGCGTAAACTAGTTGAAAAATTGGTTGAATTGGTCCCGACCGCGGCGTAGCTGGGCAGGGGGCGTTGGTCGATGACAGATCCGCAGCGAGGCAAAGGGCGCTGGCCAACGCTGACGCAGCGGATGCGGCAGTTGGTACAGCCTCGCGAAGCCGACGACCTGGCGCCGCCTAAGCGCACGGAAGGTCGCGGCTTGCTTGAACGCCTGCCGGCGCCGCGCGGCCTGGATGCACTGCACGACCGAGCGCAGATTTCCCACTTGTTTTCATGGTTTGGCGAAGATGAGCCGGTCGTTAAGAGGGGGCTAGCGCAGCGTGCGTCCGAGGTGCTGGCCGGCCTGGGGCCGCTGCAACTGCCGGCACGGCAAGTGGGCGACGGCCAGCCAGGTGGTCTGCATCGCTCCCTGCGGCGCGGCGGTGGCGTCGAATTCAGCGAACACAAAGAGTATGCCCCCGGCGACGACCTGCGGATGCTCGACTGGCGCGCCTATGCGCGCACCGACCGCTACTACCTAAAGCGCTACGAGCAAGAGGTTCACGCGACCATGACGCTGGTCATCGACGCGTCGGCATCCATGCAACTTTCGGATTTGCATAGCGATAAGTTCGATGCGGTGCGCTTGCTGCTCGCGTGCGTGGCGCTGGTGCTCGTGCGGCAGGGCGACTCGGTGGGCTTGGTGGTGCTGGGGCAACCGGCGGCGAACCTGGCGCCTTCGACCGGCTTGCGGCATTTTGCTCAGATTTGCGAGCGGTTACAGCGTCTGCAGCCCGAGGGGACGGCGAGCCTGCCCAGCCTGGGGCCGACCCATTGGCGAGGCATGGACCAGCGCGGTCTCGTGCTAGTGGCGTCCGACGTACTGATGGCGGTCGATGCGGCCGTGTCGCCCCTGTACTCGCTGCGACGCTCGGGGCTCGACGTGCTGCTGCTGCATACCCTGCATCCCCGCGAACTGGATTTGAATTTTGCCGCGCCCGCCCAGTTCGTCTGCCAAGAGACCGACCGCAAGGTGGTGGTGGACCCGCGCGTGATCCGCGATTTGTACGTCGATCTGATGCGTGGGCACTGCGACGCGCTGCGGCAAGCGGTGACGCATAGCGGCGTGGGCTACTTGCTGGTAGATACGTCGGTAGATCCCCGCGGTATGATTCGGCAAATTCTGCGGGCGACTGCGCGACTCAAGCGTCATGGCCAGGCGTCGCTGGGTACGGGGGCCTACTCGGACGCCAGCAGCGAGTCGGAGTCTGCGCTCGATGCGCTCGAAGCGGGCATCGCGGAGCGCGGTCCATGATCCAGTTTGATAACCCGTGGATGCTGCTGGGTTTACTGGCTGCGGCGCTGCCCGTGTGGCTGCACCTGTTTGGGCGGCGGCACGCGCCAGTGGTGCAGTTTTCGGCGCTCGACTTTATTTTGGCGAGCAATCCCAAGCGGGCGCGGGCGCTGCGGGTGCGCGAGTGGCTGCTGATCGCCTTGCGTAGTGCGGTGTTAGCTCTGTTGGCAGTGGCGCTGGCCCGGCCACTATTGCCGGTTTTCGGCGGCGATGTGGGTCCTGAGGTAGGCACGGGCACGCAAGCCGTGGTGCTGGTGATCGACGACAGCCAGTCGATGCTGGCGCGCGATCGGGGCGAGACCCTGCTCGATCGGAGTGTGGCGCGCGCTGCGGCCCTGCTCGAGCGGCTGCCGCCGGGGTGTCAAGTGGGCTTGGTGGCTACTGGATTTCCTGCTCGGCCCCTGCTTCGGCAGTTGACCCGCGACCGCGGTGCCGCCCTGGATGTGTTGCGTCGTTTGCCGGCCCGGCCACGTCGCGATGATGCGGGCAAGGCGCTCAATTTGGCGCAAATCCTTCTGGACTCGAGCGACCTGCCGCTGCGGCGGCTGGTGGTGCTGTCGGATTTGCAGGCGACCGGGTGGAGCGATGTGAGCCTTCCGACCCGGAGTATTCAGGGTGTGCCGATTCAGGCCACGATTGACCGGCTTGAGTCGAGTTCGCGCGAAAATACCGCGGTGGTCGATGCCGTAGTGACGGGTGCGGCCGATCGCGCCAACAATCAAGTGCGCCTTGAAGTGGCGGTTACGCACTTTGGCGAGAAACCGTTTCGCAACTATCTGAACGTGCAAAGCGGCGACCGCGAAGTGAAAAGCTTGCTGCAGCTACAGCCGGGCGAGACGGTGCGGCGTTCGTTTTCGTTGCCGGCGGGGGCGCAATGGGCCGAGGTGTCGCTGCCGCCCGACGCGCTTGAGGCCGATAACCGGCGGATGGTGCGGCTCGACGCCTCGACCGCGCTGAGGGTGGCGCTGGTCAATGGGGCGCCGCGGCCAGTTCCGCGCGACGACGAAGTGTTTTTTGCCGCGCGAGCGCTAGAGCTGGGGCAGAGTCAGACCGGGCAGTGGCTGGTCGATGTCCTGCCGGCCGACAAGCTGGGCGCGGCGTCACTGGCCGAGACGGATGTGGTGGTGCTGGCGAACGTGGCCCAGCCGAGCGACGAGGCGCTGGCCGCACTGAAAAGCGCGGTGCAGTCGGGTGCAGGCTTGCTGGTGGCCGTGGGTGATAATTTGCCTGATCCGCCGCAGGGTTATCTGCAGGGTCTGCTGCCGGCGACGCTGGTGGGGCAGCGGCACCTGATGTCGGTCGACGGGAGTGCGCGGCAGGCGACAAGCTTGCGGTGGGAAAGTGCCGCCGGCGCGCTCCAGGGCCCAGCGATGCAGCTCCTAGGGCAGTCGGCGGGTGAACTTAGCGAGGCATTAAGCGGGGTTGCCGTGCAGCACTATGCACTGGTGCGGCCCGATGCAGCCTTGGCGGGAAGCGTGGTTGCGCGGTATGGCGACGGTGCCCCGGCCTTGCTGCTGGGGAGTTTGGGGCGCGGCCAAGTGGCGCTGCTGACGACCACCCTTGATCGCGATTGGACGAATCTGCCCGTGCAGCCTGCGTTTCTGCCCCTGCTGCACGACCTGGTGCTGACGCTAGCGCGGACTCGGGCGAGCGAGCGGCGCGGCCCAGTCGAGGTGGGCGAGGTGGCGCAGTTGGCGCGCGACGGGCGGGCGGATCAACTCGAAATTCGCTATGAAGGTCAGGGGGCTGGGCCGCGGCGGGTGCTGCCGGCGGCGCTGGAGTCGGGGCCGACATGGACCGTCGCGGGGCTCGACGAGCCGGGCCGGTATGTGGCTACCGAGTTGCGCGGTGGCGTAGCGCTGACGTCGCGGCCGCTGTTGGTGGTGCCGCCATCGACGGAGAGCGATCTGCGGCCTGCGGCCAAGGGCGAGATGGTTCGCGCCGGGCAGAATCCGCAGGCAGCGCACGCGGGGGTAGTGACGGCGCCGGGCTGGGCGGGTGTGCTGGTGCTGCTGCTCGGACTACTGGTGGTCGAGGCGGTGCTGCTGGCGCGGGGCAGTCGCGGGGCCGCGCCGGTTTTGTGAGCGTTGGTGTAGGGGCTCGGCCCGCGTCGCAAGTGGCGTTGACCGGTGGCCGTGGCGAAGCTAGTCTGGGGGGCTGGACCAGTAGCTTGGTTCCCAGTTGTTGCGAATGCCGAGTGTGCGTCGATTGTTCGGGTTGCGGTGGCTGGCGGCGGTGCTGCTGGTGCTGGGGCCCGCTGTGGCGCAGTCCGAGCCCACCCAGTCGCGCTTTCAGGACCTGAGCGACGAAATTGGCCGCTCTCAGACCCAGATCGAGATGTTGCGGTCACAGGGGCGCCACGGCGAGTCGGTGGTCGTTGCCCAACGCATTGATCGGCTCGTGGATGATGCTGCCAAAGGGCTTGAGGGCGGTCACGATGACTCGGCCGAGATCGCCTGGCTAGTTCTGCAGCACTGGCAAGAGCGTGCGGTAGCGTGCTCGCCGCTTGAGGGGCCCGGAGCGGTGTTGCCGGCGGCGGGGGTGACGGAGGTCGTACAGGCCTGCGACCACCTCGACAAAGCCGTAGAATTGGCAGTTCGGGCGCGGAACTGGGCAGTGCATCGCCGTGATGCCGAGCAAACGCCGCCGAATTATGAACAGTTGAGCGAGTTTGCGCTGCAGCAGCAGGGGCGAATCCTGGCGGCGCGGGCGATGCTACCAGCGGCTCACGCGCAGGCGGTGTCCCGGGCGCAAGTGCCGCCGCCCTTTCAGCAGTGGCCGTGGAGTGATTTGGACCGCGCGGATGCCGGTGCAAAGATTCGAGTGGTGCGTGCTGGCAAGCCGCGCGGGGAGTTGCTGCCAGGGGCCGAGCGCTGGCTGGCGCTGGCGTTGGGGTTGCAGCAGCCGAACGGGCCGACGGGGTTGCCGTGGGAGCTTGCCCAGTTCCTGTTGCGCGCCGGGCAGATCCGACCAGATGCCGCCGCGGGTGACGACGACCGTGACGCGGTGTGGCAGCTTGGGCGCGTTCAACTGGACACGGCCAAGGTGGCGCAGGGGTGGCTTGCGGCGCAGCAACCGAAGAAGCGTTCGAGCGACCCAAAAGATTGGGCGGCTGAAGAGCGGGCCGCGTACTGCGACCAACCTGGCCGGCCGTGCGCCGCGTTGCGGTTGGCGAGCTTGCCGGTGGGGGCTGAGCTAGAGGTAGAGCTAGGGGCCAACGGCTGCGCCGAGAATCGCAAGCTGGTGCTGCGGTTCAAAGCCGGCAAGCAACTCATGGTGTCGGCAGATGGCTGCCCCGCTGCGCCGTTGAGCGCTGAACAGGCCGAGCGTGTCGACCGGGCTTTGGGTTGGTACGCATTTGGTAATCCGCTGGGAAAATCCGAAGATACTTCGGCCCGGGTGCGCAGTTTTCGTGGCGCTAGACCGCTCGCGGAGGAGCAGTTCGCCCCGCGCCCAAGTGCTGGCGTAGAGGCGGACCTGTATCAGGTGGCCGTCGACAGTTGTGATGAGCATCGGGCTGGGAGCAAGCCGCCGGCCGGCCGCCCGCCCAGCGGTGCTCGCTATCGCACGTGCCAGCTTGAGCGGCAGCGGCAGAACTGACAGCGCCGCCCAGAACGAACGATTTGATCACATTGGGTTTTCTGTGGGCGCCCTGTCCTTTCTGTGGTGCGCAAGCTCGCGTCCTTACGGCCGACTCGCCGCGCCGCGACGTAGATCCCGTCTGGTATCCAGAGTTTCGGGCGCGAGTGTAAGTGCACAACGGCAGAACAGAATGCCGTCATCTTCTACTCATGCCGTCATCAAAGCATCCATTTTCTACCCGTTGAAATTACAGGGCCTCGCAACTATTTTCAAAAATCTTTGCGGTGGGGCCAAAAAAACCGCGGCAAAAGTAGCGCCCAGATCGATCAACTAGGAGAGGGAACTGCTTGCCCTCGCCGAGG
>CAISBR010000128.1 GCA_903883645.1 uncultured Myxococcales bacterium | reverse complement strand
TAGACAAACGCGAGCTGCTTGTTGCCCGAGCTGAGCTTGGCCACCGCGTAACCGCCTGCGCAGTAACCCGAATTGCAGGTTAGCTGCGAGCCATTGACCGTGGGACACACATTGCCGCACGCGCCGCAGTTGTTGGGGTCGCTTTGCAGACTTTGCTCGCAGCCGTCGACCAGCTTGTCGCTGTTGCAGTCGCCGTAGTTGGTGTTGCAGGTGCCGTTGCACGAGCCGGCGGCGCAGGTGGGCGTGGTAAGGTTGTTGTTCGAGCACTTCTTGCCGCAGCCGCCGCAGTTGCTGGCGTCGCTCTGCACGTTGAGCTCGCAGCCGTCGGTCTTTTTGTCGCTATTGCAGTCGCCAAAGCCGGTGTTGCAGGTGCCGTTGCAGGTGCCGCCGCTGCAGGTGGGTGTGGTGATGTTGTTGTTTGAGCACGCGACGTTGCAGGAGCCGCAGTTCTTGGCGTCGGTGGCGAGGTTCGACTCGCAGCCGTTGGCGGTGTTGCCGTCGCACTCGGCGTAGCCGGTGTCGCAGCTGCAGTCGTAGCTGCCCAGCGAGTTGTTGCACACGGTATGCGCCGGGCAAGTGGCCGTGCCGGCTTTGCATTCGTCGATGTCGGCGCAGCTAAACCCGTCGCCCGCCCAGCCCGCGCTGCACTTGCAGGCGACCGAGCTGGGGCCCGCGGTGCATAGGGCATGGGCGTCGCAGCCGGTGGTGCCGGCGCACTTGCCGCCCGAGCAGGTGTCGCTGCCGGTGCAGCCGTTGTTGTCGTTGCAGTTCGCGGTGTTGTTGCCAAACACGCAGCCTTTGCTGGCGTCGCAGCTGTCGTCGGTGCATACGTTGCCGTCGTTGCAGGTGATCGAAACGCCGGCTTTGCAGGTGCCCGCGGCGCACGTATCGCCCACCGTGCAGACCGAGCCGTCGCTGCAAGGGGCTGTGTTGTTGGCCACTTGGCAGCCTTTTTGCGGGTCGCAGCTGTCGTCGGTGCACAGGTTGCCGTCGTCGCACTTCTTGGCGGTGCCGGGCACGCAGGCCGCGCTGGCGCAGGTGTCGCCCAGCGTGCACACATTGCCGTCGGTGCAGGGGTTGCCGTCGTCGCAGCTCACGTTGCTGCCGGGTTTGCAGGCGCCGCCCGCGCAGGTGTCGTCGTGCAGCCGCAGCGGGGCCGCCACCATCATGTTGCTACCCTTGCCGGCGTCGGGCAGGCCCAGGATATCGGCCGCGCTCTGCGGACCATTTTGCACGTGCGCCAGGGGGTTATGGCTCTCGTGAATCGGGCTTTGGGCGTCCCGGTCTGGCGACATGGGTTGCTGGTCGAATTCGTGGCGACTTGCGCCCGACCGTCGCGCTGCGGTCGCCGGGCCGAACATAGCCCTGGTCTTTTGCCGTAAGTTCTTCGGGCCCCGGCGAAGGCGGCCCTCTGTCGGGCCACCTCGCTGTCGCGCTCGCATCGCTGACGCAGCACAGCATTCGGCCCAGTTCGCGTACGGGCCAACAGATACGCTACCTTCCGCTCATAAAGAAGTGTCACCTCGGCAATTTCTCTTGCAGAACGGGTGAAAGAGGAAGATAGTCACCAGCGCGATTCTGCTGTCGGACGCGGTTGCAGGTACAACGCGATGTTCATTTCTGTTGCCAAACATCAGAAGTTCGTTTTTACCGACTTGGTCGCTGGCGCGGTCGTTTCGGTCCTCGTTGCCCGCGGTGTCGATACCACCCGATTCAAGCAAGGCAAGCTAGTGGTGCGGCTCGAAGATGGGACCTTCGTCAACGGCGCCACGGCTGACCTGCAGCTGATCCCTTGCTGGCCAGCCGAGGACATTCCGCTTGAACTGATGGAAGATGCCAGCGCTGCACGAATCTGCACGGTGACGGTCGACAACAATACCCGAAAGAACTCGATCAAGATGTCTGGGGCCGCCGATTTGGGCCCGGCCGTCAACGTTTACATCAAGGCCACTCAGGGTGGCACCTCCACGGCCGCGTTTGTGGTGGCCGGCAGTGTTGGTATCCTGGGCTGGGAGGCATGATGATTGGCGAGGAGGCGCGGCAATTTTCTGCGGCGAGCGAGTTGCCAGCTCGGCGTGTCGGACTTGCCAGCTCTGGGGGTGAGGTGCTTGGCCTGGCTGATGTGACGTCGTTGCACGATGGCGAGTCTAGCGCACGGGACCCGCGCACGGCTTGGGAACACGGGCAACAGGTCTTGGCCCCAGCGCTTCGCGTTCCGCAGACTGCAGTCGGATTGACGGCTTGGTTGCCAGGGATGTCCCGGCGTTAGCCGCCAGGTTGCCACTTGTTTTCCGGGGGGGCAGAGCAGATGCGGAAAGATGCCAGTACCGACAGCATGCTTCAAGCCGAAGGCGCCCGACCCCATTACGAAATCGTGCTACCCGGAACGCCAATCAGCGTCGCCGTTTGGACGATAACGTTCAATTGGAACACCGGGGGCGGGCGTGGGCTCCCGAAAAGACCTAAGGATCCTCAAATCTGCGCGCTGAACCTGCGCGATAAGAACGGGATCATTACGCCGCCAGAGTTTCGCCACGTCAGCGAGTGGCCTGCCGGCGAGAAGAAGCCTGATTTTCCGGACCTCGCCCCGTTTAGTTACTCGCCGGTGCTCTATAGTGCGGAAGACGTGGCCGCTGGGCCCGGGCCCGACATTCACGTCACTTTTTGGGGCGTCGACAAGGCCCAGGGCGTGCCCTATACCGGTCCGGCCGTCGTAGGGGCTTTCGACGCACCACCCAACCCTGGGCTCCTTGACTCGCCACTTGGCTGGCTACCCCCGCAACTGGTCGAATTCACGAACGGCAACGCCCAAGCGACATTTCGCGCGAAAGATGCGCATATTCAGAGTCCGTCCGCTCTGCTTGCCCTCGTTGTGGCGAACCAGACCTGGATCTGGATGTGGCGGACGGCAGGAAATGTGGCGACGTCACCCGAAACTGGGCAACCGCTGCTGTTTGAGCCAACACGCATGTCGGCGTTCAAGCAGCAGGGCTTCGGTGTCGACGGCAACTACCTGACATATCACCCAGATATTATAGTTGTTCCTGGGGTGCCGAAGGCTCCGTGGAGCCAGAAGCCGTTCCATTCCGACAATGCGTCACTGCCGAGCGTGGAATTGCTCACCGCGCTGCACGACAGCATGGCGTTGGAGAACAAGCCCCAGAAATTTTTGGGCGGAGGCGGGTTTGGGTCTTGGCATCAATATGTCTTAACGCGCCTGGTTGGGTTCATGAATCCGGACCCGGCTGTGCCAGGGGCAGCCGACAAGGCTGGACAGGTATCGAATCCCTTTGGCCTGACCTACTCTGGGTCGGCTACTGACAACTTCGGCACCAGCCCCAATACGACGAAGGCGCTGCCTGCGACCGAAACCGTCAGCGTGAGCGCACTTCTCGGGCGGTTGCTTGGGGCCGGCGGGCCAAGTTGCTCGTGTGTAAATGTGTCGTCAATTCTGTGTGCACTGGCTACGTTGCTAGGCGTGCCCGCTGGGCTGCTGCGGCTGCGATCCCTATCCCCAACTGGCGAGACAGATCTCCTGGGCAACCCGGTTGTCCCTATCGGCTGGAGCAACCAGCGGTGGCTCGTCGAACTCGGGTATTCCCCAGACTGGCCTCTTGGGCAATCTGAGGAATGGTGGGCGTTCAGCGCCGCAGCCCCACCCATTCCTATCCTGAAAGTCCAGCTAAAGTGGTTTCAGCATCGCGTGGTGACCCTGAACGAGACCCCGAAGAATTGGCAGACAGGCGCGGGATTCGACGAAAACGTTTTAGTTTTCGACGCCACATTTCGATACAACCCGAACTTGGTTTTCGACAGCGCAGTCGGCGGGTACGTGCCCGACCCGGAATCCTGGACAGATCCCACACTGCACGGATTTTTGCTCGGCCCGAGGACCGCGCATCAAGTTCTCGCGCTGACCCCTATTGGCCCGCAGAGTTTTGCCGGACTCGCGAACTATTTCTTCAGAAATCCAACCCAGCAAGTATTGACCATCGAAGACATGCTGGAGCTGACCCCATGAAGCTGCGAGCGCCAGTTGTTGGCGCTACTTGGTTCGCTCTAGGCGTTCTACTGGACTGCAGTTCCCGCACCTCAGCCCTGAATGCGGCCGTTCCCGACGCGGACGCTGCGGTCTGCTTCGACGCGTGCTTCGAGCAGACGTTTGCAGGTAGCATGGCCGCCAATATGTATCCCACCTACCTTGAGCCCCCCACGGCTCAAGAGGGCCGGCAAGCTGGGGCGGCACGCACCGTCGAAGTCTGGCCATGTGGAGCTTGCGACAGCGTACGGTGTGGCGACGCACCAACACTCCTGAGTAGCGACGTCACCGTCGTCGATGTCAACGCTGCTTTTTACAGCTCGCCCACGACCACGGATGCCGGCCCTGTGTTTGTGCTGGGCAAGAACGTGCGCTCGGCTGAGCCCCAAACTCACCTCTCCGTTCGGGAACTCGCGCCGGTCGCCGAGACGACTATTGGCGTCGGTACGATGATCCGCGCGCACTGGGTCATCCACCGCGGCTGCCACGGCCCGGTCGCCTTTGTCGGTACCCACACCGAGCCTGCAACGGTTGACGACGGCCATGTTCTCGTAACAACTCTCGCCTTCGGGGTTCCGGGTGAGGCCATGGGCCAGCCTGGATTTTGCGGCGCTTGCGTGACGGTGGAAGGGAATCTGGCCTCACTCGACGGCAAGCGATCCTGGCGGGTCGCAGCGGCAGGCCGGCTTTCCTGCGCGGTGGATGACTAGGCGGAGGCTAGGCCGGCCCGCCCTCGACTGTGAGCTGGCGCACGCCTGTGGGTGGGTCGCGATCTCCTTGAGATCGATGACTTGACGGAGGGTTCCCGCGCCGAACCCCAGCCCGCCAGAACCCAGCGGCGGGAGCCAAATTCCGCTGCCCCCGCCGCAACGTCCTACCCATC
Source organism: uncultured Myxococcales bacterium (assembly GCA_903883645.1). Taxonomy (GTDB): domain Bacteria; phylum Myxococcota_A; class UBA9042; order UBA9042; family UBA9042; genus SXRM01. The sequence continues at coordinate 252 of CAISBR010000128.1, read as the reverse complement.
TCGCAGGGCCCATTTTACTGCAGTAAAATCCCCGTCCGACGCATAGGGTCTCCAAAGCCTGTCCCCCGCCAATCGCCACCACATCACACCCGCCCAAACCGGACCTTCCGGCCTCGATCAGCGACTCTACGCCCGCGATAGTCCCTCGTCAACGCCAATTTTCCCCTGAATTTCAACCGAAAAGCGCCGCCCGGCCAAAGCTCCGCCGCGCAGCACCTTACGGTCCCTCGCCTACGCCGCCCAGTCGTCCGC
>CAISBR010000127.1 GCA_903883645.1 uncultured Myxococcales bacterium | reverse complement strand
GCTGTTGTAATCCTTGCAGTACGGGCCGCCGTTGCCGGGGTCCAAGTTCCAGCCCGGGTTGCTGTTGTCGAACTGGTTGCCGGTCTGGCAGGGGCATTCGCCGTAACCCGACCACGAACCGCCGTACGCCGTGCCCGACTTAAAGTTGGTGAACCAGTTGAAGTCGGTGCGGCCACAGCAGACCGAGTTGTTGCCGCCGGCCGGGCACGAACCCTTCCAGACGTCGAACCGCAGACCGCCGCCGGGGTTGTTGGTGAACACCACGCGCGTGTTGAACGCGTCGCAGGCCGCGTAGCCATTGTCGCCCGAATCCGCGGCGTAGACTGCAAACCAGTCGATATCACTGGTGTCGACTAAGCGTGCCGTAATGGTTTCTTTGCTGCCATTGCCGCCCTCGTGGAGGCTGGTGCTCACCACGTACGCGCTGGCACACGTGTCGTTCGGCTCATAGAAGTCGGTGCCGTTGCACTCGCAGCCGTCGCTGACCGAGCCGTTGATGTTGTAGAAGTCCTTGAAGCAGCTCTTCAACTGGCACGTACCCGTCACACACTGCACTACCGCGTTCGGGTAGGCCGGGCACTGGTCGCTCGCATTCTCGTCGGTCGTGCCATTGCAGTTGTCGTCGACGTTGTTGCACGTCTCATTGGCTCCGGGGTTGATGGTTGCAAGCACGTCGTTGCAGTCGCCGCCGCCCTTGGTGCATACCGCCGGGGTGCCGACCGTGGTCATCGCCTTGGTGCAGTAGCCGTCGCCGTCGCCGTTGCAGCCCTCGTCGACCGAGTTATTGCAGTTGTTATCCAAGCCGTCGCACATCTCGGCCTTTCCGGGGGCGCAAGTTGGGCACGTGTCGTTGCAATCGCCCGTGGTCTTGGTCGTGTACAGCCCGCTCGCCGCGCACTGGCACAAGAACGAGCTCGTGCCATAGCCGTCTTGGTCGCCGTCGTAGTACCAGTTCGAGCAACCCGTAGCGCCCGCCTCGTCCGTTAGGCCGTTGCAGTTGTCGTCCTTGCTATTGCAGGATTCGACCGCCGCTGGGCTTACCAACGAGGTGGTGTCGTCGCAGTCGCCGCCGCCCGCGGTGCAGACCTTGGGAGTGCCGATGGTGACTTTCAGCTTGCTGCAGTAGGCGTCGCCGTCCCCGTTGCACCCTTCGTCGGTTTGCGTGTTGCAGTTGTTGTCGAGGTCGTCGCACAGCTCGGTCGCGTTCGGCTTGACCTGATTACTGTTGTCGTCGCAGTCGCCGCCGCCCGACGGGCATACCGTCGAGGTGGTGTACGTCATGGTCGAGTCGCAGTAGCCGTCCTTGTCGTCGTCGCAGCCCTCGTCCGTCACGCCGTTGCAGTTATCGTCGACGTTGTTGCACGACTCCGCGCTGGTGTTCGGGAATACCGCCGCATTCAAGTCGTTGCAGTCGCCGCCCTTGGTGGCGCGGTAGTTTCCGCTAATGGCGCACCAGCACTGGGTGTTGGCAATGCCGTACCCGTCGTTGTCCGCGTCGAGGTAGTACGTCGTGCAACCCAGGCCACCTTGCTCGTTGGTCACGCCGTTGCAGTTGTCGTCGGCCACCGTCGTGCAGTTCTCCGTCGCACCGGGCTTGACGCCCGCGTCGTTGTCGTTGCAGTCGCCGCCGCCCGCCGTGCAAGTCACGACCGTGCCCGACAACGTCATGCCCGAGTCGCAGTAGTTGTCGTTGTCGTCGTCGCAGCCTTCGTCGACCGACACGTTGCAGTTGTTGTCGAGGTTGTCGCAAATCTCGGCCATTCCCGGGTTTACCGTGGCGACGCTGTCATTGCAGTCGTCGCCAAGCTTGGTGCTGCCCGCCGCCGGCTTGCTGCTCTTGGTGCAGAGCGCCGTCGAGGTAATCACCTTGCCGGTGCTGCAGTACAAGTCGGCGTCGGCGTCGCAAGCGTCGTCCGTGGTGCCGTTGCAGTTGTTGTCGACGGCATCGCACAGCTCGATGGCCGCGGGGTTCACCGCCGCCAAGCCGTCGTTGCAGTCGCCGCCAGACAGCGCAGTCTTGGTTCCAGACTGGAAGCACTGGCAAGTCGCGGTGCCGGTACCAAAGCCGTCGAGGTCCACGTCGGTGTAGAAGTTGGTGCACGCTGTAGCGCCCACCACATTGTTCAAACCGTCGCAGTTGTCGTCGTATTCGGTGGCACAGGTCTCGGTCTTGCCCGGGTTCACGTTGACGTTGGTGTCGTTGCAGTCGCCGCCGCCCTTGGGGCAGGCCACGCTGATCGATACCGTGCCGACGCAGTAGCCATCGCCGTCCGAGTCCTTGCACACTTCGTCGGTACCAGCGGCGCAGTTGTTGTCGACGCCGTCGCAGACTTCTGCGGCGCCCGGATTCACCGTCGCCAAGGTGTCGTTGCAGTCGCCGCCGCCCTTGCTGCACTTGGTTGGCGTGCCCACAATCGACATTGCGCTGTCGCAATACAGATCCAGGTCGTCGTCGCAGCCTTCGTCGGTCGAACCGCTGCAGTTGTTGTCGGCGTTGTCGCAGATCTCAGGCTTGCCGGGCCGCACCAAGCTGTTCTGGTCGTCGCAGTCGCCGCCGCCCGAGGTGCAGATCGCCGGCGTACCCACCACCGTCATGCTGGAGTCGCAGTAGCCGTCCTTGTCGTCGTCGCAGCCATCGTCCGTCACGCCGTTGCAGTTCTGGTCGATGTTGTCGCACTTCTCGGTAGAGGTTGGGTAAACCGTCGCCAAAGTGTCGTTGCAGTCGCCGCCGCCATTGGTGCACACCGCAGGGAAGCCCTTGGTAATCATGGCGCTGTCGCAGTACTTGTCGCCGTCATCGTCGCAGCCTTCGTCGGTCGCGGTGTTGCAGTTGTTGTCAAACGTGTCGCACTTTTCGGCCAGGCCGGGGTACTTCTCTACGTTGTTGTCGTCGCAATCGCCGCCCGTAGCGGTGATGTAGGCGCCTTCGGCGTAGCACTGGCACTGCGAGGTGCCGGCGCCGTAGCCGTCTTTGTCGGCGTCTTTGTAGTAGGCGACGCAGCCCGTGGCGTTCACATCGTTTTGGGTACCGTTGCAGTTGTTATCCACGCTGTCGCCGCAGACTTCCGTCACGCCCGGATTGACCGTCGCCTTGGTGTCGTCGCAGTCGCCGTTCTTGGTGCCGTCGCCCTTGTACTGGCCGGTAGCGACGCACCAGCATTGCGCCACGTTCACTGTCCAGGTGTCGTTGTCGCCGTCGAGGTAGAAGTTGGTGCAACCGGTGGCGTTCAAGCCATTGGTCGCGCCGTCGCAATTCTCGTCGACCGTGTTGCCGCAGACTTCAGCCTTGCCGGGGTTGATGGTGGCGAGCGTATCGTTGCAGTCGCCACCGCCGTTGATGCAGATGGCCGGCTTGCCCACGGTGACCATGGCGCTGTCGCAGTACTTGTCGCCGTCGTCGTCGCAGCCTTCGTCCGTCGAGCCGTTGCAGTTGTTGTCCAAGCCGTCGCAGATCTCGGTCATGCCGGGGTTGACCTGGTCATTCTTGTCGTTGCAATCGTTGACTTTGGTGGCCGTGTTGGGCGCCGCAGCCTGGCAGAGGCAGAGGCCCGTGACGCCAGCTGCGCCGTAGGTGTCGCCGTCGGCATCGAGGCCGTAGGTCACGCAACCTGTGGCATTGACGTCGTTGGTGGCGCCGTTGCAGTTGTCGTCGATGGTGGTCGCACAGTTCTCGTTGACGCCGGGGTTGACCGTCGCCAAGGTGTCGTTGCAGTCGCCGCCGCCCTTGATGCAGGTGGCAGGGGTGCCGACCGTGACCATGTTCGAGTCGCAGTACTTGTCGGTGTCGTCGTCGCAGCCCTCGTCTTTGTTGCCATTGCAGTTGTTGTCGATGTCGTCACAGACCTCGGCCTTGCCGGGGTTCGCGTTGGCATTGAGGTCGTTGCAATCGCCGCCGCCGAACGGGCAGGCATTGGGCTGGCCAGTCACCGTCATCGTCGAGTCGCAGAACTTGTCGCTGTCGTCGTCGCAACCCTCGTCGATACCGTTCTTGCAGTTGTCGTCGATGTCGTTGCAAACCTCGGTCTTGCCGGGGTTCACCGCCGCCGAGTTGTCGTTGCAGTCGCCCGGGTTCGCGGCACTGTAGCCGCCCTGAGCGACGCAGTAGCACTTCTTCAGGCCGGTGAGGCCGTAGCCATCGACGTCGAGGTCGAGATAGAACTGCGCGCAACCGGTGGCGTTTTCGTCGTTAAGGTCGCCGTTGCAGTTGTTGTCGATGCCGTCGCCGCAGACTTCGGTTGCGCCGGGCTTGATGTTCTTGTTGTAGTCGTCGCAGTCGCCGCCCACGCTGGCCGAGTAGCTGCCCGCCGCCGTGCACAAGCACTTGCTGATGGTCAGGCCCACGCCGTCGAGGTCGCCGTCGTAGTAGAACGGCTTGCAGAGCGAGGCGTTCGGGTCGTTTTGCGAGCCGTTGCAGTTGTTGTCGACGTTGTCGCCGCACACTTCCGTCGCCGCGGGGTTCACATCGCTGTCAAGGTCGTTGCAGTCGCCAGTGCCGTTTAGGCAGACAGTCGGCAACGGCGAGATGACGGTGAAGGCGCCGTCGCAGAAGCCGTCCTTGTCGTCGTCGCAGCCTTCGTCGGTCTGGCTATTGCAGTTCTCGTCCTTGTTGTTGCAGATCTCTTTGGCCACACCGGGGTTGATGGTGGCGTCGGTGTCGTTGCAGTCGGCGCCGCCTTTGCTGCAAGTCAACGGAGTGCCCACAAGGCCCATGGCCGCATCGCAGTAGTCGTCGTTGTCGTCGTCGCAACCCTCGTCGGTCTGGGTGTCGCAGTTGTTGTCGAGGTTGTCGCAGATTTCAAGGGCGGTCGGGTTGACGGCCTTCTTGCTGTCGTCGCAGTCGGTCTTGTTGGTCACCGCGAACGAGCCCGCAGCGCTGCAGAGGCATTGGCCACTTGTCGAGCCAAAGCCGTCGCCGTCGCCGTCGGTGTAGAAGTTGGTGCAACCCACGGCGCCCGCGTCGTTTTGGCTGCCATTGCAGTTGTCGTCGACGCCGTTGCCGCAGATCTCGGCCTTGCCGGGATTAACATTGGCATCCGAGTCATTGCAGTCGCCAGCGCCGTTCTTGCAAGCCGCCGATCCGCCGGGGGCGACGCCCTGGTTCACGTCGCAGTACCCGTCGAGGTCGTCGTCGCAACCCTCGTCGATGGCGTTGTTGCAGTTATTGTCAATGTTGTCGCAGACTTCGAGCGCGCCGGGATTGATGGCTGCTTTGGTATCGTCGCAGTCGCCGGTCTTCTTGGCCTTGAAGAGACCGACTGGTGAGCAGTAGCACTTGAACGACTTGACACCGTAACCATCGGAATCACCATCGGTAAAGAAGATGATGCAGTTGTTGGCGTCTTGGTCGTTGAGGCTGCCGTTGCAGTCGTCGTCGTCGGGGGTGCTGCAGTCTTCGCTGGCGCCCGGGTTGACGCTTAGCTTGTTGTCGTCGCAGTCGCCGCCGCCCTTTAGGCAAACGACCGGCACGCCGACCACAATCATGTTCACGTCGCAGAAGCCGTCCTTGTCGTCGTCGCAGCCCTCGTCGATCTTGCCATCCGAGTTGTTGTCCTTGTTGTCGCAAATTTCTTTGCCATTCGGATTGATATTCGGGTCCAAGTCGTCGCTGTCGCCCGCGCCCTTGGGGCAAATGTCGGGCGGCGTGCCGCCGGCACCGGTGCAAGTGACACTCACGTCGAGGATCTTGGCCGTGCCGCTGCAGGGGTCGCCGCCAAACGTGGCGTTGACAACAGAGACGGTGCAGCTGGTCTTGCCCAGGCAGAGGGTCTTGATGGTCTGCACCGAGGCACCCGCGTGGCAGGCGCCGGTCGACAGGTCCTTGCCGGCACAGGTGCCCACGGGCGTGCCGTAGCTGGCAAAGTCGACCGAGGTGATGTAGTTGCCGGCGCCGCAGTCGAGCGTCAGGTTCTGGCCCTGGTTGGCCGCGCCGCACACCGTAGTGCTGCCACCGATCGACACGTAGCCGAGATTGGCGTCGCAATAACCGTCTTTGTCGTCGTCGCAACCTTCGTCGGTGATGTTGTTGCAGTTATCATCTTGATTGTTGCAGACCTCGAGCGAGTCGGGGTTGATGTTCTTGTTAATGTCGTTGCAATCGCCCGACTTGACGCCGCTGAAGACGCCCTGGGCCACACACTGGCACTTCTTGGGCAAGGTGCCCCACGCATCGCCGTCGCCGTCGGTGTAGAAGTCGCTGCAACCCTGGGCATTGGCGTCGTTCTGCGTGCCGGTGCAGTCGTCGTCTTTGCCGTTGCCGCAGACTTCGATCATGGCCGGGTTGACCAGAGCGTCGTCGTCTTTGCAGTCGCCGCTCTTGGTGGCGCTGTACGAACCGGCCGGCGAGCACATGCACTTCGACAGGCCTGCGCCGAACTTGTCCGCGTCGAGGTCGGCCCAGTAGTTGGTGCAACCGAGAGCGCCTTCTTCATCGCCTTGACCGGTGCAGTTGTCGTCGAGTCCGTTGCCGCACAGCTCTTGCACCCCCGGATTGACGTTGACGTTGCCGTCATCGCAGTCGCCGCCGCCCTTGGGGCAAGCCGACGAGGCACCGTCGAGGATCATGTTGCTATTGCAGTAGTCGTCGCCGTCGCTGTCGCAGCCCTCGTCGATGGCGCCGTCGCAGTCGTTGTCGACGTTGTCGCAGGTCTCGGGGCATGCCGCGTCGCCACAGCAGCTCGCCAAATCCTTGCAGTCGACTTGGCCGTTGTTGTTATTGTCGATACCGTCGGTGCAGACCTCAGGCGTGCCGCAGTTGACCACAATGTCAGCCTGGGCAGCCGTGCCGTCGGGGGTATCGAGCACGATGAAGTACTCGTTGCCCTGAGCCGCGGCGAAGTTGTACGTCGAGCTGCCACTCGCGAAGCACTGGCTCGCGTCGCAGGCACCGGCATTGCCCTTGAGGACGAACACCTTGGCGTTGGGTACGGACAGGTTGGTGATCTTGAGTTGTACGGGCACCGAAGCCACTGGCGCAAACTTGATCGCGTACTCCTTGCCCTTGTACTGCGTCGTGGTGTCGCAACCGTAGTCTTGTACGGCGTTATTGGTCGAACCGCTCGCATTGCTCGTGATGGTCAGCGACGCGCCACAGGCCACCGTGGCCGCCGACGAGCAGATGCACGTCGACTTGTGGTAGCAGAGCTTGCCGGTGCACTTGTCGGAGGTGCAGCCGTTGTTGTCTTCGCATCCGGCATCGGTAAGGCACTCTTCGAAGCCGTTGCTGAAGAAGTACAGCAAGCGGTTCATCATGTTCTGCGGGGTGCCCGACTGCGGGTCGGTCTGCACGCCGGCGAAAAGCACCGACGACGCAACGGTGCGGTAGCCGAGCGGGTCGTCGTGGCCGACCTGCACAAAGCCCTTGTCCTTCCCATCGTTCTTGAGCACGCCTTTGGTGCGCTCTGCCGTCGTAGCAGCGAGTACGTCGTTCAAGCTGTCAAAGCTCGGATCGCCCTTGGCGTACGCGAAATTCCAGCTCTGCCCGCTGTTGATGTCGGTATACAGGCCGGTGCCGGTAAGCGGCCCCGTCACGCCACTCGGGAATGAGTCGTCGACAGGTTTGACCGCAAACGCCGGATGGACCGTGGTCTGTGTGTCAAAGAACCAGGTGTCGCCGCCTTCGACATACAGCTTGCCGGCGTTGGCCAGGTACTGCTGCAGTTGCTGCGCTTCGTCTTGGGTCAGAATGTGGTTGTCGGGATACACGCCCAAGCTGACGAACACGCCTTGGAAGCCCTTGAGATTGGGATACAAGGTGAGGTCAGTGATGTTCTGGACGGTCTTGCCTTCGGCCTTGATGGCGTCGAACAGCGCCGTGCCCATGAGCGCGGGCACCTCGATCGGGCGCCAAACCAAGTAGCCGCCGACGTACGTGACGGTAATGTTAAAGGTGCAGGTGCTGTAGAGCGAGCCGTCGGTGACCTTGACAGTGACCGGCCAGGTGCCGACGTGGGCGACCTTGCTGGGCTTGATCGAGATGTTGGCATTCCAGGTGTTGTCGAGCCAGTAGTAGAGCGCCGACGAAATCGTTACGAATTCAGGCGCATCAACGAGCTGGAAGCTGAGAATGGCGTCGGCATCGGCGTCGGCGGCCTTGACAGGCACGGTCTTGGTCGAGCCGTAGGGCACCGTCTGGTTGACCGGGCAGGTCTGCAGGGTGGGCTTGTGGCCCTTGACCACGCAGATGTTGTCGAGCGCGTAGCTGCTCATGTCGTAGGTCGAGGCACCGCCGACGCAGAAGGCGAGACGCAGGCCGTTGCTACCTGAGAGCGCGTCGGGCAAGACCAAGTCGACCGTCTCGGGTCCAAGGCCGTCGGCCTGACCAAGCTTGAAGTCGACCGGCACGGCGTTCTTCCAGTCGGGGCTAGCGCCGCCGAGCGAGCCGTAGATCTTTAGGTCGAAGTCGCCGCCGTTCGGCACGAATTCGCGGTCGTACTGCAAGGTGATGGTCTTGGCGCCCGCGGCCTGAATGACCGGCGACTGCAGGCAGGTCTCAAAGTTCACGACCGTGGGTGTCCACGTCAACTTGGCGTGCTGGTCGGGGCCGAGGCCGGTGTCCGTGCCAACCAGCCAGTTGTTGGCAGCCTTGCCGGTGCCGAGGTCCGTCGGATTCCAGCCCATCTGCACCAAGCTGGTGCCGCTCTGGAAGTCTTGGCAGTAGCCGACGTTGACGGTGCACACATCGAGCTGCTGGGCCACGCACTTGAGCGCGCCGTCGGCCTGGGCCTGACAGAGACCTTTGGAGCAGTCGCTGTTCAAGTACGCGCAGTCGATGTCTTGCGTCGTGACGTTGCAGCAGAGCTTGTTGGCGCCCTCGCTGATCGTGTGGGTGCACTCGTTCCACAAGCAGTAGTCGTAGGTGCACGGCGAGCCGTCGTCGCAGTCGTACTTGTCGATGCAGCAGCTGTCGATCGCCGCGTGGGTACAAATACCGCCGCTGCACGAGTCGGCCGTGCAGGCATTGTTGTCATTGCAGTCAAGGCCTTGCTGGGCTTCGGTCACGCTGCAGAGGCAGCCGCTGACTTGCTTGAACTGGCACTGACCGGTGCCGGCGACAATGTTGGTGCAACTGTCGGTGGTGCACTTGCTGCCGTCGAAGCAGTCCGCCGCCGTGGCGCAGCAGCCGTTCTTGGGCACCGTGTGGCGGCACTGGTTGTTCAGGCAGTAGTCGATGGTGCACGAGTTCTTGTCGTCGCACGCGACCATGGCGTCGGCGTCATCGACGCAGCAGTTGGGCGTCGCCGCATACGCGCACTTGTTTTGCACGCACTTGTCGGCGGTGCAGGCCGCCTTGGGGTTCGGCGGCGTGGTGCCGATGGCCTTGCTGTCGTCGCACTCGTAGTCGGCTTGGCAGCAGCCGGCATTCTGGCTGTGGGTGCACTTGCCGCAGGCGCCGCTGGTGTCGCACTTATCGTCGGTGCAGGGCAATCCATCGTCGCAGTCGACGTCGGCTTTGCAGGCATCGGCCGCGGGCTGGTACTTGCAGGTGTTGAACGAGTCGCAGTAGTCGGTGGTGGTGCAGTCGTTGTCGTTACAGGTCGATGAGTCGACGCAGCAGCTCGTATCGGGCCCAGCCGTGTAGACGCACTTCTTGTTGGCAGTATCGCAAGTATTGGCTGTGCAAGGATTCTTGTCGTCACATTCGGAATTGCTGAACTCGCAGCAGTTCGGCTTGAACGTGTCGGGGCCGTGAACGCAGAAGTGATTTACACAGACGTCGGACGTGCAGTACTTGCCGTCGTTGCAGTCGCCGTCGATGTCGCAGCAGGTGGCGTCGGTCTTGGTGAATTTGCAGGTGCCGCTCGGTGCGCCGTTGACTTTATTGCACATGTCTACAGTGCAGTACTTGCCGTCGCCGCAGTCCGTGTTCATTTCGCAGCACAGCGGATCGCTCTTGGGGTGCTTGCATTGGCCCACCTCGGCGATAGCTACACCGCTGGCGTCCTTAGGGATTTCGCAGGCGTCGAGGGTGCAGGTGCTCGCATCCTTGCAGTCGATGTCGAGCTTGCAGCACTCGGATACGGGAGTGTGTTGGCACTTGCTGGCCAAGCAGACGTCCCACGTGCAGCCATTGCCGTCGTTGCACTGGCCGTTGTCGCCGGCGAGGTCGCAGCATACGCCAGCGCCGCCCTTCGACGGATCTTGCTTGTGATCACAGAGTTTGTAGCCGTTGGGGCCCATGGCGCCGCAGGTGTCGAGAGTACAGTAGTACTTGTCGTCGCAGTCGCCGTCGGCAATGCAGCAGCCGGGCTTGAAGTTGTTCTTGCCAAAGCGGCACTCGCCGGCCACGCACGAGCCCGCCATGCAGGGGTTGTCGCTGATGCAGTCGTTGTCGCCGCAGCAGGCGTTGGCGCCCTTGATGTGCAGGCATTTTTGCGCAACCACGTCGCAACTGTCGGTGGTGCACGCCTGACCGTCATCGCAGAGGTCGGCGGGGTCGCAGCAGACGTCGGGCGTGGGCTTGTTGTTGGTGCACTTGCCGACCGGGCCGCTCAAGTCGCACTTGTCGATGGTGCAGACCTTGCTGTCGTCGCAATCCGGGTCGCCGGTGCACGCCGAGCACTTGGCCCCGGTGCCGCTGCCCACGCAGGTCAGTCCGGCCGAGCACTCGCTGGCGGTGGTGCAGCACTGGGTCGAGATCGCGTACTTGAACACACACTTGCCGCCCACACAGGCGTCTTGCGAGCAGCCGACGGTGTCGTCGCACTGCGTGTCGTTCGAGCACTTGTTCTTGGCGTCGTTGCTGAACTGGTCCTGGCTAATATAGACGTGCAAATTCGCTGTTGCCGTGGCGTCTTTGACGAGCTCGCCGGTGGGGCTGGCCAAGGTGCACGAGATCACCCGGGCGCCCATAGCGGTGCCCAGATTGATGTTGGCGATCGAGTTGGTGGTGGTAACTAGCGGTGGCTCCGCACCGTTGACGCGGCAGATCACTTGGCCGACGCCGGCGCCGAGGGTGAAGTCGGTGACGGTGAATTGGACTGTGATCTTCACAGCTACGGGCGCCGTGTAGTCGACGTAGTAATACTTTTCTTCGGCTGGCGAGACGAAGGTCAGCGCGGGCGGATTGGTCAGTGCGAAGGTTTCGACACCGAATTCCGCATCGACGCCGGCAGCGTCTTTGGCCGCATCGGCCGCAGACTGCCCTGTTGGCGCCGGGTCGCTACACGCTGCTACGCCAAAGCTTGCCGCCAGCAAAAGCGGCAGCAAGGCCCGACGCGCCAGCAGGCTGCGAGGCTGAAGAATGGCGCGCCGCCCCTGCGCGACCAAGGAACGAACCGCCTGCAAAAACACTGAAAGCAGCGCGAAGCTGCTGTGTTCCGGGTGGTTCGACGATGCGCAGTTCGAATTTAAGTTCGAGTCTGCGCAGGGAGCGAAACGCGTCACGCGCTTTGCGCGGAACGACGGCTGATTTCGCATTCCAATCCTCCTAGGCCGTTCGAGCGAGGCTCATCCGTGAGTCTCCGAGCCTGGCCGCGGATCTCCGAGCTTCTGGTGCAACGGTGTTGAAACGGCCTTGCGACGACCCGGGGGAAGGTCAACGCTGGGGTGGCCGGCTGCCGCTGCCCTTGAAGCCCCCCCTTGGACTCCTTGGACTGCGGCTTAACGTCCGTTGCGGACAGGCTTTTCGCGGGCCGGCGCTGGGGGATGCGCAGTAGGCTCACGACACTTGCTGGTCACAGACGCAGGGCTCGCAGCCACGGGTCTTTGGGGGAGGGACCGACGCGGACCGACTAGACCGCGACTTTCCCAGTTAGAGGCTAACAAAGCGGGTGCCGCGGCGCAACCGGTTTCGCCCGCCTTGTGGTGACGAGGCGTGTTGAGCGGGTTCTTCGTTGGCAAAAAACCCCTAGCGGCGGAGCCAATTATCACAACCGCTAGACTTTTAAGCTTATTCGCAATTATGGGTAGCGCCAGGTGCCGCGATCAGGAGTGGAGGGCGCGATCGCCTGGCGGGCTCCGTGGGCAGTTAGCTGGCGCATCTGGGCGCGCAGGGGTTGCGGCCGGCGGTGGCGCAGCGAATTCGGCCTGACGGCCGGCGCCTCCCACGCCGGCGGCGGGGCTGAAAGCATTGAACTGCGCGGAGGGACCGGGATGACGGGGAGGCGGATAGTCGCACGGGTGTAGCCCTGCCCGGCTCTGGGGAGCAGAACGCCCGCCGACGGTGCGCGAGAGTACAGGAGGTGAAAATGAGGAAGTTCTGGGGCAAAAACGACAAAAGGGCCTGGAGGCGAACCTCCAGACCCCTTGCAAGCCGCTGCTACGGCCTGCGGAGCGGGAAACGGGACTTGAACCCGCGACATCGACCTTGGCAAGGTCGCGCTCTACCACTGAGCTATTCCCGCAGTTTGTCGCCCGGCTGGGCTTGGCTTGCATCCTGGGCGAACCAGGGGCCGTTTGCTCCGCGACGGCGAGCGTCTTGAAGCGAGGCGAAGGTTACAGTCCTGGGCGTAGGTCGTCAAGAGGGCAGGCGAGGCGAGTCACTCTTTTTTGCACGTCGCCGGCTCCGCCGCTACTCCTCGGTCATGTCGACAGAGACGCTCGCAGTTTCGCCAGTGCGAACGGTGACGCCAACCGTTTTGCGAACGCTGCCTTTGGTGAGGGTGACGGTGTACTTGCCGGCCGGCAGTGTGACCTCTTTGGGCGTCAGCTCGTAGTCCTTGCCCTTGATCTCGATCTTGGCCCAGGGCTTGGCGTTGATCTTGACCTTGCCAGGACCGGCAGCAACGGCTGGCTCTTTGGCTTTGGGCTCGGCCGCACCCACAGTGGGAGTCGGCTTGTCGCGCTGCAGCTTGACCTCAAACAGTTCGGCAGACGGGTTTTTGACTTCGAATTCCTTGGTTTCGGACTTGAAGCCGTCGGCTTGGGCGCTGACGATCAGCTTATCGCCGACCTTGCTGCCGGCTAGCGAAGCATTGCCCTTATCGAGCGCGACCGGCTTGCCGTTGACGGTGACAATAGCACCATCCGGCTGAATCTTAAGGAGAATAGCAGGGCCTTGCGCGGCCACGGGCGGTGCCACATCAGGCTTCTTCTCGATCACAGGTAGCTTGAGCTCGACCGTCTGGCCGTCGGCGGCGAGGTCTACCTCTTGATCGACACCCTTGCCGGCGTCGTTCTTGGCGATCACCTTGTGCTTGCCGCCCTCGGCGGTGACTTCGCAGACCTCTTTGCCCATGCACTCGGGCTTGCCATCGACCAGGATCTCGACCGCGCCGGGCGCCTTGATCGTCAGCTTGAACTTGGGCTTTTCGGCAGGGGCGGCCGGAGCGACGACAGCTGGGGCCACCGGCTGCTCGGTCGACCCGGCGCTAAACTTGAGGTACGCAGCGATCGCGCCCGCAGCCAATACGGCAAACAGGATGCCAACGATGAGACCCACATGGCTTTTCGCGGGCGCTGGCGCAGATTGTGCGGGCGAATGGTTTGCTGCCATACGCATCTGCGACATCGCGTCGGGCAGCGCCATGGTGCGGTCCGCGTCAAGGGGCATCATCGCCCCCGGCAGAGCCATCGTGCGCTCGTCGTCGGGCACACGCGCAGCCGGCTGAGAACCCGTCCCCGGCTTCTTGGAAATAATGTTCGAAACGCCCTTGCGGACGCCCTCCATCATTTGCGCTTCGCCTTGGGCTTCTTGGCGCATCTGCTTGATTTCGTCGTCGAACAGCTCGTGCATGTAGCCGTTGAGCGCCACAGCGTCGGGGTCGGGCACGGCACTGAAGAACCAGCGGTTCAGCTCGTTGACGAAGGCGCCAACGTCTTTGTGGCGGGCCTCGACGTCGCGGGCCAGGGCCTTGAGCACGATGGCGTCGAGCTCCTTGGGCACCTCAGCATTGAGCTCAGACGGCGGCGGCACTTCGGCACGCAGCACGTTGTTCAGGGTCTCGAAGTCGGAGTCGCCGACAAAAAGCCGTTTGCCGGTAAGCATTTCCCATAAGCAGACGCCTAGGGCGAACAAATCCGATCGCGGGTCGAGGTTCTTGCCGCGCGCCTGTTCGGGGCTCATGTAGGCGCACTTGCCTTTGACGGTGCCGACACGGGTCTTGGTCGAGCGCGCCGCGGCCTTGGCGATGCCAAAGTCCATGATCTTGACTTCGCCGTTGAACGACACCATCACGTTGTGCGGCGAAACGTCGCGGTGAATGATGCTGAGGGGCTCGCCGTCAACGATACGTTTGTGAGCATAATCAAGGCCTTTGCTGGCCTCGATCATGATGTAGACGGCTTGGGCAATCGATAGGGCTTTGCCGATTTTGGCACCCTGATCGAGTACGCGCTTCAAGTCGCGCCCCTCAACGTACTCCATGGCGATATAGAAGAGGCCCTCGACTTCGTCGAAATCGAAGATCTGTACTACATTGGCGTGGTTCAAGTGCGAAGCGACCTTGGCCTCGTCTTTGAACATGGTGACAAAGCCTTCCTCTTCGCAGAAGTGCGGAAGAATGCGCTTGATCACCACCGCTTTCTCGAAGCCTTCGGCACCCAGACTTTTGGCGCGGAAGATTTCGGCCATACCGCCCATGGCGATCTTGGCCGTGAGGATGTAGCGGCCGAACTGTTGCGGGTAAACCGAGGAAATACCGGTAGCCATGCGTTCTCCGGAGTGGTGGCGACCCAAAGGGCCGCTCCAGGCGGGCTCGATGCCGACCCGGCTGGGCAGCGCGGCGCTGAGCCCAAGTTCCGGGTACCAAGCGGACTAGGCTGCAATCTGCACCTTGGCAGAATCAGCTGGCCGTGGGATCGATGACGGTACCATGTGCGGCCGAACCCGACAAGAACTGCCACTTCCGACACAACAGCCGGCCCCATCGATCGATGTCGACCAAGTGTGCCAATGGGCTGCGCGGCAAGAGGGGCGAGGGTCGCTCCAACCCGCCACGGCGGTTCGCCATCTACGACTCGGGGTCTTTCATGTCCGAGATGAGGCGCGCCCAGATCTCGGCGTCGAGCAAGCCCTCGGTATCGGCATCGGCGGCAAAGGTCTCGCGGTTCGATCCACCCTGGGGGCATTCGAAGCAAACCATGGACTTTACGCGCAAGGCGTTGGCGTTCATGTAGTCGTCGAGACAGACCGAGAGCGCCAGCGTGCGAGTGCGGTGCAGGCAGCGAAAGGCGTCGTTGAGCCGGCGCGGCCGATTAGCGTCGTCGAGAATCGTGGTAGGCAGCAGTGAGGACATCTCTTCTCCGGGGCGGCTCGCGGCAGCCAGAAGCAGATGGCGTTCTTGCGGCAGCGCGAGCGCGGACTGTGCGCAAGCGGGAGCGGCAGGGACGCAGCGTGCAACCGGAGTCGTCGGCTCAATGTAGCCCAAATCCGGTGGGATTCTGCCCACTTTATCGTGGTCAAACCACGGTGCGGCCAGAGGTCGCAGGGGGTGGGCAGGCATCCGGCCGCGGAGCATACAGGCGGCCGAGCCGAGGTCAAGGAGAAAACGACATGCCTGTGGCGCCGCCGCACTTTCGCGCCAACCCCGCACTCAAGGCGAGCGGCCGTGGACGCTACCGCGGGGGCACGCTAGGCTGACGGGCATGAACAGCACACTTTGCCTCATGTGTCGCCGCCTACTGAAGCACTTCTGCACGGAAATGAGTCACTTTGTGCGACTGCGCGGGTGGCTGATCGTGGCCCTGCTGCTGGCCATGGTGGTGGCAACGCCGGCGCGAGCATTTGATGTGTACCGCGATGATCAGGGCACGCGCATCCAGTTTCCGGCCCGCAGCGTCGCAGTGTATGTGCGGCCGACTGGGCTGCCGAGCGGGGTGAGTCTTGAGGCGATGCTTTGGGCGGTACAATATGCTTTGGATACGTGGGCTAAGGTGCCGGGAACGCAGAGCCCGCTGGTGTTTGCCGGCCTGGCTGCAGAGCCAGCGGGGTTCGATGTCGACATCGCATTTGAGAGTAATTACAAGGTTTTTAATGGCGAAGTGCTGGCCAAGACCAAGCGCTGGGCCGATGCGAGTGGCCACTTGGTGCGCGCGGAGATCCGGCTGAATGCGCGCGATGTGCAGTGGACGGCCACGGCCACCGGCAATTCGGCCCAAGTTAAGGCCGACTTGCAGGGTGTGCTGACCCACCATCTGGGCCATGCGCTGGGCCTCGATCACAGCCGGCGCGCGGACTCTACTCTGTATTTTTACGGAACGAGCAAGACTCTGCGCACCCTTTCTCTGGACGATCAGCGCGGTGTGCGCTGGCTTTGGCCGACCAGTGGCGCACATCCCCACGACGGCGGCCAATGCGACGCCTGCGACAGCGACGCCGACTGCACCGACGGCACCTGCCTGGCGTGGCCGGACGGCCGCCGCTCATGTGCACGCAACTGCAGCGGCAGTGACGACTGCGCCATCGGCTACAGCTGTGGCACCTATGCAAACGGCAAAGCGTGCTTACCCAATGACGGCGCGTGCCAGCCCGACAGCGCCAAGTCGACCTTGGGCGGAGCCTGTGCCAGCGATCTGGCGTGCGGTGCCGGCTATTGCATGCCCGCGTCGCCCACTGGTTTTTGCACGGCCACATGCGACAATTGTGGCGGAGCTGGGCAGTGTTACGACACATCCGTAGGCCCCTTGTGCTTGGTTCGCGGCAACGCTGCCCTGGGCGATTCGTGCTACGTTCCCGGCGATTGCCAAAGTTTTCAATGCGCGGCGACCATGCAAGGCGGTGGCCGCTGCACCCGCGCCTGCAGCCAGGGCTGCCCGAGCAAGTGGCACTGCGGCATCGACTCGTTGTGCGTGCCCGATACGTCGCCGGGCCCTCTTGCCATCGGCTGGCCGTGCCGCAGCGCGTTTGATTGCGCGACGGGCATTTGCCTAACGACGGCCGGCGGGCGCTTCGAAAAGACTTGTACGGTGCAATGCGAGGTCGCGTCGGGCTGCCCTGCCGGCACGGGCTGCACGGCGATCAACGACCAGAACTGGTGCTTGCCATCGGCGCTGAACCAAGGGGCAGAAGGACTACCCTGCCCTGCTTCGGGCCAGTGCGGCAGCGGGTTGGTCTGCGACGTGGGCCCGCTGCCCGACCTGCCGGCATGTCGCGCTGCCTGCGACCCGCTGGCAAGCAGTTCGGGCTGCGGATCGGATCAAATCTGTGTATACAAAGGACTTTCTGGCACTACAGGGGCTTGCCGCGCGGCACAGTCGGACAAGCGGCAGCTCGGCGACCCGTGCACCGCCTACGATAGCTGCAGGGGCGATCTGGTGTGCGTCGCGATGACGGCGGCCAGCGGCACCTGCCGGCGAGACTGCGATCCAAAGAATAGTGCGTGCAGCGGCGCGGAATTGTGCGTGGCCCTGGCATCGGGCGGCCGTGGCGTGTGCGTCCCAGCCAGCAGCGTGACGACGAGCGTGCCACTGCCCGAGGTCGCGGCGATCGCCGATACGGTGCCGAACACGGCGGCGCGAACGGTGAACTTGCCAAACGTAAAGAAGGCGAGTGCGTGGCAACCCAAGGCTGCGACTGCAGATGTGGCGAGTGGCTGCCAAGGCGGGCGGACGGCGAACCCCAGCGCGGCGGCGTCGCTGGCCGCCGCGCTGGTGCTCGCGATGCTGCGTAGAAGGGCCGAGAAGCGCTAGATCGCGCGGCGGCGGCGAACGAACCAGGCCGCGGCGGCGAGCATCGAGACCAGAGCGCCCGGATGGCTGACGTTGCCCGTGGTGCAGCCGCTGGACGACGAGCCGGCCGGGGCTGAGGTGCTGGCGCTGGTATCGCTGCCACCGGTCGCGTCGGCGCCGGTCGTGATGGGCGCGGCACTGCTGTGCGGATTCCAAATCACCTTGGGCAGCTTGGCCTTGAACGCCTCGGAAAGACTGGGCTGTCCGAGTTTGGCGTTGTTCAACTCGGCGTCGACCTGATCGGCGGCGCTTTGATCGATGGCCAACGGCGCGCCACTTTCGTCGAGGACTTGCAGCTTAGCGAGCGGCTGGCCACCGCCGGGAACCAGCGGGCCGGTACCGCTACCAAGTCCGACTGGGCCGCCGAAACCCGGATAATTCATGCATCCTTGCTGTTGCTCTTTGGTAATCGGCAGGGTCAGCTCGAATCCGTCGGCAAAGGTGATCTTGGCCGAGCTCGCGATGGTCTGGCCGGCCTCACAAATCGGCATCGCGTCGGCGGTGTGCTGGTTGGCCACAGCCGGCAGGTTGGGATTGGTCGCAAAGATCGGGTCTTTGGTCATCTCTTCGGCCGATAGCGTGGTGTACAAGCGGGTAATCCAGCCGGCAGCCTTGTACTGCGTGTCGAGGGTCTTGAGGGGCTTAATCACTAGCTGATCTAGGTCTTTGGCAAATGCGACGGCATCAAAACCGGCTGCAATGGCGGCGTCGACGTAGGCCTTGCAACCCGAGTCGGGCTGGGCGGCGTTGTAGCTCTGGATGCAGCCGTAGAATTCTTGGTCGGCGGTCGCCGCAAATGCATCGGGCTTCTTGATGTATTTCTTGATCAAGTTCTGCATTTGCACGGTGCCCGGAAGCTGCATCTCGAACATGGCGGCCAGGAATTTGGCGGGGTCGGTCAGGCCGGCCAGCTTGTTCACGTCCCAACCCGGCAGTGCGAACTGAATCGGCAGGTCGGCGGTCTTCTGCGCCAATTCGGTCAAGAAGGCGTGGCCCGAGCCCTGGTCGACCGCCTTGCTGACCACGGTCTTGTAGTTGCCGCCGCCGGTGAACCAATCCACCGCCGCTTCGTTGAGCTCGACATGCAAGTAATTCTTAGGGATCGCCCGCGCCTTGTCGATGACCCAGGCGGCGATCGGCATGTCGGGCTGGGTGGCCAGCGCGGTCAGACGGATCGGCAGGCAGGGCGAGTCTTCGGCCACGGTCAGGCTGACGGGCACTAAGTCGCCGGTACCTTTGTCTTTTTTAAGCTTCAGGGCGAGGAACACATAGGACTTCTGCGCGTAGCCCTGGATGAGGGGCACCGTCGAAGCCGGCTGAACAAATTTGTTGTCATTCAGCCAGTTCACGATATCTGCACCCGAAGTGCCTTGCAGCAGCGCGTAATCGTACGGACCAACAGAGTCCTGCGCGAGCACCTTGACACCGCCGCCGCCATCCGTGTTGGGCGGACCGCCCCCGGCCGAGGCATAGGCGCAGATCGGCGCGCTGCAAGTACCGTTGCCTTGCCAATTCAGTTGAAAACTTGGCGAGGTAGTCTTCTCAAGTATTTGAAAGATGGTGTCGGAGCCGACCGCGATGTCTTTGCCGTCAGGCGTCTTTTCGGGCGCCTTGCTGAGCGGCAGCACCCAGCTAAAGTTCTGGTCGTCGCCCTTGTACGAAATCTGCACATGCAGCGTGATCTTGCCGGCTTCGTGCACGTACAGGATGCGCTCGGCGCTCTGGTCGACGGGCTGAGTGAAGCAGAAGAAACCGCCGCAAGCCCACGCGGGCAATGCAACGAGAAGGCCGAGGCAAAGCAAGGCCGCGCGGAGCGAGCGCGCCACGAGTCGAGACGTCATGATCGATTCCTTGGGGGGACGCAAACGCGGTCCGGTGGCGAATAGCGTATGGCTGGCCGGGCAAATGGTCAAAGCGCGCGGCGTTCAGCGAGGTGTCGGTGAGGCCTCGACGCCTCGGCCGGAGCGTTCGCCGCCTCAGCTCGGCAGGTCGTCGCCGCCGCGGCCAAGCTCGCCGCTGCTGGGACCGTCGCGGTCGCTCTCGCCGGGTTCGCCAGGGATGCGGAAGCTCTCGGTCAACCACTCGCCCAAGTCGATGGTACGGCAGCGGGCACAGCAGAATGGAAACGTGGGGTTGCTGCTGCGATCGGCGACCGGTCCGCGGCAAGTGGGGCACGACGCAAGCTTCTTGTTACTCATAGCCCAGGGCCTCGACGATGGCGATGCGCGCCGCCACACGCGCGGGATAGGCCGCGGCCAACACGCCCACTACCACCAGCACCAGGGCATAGGTGGCGACCAGCGGGAAATCGATTTGCACAGGAACCTCCCAACCGGCGTCTTGGCGCGAGACAACATCTAGTAAAATCGAACCATTGGCCAGGCCAACCGCGACGCCGATGACCGCGCCGACGAGCGACAGGCCGAGCGACTCGATCAGGATCATCTTGACGAGCTGGCTGCGCAACATGCCAATGGCCCGCAGGACACCGATCTCGCGCATCCGGTCGAGCACGGCGGTCAGCAGCGTGTTGACGACGCTGAGCAGCGCGATGAGCACAGTCACACCTTCTAGAGCGCGCATCACTTCGAACAGCTGGCCGATCATCCTCTTGATTTCGCTGCGAAACTCCGCGTTTGTCAGCACGAACAGGCGGTACTGTTTGCCGTAGCGCGACAGAATCTCGCTGCGCACCTTTTCGAGCGAAGCGCCCGGCTGAACATAGGGTTCAAAGGTGTCGACCAGCTCGTCGCGCCAGTGCTGGATGTAGAGCGCGCGGTCGATGAACACCGCCCCTTGATCGCTAGAGTAATCAACGATCGTGCCCAAAATTAGAAACTTTTCGAGCCCTTGCGGGGTCTGCAGCTCGACTTGGTCGCCCGGAGCGAGGCCGAAGCGATGCGACAGCGTCTCGGAGATGACAACCCCTTCGCCCTTTTGCATCCGGCTGATTACCGCCGATTTTTCGCCAGTCCA
This sequence comes from uncultured Myxococcales bacterium, assembly GCA_903883645.1. Taxonomy (GTDB): domain Bacteria; phylum Myxococcota_A; class UBA9042; order UBA9042; family UBA9042; genus SXRM01. Next base: position 23,848 of record CAISBR010000127.1, on the reverse strand, counting down.
GTGCGAAACCGTCCAGGCGGTCTGGTGCATGGAAAAGCGAATGTGCACATCGATGGACAGCAGCAAGATCTGCGTATCGCGAAAATCGACATTGCGCAGACGAACCAGATCTACACCGCGCACCCCGGCAATGTCGCTAATCTTCTTGCCCAGATCGGGCTCGAGCGGCTGGTTCTTGGTGCCGCCCAGCCGAGCGTTGCTGGTAACAAAAAGGTCTGCAGGTACGGCCTGTTCGACCCACTGGTCGATGCTATGCTGAAAACTGCCGGTCATGGTCGACGACGCCACCACCATCGACAGGCCGACCATCAGCGACGCCACGGTCACGGCACCTTTGTCGGCATTGCGCGCCACATTGTCAGCCGCGAGGCGCCCATGCAGGCCGAACAGCCGCCCAGCTACAGGCGAAAACAGGCGATTGAACAGCGAAACGGCGGTGCGCGACCACAATGTCGCCGCCAGTAAGACCAGCCCCATCGAGGCGATGCCGAACCAGGGAAAGCCCGCAATGACGGGCCCTTGCGCCACAAACGGCGCCGCGGTCGCCAGGAGCAGCGCCGCCACATCGCGCCGACCAAATACACCCAACCCGACAGAAACGTGACTAAAAGCTGGGTTGCGAATGGTATCGACAGGACTCAAGCGACTCGCGGCACGGGCCGGCACCAGAGCCGCCAGCGTCGCCGACACGGTACCGAGCAGCACGGCGCCGAGCTGCACCACCGGCTCAAGAGTCACTTCTTGTGCATGGACGCGCACATAGATGTCGGTGATCGGACCTGCGGCCTGCTGCAGCAGAAACTGCGCCAAGTAGCGGCCAATGCCAACGCCCAGCACCGAGCCGATGAGGCCAAAGGCGGCGCCCTCCATGGTAAAAAGCTGCACGACTTGCCGACGCGTTGCCCCCGCAGCCCGCAGGATGCCGATCTCGCTGCGTCGCTGCGTCACCGAGATCGACAGGGTATGGTAGATAAGGAACATACCGACCAGCAGAGCAATTCCGGCGCCGATGGTCAGCCCTAGGTGAAATGAACGGAGCAAGTGCTGCTGGCGGGCCTGGCGCGCCGACGGCGGCTCGACGCGGTATAGATTGCCGGTCGCTTGCTTGAGCCGCTGTGCCAAGGCCTCGATCTCGCCAGCTTTTTCGGGATCGGTGGCGGCTACATCGATGCGGTCGACGCGGCCCTGCAGACCAAAAATCTCTTGCGCATCCAAGTAGTCGAGGATCGCCAGGTTGCCGCCAAAGGCCTTGTGCGGCCCGCGCGCCTGTACGACGGCGAATAGCGTAAACGGTTGCGCGCCGTCTTTGGTCAACAAATCAATGGTTTCGCCCTGTTTCTTGTGGTACTTGCGCGCAAATTCCTCACTTACGATCAGCTGCCGCTGGCGGTCGAGCACGTCGAGCGGATTGGCCAGCTCTTGGTCGGAGGCGGAATTCTTCTGGGCCGGCGCACCTTCGATTCCGTACAATGCCTTGAGAATATTAATATCTTCTGTAAAATTGATTCCCAGCAGCGCGACCGCCTCGCCGGCACGCTGGCCCTGCGGATCGCCGCCCTGGTCGAGGTCGAGGCTGCGCTGGATGGCGACGCTGGCGCAGCGCACCCCCGCAACCTTGCGCACCGTGTCGAGCACCTCTTCGGGCAGGCCGGTGTCGCCGCCGCGCACCTCGAGGTGAACCGTGCCGCCGACCTCGCCGAGTGTGCTGCGAAAACTGTCGAGAACGCTGTGGTTGGTCGCCACCACCGCGACGAGCACGGCCACGCCCAGCGCCACGCCCAGCACGGTCATAGCGCTGCGCAGACGATGTTCAGCAATCCGACGCAATGAAATGGGTATGAGGAGGTGGCGCATGCTGCAGTCGCTAGGCGGCTAGCGGACCCAAAGGGTGCCCTGCGTGCAGTTGGTGCCGCAGGTGCCGCTTTGCCAGAAGCTGCCACCGGCGCCGCACGCCTTGGTCGCGTCGCTGCAGCCGTACGTGCCAAAGCCCCAGGCCGAATCGGTGGTGGCGCAGTCGTTTTCGTTGTTGCCCACGAGGCCGAAGCGCGTGCCCGAGTAGGTGCCGGGGCCGCCGTAGGTAGTCGCGGCGTTGTTCAGGCCCGTGCCATTGCAGTAGGGCTGGCTGCCGTCGTCGCCCCAGTAGCTGGTCAAGGTGGCACGGCTGGGGCCGCCGGCCTTGTATGCCTCGTTAAACACAGCATTTAAGGTCTTGGTGCCGCCCAATCCCTGTTGCACGCACTGACCGCCGCCGGGTACGCCCTTGCAGCCGCGCACGGTGGCGCCCGGCAAGTTGACGAAGGCGCCGAGCTTGGCGTTGGTGTTCAAGCTGGGGTCGACCGAGGCGCCGCCATCGTCGTTGAACACATTCTTGTCCGTCCAGTACGCGCTGGAAAAGCCGAGTTTGTTGTCGGACTTAAAGCGCATTGCCAGGGTCCAGCCGCCGCCGTCGGAGGTCATGTCGCACCAGGTCTGGTAGGCGGTCGTATTGTCGGGATTGATCCAGTACGCGCCGTCTTTAGCCAGCGGCACCTTGCTTTGAAGGTCTTTGCACGACACCACTGGGTTTTGCTGGCTGCCCGGGATGGTGAGGTAGACCGCCGCCCAATCGGTACCGTTGCAGATGTACAACGCCTTGTCTTTGCTGTTGGCGTAGCTCATGCCAAAGGTGCTGGCGTTGCAGGGCGTGGGCGCGGTGGTCGAGACGAAGAACTGGAAGCCGCCGTTCGCGGCAACTTTTTTGCTCGAAAGGGTCGAGACCTGCACCTGCCACGAGGTGATTTGGCCGTCGGTCTTGATGCTGTTGTTGGCCAAGTCGGCGACGGTGATGGCCCATAAGCCCTTGGGGTTGCCGCCGACCCAGGTGTCGAGGCCCTTGGACGGGGCGCCGTACAAGAATTCGAGCTTGGTGCCGGTCTTTTCGCCATTGTAAACGGTGGTTTTGACACCATTGGGATCGTACAAGTCGATGCGAATCTTGCTGACGTCGCTGTTGGTGAGGGTGACGGCGATGGCGAGGCTTTGGGCGGTGCCAAAATCGGGCACGTTGATGGAGTCGGACACGCCGGCGCCCAGGTAGTCGGGAATGGCGATCGGCACGTTGGCCGAGGCGGCGACTTCGACGAACTGGTCAGTAAGCAAGCCGTTGGATACCTTAAACAATCCGTCGGGCGGCAGGTCCGTAGAGGTAATCGAACTGGTCGAGGCCACGCACTCGTACGAGCCGTCGGCCTTGATGCCCTTCATGACAAGGCCGGTGCCACAGCTGGCGCCGAGCTTGGCCAACACGGGCGTGCCGCTGAGGTCGGCGTACGCGCCGCTGGTGGCGACCTTGGCCAGGGTGGGCAAGCCTGCGAGATCACTGTATTGACCGCTGCCGGCCACCTTGGCGAGCGACGACGCTTTGACGAAGTCGGCCAAGTCGGTCTTTTGCGCGTAGCCGCCCAAATCGCTGGCCTTGGCGTAGGCGGCAAGGTCAGTGGACTTGGCGTATCCGGCCAAAAGCTTGGAGTCAAGCTGAGTCAGGCCGATGCAACCGGTGCAGTCAACGCCCTCGGCCAAGGCGGCGCGCAGGCTAAATGGTACGGATTGCAGCTGCTTGCGAGGAAGCTCGGGGTCTTGGGCGACGCCGACACCCAGCCAAACCTGCGAAAGACTGCCGAGCAGCTGCGCCGACAGGGGCGTAGTGGCGCCGACACTTAGCGAGAATTGGCCGCTTTTGACGGTAACGCTGACGGGCCCCTCTTTCCACACCGATGAGCCGCCCACCTCTTGGCCGTAAAGCTGAAGGGTTAGCTCGTATTTGCCGTCGGGAGCGGGCGCACCGGCACCGCTGAGCAGCACGCCTTCGAGCGCGGTCGAGGTTGGAGTGGTGGCCTGAGCCGAGGTGGCGGCGATGCTGGCAGCAGCCGTGAGCAGAGCCGCCAGATTACAAATCCGTGACATCATTGGAGTAAACTTCATGGAATCACCTCTGTTGTCGGTCGCACGCGAAGCACTTTAGCGTGGGGGCGGCTGCCGTGGCAAGTCGGCTCGCCACAGGAGGTGTGCCGGCGGGAATATCCGCGCAATGTCGCGAGTTGCAGCCCTTCGCAGGGTGCGGCGGCGGTTGACAGGATACCGCAACTGCCCTAGCCTATTGCGCCCCGGACTGGACCCGGGCCAGCGGCCCTAGCGGCCACGACCGCGCAAGACGGTCGGCAAGGAAGATACGGAATGAAGAAGGAAAACATCGTCTTGATCGTCATCGCGGCGGTCGTGATTGCCTTCGGCGCCGGGCGGATGTCGAAGAACGTCAAGGACTCGCAGGCCGGCGCCCCCACCCAACCGGCGACGGTCGGCGATCAGGCCCCCGCAGCTGCGGCCGGCGTGGGCGCCAACGGCATTCCGGCGTCGATGCCCTCGAAGGGTGCGGCCAATGGCCTCGTCACCATCCTCGAAGTCTCGGACTTCCAGTGCCCGTTCTGCTCGCGCGTCGGCCCGACCGTCAAGCAGATCCTCGAAGCGTACCCCAACGACGTCAAAATCGTGTGGGCCAACCAGCCGCTGCCCTTCCACCAGAACGCCAAGCCGGCGGCGGTCGCCGCGTTGGCCGCCCACAAGCAGGGCAAGTTTTGGGAAATGCACGACAAGCTTTTTGGCAACCAGCAGCAGCTGAGCGCCGAGAGCTACGACAAGTGGGCCAAAGAAATCGGCCTGGATGTCGCCAAGTTTAAGAAGGATATCGCCGACCCTGCCCTGCTGCAGCAGGTTGAGAAAGAGTCCGCCGCAGCCAGCGCTACGGGCGCCGGTGGCACGCCGTCGTTCTTCATCAACGGCAAGCTGATCCAGGGCGCCCAGCCCTTCGACGAGTTCAAGAAGGCCATCGATGCGGCGCTGGCCGATGCCAAAGCCGTGTCGGCCGGCAAGACGGGTATCGAGCAGATCAAGCTGGCCGCGGCCAAGACCGGCGGCGAGACGGGTACCAAAGTCATCGCGTACTTCTTGGAAGGCAAGGCGCCCGCCGCAGAGGCCGCTCCCGCCAAGCGCGAAGAAGCCAAGGCCGATGATGGCCCCGCGACCCCTCCGCCGGACAGCGTGGATGTGTGGAAGGTGCCCGTTGACCCCAAGCGCGACTCGGTCAAGGGCGACAGCGACAAGGCGCTCATCACCATCGTCGAGATCTCGGACTTTCAGTGCCCCTTCTGCTCGCGCGGCGCCAACACGCTGACCGAAGTGGAGAAGGCCTACGGCGACAAGGTTCGTTTGGTGTTCAAGCACCACCCCCTGCCGTTCCACAAAGACGCACGTCCGGCCTCGCTGGCGGCGATCTCGGCTGGCAAGCAGGGCAAGTTCTGGCAGTTCTACGACAAGGCGTTCGCCAACCAGCAGGCGCTGACCGACGAAAACTTGACCGCCTGGGCTAAGGAAATCGGCCTGGACATGGCCAAGTTTGACTCCGTGCGCAAGGACCCGGCGACCGACAAGATCATCGTGGAAGACATGGACCTGGCCGGTACGGTCGGCGTTCGCGGCACCCCCGGCTTCTTCATCAACGGGCGCAAGCTCGTGGGTGCCCAGCCGCTGCCGATGTTCAAGGCGATCATCGACGAAGAGCTGAAGAAGGCGGAAGCCTCGGGCAAGAAGGGCCAGGCTCTGTACGACGACATCATTGCCAAGGGCAAGGTCTTCACCGAGCTAAACGAGAAGGTCAACGATTTCAATGTGGAAGGTCTGCCCTTCAAAGGCAAGAAAGACGCGCCCATCACCATCGTCGCGTTCTCGGACTTCCAGTGCCCGTACTGCTCGCGCGTGGCCGAGCCGGTCAAGGCCGTCTACGACGCGAACCCAGACAAGGTCAAGGTCGTGTTTGCCCACTTCCCGCTGCCGTTCCACAACATGGCCAAGCCGGCCTCGACTGCGGCGCAGTTGGCGTTTGAGCAGGGCGGCCCGGACCTGTTCTGGAAGGTGCACGATGCCCTGTTCGCAGCCCAGCGCGAGCTGAGTGAGGACAAGATCAAGGAGATCGCGGCGACGGCGGGCGTGGACAAGGCCAAGCTCGAAGACGCGCTCAAGAGCGACAAGTACGCCGGGCTGTTCAAGAAGACCCAAGAAATGGGCGAGAAGGCCGGCGTAGAGGGCACCCCCTCGCTGTACATCAACGGCCGCAAGTTCGAGCCGTCGGCGGGCTACGCGCCCGAGTCGTTTGCCAAGGCGATTGCGCTACTGAAGAAGTAGTCAGGCACAATTTCGCCAAGCGAGGGCCGTCGGTTGCAGAACCGGCGGCCTTCGTGTTTTTGCTGCAGGCGGAGCTGCGAGCGCTGGGCCAGTCGCCGCCGGCAACGCCAGCCGGGCTCCAGACCAAGCGCATGGCCCGCTGCAAGGGCGGGCGAGCCCACCACCGACTGCGCCGCCGCCAGCGGATTCAAAAGGGTAACGGGGCCGCACTGCCACCGACCAGAGCTGCGCGGGCACGCGAGGATGGCCTGGTCACTAGGGCCGAGGCGCGGGCGGCACAAGGGTAAAGGGCATCGTAGTCGATGGCGGCTTCGGCTGGCTCTGCAGGCCGGCATCGGCAGGGGCGGCCAGCATCGCCAGGAGCGGCGCGGCCTCGGCCTGAATCTTCCACGTGACTGCAGTTCCTGAAGTCTCGGCCTGTACCAGCGCCGGTGGTCGCACGGCACTACCCAACGCGGAGTCGGCTTCGGGAGCGGGCGCAGTGGTGGGCGACAGCTCGCGCGCGAGCCGCATGGCCTGGGCGCTAGAGGCCATAAGGGTCTGGTGGTCGACCGAGCCCACAGGCACAAGCCGCGCCGCCGCCTCAGAGGTACGGGCCAAAAGCACCGCGATCTCACTCAGATTCTCCGCCGTATGGCGCTGATGGGCATCTGACGGCGCCAACTGCAGCTTCTGCCGTTGGTCGGCCACCCAAGCGTCGAGACGGTCGCGCAGCGCGGCAGCGGCGTCGGGACCGCGGCAGTCGAGACGAACTTGCAGCGTGGGCTGCTCGGGCTGGTAGGTCACGGCGATTTGCTTCACGTTTTGCTGCAGTGCACCGGCGGGCAGCCAGCGGGCAAAGCCCTTGGGCTCTAGGCTGAGCGACCACAGCGGACCGCCGGCGCGCAGCTCGCGAATGGCCTGCAGCGCCAGTGGGTCCGCAGCGAGTCCAGGCACTTGCTTGGTTCTTACCCGCGAGAGCAGATCAACCGCCGCGTCGTCGCCAAGCCAGAGCAGGTGCCGGCCCACGGCCACGGCGCGCCAGCGGCCCTTGGCACCCGGGATCGCCAGAAGGGTGGTAAGCCCCGAAGGTGCTGCAATCGCAGAGCTTTGGCGCGCTTTGGCCAGGCGCTGGACGTGGGCCTCCGCGTCTTCGACGTCGATAAGCAACACAGCCCCCTCGAGCGAGCGCACCAGCAGCACCACGGGGTCGCGCGGCTTGTCGAGGCCCAGGGTCCGCAACTGTGTGAACGGGCTGAGTAAACGCGCGGCGAAGGGATCGCGCTCGGCCTGTTGCAGCAGCTTGGGCAGCTGGGCCATGTGCACGCCCACCACTTGCTGCGCCTGGGCCGGCAGGTCGTCTTGCGTGGTGGGGTCGCTGCGCCGCACCGCCAAAGCCACGCCGCCCGCCGCCAAGGCCACCAAGCCAAGGGCCACCAACGCTAGAGTTTTGCGCGAGAATTTGGCATCGGGGTCGCGCTGCACAAACCACGCAATGCCGATGCCCACACCGTACAGCAGCACCAGGGGCGCCGACATGAGGGTCTGGTTAATCGGGTCGGGCGTAGGCGTGAGCACGGCGCCAATCACAAAGGCGATCACGATCCAATAGCGGTAGAAACCTATGAAACCTTTGGCCGAGACCACGCCCAATGCCGCCAGGACGTACATGAAAAGCGGCAGTTCGAACACGGCGCCAAATGCTACGAGCATCAAGGTGGCGAATGAAACCGTACTCGAAAGGGTCGGTTCTAGAGTTAAACCGGGCGCTTCGGTGGTCATGCGGATCAAGAAATCCGTCATGAACGGCAGCACGACTAGGTAACAGAAGGCCGCGCCGAGCACAAAACAAGCGACACTGCCAGACAACACTGGAATAATCAGGCGCTTTTCTTTCGAGAGGAGCCCCGGGGCGACAAAGGCCCAGAGCTGGTAGAACACCCACGGACTCGCCAAGAACAGGCCGCCGACCAGCGACAGCTTCATGTAGACTTCTATCGACTCGGTAATCTGCAGCGCCTTGATTGCAAACAGATTATTGGCCGCCATCGCGTCGCGGATCGGCTGACTGAGCCAATCGTAGAGCTCGATGCGGAAGGCCCACGCCACAAAGAAGGCCAGAATAACGGCGATCGAGGCCTTGACAATGCGGGTGCGGAGCTCGATCAGGTGCTCGCGCAGCGACATTGCGCCCTGTTCTTGGGTAGTTTCGCTCATGTGGCTGGATCGCTCGCTGAAGGTTCGGGGGCGACGACGGTCTCCGGTTCACCAGCAGTGGCGATCGCCACCTCGGGTACGGGCGCGGCCGCGATTTCGCCAGGGTTCGTCACACCGCGCGCTTTGGTGCCCGGCAACGGCTCGGCGGTCGGCACGCGAAAACGCGGCTTGGCGCGCGTCTTGGTCGTCTCGGTCGGCGCCTCAAGCCGATCATCGAGCTCGTCGGGGGCGGTGTGCAGCGTCCAGGGCTGCGGGGCCTCGCTAGAGCGCTCCTCGGCGGTACGGCGGCGAATCTGCGCCAGCACGTCGGGCTCTTCCGCTTCGGCCCGATCGCTGGGCATCGGCGCGACCTTGGCGACCTCAGGCTTCGCTACGCTAGGCTCGCGCGACACATTTTCAACGATAGATTGCACATCGCGCGTGACGCCTTGCACCTCGCGCGTCAGCTCTTCCATACCCTGTTTCAGCTCGGATTGCGCTAAGTTAGCAGCACGTCGCAAGTCGCGCAGCCCGGTACCCACCGTCTTGGCCACTTGCGGCAGCTTGTCGGGGCCGACAAAGATCAGCAAGACGATGATGATAAGTGCGAGTTCGCCGCCGCCAATCCCGAACACGCTTACCTCGCGCTTGAACTTGCTTGTGCCGAATCGTCGGCACCGCGTGCTCTGCCCTGACTTGGTTCGACTACCCTACGCGATGGGCCAGACGACTCACCCCGCTGGGCCAGACGATTCACCCCGCTGGGCCAGACGACTCACCCCGCTGGGCCAGACGACTCACCCCGCTGGGCCAGACGACTCGCCCCGCTGGGCCAGACTATGCGGCACATCGACCGCGGTCAACCGCGCGCCCGCTAGCGAAACTGCAGACCACCCGTCAGCTTGCGCCGCGCCAACAGGCCCACGCAACGCGGACTTTCGCGCGTATGGGCGTCGCCTGACGCGAGGGCCGGCAAGAGGCGCAGCGCCCGCCGCAATCCGTGCGCCAGCCACGGCCTCGACCCCGCCAATAGACAACAGGCCTGCAGCCGCTCCGCACCACCCAGCCAGCTCGCTTCGAGCGAAAGATGCGCCGCCACACCGGCCTGCACCTCGTCTGCATCCAGAGCAAACCGCAGGGCATCGAGGTGGGCGCCACGTTCTAGCGCCTCTTGGGTCGGCAGGTCGACCAGCAGCCGCGCGGCGCGACCGTGAATTGCCCGCACCGTGGGCTGCAGGGCCGGGCGGAGCCACCGGGCGGTATCGACACGCGGAGTCGGCGCGAGGCGCAGCAAACCCTGGGCCGTCCACTCGGCCGGCAGCGGCCCTTGCACCACCTCGCGCAGCGCCAGCACGCCGTCGGGCTTGAGCTCGCGGGCCACTTTGTTGAGCACCCATGCGGGATTGCGATAGGTGACCAGAGTGTCAAAAAGCGCGATACGGTCAAAGGATGCCGGGCCAAATGCAACATCGCCATAGCCACGCGCCAGCAGCGTCAAGTGCGCCGCAACTTCGGGTCGCAACTGGGCGTGCCACAAACGCAATTCATTTTCGTCGAGGTCGGTAACGGTGACCCAATGCTCGGCCGCGGCCAGTTTTTCGGCCAGAATACGCGGAGCACAGCCGGCTAGCAGCACGCGCCCCGCCGGTTCAGCGAGGAGCCAAGCATCCAGGGCGGGCAGAATCAGCGCCGAAGCCTCGGCGTGCCCCGCATAGGGCGGCGGCGGCACGGCGTGGTTGCGCCGGACTCCCTCGATTTCGCGGCGCAGACGCACCATCGGCAAATCCTCGGGATCAAAAAGGGATTGTTGCGGCGCTAGCGGCGACTAACCGGGAGGCCAAGCCAGCGTACGGCCAGCCAGCAGATGCGCGTGCAGATGGAACACGCTCTGCCCCGCTCCGGCGCCTGTATTCAGCACCGTACGGTAGCCGCTGTGCACTAGGCCCAGCTGCGCCGCGGTCGCCCGGACGCCAGCTAAGACCTTGCCGAGCAACACGTCGTCCTCAGCGGTGGTAGCCGCCAAGGAGTCGACATGTTGACGCGGAATTACGAGCACATGCGTGGGCGCCTGCGGGTGCAAGTCGCGAAATGCAACCACCTCGTCGTCTTGGTAGACGAAGGTCGTGTTGAATTCGCCGCGCGCTATCTTGCAGAAAATGCAGGAAGGATCGCCCATCTAGGCCCCCCACATGAACGCCACGCCTGCCCACCATAGGCGGAGCACTGCGACGACCCTGAGGGACGCGCACGTGCCACCCACCCAGCAGATCGAACAGCACCGGCAAAATCAACTTGATCTTGCGCGATACCAGACGAACTTACTTGCCGCCGCGGGCGACCTTGGCTGCGGCTTTGGCGGTTTCGATCAGGCGCTTGACGCGAGCGATCTTCTTCTTGCGCCGATCGATACGGCGAATTTCTGGGGTGCGGCTTCCGCTGCCCATGGGGACCTCCGGGAAATGCGATAAAAAATCGTTATTTGCGATGCAATTGACCGCTTCGCTTGAGTCGGCGAGCAGACGCCCGGTACATCAAGCGGGCGCAACAGGTTACAGTGGCAGGCGATGCTCCGTCAACTGCGGCGCCGCATTGACCCACGCGACACGCACCAAACTATAGTGGCCGGCCCGCATTCGGCAAAAAGCGACCGCGCCCTGGGGCACGGCGAGCAGGCTAAGCACGCGCGCGGCACCGGGGATCGACAACGCCGGATCGGCCCGCAGCGACTTGGCATCGACGCCGAGCAGAAGCGCATCTTCGGTTGGCGCCCCCGGCAGCGGCAGCGCGGCGAACCACAACCGGCCCGAGGTGCAGTCTAAAGCCCAAGCATGATCAACAGTTAGCGGCTCAAGGGGCGCAAACCGCCGGCGCAGATCGGACGAGGCGAACACCACCCTGCCCTGCCGCAGCACCAGCAGGCTCGGCTCGTCGCGGATGGTCGACGCGTCGAACGGGTCGTGGAAAGTAAAGCGGGCGAAAATGCGATCTTGCTCGGGCCACGCCACTGCGCCACGCACGCCAGCTACGTACTCGCCCAGATCGGCGTCGCTGAGGCGAAGGATCGGCTTGCCCGCGCCATCGGTCAGAGCCACGGCGAAATTCTTGGTATTCTGCCGCTCGCGTAGCTGCGCCACCACCAGCAGACGGTCGGGCAGGTTCTCGATGCCAACCGCCGACTGCAGAGCCGGCTGGGTGCGCTGCTGGCTGACCACATCCAGGGTCTTGGCGTCGAGAGCGGTGAGGGTCGAGGCGGGCCCACGCAGGCTATGGCGGCCCAGCAGCACGTACTGACGCTGATCGGGCTCGAGCGCGGAGCCCAGCAGGAGATCGTCGCCGCGCAGCGCTTGCACAAGATCGATGCCGCCTTGCACGTGCGGCGGCTCGCCGGGCTCTTGATCGACCACGACCAAGCGGCTTTGCGACAAACCGACCAAGCGCACCGCATCGCCCACCGCGGCCAGACGCACCGGGGCATTGGTGTCGATCGGCCACGCCTCGGGCAGCAAGAACGGCTGTAGCCCCAGCGTGTCTAGCACAACACTCAGCCACATGCGGCCTTGCACCACGATCAGCCGGCCATGCACCACGGCACACGCCACTGGTGCCTGATCGAGCTTGTGCAGGCCCGGGGGCACCGCCATGCCGCGCAGCGCAGGCCCGGCGACGCGGTCGAGTTGGGTCTGCAGCGCATGAACTACGTCGCCAGGCTCGAGATGGGTCAGCTCGCTCAGCACTTGGCGCGCGGCAAAGTAGGCACCGCGGCCCAGCGCCGCTTCGAAGTCGCGGGTCAGGTGGCTGCGGCGTTCCGCAACTTGGCGAGCGGCGGTCAGGTCTTTGCGCACGGCCTTTAGTAGTGGAGACAGCACCGAATTGCCGCGTCCCCACTGGCTTAGCGCCGCGGCGGCATCGTCGAGCTCACCGTGATCGATCATGAGCTGCACGGCTTCGACAAAGGCCGCTTCTTCGGCTTGCTGCACTGCGCTTTGCCACTGCGCCACAGCTTGGGCGGCCGCGCGGGCCACGGGCGCCGCCAGCCACTCGGCCGGCAGACGCTGTAGCAGCACCTGCAACTCTTCCGGGTCGCCGTCGGCACCGTGATCGCGCAGGGTCAGTACGGCTGCGAGCGCTGGCAAACGTTGCGAAAGTGGCTGCTGCCGGCACAGCCCAGCCACTTCGGCGACCGCCTGCCAAGCGGCCTGCACCGGGGCGGACGCATGGGCCGGCACCACAGTAGCACCGCGCTCGGCCAGACTGGCCAGAATCGACCAGCGGTCGGCACGCCCAGCTTCTTGCGCTGCTGCCCACAGTTGCGCAATTTCTGCCGCCTCGACCTGCGCCTGCACGTGGGTCAGCCAGGCGCGGTCGGCGTCGTTCGCCGTAGATAAGTTTGCGAGCTGGCGGGCAATTGCGAGGGCCGTCGGCCAGTGGCCCGCATCGGCGAGACGGTCGAGCTCCGCCCGCAACGCCTCGGCTTGGGACTGCAGTTGCGCGGCTTGCAAGCGGGCGCGCAGACTTTGGAATGCGGGCGCAGCCCCCCAGCGCGGCTCGGCCTCGGCCAGCAAACTGGCAGCCCGCTCAAGGGCCTTGGCGTCGATCGCGGCTGCAGTCGCGGCAAGTGACTCGGTAGCCTGGGCATTGCGCTGGCGCCGCAGCTGCTCGAGAAACGCCGCCCCTTCGCTATCGAGCTTGCTCTCGGCGGCCTGCAGCAGCGCCAGGGTGCGCTCGAGGCCCGCATCGCCCATCTCGCGCTTGGCGAGCCGCAGCACGGCCTGTGGGTCGCCCTGGACCGCCAGGCGGGCATCGAGCTCGGCGGCCCGCGGGTGCGCCACCCCGGCGGCAGCGCGCGCAACCAGTCGCACCAGATCGCGCCCCGACCCTTTGGCATCGGCAGCCACGTCAAAGCCTTCGTCGAGCCAGGCCGCCACCTCGGCTAGATCGCCCAAGCGCTCGACCAAGAACGTGGCATAGCGCAGGGTCGCGTCGCGTGCGAGCTTGCCCGGCGTCGCCCGCACCGCCTGGCGATACAGGTGGCGCGCCTCGTCAAAATCAAAGGCCTCTTCGGCGGCTTGGCCCAGGCGCCACGCCTCGTCGGCCGACAACTGGCGCAGGGTCGCAGGCTCGCCGACCAGAGGCCCGGCCAGCGACGGTCGCTGCCAGGCGCCCTTGTGCATCGATGGTGTCATAAAGAGTGGGCCTAGTTCGGCACGCAGACGCCGCTTTGGCAGGAGCCGCTAGCGCAGGCCGTGCCGTCGATGATCTCGACATGGCCGCAGCCGGCGCCGGCCTTGCAGCTGTCGATGGTGCAGGGGTTGAAGTCGTCGCAGCTCGGCGCCACCGGCTCGACGAACAGGCGCACCAGGTCCGACGTCGCATCGAGCTCGGCGAACGAACCGACGGCCAGCCAGCCCCAGTTCCAGGGCAAGACGGCGCGCAGGACGTCGCTCTTGTCTTTGCCGAGGGCCCAGGTGCCCGTCACGCTGTTGTCGCTGGCGATCGTCCACAACATCGCATCGAAACCAAAGGTCTTTTCGCTGGCGGCGCCGCTATAGCCCACGGCGGCCAAGCTGCCGTCGGGCAGGACCGCAAGGCCATATACGCGCGCGGTTTTTAGTCCGGCGAAGGTGGGCGCTTGCGGGGTGCTGGCGGCGATGACAACGCTTGAGGCGATGGTGCCGCCAAGGCTGCAGCGGGCCAAGAACGCCTGCCAGGTCGGCGGGCTGCTGGTGGCCTTGCCCATGTCGCTGCCGCCGGCCACGGTCACGCTGCCGTCGGCTTGAATGGCTACCGCCGAGAGTGTGGTGTTGGTGGCGCCGTCGGACAGGGCGACCTGCGCGCCCACCTTGCCGTCGCTGACGGCGAAGCGGACGAACAGGCCCTTTTGCGCAGTAGTTTGGTCGTCTTGGCCCACGGCGACCACTTGGGTGGCTCCGGGGGCCAAGGCCACGGCGAACAGGCTGTCGTTGCCGGCGCCGCCAACGAACTTTTGCCAGACCAGGTTGCCAACGCTGTCGAGTCGGGCGACCCAGCCGTCTTGGCCGTCGGCGGTGGCACTGGGGTCGCTGGCGCTGCCCACCGCGATGAGGTCGCCCCCCGGCAAGGCAGTAATACCGTTGAATTTTGCGCTGCCGGCACCCACCTTGAGTTGAACGCTGCCCAGCACGTTGCCGCTGGCGAGGTCGAGGCGCGCGAACCAGCCCGCGCTAGTGGTGCCAGCTTGGCCCACGGCGTAGACAACATTGCCCACTACAATCACGCCTTGCAGCACGTTGGGGGCGCTGCCGGCGCTGAGGCTCTGGACCCACAGTGGCTTGCCGTCGGCGCCGTAGCGGGCGACATAACCGCGCAAATCGCCAGAACTTAACTCGCGAGCGCCCGCCACCACATAGCCGCCGTCGCTCGTGGTGGTGACCGCGGTGCCTAGGTCGACCAAGGTGGTGGCATCGCTAGGCAAAACCTGCACTTGTGTTGACTTGGGTACGCTGCATGCGCCATCCGCCGCGCAGGTTTCGCCCAGGGTGCACGGGTCGGCGTCGCTGCAGGTCAGGCCGGGCGCGAGGCTGTTGGCGCACTTGCCCTTGACGCAGGTGTCGGCAGTGCACTGGTTTGCGTCGTCGCACGGCGCCAAGTTGTTGTCAGCACAGGCTTTGGGTCCGCACAGGGTGGTCGAGAGGTCGCACGCTTGGTTGGCGGCGCACATCGTGTCGCTGAGGCACTCGATGCACTTGCCGGTCATCGACTGGCAGACCACAAGGCTGTACGCATTGGAGTCGCCAGCGAAACCGGAGACGCGCAAGAAGAACTTGGTGCTCTCGTCGCTGGTGTAGGTGAACTGCTCGGGGGCCTGCTTGGTCGCCGAGACGGCAACAGGGGCTGCGAATTTGTTCACTTTATACAAGCGCATGTCGAGGTCGCCGACCGCTTGATCAAACTTGGCGGTAATCGTCAGCGTCTCGCCCTTTTGCAGGTCTAGGGTATACCAGTCGAGGTCGTAGGGGCACAGCGAGAGGTCCGGCGTGGTCCCCACAAACAGCGGCGCGGCGATCTGCGGCGCACTGTTCGGTTCGAGAATGTCGGCCAGGCACAGCTTGATGACTTCCATGGCCGCCGCGTCGGTGTTGTTGAGCTCCTGACTCTCGACCACGCTATTGGTCGCATCGGCGGCGACGATGACGTAGGCCGGTCCAGGCTTGGCATCGACCGGAATCATCGCTTTGTCGTCAACGGCTTGACTGGTCTTGCCGCTCAGACCGGTCATCGGTCGCAGGCTCATCAAGGTGTCGCTGGCGTCGAGCTTGTTGTCGAGCGAGAAGTAATAGCCGTACCAGAAATCGTCCGACGGGTCCTGGCAGGCGTTGCTGAGCTTGACCGTCAGGTAGATGTCTTCGCCCTGCACCACCTGCGACGGGAACACCGACTGAATTTTGGCCAAGAGATCCACACCCTTGCCGCCATCCACGAACAAGGTGTAGCCAAAACCGCCCGTCGGCTTGATGCCCGGCGACTTGTACGACACCTGCAGGTAGTAGGCGCCATCGTCGGGTGCGGTAAAGGGCAGCTTGCCGTTGCTACCCAGGCTTTTGATGGCCGGCAGGTTGGTATTGCCAAAGATCTTGAGCTGATAGGCATTGCCCGGATGGTTGAAGTCGAACGAAATAAGCTCGCCCTTCTTCATCTGCAGCTTGAACCAGTCTTCGTCGCCCAGGCAGAGACTCAAGGTCGCTTGCCCACAGCCGATCTCGGGCGCCGACTGCACCGCGTTGTTCGACTCGTAGGGGTCAGCCAAGCACACGTCGCTGGGATCGGGCTCGGCCACAGAGACAGTCAGGTCGTAATCGTATGGAATTGCTGTAGTTTCTGGAAGAACGTACACATGTACGTAGAAGGTGCCGCCCATTTGCACATACGGGATGGTCGCCTTGCTGTTCGCCGCGCTCGCCACGCCCGCCAGTACACCGGCCTTGCTCGCATCGATGATCTGCACACCGACCAGGCCTTTGCCGGCCTGATACTTCCAATTTAGCTTGACACTCAAAGACTTGCCGGTCGGAACCTCGATACTGTACCAGTCGGGCAAGCCCGGGCACACATTGAGCGCCTGCAGCAGCGCGCCCGCTGGCGGCAGCCCAGCAGCGGTATCTGGAGTATGATTGCCGGCATACGCGTCGGGCTGGCAGGTCTGGGTCGTGCTCAGCTGCAGCGTATTCGACACCGAGCTGTTGTTGTCTTCGTTCGTCTCGGTCAGCGCCTTGGTCGAGTCGACCTGCGCGAGCACCATCCATGTGCCGCCCGCCACGATCGGCAGCAGCAGCGTCTCGGTGCTTTCGAGGGTGACGCTCGCCTCCATGCCATTGATGTAATCGACATCTTTAAGGATCTTATCCGCAGCATCCACCTTGGCGTCTTGGCTCAGCACGTAGCGCACGGTAAACGGCGCAGCCGCCTTGTTGCCCAGATTGGTCACCTTGAGCTTGGTCTTGATTAGGGCACCCGGGAACGTGACGCTGGGCGACACCGTGAGCTGCCCGGCGAGCAAGTCGACGCCCTGCGCCGGCACAAGCACCTGAGCTTGCAGGGTATACTGGGCCCGATTCACCGTAGTCTTGGGCGCCACGCGGATAAAGTAGAGGCCGCCGACCGCCACCGTGAGCGCCGAGGCTTTCTTGGCCACCGAGGTCAGTTTCTGCCCGTCAATCAGGGTCTTGCCGTCGGGCGCCCAGATCTCGAGGTCCAAGTCCGACGGGATGGTCACCGTGGAGATGAGCGGCGTGGTCAGCAGCGACACCAGCAGCGAGTTGCCCTTGGGCACGCTCACCGTCCACCAGTCGTCGTTGCCGCACGAGCCGAGCGAGACCGTGGCGCTGACGGGTAAGGACACGGCGCTGGCTAAGGTATTGTTATTGTTATTCAAGAGGTCGGCGTCGTCTTCAAAACAGCCGCCCTTGGCGCCATTGACTGTGACCGGTGTGGCCGACGAGGCGGCGTTGTTGCCCTTGTTGCTTTCTTTGGTGTTGGCGACTTTGGCGTCAAGAATTACACATACATACCAGCTAGTAATGGTGTGATCGAGGCCGATCGGCATGGTGATCTCTTGCACAACGTCTACCGCGCTGAGGGCGTCGGCACCGGGGTCAACTGTCTCTGAGATCAGGATGTTGAGCCCTTGATTGACCAAGGCCGCGCCGCACTGCTTAGTGGCGCTCAGCGCAACCCAGGTGGTCGAGGCCGCAGCGCCCGTGGTGCCGTCGTTGCGCACCGTGTACGAAACCTTAATCTTTTCGCCTGCATTCACGCTCGCCGGGTGCACACCTACGGCCTCTGGCCACAGATCGACGTTTTGCTGGGCGGTCAGGATCAGCTTATCGAACACCGCAACATTGTTACCTTCGTCGAGCTCAGCCACCACGTTGGAGGGGTCGATACGCAGGTAGACGTAGTAGTTCTGCACCGGAGTCGTGTTGGCGATCGTGACGAGCGTGGTGCCGTCCTTGGTCTCGCCTGCGGCCAAGGTCGGAACTGTAAAGTCTTTTTGGTTGGTGATGCAGGTCGTCTTCGAGAAAGCCTTGTCGGGGCAGAAGTAGATGCTGGCCGGCGACGGCGTGGCGATGGCAGCCGTGCCGGTGTTCTTGACCGACCACTGCACGCCCACTTGGCCACCGAGGAAGGTGCCCTTGGGCTTGACCGTCATCGACAGAAGCGCCAAGTCTACGCCTTCTTTGATTAATTTCTTGACCTTGACCGGCTGCACGCCCAAAGCAGTGTTGTTGTCTTCGTGGGTCTCGGCCAGCTGGTTCTTCACGTCGGCGGCGGCGATCAGGTAGTAGGTGCCATCGGGTACCTCGGGAATGATCGCCGAATAGTTGAGTGGTAGCGTGGCCTTCGGCGACAGCTTGCCCAGGTTGCTTTTGCCGAGCTCGGTCAGCATGTGGTCGATCTGGCTGGGGTCAGCGGAGTCCTTGGTGGGGTCGTAGTCGAGCTTCTTGTCGGCCGAGAGAAACACCGCATATTTACTGGATTTTGCCTCGCCATCGCCGATGTTCGAAATTTCGTGCCAGTAGGTCAGCGAGTCGCCGGGCGAGTAGCTGAGGGTACCGTCGAAGTCGGGGCTGGTGATCACCAAGTCGGGCAAGGCCGCGACTTTGTTGTTCACATTGAGGAGAGAGGTCGCGACGCCGAAGTTGTCAGCTTGATTCACCTCGTTGAGGCTATGGCTGGGGTCGACCATAACCAAGATGAAGTAGTCGCCGTCGGGCAGGGTCGCGGGCACTGTGAAGTGGCACGGCGCGGACTTACCGTCGGGGTCATTGCCGAAATAGACGATGCTGGCCGAGGTTTTGCCCGAGGCCATGTTGCTGATCGTCTGGGTATGTAGCAGCACTGCCGACTCGTCGAGAACCTGAGTGGCCGAGACATACACGTTAACTTGCAGGGGATTAGCGATCGTATCGCCAGTATTTTCGACCGCGAAGGTGAGCGAGACGTCGCTGCCAATGCCCACTGTGGGCGGCGAGATCAGATCGACGCTGCCGAGCGAAAGGGCCACGGGTTCGTTGACAACGATCGTCGCCGCGGCTTCGGCTTTGACCTTGCTATTGTAGCGCCAGTAGACCTTGACGTGGGCGTTGTAGGATCCCTTGTAACTATAGGTATTTTTTACCTTTAGCCCGCCGGATTCCTCGGGCAAGCTCAGGTTGTAGATCACGGGCATCGACGAGTCGCCAAAGTCCCACTCGATAAAAAGGTTGGCGGGGTCGTCGCCGCTGACCGTGGCCTCAAATTCGACCGGTAGCGGCGCATTGCCTGTGCCGGGTTTGGCCGTGACCGTGACCGACAAAGTTGGCGGTTTTAATACATCTTCTTGCTCGCCGGTGTCGTCCACAGCGTCGGCGGCCAGGGCATCGCTGCCGGCATCGGCCGTCGACTTGCTGTCGCTACAGCCGACCAGCGTAGCCAACCCAAAGGCCACGAGCAGCGCCATGAGCGAATGCCACAGGGGGTGGATGGCGCGCTGAACCGTAGTGGTCAAGCTGCTGAATTGCGTTTGCGGGGCGCGCGTTTGGCGCATGGCCAACTCCTGGCTAAGCGGACGTAGGATGCGCCGGCAAGACCCGCGCATGACGAATCGGTTACTTTACCGCAAGTCGAGTCGCAAATTCCAATTCGCCCGGCGGCAATTCTACGAACGGCCAATCGCGGCGCTGCGCTTGCTGGCAAGGCCGCACCGACCCTAGAATTGGCGCATGGAAGCTACCCCCCACGTTGAACTGCACCCCTCGCAAGCCTGTATGGTGGCCGTGCGGGTGGTGAAGCGGCTGCGCGATGCCGGCCATTCCGCTTATTTGGTAGGCGGTTGCGTGCGCGATCTGGTGCTGGGCCTCGATCCCAAGGACTACGATGTGGCCACGGCGGCGCGACCGCGGCAGGTGCGCAAGCTGTTTGCTCAGGTCATCGAAGTGGGCATAGCGTTTGGGGTTGTGCGCGTGCGACTGGCCGACGATCTGGGCGCGATGCACGAGGTCGAGGTAGCAACCTTTCGCGCCGATGGCGAGTACTTGGACGGGCGGCGACCCGAGTCGGTGCGGTTTACCGATGCCAAACAAGATGTTCTGCGCCGCGATTTTACGATCAACGGCCTACTGCTCGACCCGCTCGACACAGCACACCGCGGTCAGGTGGTCGACTGGGTCGGCGGGATGGACGACCTGCGCGCCGGCCAGTTGCGGGCCATAGGCGATGCAACCCAGCGTTTTGGCGAAGATGCGCTGCGGCTACTGCGGGCGCCACGGTTTGCGGCGCGGTTCGCCATGGGGATCGAAGAGTCGACCCGGCAGGCCATCGTGGCGCTGGCGCCGACGCTGCGGCGGGTGGCGGCCGAGCGCATCACCACCGAGATGGGGCTGATGCTGACGGCGAAATCGGCGCCGCTTGCTGTTGAACTGCTTACAAATCTTGGGCTGTTTGAGGCACTGTGGCCGACGCTGCACGCCGCACCGCGGCACTGGCAGGGCGTGGCCGAGCGGGCCGAGCGGCTGCTGACGACCGGGCCCGTCGAATTTGCGCTGGCGCTGGCGAACCTGGCGTATGGGGTCGAGGGCTGGCTAGAGTCTACGGAATGCGAAAATACACTGCGGCTGTCGAAGGCGGACCGGCAGCTGGCGCTGGCCATCCATGCGGCGGTGCAATGGTCGGAACCCCTGGGTACGCCGCGTGCGGGACCGTGGCAGGCTGCCGAGGCGCGGTGGCTGCGGCGCAAAGAGGCCGACAGGGCGCTACGGCTGTGCATGGCCGCGGAACCCAATGGAATACATACTCAATGGCGCGCGCAACTTGCCGACGCGAACCCCGAGTGGTTGTGGCCGAGCGAGCCCCTGACCGGCGATGAGCTGCAGCGGCGTGGCCATCGACCGGGTCCCCATTTTAAGGGAGCGTTGGCGGCAGCGGAGGCGGTGCGGCTCGAGGGGGGCGGCCAGGCGCAGGCGCTACAGGCGGCCGAGCGGGCGCTGGCGGGACAGACCGAGGGCGGATAACACCCTGCGCTGACTAGACTTCTTGGAACTTGAAGCCAGTTGGCAGTTGCCGCACTTGGGCGCCGGCGACCACAGCCGCCGCAGCAGCAGACCGGCCGCGAGGGCGACTAGGGCGAGGGCGGCCAAAGCATCCCAAGTCATGAATACCCCATGAATTTGCCCAGCTGATACACGCCTAGGCTGGCGAGCCACGCGGCGGTGTTGAGGTAGGTGAGGGCGAACAAGGCCCAGCGCCAGCTACCCGCCTCGCGGGCGATGGTGGCAAGGGTGTTCAAACACTGCATGGCGATGGCGAAAAACACCATGAGCGACAGGCCCGACAGCGGGGTGAGTCCGCCGGCGCCGGCCATCGAGCGACCTACGTCCGCAGCGAAGCGGTCGTCGACATCGGCCTGACTGCCCTTGCCGTAGACCTGCGCCATGACGGGCACGAGCACTTCGCGGGCGGCGAACGAGCCGACGAGGCCGATGCCGATGCGCCAGTCAAAACCCAGTGGTTTAATAAGAGGTTCAATGAAGTGCCCCAGGCGACCGGCGGCGCTTTGCTGCAGATGAATTTGCGCATCGCGGGCCTCGATCGCGGCCTTGGCTTGCGCGAGCGCCTCGCCTTGCAAGTGCTGCGCGGTCACTTCGGCGTTTAGGCGAGTCCGCTCGGCAGGGTCGAGGCCGTGCTGCGGAAAGGTCATTAAACCCCAAAGAACAACAGACAAAAGCACGATCGTGGTGCCGGTGGTGACCACGAAGTCGCGGCCACGGTCCCACAACACGCGGGCGATATTGGGCAGGCGCGGTAGGCGATACGGCGGCATTTCGAGGAGCAGGGGCGCACCGGCCCCGGGCACCAGTGTGCGGCGAAAGATCGCAGCGGCCAGCAAGGCGAGCAAGAAACCGAGGAAATACATGGCGGCGACGATCAGGCCACCCAGCGATAAGATGCCGAATAGTGGGGTCGAACCCGCAAAAACCGCCGCGGTTACCATGGTGTACACAGGCAAGCGCGCCGAACACGACATGAGCGGTGCGATCAAGATCGTCAGCAGGCGATCGCGCGGGTCGTTCATGGTGCGGGTCGCCAAAATACCCGGCACGGCGCAGGCATGGCTCGACAGCAGCGGCACAAAGGCCTTGCCGGGCAGGCCGACGCGGGCCATCAAGCGATCGGCCAAGAACGCCGCGCGCGCCAAGTAGCCGCTGTCTTCAAGCAGGGCAATCCCAGTGAAAAGAATCAGGATTTGCGGAAGAAACACCAGCGTGCCGCCCACACCGACCAGCACGCCATCGATCAAGACCGCGCGCAGCAGGTTCGCGGGTAGATGGTCGCGCACCGCACTGGCCAGCACGTTCATCAGCGCCGCGACACCGTCGGCCAGCGGCTGGGCCCAGGCAAAAACCGCCTGAAACAACGAGCCCATCGCCAGCAGAAACAGCAGGCCGCCTGCCAGGGGATGGAGCAGCACGTCGTCGATGCGGTCAGACTGGCTGCGCTGCGGCGCGCCTTGCCGCTGCACGCGCTGGGCCGTCACTGCATCAATCCGTTGATAACGCTCGTGAACAACGCGGCGACGCAGGTCGGTCTCGGGCAGCAACTCGCGGGGCACTGCCTGGCGAAGTGCTTGCCCCAAGCCGGGTTGCAAGCGGTCGACGAGACTGGGTTCCGCACAAAGCCACCACAGCACCCCACCCGAGGGGAGCGTTGCCAAGCGCTCGTCGCAGGCCCGCGCGCTGGCAATCGCCTGCAACACCGGCTCGCTCCAAGCAGTTTCGGCGATCGCCGCCAGCTCGGGTCGCTTGGCCACGAGTTCGACCGCGGCTTCAAGCTCGGCCAGGCCCTTGCCCGTGCGCGCCACCAAAGGCACACAGGGACAGCCCAAATCCGCTGTTAATCCAGCGATATCGATGGCGAGCCCCGCCTGTTTCGCGGCGTCCATCATGTTGAGCGCGGCCACGATCGGCAGCCCCAACTCAGCCACTTGCAGCAAAAGCAGCAGGTTGCGAGCTAGGTTACTGGCATCGAGCACCACCACCACCACTTGGGGGACCGAGCCAAATTGGCCCGTAAGTGCCTGATGAGTAATCTCTTCTTCGGGGCTATGGGCAGTCAGGCTGTAGGCGCCAGGCAGGTCGTGAACGCGCCAGTGGCCGCCCTCGGCAGTGCGGTGATCGCCCTCGCGCTGCTCGACCGTAACACCCGGGTAGTTGCCCACGTGGGCGCGGCGACCGGTCAACTGATTAAAAAGCGTAGTCTTTCCGGTATTCGGATTGCCGCACAGGGCGACGTGCAGACAAGTATTCGTTTGCGAAGCGGCCATGGTGGTTCTGGAAGGGGTGCGGGCCAACTAAACAGCCATCACGACTTGCACGGTACCGGCCTGATCGCGGCGGAGCGACAGCGCGAAATCGCGAATGCGCACCTGCACCGGGCCACCCAACATGCCGCGGCGCAGCACCTCGATCGGCGCACCCGGCGTCATGCCCAGCTCAACGAGGCGGTCACCCAGACCATCCATCAGCGCCACGCAAAGTACGCGGGCACGGGCGCCAACCGGAAGATCAGCGAGCGAAAGCGCGGGCATACCCGCTGGGCGGTCGGCAAGGGTCATGGGGCTCATGTCCGCTCGGCGCGGCGCAACGTGCGCCTACAGTAAACATGATAACGATTTTCAATTTCATCAACAAGGGCAATCCGCGTGCGAGGGTGCGGCAGCGTCATGCCCAGGTCATGCCTATGCTTCGGCCACAGCCTCGGCTTCAACGGCATCCGCGACAGGCTCGGCGGCGGCAGGGGCTTCGGTCGCAGCCGCCACGGTATCGACGAGGTCAATCACATCGGCCACGCCAGACACGATACTCGCCGCAGCGGCATCGTGATCGGCCTGGGTCGGCGCTTCGCTGGGCTCGTCCGCTTCGTCGGGCAAGTCGGCCAATGCTTCTTGATC
>CAISBR010000126.1 GCA_903883645.1 uncultured Myxococcales bacterium | reverse complement strand
ATACAGCTGGTTGCCCGGCACGATGAACGGCACTCGCTGCGCTATCAGCTTGGCCCGCATCGGCGCATCGATGGCTTGCGGCACCAGGATGCACAGCTCGTTGCGGTGGCGAGCAGCCAGCTCGATGTGCTTGCGCGCGACCGCTGGGGTCACACTGTGCGGCGTGCGCTCAAGAAGGAGCAGGCAGCGGTGGCCGAGCAGGTCTAGGGGCACGATGACATAGAAGTTGTTGAGAAGATTGGGCAGATTACCCGACACGTTGTCGTCTGGCAGGTTCGCGGTAACGCCGAGCACGTCGGTAATATGGGCAAGTACTCCGGCTAAGGCTTGGTTGGGAAAGGCATCGGGAGTCGGTAACGTCATACCTACACAATAACGTGCGGCGAGTGATTGTGCAACTTGAGGTTATCGGCAGACGCTTGCGGGCCGAGAATACCGTAGGAGGCGATGAGGTGGTCAAGAATGGTGCTCTGACGCGCTCAAAGGTGCTGGCATCGTAACGCGCCGTTTCTGTGCTGCCGTGCTGGCCGGCGAGTTCCTGGCAGGGGACCTTCTCGCGGCCCTCCGGAAGGCGGCGTTGCTGCGAGTCACCTTTGGCGGCAAGGGATTGACGTCACGGCCAGCTAGCACAACGTGGAAAGCAGGTTGCGGCCAACGTTCTGCTCACACCGCGCCGCCCGGCCACTCGCCCACTAGGCGCCGGCAGCCGGTGATCTTGGCGAGGAATCAGCGATTGCGGTGCGGGATCGCCGTGAGCTTGTCGAGTTCGGGGCTGCGGCCGCAGAAGCCCCAGGCTGTCAGTCATGATGCTAAGGTAGTTACTTTGGAAGCCTTTTGCAGTGATTCTGTTGGGGCTGCGGTCCGACTGTGCCGCCGCCTGCACTGAACGCGGCCTGCACCGTCGCGCGCGGCAGGAACATGTGCAGCGGGTCATCGGCCAGCGCCAAGAAGCCGTACTGCAGATAGAACGACCGCGCCGTTTCGTCTTTGGCGTCGACGACAAAAGCCGCCCAGGCGACCTCGCTCGCCAGCGACCGCGCCATCGCATCCAACAGCAGCCACTTGCCCAGCCCACGCCCCTTCGCCGTCACCGCGACGGCCAGCCGCCCGAGCCGCACAGCGGGGACCGACGGGTAGCGCGGCATCTTGCGCTGCAGGGGCTCTGGCAGCAGGCCTACGGCCACACCCGCCATCGACAAGGTGTAAAAGCCGCACACTCGCCCAGAGCTGAGCTCCGCAGCGACGAAATTGCTGGCATAGCTGCGCTTGCTGTCCTGCCCGGCCTGCGACGCCAGGTACCGGTCCAACGCGTCGACACCACAAGCGAACCCTTCGCGGACGTGCTTGGGGCTCAGGGGCTCAATGCGGAACAAGTGCCCTAGCGGCTCAGTCATTACGCCCTGTCTGTTCGCGTGACCACGCTGCCGCAGCTGTCAGTGCTGCCACGGGTGCTGGTGGGTTCATCAGGGCGGTGGCAAACGCCTGCTGATCCCGCCTGCTCCACTCTAGCACTTCGTTTTCGCGAACGATTTTGCGCGCCGCTGCTGTTACCGTCGAGAGGACAAAATCCGTCAGCGTCTGGCCGCTGAGGCTCGCAGCTGTCGTGTACAAATCCTTTAGTTCTAATGGGATTCTTGCCTCTAGGCGCTCGGAGCGCGGTCTAGTAGGTTTCGGCTCTTGCACGGGTTTGCGGGCTGGCTGCATCTGACCTCCTTGGAAAATGTACGGCTTATTGCCGTACGGCGCAAGGGCAAGACAAGTCGAGCCGCGTCCGTGAGCAGCGTGTCGCGTACAGAGCGCCCCCGCACAGCGGTTTGCCGTCACACTGGCGCGCGACGAGATGTTGCGGACTTCGGCCAGCTCGGCTCGGCGGCACAAGCACCGCGATTAGCCCAGCGTACCGACGAGTTGCGGCCTGTGCCATACTTGCGCGCCAGGAGGTTCCATGCCCGCTCTGCCTGTCGACCGTGAGAAACTGCGCAAGAAAATCCGCCATATGCCACCCGAGAACCTGCTGATGCTGCTCGACCGCGCCGTCGACCTGCTGCCATCTGCCAAGCTCACTGCGTTTATGGCCGGACATGTGCGCCCCTCGGACGTGACTGCAGATCCGGCCCCGAAGCCAAAGCTGCTCGACGTGGTGCGGGCCTTTGACGCGGGAAGTCGGCGCGGCGAGTACTACGAGGACTTCAACGTAAATGGTCACAACTACACCATGAAGTCGCCCGGCACCCTGCGCTGGCTGGCCGAGTGGCAGCGCCTCGCCGAGCTGGCGGTCAAAGAGTCGGCCAAGACTCCCAGCCAAGACACGCAGGCGGCGTTTGAGCTGCTGTTCGGCCTGCTGGCGCGCATCGACGAGTGTGCCGACGATATTGTGTTTTTTGCCGACGAGGCCGGCGCGTGGCAGGTGGGCGTCGACTGGCTCGAAGTGCTGCCGGCCTATGCGCGCTGCGTGGCGCTGGTGGCGAGTCCGGTGGACTTTGCGAGGATGATCCTTGGGTTAGTCGAGGAGCGTGCCGCGTCTAATGCCGTGCGGCTGCTGCCTGCGGTGTGCAAGGTGGTGCCGGCGGGGCATGGCGATGAGCTTGGGCGGACCGTGACCGGGTCGACGCTGCTGCGGTGAAAGTGGCCAGCATCGTGTCGGGACGCCGCCGGCAAAACGCGCCTTGACCGCCCTCTGCCGTCTTGATCATAACCCAACCAGCAGATCACCAAGGTCCTGCGCGACATATCCTGCCGCCTCGACGGCCGACCGCTGCGCACCCGTCAGCGTCGGCGCAATGGCCACGCGCTCCACCTGCCAGTCCGCAAACCGCGGCTGCATGGCGCGCAAGAAGCCGTTGATGTGCCCGTCAAAGCGCCGCAAGTCGGGTGCCAGCTTGTCGCCGCTGCGCTTACACGTCCCTAGGCGTATCGTCCGGCTGTCTTCGTCGAGCGCGACCAAGTCGATCTCGACCTGGGCGCCCGCGCGGTCGGCCTTGTCCCAAAAGCCCTCGATGCGGTGCGTCAGGCTGAAGTCGCCCAAGCCCTTGCGGCTTCGCTCGTGGTATAGCCGCGCGACCAGCCGCTCGAGGCCGTGCCCTTCGGCTTCGATCAGCTTGGCATCGGCGCCCGCCACCAGTTGCGGCACAGGACGGAAGTGCACCGCCGCCGTCGCCGTCTGCAGCGCCGCCAACCACGAGCGCAAGAAGTTGTCGGTGATGTAGAAGCGACCGTTGCGCGCCGTCGGCTTGGCGAAGATCGGCTGCAGTCGGTCGATCATGCCAAATTTCTCGCGCAGAATCTTGATGTAGCCGCTGGCCTGGCTCGCACTGGTCGGATCGACCGAGCGCACGTGCGCATCGATGTCGCCGTTGGTGCAGCCCGGGTGCGTCGCGACGAATTTCAGAACAAGGTCGTAGCGGCCGCGCAGCTCGCGCAAGAACCAGTTGTCGGCCTCGTTGCGCAGCGGCGACGAGCTTGAGAAGAACATCGTGTCGAGCAGCTCGGTCCGCGGCGCGCCCAGTACGCCCTGCTCGTAGCAGTCACGGTAGAACTTGGGCACGCCCTCGAACAAGTTCCACAGGAAAAGCAGGCGCTCCGGCGTCGGTTCGGCGTGCGCGCGCATGATGTCCATGACCGACGCGATGTCGAGATGCGAGACCGGCAGTTCGTCCGTGATGCGGTTGAAGAGCGGCGCCGCGCGGTCCTCTAGCAGCGCCGCCATCTCGGTGTGGATCGACCCCAGCACGATGAGGCCGCCTGTCACGGTCGCCGCCTGCGCCGTCAGCTGGTCGACCTCGAACTGCAGGTGCGACGTGAACTCGTAGAGCGCGCTGCGGTGGAAGTACTGGAACTCGTCGAGCGCCACGACCCAACCGTCGCGCACCAAACGGCCAATATCCTGAGCCAGCGTGCGCAGGTCCAAGGGCCGCCCACCCGGAACGCCAAAGAGGTCGTAGAAGTCGCGCACCGTCGACAGCACGCCGGCTGGGTCCGAGTCGGGAATCTGCGCGTAAAGCACCTTGCTTCGGCCGGCCCGCTTAAGCGCCTCGTGGACGAGCGACGTTTTGCCGATGCGCCTGCGGCCGGTGATCTTGGCAAAGAACCAACGGTTGCGGCGCAGAATCGCCGTGAGCTTGTCGAGCTCGGGGCTGCGACCGTAGAACTCCCAGGCTGTCGGTGTAGTCGGCGTCATGGTGCTAAGGTAATTTCTTTTTCACTAGAAGTCTATCGCGATGATTCTTGTTATACTACGGGCGGTTGGTGACCATGTCTGTAGGTCGACATGGTGTTTGCCGAGGACAGATGGCGCTGAGGGCGAGGCGCTGGTGGCCATCTTCGGGCACGCCGAGCTCGCCAAACAGCTTGCCTTTCGCGGTGGTACAGCGCTGGACAAGCTGCATATTCGGCCGGCGGCGCGCTACTCCGAGGACATCGACCTGGTGCAGCTGCAGGCCATCGCCATCGGCCGCGTCGCAGTTGCCCACCTTGAGCCAAACCAGCAGTGGTGGTCGACCGAAACGGAGGGATACCGCCGCGAAATCAGCATTTTTGGTGACGAGCACATAACCATCGGCACGGGCCCGTCGCCAGATGGCGCTGTCGTCGGCAATGTCCATGCGGAGCGTGGAAGTATGAGCGCTATTTGGGAAAACATCGGCTAGGCGGTCGGCCAACCGACGCGACAGGTGCTGGTCGAGCAGCAGCTTCACGCAGCCGCACTCCAGGTGGTCTGTTCGCGCTCGGCAGCCCAGGCCAGGCACGCCAGAATATCGTCCTGTTCCAACTCAGGAAAGTCGGTGAGAATCTCGGCGTAGGTCATTCCCGCGGCCAGCCAGCCCAGGACGTCGCCGGCCGTGATCCGCATGTGGCGAACGCAGGGTTTGCCAGACCTTTTGCCGGGTTCCAAGGTGATGCGGTCGCGCCAGTTCATGGGACCTCCTGCCTTCAGCGTAGCGGGCTCGGCATGGTGCCGCAAGGTTAGTCCGCTAGCGGGACTTGCAGGGCTGCCTTGCGAGCCGTTCGGTCTCCCGCACGTGAAGCGCTAGGACGCCAGCACCCGCCCCAGCACCTTCGCCACAAAGTTGGCCGGACCGCCAGCAGCCACAACCTGCCGCATCCGCGCTTCCACGGCCGCGACATCGCCCATCGCCTCAGCACCTTGCAGCGTGGCCTGATGCGCCGACCACACGTCCTCGCTGGTTATGTCACTACCACCGCCCCTTGGGCAGCAGCCGGTCTTCCACAAGCCGCCGATGCAGCGCACGCGTCGGACTGAGCGGCGCCACGTACACGGCCAGAAACCGGTCGAACTCGGCCCGCGTACCGTGGTGATCGGCAGCGTCGCGCAGCGCCAACAGGGTGCGCACGATGAACTGGAGATCCGAACTGGCGCGGCTCTCGCGCAGCTCAAGGGCGCGGGTCCACAGCTCTTTGGCTTGACTCGCAATACCAGCAAGATGCGCCGCACGCTCGCGGGCCGCACGCGCCGACTCGGCGCAAATTCGTTCGGCAGCTAAGGCACTTGCGCGCTGCATCAAGCTCGCAAGCGACGGTGAGGCCTGCGTTGCCGACACCTGGGTCGTGCGCCAATGCGCAAGTTGTTGCCGCAGCTCGGGTAGTGCCTCGCCCGTCGTACCCAACAAAATCTGGGCCAAAGCAGCATCTTTCGCGGCCGCCGGTTGCTCGGCCAACCACGCGACGACGGCGCCCTGCTCTTCGGGCCCGGTCGCTGGGCGGCTGTACTCGGCCACTGCGGCGAGCAAGTCGTGGTCTACGCCCACAAATGCGGCAAATGCGCGGCACACCGGGTCAGTCGCCGATAGCCCTGCCGGTACGGGTGGTTGGGCTTCCTCGTCGTCTTCATCGTCGTCGTCATCATCGTCGTCGTCTCGGTCGTCGGGGAGGTCTTGGTCGGACAGCCAGCCCAGGTACAGCGGCCACAGCTCGCCTCGCAGCAGGGCCGCACGCACCGGCACGAGCTCGGCGGCCTCTGAGCCAGCATCTTCGTCGTCGACCCAGTCGCCACTGTCGTCTTCGACCTGCCACGCCACGGTCAGCTGATCGCCGTCGCCAGAAAACAACTGCACTTCATCGACTCCGTAGGTCTCGGCCACGTTGGACGGCAAGCATTTCGCCGGCACTTTGACGAGCACGCGCCGCAAGTTGGGCGAACGGTACAGGTGCAGGTCGAACCAACGCTCGAGCATCTCGTCCGGGTCGGCCTTGAGGTCGCCGTAATCGTACGCCACAGCAAAACGGGTGGCCGACACGCTGGCGCGCGACGAGATCTTGCGAACTTCGGCCAGTTCGGTGGCGGTAAGAGCGCGGTCGAGGGCGAGGAACTCGTAGTACTGGTGGTAGCTCATAGGGTCGGCCGGTGCAGCATCCGCCGCGATTGGCCCAGTGTACTAAGGAGTTGCGCGGTGTACCATACTGTCGCAACCAGAGGCTCCATGTCCGCTTTGCCCGTCGACCGCGAAAACCTTGGTTTGATCGAAATGTACGCGAGGCACGATGCCATGCGACTGCTGCCGCCGTGCGCAAGGTGGTCCCGGTAGGGCATGGCGTTGAGCTTGTGCGGGCCGTGACCGGGTCGACGCGGTTGCGGTAGGTGTCGCCGCGCGCGCTATGCCAGGCGGTCGACCAACCGGTGCGATAGGTGTGCCGCGCGCCAGTTCATGGGACCTCCTGCCTTCAGCGTAGCGGTTTGGTTGCGGTGTCGCGAGGTTAGTCGGCTAGCGGAACTTGCCTAGCTGCCTTGTGAGCTGGTCGGTGTCCCGCATGGGAAGCGCAAGGACGCGAACTCGCGGCCCACCCAGTCGCAGGGAATTGTCTGAGTTCATCTTGGACAGACCTTAACCAAGAACCTGGCCAACCCCGCCGCGAGCCAACACCGCCCGCGCGTGCTCAAGCGTCTTCGACTTCTGCTCCAGGTCGTACCACGTCCGGTCGCTGCCGCGTTCCGCTCGCCAGTTGAGTCGGGCCTGCTCAGCCTCTTGCAGTGCACCCTGCACCACCGGCTGCAACCACAACGACTTAAGCACCTGCAGCGACTTGCGATGCGAGCCCAGATACGGCCGCAACTGCCGCAGCAAAGCGACACCGTGGTTATGATCGCGGGGTTCTTCGACAACGGTTTTGGGCAAGCGCACGCCAAGCAAAAGCGCGGCGGTCGCCGGCAGCTGCAGCGCGCCACAAACAAAGTGCTCGTGGGCCCTCGACAGCTGGCGAAGCTCCAACATTGCGAGCGCTATCAAGAAGTGATTCTCGGGATAGATCCCCACCACCGTCTGCGCGAAGTGGGCGGCCTGCTGCCACTGCCCGTCGTTCAGCAGGACCGGCACCCGCAGGGTTTCGGCAGTGATAGCCTGGCCATAGTCGCGCTCAAGTCGATCGCACACTTCAAGCGCGTTTGCGTATGCGCCCAGCCGGTTATGGGCGGCAACCTGATGCATGAGCGCGCGCAGAAACGGCCGCGTAGAGTGGTCGGACCAATAGCGCGACTTGGCGATGCGCCGAGGAAACTGCTTGCGCCCCACGGCCTCGGCGTCAAGAAAGTGCTGCAGAGCCCCGGCCAGGTTGCCCTGCTCCATCGCCACGAGCCCCAGGTAGTTGTGCGCATCGGCAAACATGGGGAAGGCCTCGGCCAGCAGTCCGGCCAGCGCTTGCACTTCGTCGTATTTGCAGTGATCCCACAGGTCGTCAAGCTGCTCCCAGCCAGACAGCGGCACCGCCCGCGCCTTGGCCGCCTGCCGCCACAGCGAGGGCGTATCGCGATTGAACTCGGAGTCGGCTGGCGGCGGTGCGCGCAAAAGCCACTGCAGCTGCTCGACAATCAGCCCTATTTCTTGCTTCTGGGCGGCAACGAGCTCGTGCGCGCTGAACAGATCAGTCGGATCGAGCTCCCAGGTGACGCGCACAATGTCGACCAGCGCGCGCCGCAGTTCGAGAGCCGCAGTGTTCTGCTGCGACGGGGCAGCGTCGGGCACATGGTCGATGTGCGCGCGCAGGGCCGCATCGACGGCACCCCAGTCAAAGTGCTGCGCGGGATGATTCTGCTTCAGTAGCCCCTGAAACAGTTGGCGATGTTCGCCGGTCGCCGCCTCAATTTCGGCCTTGGTATAGAAGGTAAAGAGCGTTTCTTGCTCGACCGCGCCCGTGTCTGGGTTGCGGGCACCGTGAACCAGAAGCACTTGATTTCCTTTTATTCTGACAAACGGCATGGCGGACTCCTTGGTGGTTGGCGGCAAGGTTAGCGCACGTGGCGCTGTTGTGCAATATCCATATCTGCGCACAACAGCAGCAATCGGGGGCGATTTGACTGGCTGCCCAGGTGCATCTGCAAATTCGCTGATGCTTCAACCACTACTAGCGCCCATTGGGCAAGAGGGTGTTTGCAATAAGCCGGCGATAGAGCGTTCCGTCGACTACGGGCGACAACTGCTCAAAGTGACCGGTGGCCGCAACCCGCAGTTGGGAGCGTTCGAGTGCCTCTTCGGCGCGCTCATGCCCTGGGTAGCCGGCCCGAAGCGCGCAGCCACTCGCCAAATGCGTCGAGGTTGCGTTCGTACCGCTGCACGCCCGGCACCGAGTCCGTAAATTTGCACCTGAACTCATAGCTATGTGGCGCATAGGAGAAGCAGCGCAGCACCGTGCTGGGCGTTATCTGCTCGTAGCCGCACACCAGCAGGAGTGCCGCCTGCAGATCACTGCCGATGGCCGACAGCTGCCGCGGCGACTTGCCAGCATTGTCCAAGTGTTCGAGCCACAGCCCCATCGCAGTGGCGGCCACCTGGGCAGCTTCTTGGTTACAACCGTATGTTTCGACACAGTTATCAACCCATCGACCTGTGCGCTCGGCAGCCACCTGCAGCGGGGACACACACTCGCGTTCATGTGCAACAACCTGGACAAGCAACGCTACTGCGGCGTCGACATCCAAATCGTGGAGCGACAGTGTCGCGTGGCAGTGCCGGTCGAGCAGCCGATACTCGCGCGTCGCGTCGCCGCTTCGGCCAAAGCCGTCGTGGGTCGTCATTGTGCGGGCCGGCGTGCAGCGGTAGGCAGGCGTTGACCGGACAAGGAGCTCGACTGGATGCGCCCACAACCCTAGCACATATCCGCGCTTGCGCACTGCCGTCCACACGGCGCGCTCGCCGACTCGCGACCAGGGCACCGCCACTACATCACCGCCGGGCAGCTCGCCATGGGTCGCCGCTTCGGCAAATTGCAGGCCCAAGCTTGCGCATGCGCGGGCCCCAAGCGTCGACTTGCCCACGCCGGGTGGGCCAAAAAGGAAGACCGGCCGCAGTTCAGACATCAAAGCACCTCCGCGGGTAGAAGCGCCCAGCCGGCACCATCGTTCATCTGCAGTCTACTGCGCCAACCATCGCCATTGTGTCGGGCTCCACGCCGCGTGCAAGTCGCCGGCAAGCAACGGATCAAGAAACGCCTCGGCAGCCTTGGTCACGTCGTCGAGCGTACGCCACGGCAACTCATCTTCGCGCGCCATCGCCGGATAGGGCACGCGCCAAGATTCAGGCGGCATTGGTACGGCCACTGGCAGCGCGTGGGTCTTGCGAAACGAGAACGTCTGCTCGAGCCCGGCACGCAGCCGGCGTGCATCCAAGGGCTGCACCATCGCCAACAGCGCGAGGTCGGGCAAGTCCTTGACCCGCGAGTTGGGCCGGTCGCGCGGCATGGTGTAGGCGTGCAGCTTCTCGGCCAGGTGGGTCTCGATGGGGTAGATGCGCAGAGTGGGCGGCAAGATCCCAGCAAACGACAACACGTCGTGGGCGACAACGACCTCGGGCTCGCCCAAGACCGGTTGCCAAAGCCGATATCAACCCCAAAGGGCTGGCCGTACACCTTGCCTGCAAGCTTGCCCAGGACTCGAAAGCGTCGACCTTGGTACCGCATGGCGTCGTTTTGAATCTCGGGGTGGTCATCGTCAAGGGCGACCTCGAAGGTCATGAAGTCGCCAAGGTCGCGGCGGCACGCTTGTTGAAGGCGGCCCAGTACTCCCTCGGGGCTGCCGATCATGCGCAGGTCAACGTCTTTTGTGGTGCGCGCACGCTCAAGGCGCAACTCAAGGACCAGCCCGCCTTTGAGCGTCACCGCATCGCCAAATACCGCGACGACGCGCGCCAAGAAGCGGTCAAACACGAGCAATTGCCGCTTGCGGGCGAACAGTGCGCCGGTCGTGACCGTCGTGCGCAGCCGTTGTTCGAGGGCCTGCTTGAAGGCCTCTGGGGTTGGGTAGCGCTGGTTCGTCATGGCCCAAGGCCTCCAAACGGCTCAAGCACCCGCTCGACTTCGCGCAGCTCGTTCATTGTAACGAGTCCACGAGCAAGCGCTTGGCCCGCAGCTTGCCGCAGCACGTCGGGCGAGAGGCCGGCCGTCGCACAGTCGTTCAAGGTGCGAGCCGGGCTGCTGGTGGGTACTGGGCCAAACCACGCTCGGTCCTCGGGCAAGACGTCGGCGTGGTGCAGAATCACATCATGCGGCAGCCGAAAGCGCCGATCCTGCCAGCCAAGTGGCAGTGTTAGGTGTACGTGGGCGGGCATGATGTCCGACAGGCCGTGCAGGGCGAGTGCTGTCTGGTGCGACACGACGCCTGCCTGCTCCGACCAAAGCCACGCAGCGACAAGGTCCTCGTGCTCGCTGGCCGGAAAGTGGACTAAGCGGTAGATGCCCCGCAGGACGCGAATCGCCCTGCCCGTGCGGATGTAGTGAACGAGGAGCTGTGGCGAGTAGCCGGCCT
>CAISBR010000125.1 GCA_903883645.1 uncultured Myxococcales bacterium | reverse complement strand
CTACGTGATGCGTGCATCGCTGGGCAAGGCCTTTGGCGGCAGCGGCATCGAAAAGGGCACGACGGTGGGCGACGCCATCAAGCGCCAGCGGGCGTGGCTCGACGACAAGGCCAGCGGCGAGAAGGAGGCCAAGGCCAAGCAGGCGGCCGAAGAGGCCAAGCTCGAGGCCGAGCGCAAAGTGCTCCGCGACGCGCTGTCGATGGAGTTCGTAGACCTGCGCCTGCTGCGGTCGGACTACCAGGCCCACCGCTACGGCGACGACTTCGCCATGCAGGTGCGCTTCACAAACAACGGCAAACAGGCGATTACGGCTGCCAAAGGCGCAGTTGAGTTCCGCGACCCGTTTGGCCAGCGAATCCAGCGGGTTAGCCTCAAGCTCACCGACACGATCGCTCCTGGGCAAGTGATGCCGTGGTCGGGCTCGCTCGACTACAACCAGTTCATGGCCGAAGACAAGGCGCTGGCTGCTATGCCCAAAGAGAAGCTGCAGGTCGTGTGGCTGCCCGAGAGCTTGCTGCTGGCGGATGGCAAGCAGGTGACGGTGGGGGGCGGGTTGTAGCGACTCGTATCGACATGCATGCGTAGTCGATTATTCCACCAATACATCTGCTGCTCACGCAGGCCGTGCTGGCGCGCGTATGCGGCGAGGGTCAGGCCGCTGCCGGCGGCGTCGGCCAGAAGGCGGCGGGCCTCGTCGGGCAGTGGTCGCGGCGCGACGAGCGGCGTGGGGTCAGCGGGGTCACGAGTTCGATGGGGTGCATGGGGTACCTCCGGCGGGGCGTGTGCCGCTGGAGGAACTGCCTGCGAAAATGCGGTTCGTCGGTCCGTTACCCTGCATCAATGCTCCGCTGCTGCCACCCGTTGCTGCCACCCGTCTGGATTGGCAACCCGTCCAAACGCGCGGCCCGACCAAGGGCAACTGGGGCTGGCGACGGCAAGTCGAACTTCCGGTGCCGTGGCGGCTTGACTGGGGGTGACCAGTACACGCCCGCCCATTCCAGGTGGGAGTTCCGATAATGTTGTCTTCTCGGCGGTCCAAATCTCCGCCACGCCTGTGCCTGTCCGCTGGACCATTCTTGCCGTTTGCTTTCAAGTCAGCCTTGGTGCACAGCCTAGGGCGCCCTGGAGACAGTCCGAGCAGGTCGGAAGCCCAATATGATGATGAGCGTACCCGGTGCGTAGCTGTGGCGTGTCGCGAACCGCAACTGGCTAGAATCGTGACTCCAACTGCCCCCTCGAACGATCCGACTCTCGCCCTCCGCGGGGCCCACCGGATCGACCGCCGGTTCGCGGTATTCGCCCTTCCAGTCCTGCGTCCACTCCCACACGTTGCCAAGCATGTCAGACAGGCCCCACCTATTCGGCAGCATGGTGGACACCCGCTTCGTGGAGCGTGCACTGTTTTCGCTGAACCAGGCCACATCGCCAAGCGGCCCGTGTCTTGCTTCCGCAGCCCCGGCCCTCGCGGCGTACTCCCACTCTGCCTCGGTTGGCAGTCGGTAGCCGGAGCAATCCAGGCCTGTAAACTTTTCGCCGACATAGCATTCTTCCAGGCCCTCAGATCTGCTCAAGGTATTGCAGTACGCGACAGCGTCGAACCAGGTAACCTGCTCGACGGGGCAGCTTTCGCCACAAGACTTGAAATATGCTGGGTTCTTCCCCATGGTCGCCAGCCACTCGCCTTGGGTGACCTCGGTTTTCTTCAGCCAAAATGCCCGTGAGATTTTGACCTTGTGTTGCGCCTCATCGGGGCGCCGGCCTGTTTCGCCTTCTGGCGATCCCATGACAAAGGAACCGGGCAGAATCTTCGTGTAGCCGCGCAAGGGGCCGACCGGCGCCGCGGCTCCCGATGCGTCCTGGGCCAAGTCGTCCCGCGCTAGCTTCACTGCAACGCGGGCTCGCTCGCCAGCACCCACCTTGGCGGTGTACTCTGCCGCTACGTACCCTGGTCGGCTGACCTTGATGCGATATTGCCCAAGCGGCGTCCCGTCTACGGTTACAGGCAGCCCCTGCACTGCCCACCGGTTCCAGATCCAGAATTTCACTTAAAATTCAAAGGACATAGAGAAAACATCGAAAATACGTGTTTTCAAGTCAAGAGCATGCGATGGTCGCCGCCTCGTGCGAGCCGGTGCTGTTACCACCGGGTCGCTAGACCGAGTCAAGCAGCCGTCCCGAGGCGGCGACCGAGTCAAGCATGCCGCAAAGTTCTCTCGTTGTCAGGCGTAGTCTCAAGTCGGCTCCGTTGCCGCAGTGGATTGCCAAATTCACCCTTATCGTCAGCGTCTTGCGGCAGGCAAAGCTCCTCGATGAGCTAGCCCTTCGCTTGGCCATCCCGCGACAAGGCGGCTACGGCGGCCTGGACTTGCTACTCACCGGTCTGGCTTTCTTTCTCGCCCCTAACTCCGGAGGGATCAAAGGCTTCTTTCGCGACACCCAAGGCAAGACCGCCCAAATTGCCGCCATCGCAGACCGGCGAGAGCTGCCCAAGTCGACCGCCACCTCAGGCCTGCTGGCCGCCGCGGACCGCCTCGAAAATCCTGACGAGTTCGTGGGTTGGCTCTTGACCTGCGGCAGCGGTTGTCGCGAGGTGCTGCGTAGCCCGCTCGTCCAAGCCCGCGACACCTCGGGGCGTTTCTGGTCGGTCTTCGACTTTGACCCTACCGTCAGTGCCTCGCGCGAGCGCGCGTTGCCCGACGGCGAGGACCTGCCGCCACCGCGCCGCCGCCACGCCAAGTTGTGCGCCCCGGGTTATACTGGGCGAAAGCGCGGCGAAACTCAGTTCAGCACCGCCATGCTCAGCCACGCTGGCGCCGGCCTGTGGATGCACGCATCGGTCTGGCCCGGCAATACGCCGTTTGCCCAGGCTATTGGAATTGCATCCAAAACTGTCGCAGAGACGGTGGACTGGGCGGGGCTCGACTTGCCCGCGACGCTGCTTCGTTTTGATGGTGCCGGCGGCCATCACGACGCGATTGCTGCGGTGGTCGACCAGGGCGTTCACTATTTGACCCGGCTCGGTTCGTGCCATGTCTTGCAAGACACTGCTGTTAGGGAGTTTTTGTCCACATCGCCGTGGCGCCCGGTGGCCGATTCAGGTAGCGGCCCGCGCCGCGAAGCGACTGAGCTCGGGTCGTGGGCGCTGTCCAAGGAGCTGTTTCTCAAGGAAGCGTTGGATCGCCAGGCGCTGCGCGCTCGCTTGGTCGTTTCACGGTTTCCGGCAGCGCAAGACGGCAAGAAGCACGGCGCGGGCACGGTGATTGGCCCTTGGCAATACGAGGTTTTTGCTACGGATTTAACCCCCGGAGCCTGGCCAGCGCCCGAAACGGTCACGCTTTACTACGGTCGGTGTGGCCAGGAGAACGCTTTCTCGCACAGTAATAAAGAGTTGCACCTGGGTGATTCGTTTTCCAAGAAGCCCGAAGGCCAGCGCTTGATGACCGCCATTGGCATGTGGACGGCCAATCTGGTGCGGGTGGCAGCCGTGCAACTTCAGGGAAATCTTGGCGATGCGCCCGAACAGGTGGCCAGACCCGTCGAGCTCGAGTCCAGCGAAGTGGTCACCATCCTGGAGCCACCAGCGCCTGAGCCACCCGAGGCAGTGCCGGCGCTCCCGGAAATCGGCGCGCCGCCAGAGCCTTGCACGCAAAACCTAGCGCCCGATTCCACGCGGCCCGTGCCGCCACCAGCACCACCCGTTCCGGTGCCTGGCAGCCGGATGTGCACGGCCGGAGCGCTGATTCCATTGCATAATCTGCGATTCGTTCTTGGCGCGCGCCCATACGCCATCTACCGTGGCACGGCGGCGACATGCGGCATTTGTGTAACGCGGCAAGGCTGCACGACCCGCCGCGATGCGAGCTATCGGCGCGAATTTGGTGTGCCGATAGCAGTCGACTTGGTCGCGCGGCGCGATGAAATTCTGGCCCATTATCAAAAGCAAGTGCCCCAAGCGCCCAAGGTGACACCGCCGCCATGCACCAAGCCGACGCCGGCGCCGCGCACTCCGCCGCCACGGCTGAGACCGCCACCGGTCGAACCCGCCGGCCCATGGCAATCGAGTGCGCCCTGTCTGTATATGCCTGTACTTTTAGCCCGTTGGCAGGCGTACGCGAGTCAGCATCGGGTCGAGGTCACGCTCGAGGCGCCCGCGAGTCAGGCCGCTGAGCGGGCGTGGATTCGGCAAACGAGCGCGCACCGGCAGTGTCGCCGGCAGACGTGGACCGAGAAGCGGGCGTACAACGCGCTGAAAGGTCGGGCAAAAATCGTACTCACGCAGTACGCTGCCTAGGGGGTAAAGGGGCAAGACATACTGCAATTCCAAACTGTTGCCCGTGGCGCCGTAGCGTCGCAAAGGGGCCGTCTTACGTCTGGGCTCGGGGTTGGGCTGCGGCCTGCGCACGACTTGCGGACCGGCCAGCTTCGCGGCGCAGGCAAGCCTAGCGGTTTGCCGGCGGACGCGCTACAACTCACTGACATTCAGGATGTTGTTGGTTCTAGATCCGGTGGGCTTTGCCCATGCGCCCAGCGATATCGGCAAGTTTGACTTGATCCTGTTTGACCAGCCGTTGGGCGACGAAGTGCGGGACGAGCAGAACCCAAGTCACTTTCGGCATGTCGAAAAGACCTGGACCAACAAGTTCAGGGACACCTGGAAGAACGACGCGGTGGTCCAATGGCCGCGATTTCAGGCAGGCAAGCAGGCGCAAGGCAAGGGAATCGAGCGCGCGCGAGCCGTTCAGAAATTGTTTGGCACGGCCGGGGTCGTCATCGTCGAAAGTTTTCCGCAGCTTGTCCTGCCATTCTTGATGATGCAGCCCAGCGCGTCTGCGGCAACGGCAGTCGTCAAGTTGGCGTCGCACAAGAAGGGACCCGAGGCAGGCCTCGCGCGCCAGCAGCTCGCTACCTTGGTCCACGATGCGACGGGCTGTAGCTTGCAGCCTGGACTTGACGCGTGGGCCAGTGCCGGAGCTGCCGACGCCATGGACGCGGTCTTGGGGCTGTTGCCCGGCATCGACTGGGCGCGCGGCGGCACTCGGGCCATGCGCTTCCACGGCGCGGAGGGCGGGTTGAAGTCGGCGGATTTGCCGGCTGGGGCGGCGGCTGCCGTGGGCAGCCTCAACCGGCCATTCCGCCAGCCCGCCGCCCTGAAACGCACACTTGAGCCCCATCCGCGCGGCGGTGCAGACGGCAAACGCCGTGCACAAGTTCGACGGGCCCGTATAGACCGCCAGTTTGCCTAAAGTTTTG
>CAISBR010000124.1 GCA_903883645.1 uncultured Myxococcales bacterium | reverse complement strand
GTCGACGTCTTCGACGAGGTCTTGCGCGAAGAGATCTTGCTCGCCCAGGTCGGTGCTGACGTCGGCGGACGAGGCGTCTTTGGTCGCGCTGGGGGTGCCGACGGCGGCGGTGTCGCTACCGCAGGCGGGTAGGGCGGCGAGGAGCAGAGCGGCAAGCGCGCCGGCGATGCGTGTACGAGTGCAGACCATGTTCGACCTCAAGGCGGTGCCTCAGTGTGGCGATTGCCGGCGAGCGCAGCGGCTCCCGTCGTCTAAGACTAGCAGAAAGCTAGCCCCAGATCAGTAGTTGTTCTTGGCCCAGCTTAGGTGGTAGGGCCGTACATTATGCTTATCGCTGGCGGACTTGCCCTTAACCTTCACCAAGAACGAACCCTTAAAATCCTGGCCCGGCACATAGGCGTAGGCATAGCACGAGTCGTTGCCGCTGCCGCCGGTGGTGCTGGTGCAGCTGCCATAGCTGCCGTCGCCGTTGGTGACCTCAAGATCGTAGTCGACGCCGGGCGCCATGTTCGAGATCGTGAATGTATACGCGGTCCAGTAGCCGAATACGGGGAAGCGGTAGTAGTCGACGTCGCCCGAGCGGCCGATGAAGGCCTGCACGGTACCGGTCGGGCCGGCGAGGATGGGCGCGTTGGCCGGCTTGTCATTGGGTTCGAACGAGTCGTATTGCCCGTTCCAATTGGTCCAGTTGTAGTACATGCGGTCGCCCCACCAGTCGACCCGATTGGCATCAAAGCTCTTTTCGCCCAGCTCGTAGCACGCCAAGTACTGGCCGTCGCCAAAGATGACCTCGGCGTAGCCATCGTGGTCCATGTCGGTCACGGTCGACGACTGGATGCCACCGCCCTTGGTCGGCACGGGCCAGCCAGGCACCGATTTGCCCTTGCTGTCCAAGATGTTATTGCCCGAGAGCTGCTCCATCACGCCGTCGCCGTCTAGGTCGATAAAGGTCGAGCCGTAGTCGCTGCCCCAGCTCCACTTGCCGTCGTGGTCCAAGTCCATGGGCAGATTGGGCAAGCTGCCGGCGTCGAGCGTCTTGCCAATGGCGTCGAACAAGAAGCCGCCGTTGGGCGGGAAGACCAGCTCGTTCTTGCCGCCGCCGGTAAAGTCGAGAACAGCTGCGCTCGAGGTCCAC
Organism: uncultured Myxococcales bacterium; assembly: GCA_903883645.1. GTDB lineage: Bacteria > Myxococcota_A > UBA9042 > UBA9042 > UBA9042 > SXRM01. The sequence continues at coordinate 1,149 of CAISBR010000124.1, read as the reverse complement.
CAGTACTTCTGCGTGGTTGCCCAGCAGGTGTCGGGGTTCTTGGGGTCGAGGGGGCAATAGCGCAAGAAGCTGTTCGAGAGGGCGTCGAAGCGCCACGCGTAGATGCGGCCGTCGGGGTGGTCGCCTTCGGCCGATGAGCCGTAGCCCGAGCCGGCCATGATTTCCATCACGCCGTCGTCGTCGAGGTCGACCAAGATGGGCGAGTAGATTTCCCATGCGCCATTGCCCACCGTGGGTAGGGTATACGTCTGTTGCAATGACCACTTACCGGCCGCATCGCGCTTGCCGGCGTTGAGCACGTAGCCCGACCAGGTCGAGGTGGCGATATCGGGAATGCCGTCGCCGGTGCAGTCGCCGATGGCTGGGCTGCCATAGCTGCCAGTAATGTCGGCGCGCTTGCCGGTCTGGTCGTACACAGCATTTAAGCATGTGATATCCCAGCCAAAATCGGTTCCCGCGTCGAGCTGTGACACCGCGCCGCGCCACCACGAGGTGCTGCAGCCCGGCAGGTCGAGTTTCTTGGCGCCAAGGGCGTTTACCACCTGCTGCCGACAGCCCACGAAGACATCGCCCGAGCCGTCGTTGTCGATATCCATAGCAATAACAGGACATTGAACGTCGCCGGGGCCCATGTAGACCGGCCAAGCGCCGCTGCACGGCGTGGGGCAGGTCTGGTCTTTGCTGCCGTTGCAGTCGTTGTCTTTGCCGTCGCATTTGTCGACCGCGCCTGGGTAGGTGGTCACATCCGAGTCGTCGCAGTCCCAGTCGCTCTTGCCGTCGCCGTTGACGTCTTTGGCGAGCGCCCAGTTGACCGGCACGTTGCACTTGTCTTGCTTGGCGGCATTGTCGGCGGCGAAGCTGTCGCCATCGTTGTCCTTGTAGATGGTCTTGGTAGCCAGCCCGTCGTCGGCGACGCCATTGCAGTCATCGTCGAGGTCGTTGCAGATTTCCGTCGCCCCGGGATAGATGAGCTTGTTGAAGTCATTGCAGTCGCCGGCATTGAGCGTGTACCCCGTAGGCGCCGTGCAAGCAATCTGCGACGTCACGCTGCCATAGCCATCGCCGTCGTTGTCTTTGTAGAAGGTTTTCAGCACGCTCTCGTCGATCTGGCCGTTGCAGTTGTCGTCGGCGCCGTTGCACACCTCGGTC
>CAISBR010000123.1 GCA_903883645.1 uncultured Myxococcales bacterium | reverse complement strand
CACCATCCGCGCCGGCCCCTGCACCATCCGCGCCGGCTTTTCCCCACCCTGGACCGCCCGCACAATCCCTGGGCCGGCCCCTTCACCATCCGCGCCGGCTTTTCCCCACCCTGCGCCGGCCGCACAATCCCTGGGACGGCCCCTTCACCACCCTAGACCGCCCGCACAATTGGGCGTCCCGGGCCGCTGCGGCCCGTCGCGCTCCGGCCGCCGGTCGAAGTAGCGACAGGCGCGACACGCAGGTGCCTGCTCCCGGCGGTGGCGACGCTTGTTCAGCGCCGCCACCCCTGCGGGGCCAGGATCGCTGACGCGGAACCGCCCGCTGCGCGGCCGGATCGCCTTGCCTTCCGTCTCGTCGTTGACGGGAACCGACATGCGGCTAGTGTTCCCGTCGAAACCCTGTCCCATGGGTCGTCAAGCGCGGTGATTGCATCCTAAGTAAATTCTTATATTTAACTATGTGGCGGCTCGCGAAATCGGCTTGACTTGGCCGCCCTGCAAGCAGACGCTCTCTACGCCAGCCGATCGACATTCGCTGCGGGCACAGCGACAGGCGCACAGGGGGTCGAGGGGAAGAGGAAGCCGAAAGCACTGGCAATTCCGGCATCGTGCCGGTACGGAAGTGTGTGATGGCAGCAGTACTCGTACCGTATGGCAGCCGGCGACTGTGGTCGCGACTCGCAATTAGTTCCTTAGGTTTCAGTGTGTTTCTAGGGGGGGGCGCTCTACGCCGATCCCGACACCTCGCCCTGGGTGATCAAGGCCGCGCCCACACCGGCAGCCGTTGAGGCCAAGCCCGTGATCGCAACCCGCGGCACTCCGGCCGTTTCGCATAACGACGCAGACACCAGCGCTGCTGCTGCCCAAGCGGCGGCCACAGAGCTATGTGTCCAGGCCCTAAAAGGGTTGGGCAAGCTCAAGTCGGACAAGCAGCAAGAGGCGGTGGCGGCCTGCAAAGAGGCGGCCTTGAGCCCATCTGGGCCTGCACCCATGGCGATCACCTACAACTCGAGCCTTGACAACTGCGTCGACGGCACCAAGACGCTGTGCGCGTCGCCCGATGTTTGGCGCATAGCTAGGCGGGGCTTTACGGTTACGACGAGTAGCCCCTTGACAATCAAGACAAACGGAAACACACGGCTCGATGCGATGTCAGGAACTTACAACGATGCGTTCATGATACGCGCCGACTTTCGTTTCGACGGCTTACTGCCTGGCCAGACAAGCGAGGTGTTGTTCAAGTCCGGCGCCTTCGTGTTGACGATGACCTCAAGCGTCGGCGGCAACCAGCTCCAAGCCTCGGTTGGCGGAAGCACCGCATTGACCTTTACCGGCTTGGAGCGGGGGCGCTGGTACCGGATCGTCTGGGGTGCGAGCAAGAACGGGGCAAATGGGCACTTCTTGCACGTCCGGCCGTGGGACTTCACAAACGGCGGTTATCTCGCGGCAACGACCGCTTCCGATTGTGTCTACCAAACTTGGACGGCCTCGCTCTCTGCACCAGGAACGGTCTACATTGGGCACGACGGCACAACAAGCACGACGGTGTACTTCCACGGCCGCGTGGACAACGTCGCGCTCCTCAACTACCACTACAGCAACCGCCCGGCGGCGTGCACGCAACAATAAGGGGGGGACCATGTTTACAAGCTCTCTTGTAAGTCGCTTCGTGCCTGCAACGGTCTGGGGGGTACTGGTCACGGCCGCGGCGTGCAGTTGCAACTCCAAGCCGGCGCAAGTGCCCAACGGAACCACGTCGGACACAAGTTCACCCATCGCGGATGCGGGCGGTAGCGGCGATGCTGGTGACGACCAGGTATCGATGCCAGATGCCACAACGGACTTAACCGGCAGCGGCCCTCTTGATGGGTTGGACGGCACCGATACCGCAGGCCCGATAACACCAACAAGTGCAGCAGTTTGCGCGGCAAATCTGCCGGTTCCGGGACAGGAATGCAGTGCCAAAGGCGAGATCAAGTGCACAAACGTCGATGCGGATCAGGGTGCTGGCGAAGGCTACTCTTACTGCAACCGACCACACTACGTGGAGTGTAAGTACGGCGGCGACGGTGTGCTGAAGTGGACGCTTCAGTCATGCGAGGACTACTTGGCCCAGACCGAACCCGCCGCCTGCAAGTACTACGCAAGCTGCATGATTTGGGGCGACGTCCACCGATGTCAGCCGGTTGAAGTTCACCGAGTCTCGTCGCCGCTGAAGATTGGCGGTATCCCTTGTGGTCACGGTCATATTGGCACCTGCCCAACATTGGCAGGCCAGGTCAAGTGCGATTACGACCACATTGACGCCTGCACGCGCCTTACCGATCTTCCTTCAGGCGTTGCCGCCGACATCAAGGCGCAATATGACCCCCAATGCAGCCACTTCCTAGACCTCGGCTACTACTGGTTTCCCACTCAGGCGTGCGAAAATCTTCAGGTTCAGTGCTCGTGCAAGAAGCCAAGCGGCCAACCGCCCCCAGCACCACAATGCGCCGTGCCAACCGTGTACCCAACGGTATGCTTCCTTGACCCGGCCACCAACTCACCCGCGTGCCAGAAAACCTGCCACGACGTGGGCGCGTACGGGTACTGAAAGCACGGTCGTCCACCCGCCCTGAGACGCGGGAAAAAGGCGACAACTAGCTAGAGCTCCGCCGCGCGACACGCCAAGCACGCTGCGATCCACCCACGCCCGCCACCACCCCAAGCGGATCGCAGCCGCGGGCAGGGCAGGGCTGCCCCATCCGTGGCCATGGTGCAGCCGCAT
>CAISBR010000122.1 GCA_903883645.1 uncultured Myxococcales bacterium | reverse complement strand
CTGCGACGCGCTCAAGGGCTGCGTATTTGGCAACAACACCGCGACTTGCAACGATAATAACGGCTGCACCTCGGGCGACGTGTGCTCTGCGGGCAAGTGCGCTGGGGCCATCGGCTGCAACGCCAACGCCCTGTGCACCCCGGCGGCCCAGAGCGTCGCGTGCAAGTGCAACGCGGGCTACGCGGGCGACGGCTTTAGCTGCAGCGACGTCGACGAATGCAAAGCCGGTACCGCCACTTGCCCCGCACATACCGTGTGCAGCAACTCGGTGGGCGCGTACGACTGCACCTGCGACACCGGCTACGCCGAATGTGACGGCAACACCGCCAACGGCTGCGAGTCGAACCTAGCCACCGACGCCAAGAACTGCGGCGGCTGCAACACCGTGTGTTCAAACACGAACATCGCCACCCCCACCTGCAGCGGCGGCACCTGCAACGGCGCCTGCAACAGCGGCTTTGGCGACTGCAACAGCGACAAGAAGACCGACGGCTGCGAGCTCAACGTGCAGAGCGACGCCAGCAACTGCGGTGGCTGCGGCAAGAAGTGCTCGAACAACAACATCAGCTCGCCCACCTGCGGGGCCGGCAGCTGCAACGGCGCCTGCAACACCAATTTTGGCGACTGCAACAGCAACAAACTGGCCGACGGCTGCGAGCTCGACCTCACCTCGAACGCCAACAACTGCGGCGCCTGTGGCAATGTGTGCCCCACGGTCAACGGCTCGCAGCTGACCTGCAATTCGGGTTACTGTGCAGGCGGTTACGCGGTGGCCAAGCTCAGCTCGGGCAACAAGCAGCTCGCGTTCGTCTACGTGCCCGCCGGCACCGCCATCGCCAGCAACGCGGACTACGCCAGCTACTGCACCGCGCGCGGCTTCTCGGCCAACATGAATGCGGCCAGCACCTACAACGGCGACGGCGCGGGCATGTACAGCGCATCGGCCTACTACTGCAACAGCTACTGCTGCTATCTGGGCGCGGGCAACACCGCCTGGGGCCAGGCCAGCGGCTTCCAGAATTACGGCCTGCCCACCGGCGTGAGCTTGCGCGTGTTCGACCGCGGCTGCGGCAACTACTGTGGCGGCACATACCAAAGCGGCCTGCAGACCAACGACGCGATTTACATCAACTCGGCGACCAGCGTGACCTACCAGACCAATCAGTACGGCTCGCAGAACTACTGCGACACGGGCAAGTCGATGACCATGAACATCAATGGCGTCATCGTCTGCCAGGTGAAGTAGCGCCGCGGCTGGTGGCAGTGCGCGCTTTTGAACTTTGTGCACTTGGAATAAGTTGAGAAGTTCGCACTGGGCTTGGTGGCGGCGCAGGGATCGCCGGTCTGTCTTGTAGACCATGTTGCCGGTCAGACCCCCTCGCGCTACAGGGCACAAGGCCATCCCGGGCCCTCGAGCAGCTCCGCCAGGGCCTCGGCCAGCCGCGGCTGCACAAAGTCGAGAAAGGCCCGCGTCCGCGGCGGCAGGTGGCGGCCCCCCACGTGCACCAAGTGCAGCGGCGTCGGCGGCGGGGCAAACTCGTCGAGCAAGTGCACCAACCGGCCTGCGCGAACCGCCGAGTGCACCACCACCATCGGCAGGCGCGCAATCCCCAGCCCCTGCTCGGCGGCCGTGCGCAGCGCCACAAAGTCGTCGCTCACCAGCCGCCCGTGCACCGGCACCTCGGTCGCGTGCTTGCCCTTGCCAAACGGCCACGTCGTGCGCACCGCCGTACCCAGCTGGGTAAAGCGCAGGCACGAATGCCCTGTCAGGTCAGACGGATGCAGCGGTATGCCATGGCGCGCCAAGTAGTCGGGACTCGCCACCAGGCGGTACACCGAGCTGCCGACCAGGCGCGCGACCAGCGTCGAGTCCGGCAAGGCCCCGGTGCGCAGGGCCACGTCAAACCGCTCGGCAACCAGGTCGACGCGGCGGTCGGTCAGGTGCAGCGTCAGCTCTACGCCCGGGTGCGCCTCCAAAAACGCCGCGACGATGGGCGCCAGCAACCGCTCGCCCAGCGGCACTGTGGTAGTGACGCGAAGCTTGCCCCGCGGCTCGCGCTGCAGCTCCGACACCGCCGCCTCGGCCGCCTCGAGCCGCGCGATAGCCGCCTCGGCCTCTTCGACAAACGCAGCGCCGGCATCTGTCAGCGCCAAGGTCCGCGTGGTCCGCAGCAGCAGCTGAGCGCCCAAGTGCTCCTCTAACTCGGCGACTTTGCGGCTGACGGTGGTCTTGGGCAGGCCCAGCGCCCGCGCCGCGCTCCGAAAGCTGCCCTCTTGCACCACGCGGACCAAGATGAACGCCGCGTTGAAGTCGATGTGGCCCATGAGTGGTCCAGTCTATCCCAATAACGTGGGATTGTCCCACACGCAGCGTAGCCCTATCTTGCACTGACTACCACTCCCCAACTTTGACGAGGCCACCTTGAAGCTGCTGACACCCGTAACCCTTGGAAAACTGAAGCTGCGCAACCGCGTCATCATGGCGCCCATGACCCGCAACCGGGCCGACGCCGCCGGCGTGGTGGGCGACATCACCGTGCGCTACTACGCGGAGCGCGCGACGGCGGGGCTCATCCTCACCGAGGCGACCACCATCTCGGCCGACGCCAAGGGCTATCCCATGACGCCCGGCATCTGGACCACCGCGCAAGTCGAGGCGTGGCGGCGGGTGACCAGCGCGGTCCACACAGCCGGCGGCACCATCGTCATGCAGCTGTGGCACACCGGGCGCGTTGGTCACTCGGCCGTGCGCGAAGGTCGGCTGCCGGTGGCGCCCTCTGCCGTCGCCATCCAGGGCCAGCAGCACTTTACCCCAACGGGCTTGCAGGACTACGAGGTGCCGCGCCCGCTGACGACCGAGGAGGTCCGCGCGACCGTCGACGACTTTGAGCTGGGCGCCAAGAACGCCAAGCTCGCGGGCTTTGACGGCGTGGAGCTGCACGGCGCCTTTGGCTACCTGCCGCACCAGTTCTTGGTCGACTCGGCCAACCAGCGCACCGACGCGTACGGCGGCAGCATCGAGAACCGCGCGCGCTTTGTGCTCGAGGTCATGGACCGCCTCGTGGGCGTGTGGGGCGAGGGCCGCGTGGGTATTCGCCTTTCGCCCACTCTCGCCTACAACACGATGATCGACTCGGACCCGCTCGCGACCTTCTCGTACCTCATCGGCAAGCTTAGCGATCTGCCGCTGGCCTACCTGCACTTGATGCGCGCGACGCCCGATGCCACGCGCTTTCCGCATTGGCCGCAGGATGCGATTGCGACCTTTGGCGCACTTTTTCGCGGCAACCTCATCGTCAACGGCGGCTACGACCGCGCGTCGGCCGAGGCAGCGGTGGCGAGTGGCGTGGCCCAGGCCGTATCGTTTGGCGCGCCGTTTATCGCCAACCCCGACTTGGTGCAGCGCTTGGCCACCGACGCGCCGCTCGCGCAGGCCGACCGCAACACGTTTTACGGTGGCGGCGAGCGGGGCTACATCGACTACCCGGCGCTGGTGGCTCCAGACACCGCCGTGGCCAAGGGCTACTGGCTGGTGCTAGCTAGCGTCAGCAACCCCGCGCAGTTTGGCGCCTATACCGCCGTCGCCGGGCCGGTGCTCGCCTCGTACGGCGGCCGGGTGCTGGCGCGCGGCGACGTGGGCGAGGTCGTAGAAGGTGCACTGCAGGGCCGTCCCTACTTTGTAGAGTTCCCAAGCTACGCAGCCGCCCGCGCGTGCTTCGATTCGGCCGCCTACCAAGATGCCATCGCGCTGCGGGCGGCGGCGGCCAAGTTCAGCATCGTCGTGGTCGAGGGCATGGCCGCGGCGGGCAGCATGGGCGGCCGGGGATGACGGCCTAGAGGGTCGTGCCACCGAGAGGCAGGGGCGACACCCTGCCCTTCGGTGCCACCATGTGGCCATAGGCGCTACTCGACCAACAGCTTCTTCGTGTCAACGGCCTTCTTCTTGACCACGGCCTTGGCCCTAGCGGCAGCGGCCTGGGTCGGTGCCGCTTGCACTTGAGCCGAAGCCGGTGCTTGAGCAGCCACCGCCGGCGCCATGGCCGAGAGAGGCCTGGGCTCCGATGGCGGGCGCACAGCCCAAGCAGCTACGGTCGCTGGATCTTCGCTTGACGGACGCCAAGTTTGCGCTGGGGCCTGGCCGCTGCCCGACGACAGCCACCCGGCAAGACATGACCGTCAATTTTCGCAACGGAATCATGATTTAAGACTTCGGTCAGAGACCTCGGAGACGCCGCACACCGTGGCGAACGTCTCGACGTGGCTCAGTGCTGCTCTGTGGGTCGCAAGCGGGCGCTAGCCCGACCCGCCGCGACGATTTGCCCGCAGTGCTTGGTTCTCAGCGGCGTCCAACCGGGAGGCAACATGGATACCTGGATGCGGCTGCTCTACGCGGTGACCAAGACGCTCGACAGCCTGATCGCTCTGGCGATTTTGCTGGTGGGCATCCTGACGGGCACGCAGTTGCGGTGGCCCAACGCTCGGGAGCTGGGGTGGCGGGGGCGCGCATCCGCGGCTGGCGCAAGGCGGCGGGGATGACGCAGGCCGAGCTGGCGCTGGCGTCGGGGCTGTCGCGGGTTGCGATTAGTCGGCTTGAGGGCGGGAGGCAATCGCCTAACCATGCGACGATACAGATGTTGGCGGCGGCGCTGCGGGTTTCGGCGGGGGAGTTGACGACCACGACAGGGTAGCGCAGATCGTCTTATGAAATTAAGCGGTTTGCAAGACTGTGTGGGGTCCGTAGCGCCAGACACCCCGCCGCGGCCCCGCAAAGCTGCCGACCGATTGACCCACCTGGCGCGCCGACCTAGCTTGCCCTGCGGGAGGTGCCCAGACCTGCCTTCCGCAAGGACGCGTCATGGCCGACCAGACTGCTGCCACCCCCGCTCCTCAACCACCTGTCGCGCCAACGGATTCTGCCCAGCTTGGCCTAACTGGCGAGCAAGTTCGCGCCGCTCAGGTCAGGTTTGGCCGCAACGAGCTGCGCGAAGCGGCGCCAACACCGCGCTGGAAGGTGTTTGCCCGGCAGTTCTCGGGCGCCCTCATCCTGATGTTGCTGGCCGCGTGTGTGCTGGCGGCGGCGCTTGGCGAGCTGGCCGAAGCGCTGGCGATTGCTGCAATCCTGGTCCTCAATGGCATTATTGGCTACCGGCAAGAGGGTTCGGCCGAGCGGGCCGTGCGGGCCCTGCGGGCGATGACCGCGCCGCGCGCCCAGGTGCTTCGCGATGGCCATGGCTCGCAAGTGCCTGCGGCCGAAGTGGTACCTGGCGATTGCCTGTTGCTCGAAGCGGGCGATGTGGTCGCCGCCGATGCGCAGTTGCTGCAGGCACACGACTTGCAGACCGTTGAGTCGATGCTGACCGGCGAGAGTGAGCCCGTCGCCAAGTCGCTGGCCGCTTGCCCCACCGATGCACCCCTGGCCGAGCGCACCGATTGCGTTTTTGCCGGTACGCGGGTGGCGGTTGGTACGGGCCGGGCACGGGTAACTGCGACCGGCATGAACACCGAAATCGGCAAAATCGCGGGGATGTTGGGCCAAAACGCCGCGACCGAGACGCCGCTGCAGCACCGCCTTGAACAGGTGGGGCGGACCCTGCTAAAGCTGTGTCTTGGTGTAACCCTGGTTGTGGCTGCCCAGTCGCTGTACCTGGGTCGCCCTTGGCTCGAGGTGCTTTTGACAGCGATCTCGCTCGCGGTTGCCGCCGTGCCCGAAGGACTGCCCGTCATGGTCACGGTCGCGCTCGCTCTGGGCGTCCAGCGCATGGCCAAGCGCAACGTGCTGGTGCGCAAGCTGCCGGCCGTTGAAACTTTAGGTTGCACGACCATCATCTGCACCGACAAGACCGGAACATTGACCACGGGCGAAATGAGCGTGCGCGACGTATGGGCCAGCGACGAAAACGAGCTTTTGCGCTGTGCCGCCCTGTGCTGCGACGCGGAGCTTGGCCAAGCCGGCCAGCCTGGGCACGGCGATCCCACTGAACTAGCGATTCTGCAAGCCGCGCGCAACCGCGCTATCGAACGCTCTGAGCTGGAAAGCATGTCGCCGCGCCTAGGTGTGCACCCCTTTGACGCCGACCGCAAGCGCATGTCGGTCTGGCGCGAAGTGGGTGCCGGCCAGCAGCAGTTGTTCGTCAAGGGCGCTCTCGAGGGGCTGCTCAAGGTGGCGACACATGTGCCGGCGGGCCTTGCCATAGCGGCAGAGGAGCTGGCGGAGCGCGGTCTGCGGGTGCTCGCGGTGGCGACCGGAACGCAAGATGCCGAGTGCGATCTGCGCCTAGTTGGGCTGCTTGGCCTAGCCGATCCGCCGCGCCAAGCCGCAGTGCGGGCCGTGCAGCAGGCGCGCGAGGCCGGCATTCGCGTGGTAATGATTACCGGCGACCATCCGCGAACTGCGGCGGCCATCGGTCGCGAGATGGGCATTGTTCAAGAGCTTGAGGACCCGGCCGAGCTGATTCACGCCCGCGCAACTCCCTCTGACAAGCTGCGAATTGTCGCCACCTGGCAGAGTCGCGGTGCGGTGGTGGCCATGACCGGCGACGGCGTCAACGATGCGCCCGCCCTAGAACGGGCCGATATCGGGATCGCGATGGGCAAGGCCGGCACCGAGGTGACGCGGCAAGCGGCGGACATGGTGCTGGCCGACGACAATTTTGCCAGCATTATCGCAGCAGTGCAGGAGGGGCGGGCGATCTTTTCGGGCATTCGCCGGTCGCTGGTGTACCTGGTCACTGGCGCGGTGGCCAAGCTGGGTGTCGTGCTCGCCGCATCGGTTGCGGGCTGGCCGGTGCCTCTGGTACCCCTGCAGATCTTGTGGATTAACTTGGTAACCGATGGCGCGCCTTCGCTGGCGCTGGTTATGGAGCCCGCCGACGGCGAGGTGCTGAAGCAGCCACCGCGGCCGGCCAAGGAGCCGATGCTGGGTTGGCCCCAGTGGACGCAGGTCGCATGGGTGGGCGTGCTAGAAACGCTGGTCGTTCTTGCCGTGTACGGTATGGCGCTAAACCACTACAGCTTGGACCAGGCGCGCACCTTGGCGTTTACCGCGATGGCGACCACGCAGCTGTGGCGGACCTTTGGCGCTCGGCACGACACGCGCGGGCTGTGGCAGCTGAAATTTGCTGATAATCCGCGGCTGGCCTGGATCGTCGCCGCCTCGATTGCCGCTACGGTGGCGTTGTCGCGCTTTGGGCCCACGCAGTCGCTGTTTGGTTTGGGAAGTGTGCCGATTGGCGCGATGGCCGCTTGCCTGGGCGTGTCGCTGGTGCCGCTGATGGCCGTAGAGCTGGGCAAGGTGCTGCGAAGCACGCTCAAACATCCCGCGCGCACTTGAGCCCACCCACTCCGCCGCAAATATCATTAATATACAACACATTGCACCCAGATCACTCGACTTGACCTGCCGCGCGCGCAGCATACGTCGATGCGCACCTACTCCTTTGCTGCCCTGCTCGCACTTAACTTGGCTTGTACCGCCACTGCCCCCACTGGTTCGGGCGCCGTGACCGCCGATGCCTCCGCCGGCCTAGACACGGCCAGCGCCGACGTGGCGGTCGACGCACCCCAAGATACGCCCCAAGATACACCCCAAGATACACCCCAAGATACGCAAGATACGCCGCAAGATACGCCGGCTATCGCCGTGGCGGATGCCAGCGCCGCCGACGCGGGTCTGCCCGTTACCTTTGGCCTGCAACCTGCCCCGCTGCCGCTGCCGGCCTTTGCCAAAGTGGTCGACAGCGAGGCCGCGGCCGTGACCGCAGACGCCTTGCTGGGCCACTACACGGTCGTGTGGTTCTATCCGGCGGCACAGACCTCGGGTTGAACGGCCGAGGGTTGCGGGTTCCGCGACCTCCAAGATCAGTTTGATGCTCTGGGCGTAACCCTGGTGGGCGCGTCGTTTGACAAACCGGCCAAGAACGCCCAGTTCAAGGCGTCGGAGAAGTTTGCCTTTGCCCTGTGGAGCGACGCTGGCCGCGAGCTGGCTCTGGCCTGGGGCGCCGCCAAGACGGGTAACCAGCTCTTTGCGGACCGCGTTACCGTCGTACTCGACCCGCAAGGCGCGCGAATCCTGCACTACAACGTGGGGTTCAACATCGCGGCGCATCCGCAGCAGGTGCTGAGCGACTGCAAGGCCCTGCTGGGCCAGTAAGCTGGCGGGCTAGCTCGGCTACGGCGCCAAGTGGTACAGAAGCCGCGCCGTCACGCGCACCGGCAGGGTCGCCGAGCCGCGCTGCACATCCACATAATACTCAATGCCATTGGCGCCCGGCTGGTACTTATCGGCCTGACTTACGTACGCATTCCAGTACTTATACCCCTTACCCAGCTCTTGCGGATGAAAGTACGAGATCGGGCTCTGCACCCAATTCGCGCCAAACGTGCCGTACGAGTCCGCGACCTGCAGCTGTACCGGCGGCATCGAAGTCTGCGTCAGGGCATCACTTTCGTTGGCATAGCGCATCTCTACGAGCATCTGTGCGTGCTGCATCTTATCGGCATCGGCCACGCCCGCGCGGTCCTTGGTCGACAGGCGAAAAGCCGTGACCGTGCCGTCGAGCACCGACATTCCGCGACACGTCGCTAGGTCAGTGCCGCTCGCCTTGGCGCAGTCGTGCGCCCCCTCCCAGCCCACGCCCACGCCCAGGCCCGGCACGACGGCCTTGACCACCCCTAAGTCCGCGTGCACCCACAGATCGCCGGTAATCGGCACATCGCGCACCAGCGCCGGAATACTGTCGCCGCTCACTGTCAGTGTGCCGGCCAGGTGGCGCGTACCCGTCACCGTCCCCTCGTCGGTCTGCACCGTGGCATTGGTCTCGACCACCGTCAGGTCGAGCTTGCCCGTGCCCGGCACCACCGGATCGGTCGCTTTCAGCTGAAAAGTCGCGGCACCGGTGTACGTCACCTTTTCGCCCACGGGCTTGTCCATGGTAAACGTCATCGGTGGCTCAAACTTTACATCGACAAAGTCGGGCCGCTTCACCTCGGCAAGCTGGATCGACAGCGGCGTCGGCCGCGCCAACGTGACCGTAATCGCCTTGGTACTGGTCGGTGTCAGCTCTTCGGGCCCGGCGATGCTCCAGGCGCCCGTCATGTCGTGGAAGGTGACGCCGCCGATGGTCCGGTTGCGGGTGACGGCCAAAAAGAACCTTTTGCTGTTGGCAAATGGCACGTTGCCGCGCAGGGTGGTGCGGGTGTTGCCAGTGATGACGCCATACGGTGCGTCGTAGCTGGCGGGCACCGCGCTGCCGCCCTCCCAAGTGCCCGGGGTGCCCGAGGCGACGAAGCCTTGACCACTGGCACTGCCGCCGCCGCTGCTGTCGGATCCGCTCGCTGAGCAACTAGAAAGTCCAAGCAGCGCCAATGCGACCGCTGTGCAAAAAGTGGTGTACTGTCGCAAGGGTAGCATGACTCACCCCTCCCTAAAGATCGCCGACTTTGGCGTCTACATAGAGCTAGGTCGCCAGCAGCACAGATCAAGAGCGACGAGTGCTTTGGTGACGCACAGGTGACACGCGGCGGGCCGAATTTCTCGGCGGACGTGGGCGGTTACGCCACCATGGCGCACGCCGCTACTTGTCGTGAAAAACCGCCCCAAGGGCGTTGTCGGCAAAAGTGTTGGCGGTATCGATGTCGGCATTGGTCACCGCCGAGCCGCCCAGCCATAGGCCATAGCCCGCGCCGTGCTGCAGCGTGCAGTTCTTGACCGAGACCGTCACGCCGTGGCTATCGGCGCTGGCCGTAATCAAGCCCTTGTCCATGTTCGACTTTACCCCGCTGCCGCCGTACTCGAGCGTGGCGTACTCAAAGGCGTTGGCGGCGTTGTTGCTGCCACCAAACAGCACCGCGCTCCAAAATCCGGCCTGTTTGGTCGCGCCCGTCAGCGTAATCGGCTTGGCGGCGGTGCCCACGGCGTGCAGGCCCGAGTAATCGCCCGAAACACCAATCCAAATGCCCGCATCCATCACCAGCGTCACGCCGGGTTCAAGTGTCCACACCACCGGCAGATCGCTCTTGCCGTTCACTTGCAGATTGTTATCCAGGTGATAGGGCGCGCCCAGGTCGTGCCAGCTCGCGGTCTTGGCGATCCAGTCGGCATCCACGCTCACTTGGTCCACGTCGTTGCCCGTGTAGGTCGAGGTGGTGTCGAGCTGCCATACCGCGGTCGAGCCGATGCGCATGGGGCCCAAGCCGTTGAGCGTAAAGCTGTTGTTGCTAAAGGTGGGCAGCAGCGTGCTGCCGGTCATGGTCGCGCCAAAACCTTGGCACTTCTGGATGGTTACGTGGTCCATGGGCACTGTGACGCCGTGGCTGTCGGCGCTGACAAGCAGGCACGCGCCGTACTTGTCGTGGGCGGTCGAGCCGCCGTGCTCAATCGTCACCCATTCCAAGCGGTTCGCGGTGTTGTTGCTGCCGTTGTAGATCAAGTTGTCCCAGCTGCCGCGCGTGGCGACCTCGCCGGTCAAGCGAATTGGCGCGGCTTGCGTACCCACGGCGTGCAGCGCCGCAACGTCGCCATTGATCGAGATCCACGCGTCTTTCGCCATCACCAGCGTCGTGCCAGCCGCCAGCGTCCACGGCACGTCCACATTGGTCGGTCCATCCATAAAGTAGGGTACATCCAGCGCCGACCAGCTCGCATTCTGATCCAGGTGACCAGTATTTACCACCACGGGCGCCAGGTCGTTGCCCTTATAAGTCGAGGTGCTGTCTAGGTAACCCACCGCATTGATGTCGATCATCGCCGGCCCCAAGGCGTTGCCCGTCAGCGTATTGTGGTCAAAGTGCGCGACCTTCGCGCTATCGGCCAGGTACAGACCGTAGCCCTGGCTTTGCCGCACTGTCACATGCTGCAGGCTCAGACTCACGCCGGCACTATCGGCCGTGGCCTTGATGCCGGCCGCTTTGCTATCGGCCTTGGTTGCGCCCGCGTACTCGACGGTTGCATAGCTCAAACTGCTGTTTTTGCTGGCTGTTCCATCAAAGCGCACGCCGTTCCACGCGCCGCGGGTCTTGGTCGCGCCGGTGAGTACGACCGGGCTCGTGGCCGTGCCCAAGGCAAGGAGCGCCTGATTGCCGCTGATCTGCAAGCCGGTGCCGGCGTCGAAGGTGATCGTCACCCCCGCAGCCAACGTCACGGTCACACCGGCGCCAATCGTCGGGGTTTGTGCAGCAATATAGCAACCTTTAGGCACGACGGTATCGACCGGAAACTGCTCGGCCAAGGCGACACACGTCTCGGGCGTACTACTGGTAGCCGGCGACGACTCGCAGCCGCCCAGTGTTATCAGCCCGCATAGGGCGCCCAACCAAAGAAGTACCTTCATCTTTTTCTCCTTCCTCGCAAGACGATGGGCCGTAGAGGTAACGGCGCCCCGCGCAGAACTCCGCGCCCGCACTGCATGAAGCAAACGGCAATCGCGAGGAAATTAAGATGGCTATGGGGTGTCGTCAAGCCCACAGGGGTGTCAGGTATTGTCTTTTGCCTTTTAATTCGGGCCAAGGTCAGCCCGGCCCGGGTGGGGATGCGACTCCGACGCGTCAGGCTCGCCGCCAAGCATAGCCCGTATTCACGTTGTAGATCAAGTACATGACGCGAGGGTGCGTTGTGGCGCCGCCGTGTCGCCTATGCCCGCCGCCGCGCCGGCCCAGGTGGCGTCAGCACTTCGCGGACCACAGCAACCAGCGTCACGTCGCCGCTGGCGTCGAGTGTAACCTGCCGCGCCGCGAATTCGGGGTTGTGGCTGCCCAGCACCAGGCGGCGTTGGTCGCCGTCGCCCAGCTCGATGCCGGTAACGCGCTTGACGATCCAAGCGGTTAGGCCGCTGGCGTCGGTTTCGCGCAGCAGGGCTAGCTTGCCGAGCCAGTCGGTGTCGGAGAAACGGGTTGAGAACAGACACCAATCGCCGTCGCGGAGCTGGGGCTGCATCGAGGTGCCGCGGATTTGGGCGAGAAACAGGCCCTCTGGCAGCGGCTGGCCACCTTCAGCTGACTGGGCCCAGGCGATGGCGAGTGGGTCGAGCTGCGGGCGGCCGCGGTTGGTGCGGGGGCGGAGGTCTAGGACGGGGATGGCG
>CAISBR010000121.1 GCA_903883645.1 uncultured Myxococcales bacterium | reverse complement strand
CGCCCGGCCATGTGGGTCGCCGAGGCGCCGCTCGCCACCACACTCAGCACGTACAAACCCGCGCCCGCCAGCGCCAGCCCGCGGACGACCGAGCGCTGCCGCCACGCCAGCACCGCCGCCAGAGCCAGCAAAAGCCAGGCAGCAAGATCGGTTTGCAGGCTTTGCAGCAGGTACTCAAGGCCGCGCTGCAGGCGCCACGCCGGCGGCAGCCCGGTACAAGCCAGCTTGGCATAGACGGTATTGGGCAGGATCGAACCAAAATACCACAGCGCAAACGTGGCCCACAGCCAGGCCGGCGCACTCGCCAGGGCCAGCTGCCGCAGCAGCACCCGCCACCCCAGCAAGCGATTTTGCCACAAAGCCCAAGCCAGCCCGGGCAGAAACAGCAGCAGCGTGTCTTGGCGGTTGCACCAGGCCAGCCCGGCCAGCAGGGTCAGCGGCAGCAGGCGCGGCCCGGCGAGGAGTTGCCGCAAAAAGACCACGACGAACAGGTAGGTAAGGGGCGTCTCGAGGCCCGACGACGCGTAATCGAGCGGGGCCTTGCTCGCCGCCAGCCCCAGCGCCAGCAGCGGCCCCAGCCACCAGCGCCGCACGCCGGGCAGGTTTGCGGCCAGCCACAGGCTCGCCAGGGTCAGCCCCAGCGACAGCGCGATGACCGTAAAGAAGAATTCGCCCGACAGCGACCGCGCCGCCGCCACCACAAGCAGCCACAGCGGATGGGTAAAAGCCTGGACGCGCTCGCCGGGATTCCAAGTCAGACCGCGGCCTTGCACCAGGTTTTCAGCCGTGCGAAAGCTGATGTACGCGTCGTCGACCACCCAGGCGTTTTGCAGCAGAAGCCCCGCCAGCAGCAGCAGACTCAGCGGCCACACCGCGCGGCGCCACAAACTAGGATTAGTAAGCTGGATCACGGGTTGCATGGCCACCTAGAACAGCTGCCGCACGATGGCCTGCCAGCGCTCGGCGGTAAACAGCGGTCCTGTCGTCAGCAGCCGCACATCGGCGTACAGGGCCGCTTGCTCGGGATCGCGCAGCAAATTCGCCGCCGTATCGCCCGCCAGCCGCGCCTGGAGCGACTCGGCATAGCCCGCCGGAATGGCGCGCCGAAAGTGACCGATCCGCCACGCCTTGTCGGTAAACGGCAGCCGCGCCAGCAGCGGGTCCGACAGCGCCCACACATCGAGCAAATGCGCGTCGCGGGCAAAATAGCCCAGAAAACCCGCTTCGTTGACCTGGGCAAAGGCGACGCCGCTCTGCCGCAGCTCGAGGCCCTTGCGCGCCCCACGCGCCGGCGGAATGGGCAGGCCTGCTGTGGTAAGCTGTTGGTACTGCGCCAATACCGGCAAAAGCCCCGTGAGCGGGTAGTAGTAGGCGCGCTCGTCGGCGATCCCGAACGCATCTACGGCGTCCATCGGCCGGGCCTGCAGCTCGCTGCCAAAATCGCGGCCGGCCAGCAGGTGCGAATGGGGCTGAACCGCGGAAAACAGCAGCAGAAACGCCACACCGGCCGGCATCGCCCAGCGCGGCAAATGGGGCACAAACTGAGGTGGCCCCGCCAGCACCGCCAGACCCAGCCCCAGCAGCGCCGGCGTATGCAAGAAGCGCCCGGCCATAAAATCGCCGCCAATACTCAGGATGTAGACCAGATGCAGCGCCAGCCCCAGCGAACCGGCGCGCAGCCAGGGCCGCTCGGGCGTGGGCTCCATCTGCCACGGCAGCAGCAGGCCCAACGCCACCAGCGCCAGCGTAGGCAGGTCTTGGGTCAGCGTGCGCTGCAGGTAGGCCAGGCCCTGGCTCGCCAGCGCGGCGCGCGGAATATGGACATTTAGCTTAGCATACGCGGTAGTGGGCCACGGCGTGCCGTAGTAGACCAGGGCAAAACTGTGCCAAGCCAGCAGCGGCAGCAGCAGCGCCAGCCACGTGCGCGGGGCAAACTTGCGCCCCCACAGCAGCGGCAGGGCCAGCAGCGCCGCATCCTGCCTAGTTAAAATCGCCAGCGCCGCCAGCAGCCCGGCCAGCGGCCGCACCCGCTCGGACTGCCGCAGCCGTTCGTGCAGCAGGGCCAGCAAAAGCACGTCGAGCAGCGGGTTTTCGAGCCCCGACGAGCCGTACTCGACCAGCGCCCGCGACGCCAGCGCCGCCAGACCCGCGCCAAGTGCGGTGGGCAGCGAGCGCCGGGCGGCAAGGGTCAAAAGCAGGTAAAAACTGGCCAGAAACAGCACAAACTGCACCGCCAGCGTCGAAAAATAGGCCTCGCCCGCCGCACACTGCACCGGCAGCAGCAGCAGCGCCCATAGCGGATGGGTAAACGACTGCACGCGCTCGCCCGGATTCCAGCTGAGGCCCAGCCCGCGGCAAGCGTGGTCCAGCGCGCGAAAAGTGATGTAAGCGTCGTCGCTCAGCCAGGCGGTCTGCAGCCACAGCCACGCCGCCGCCAGCAAAATTACCGCCAGCAGCCTAGACTTGCGAGGCGTGCGCTCGGCAAGGATCACGGCTCGCCGCCCACCAACCGCACGTCGCCGCCGCGGCCCGCGTCTTGCACTTCGATGCGCACCGCCCACTTGCGCTCGAGGACTTTGACCGGCTCGGCCAGCTGATCGCGCAAAATCGCCGCCACCCGGGCCGGCGCGTGCACTTTGACCACCTCGCCCTGCTCGCCCTTGCTCGACAGCAGCGTGCGCAGTCGGCCTAGGGTCTCGATCGCCAGGTCCGACGACGAGCGCACATGGCCGCGACCCTGGCAGGTGGGGCACGCCTCGGTCAGCCGCTCGGCCAGGCTCTCGCGCACGCGCTTGCGGGTCAGCTGCACCGTACCGAATTCACTCACCTTACCCATGCGAATTCGCGCCCTATCGCGCGCCAGCTCTTCGCCCAGCACGCGTTCTAAGGTGCGCCGGTCCTCGCTGCGCTTCATATCGACAAAATCGACAATCACCAAACCGCCCACATTTCGCAGCCGCAGCTGCTGGGCAATCGCCTTGGCCGCCTCGAGATTGAGCGCCAGCATCGCCGCATCCAGGCCATCGCTGCCCGGCTGCTTGCCCGAATTGACGTCGACCACCGTCATCGCCTCGGTCCGCTGCACCACCAGCTCGCCGCCCGAGGGCAGCAGCACCCGCGGCTCCAGCGCCTGCCGCACCCAGCGGTCGAGGTTGAAAATCACGAAAAGCGGCGTCGTCAGCGCATGCAGCTTGACCTCGGGCCGCAGCTCGGGGTGGAAGCGCCGCACAAACGTCTGCACGCGCTCCAAGTCCGCCGCGTCGTCGATCCACACCGTCTGCGTCGACGGGCTGACCATGTCGCGCAGCGAACGCAGGGTTAAGTCGAGGTCGTCAAAGATAAAACTGGGCCCCGACGCCGCCTCGTAGCGAGTGCGGATATCGGCCCACTGCCGCGACAAAAACGTAAGATCGTCGACCAGTTCTTGCTCGGTCGCCCCCTCGCCCACCGTGCGCACGATCGCGCCACAGCCCGGCGGCAAGTGCTTGCGGGCAATCTGCTCGAGCCGCGACCGCTCGGCGGGGTCGTCGATCATTTTGCTGACGCCCACGTGCGGATCGCGCGCCAAAAGCACCGCATTACGCCCCGGCAGCGACACAAAGGTGGTCACCCGCGGACCTTTCTTAGCCACCGGCTCGCGCACCACTTGCACCATCAGGTGCTGGCCCGGGCGCAAAAGGTCGCTAATCAGCCTAGCTTGCTTGGGGCTGCGGCGGCCCAGATCGTCGTCGAGGTCGCTGTCGGTAGCCGCGCCCTCGGTCCACACATCGTCGGCCTGCAGCAGCGCCATGCGCCCCAGGCCAATGTCGACAAACGCCGCATCCAGACTGGGGATTACCCGCTGCACCCGGCCCAGGTAGATGTTGCCCGACAGACCGCGGCCGGCCGTGCGCTCGACCTGCAATTCGACCACGCTGGTGCCCTGTTGCAGCGCCACGCGCGTTTCTTCGGGCGACGACTGGATATACAGGGTCTCGGCCTCGCCGCGGCGCACCACCCGCGCGGGCGCTGGCGCAGGCTCGGTCGTGGGCAGGGCTTCGGGGTCCGTTTGCGGGTCGCTCATGGCGGTTCTCACTCAAAAAAACGCAGGTTTCTCTAGGGGCACACGGGCGTGCACACCTTGGCGCCGCTGGCTATGCCCTGGGCGTCGGCGATAGGCTGACAGGCGGAGCCGCCGTCGGTGGCCGCGCAGTCGCTGTTTTGCGCGCACGGTGGGGCGCAGCGGCCGCTGCTGTCGCTGGGGCCCAGCCACGTGCACTTTAGGGTGTCGGGGCACTGGTAGTCCCAGCGGCAGGGGATGCACGACTTGTGCTTTTGGCAAATCGGCACCACCGCCGGCATGTTGGGGCTTTGCCTTGCAATCATCTGGTGTTGCGTGTCGCACTGCATCTTGTCGAGCGTGCCACAGTCCGCGCCGGTTTTGCACAGGGCCGAGCAGTAGCCCTTGCCGGTCTGGGCATCGGGCAAGCACAGCCCCGACTTGCACTCGGCCGGGTCGCTGGGGCCCAGGCTGGGGTCGCACAAGTCGCCCGGCTGTTTTTGCGATGCGGGGGGCAACCACGCTTTGACACAGTGGTATTCGACCTTGGCCGCGGCGTCGGGGCCCAGCGCGATGGCAAAGGCCTGGCACGTCTCGCCACCCGCACAGGTAAGGGTTGCGGCGCAGTCGGCCAGCGACGAATTCTCGGGTTGCGGCAGGCATACGGGCAGATACAAGTTGTCGTAGGGCTGAGCGGTGGCGTTGTTGGCCCACGGTACGCTGCCGCAGGTGAACGGATAGGCCTTGCCGCCGGCCACCGCGATGGGGGCACTGAGGGGGCAGTCGCTGCCTTGGCCGCACAGGTCGCTGCAGTAGCCGGGGCTGGGCTTGCCGCTGCTGTCGGTCGAAACGCCAAGGCATACGCCGCTTTGGCAGCCCTTGCCTACCGCCGCGCCGCATTTTTCGCCCAGGGCCGCTAGGCTGGGGTCGGGCTCGATGCACTGCGCCGCCACGGTAAAGAGCCCTGTTTTGGTGGCGTTGGCGGGCATGTCGACCTCGACGGCGCGGCAGTAGCTGGCCACGGGGTCGCCGCATTGCTTCGAGGTCAGGCACGGGCCCGCGGCCTTGGGCATCGGCGTGCATACGTGCAGGTCGGTGTAGATGTCGGGGCTGGCATCATTACTGGTATAAAAGGCGAATTCTTGTACGCCGCAGCGCTGGTCTGCAGTGCAGTCTTTGCCGCTGGCACAGTGGCCGCCGCATACGCCGTTTAGGCACCAATACTTGGTTTCGCAAGGTTTTTGGCTGTTGTCGCCCGCGCCGGGCCAGGGGTCGCACGCTTCGCCGCGGCCGGCGGTGCTGGGGGCCTTGGGGGCGCAGATCGACGCGTCCCACCCCGGCAAAAGCACCTTGCCAGGCTGACTTGGGTCGGGGTCGCCGGCCTGGTTTTTGACGCCGTTGTACACCGATAAACAGAAATAACTGGGGTTGCCACAGTCGCTGTCGAGGGCGCAATGCTTGGGAACGCAAGCCGAAAATCCGGGCGCTTGCTTGCCCAAGACCGGCACGTCGCTCTGGCACTGCATGGGCACGCCGCCTGCCGAGCACTGGGCGTTGCTGGTGCAGAAGTCGACGCAGCCGCCCCACGGCATGCACAGGCTGTTTTTGCACGCGACTACAGGGCCTTGGCTGGGGTCGCTGTTGCAGTAGCCACCGCCGTCGCGCCCTACCTTGCCATCGGCCTGTTTCTGAGCCGGCGCGCACACTTGCCGATAGCCGCCGCGGACCATGCGGTAGCTGCACACCTCGCCGCCGCTGCAGTCGGCGTTCGAGGAGCAGGGGGCGAACTTGCTGCCGGCCAAGCAGTAATTGACCGATTTGCCCTGGGCCGGGTCGGTGATCTGCGCGCACACGAATTGGCTGCCCAGCGGCCCGTCGACAAAGCCCTGGCAAGTCGAGGGGCTGCCTGGATCTTCGAGGCCATCGCCGCTGGGGGTGGCGGCGCCGCTGAAGTTGACGACGCTGTCGCTGGCGATGCTGCACGTGCGGGTGCACACGCCCCAGTAGCACAGGCCGCTTTCGCATTGATCATCTAAGCATTGTGCATACTGCTGCTGCTGCGCCGAGCTGGCCGACGCGCCGGGCGGCAAGCAGGTAAGGGTAGGGCCGCACGCCGCGCCGTCTTTGCCCTTGGGCACCCCTTCGCTTTTGGCGACGCAGGTGTACTGGCTGGGCGAGCCGCTTTGGGTATCGCATACGGTGCCGGTGCCGCAGCCGCCGCACCAGCCGCAGCTGCCCACGTAACCGCAGACGGCGCCTTTGGCTTTGCAGCAGTCGACCTCGCCGCTATCGCTGGCGGGGGTGTCGCTGCCGCCCAGATCGCTGGCCGCAACGTCGCTCTTTAGGATGGTGATGCTAGAGGCCGGCAAGTAGGCGGGGCAGCCCGAGCACAGAATCGCTAGCATAATCCAGGCGCTGTGCAGCCAGCTGTGTCGCTTTTCTGGCGCGCTTGCCCCGGTGGTCATCGCTGGTCGGCCCCTGCCCGCCGCCTTGGGCAGCGGCCGGTACCCT
>CAISBR010000120.1 GCA_903883645.1 uncultured Myxococcales bacterium | reverse complement strand
CTCGACCGCGCCAAGTCTGGCCAGTACCGGGCGCCACCGGTCAAGCGCGTGCACATTCCCAAGGGCAAGGGCGCGGAAACGCGGCCGATTGGCATCCCGAGCTTTGAGGATAAAGTGCTGCAGCGGGCAGTGGCGATGGTCGGGGGCTGGAGTAGCAGCGCATTACTCTGATTTGCCTAGTCTATTTTGCCCCCACAGCAGGCTCGCGGCGCGGCGTAGGTGCTGCGGTGGGGACCCTGCGGAGGCTCCGTGGGCGGGGCCGAGCCACCGTCGCTAGGTGTTGCGGCGGAGCGGGTGCAGGTTCGGGTACTGGTTCGGGTACTGGTTCGGGTACTGGTTCGGGTTCCGGGGCCGGCTCGGGTTCGTGCTCCGGCCCCGACTGGGCCGACGCCTACTTGAACCCCTGGTCCCAGCCGGACCACTGTTTCACGTTGGTGCAGTTCGTTGCGCAGCCCGGCGCGCCGCCGTCGAGGCTCTGGATGCAGACGTGGCTGTCGCCGGCGCCGCCAGGGCATTCCTGAGGCGGAACCTCCTTGCAGTCGCAAATATTGACCTTGGGGCAGAGCTGCCAGGGCAGCCAGAAGCGGCAGTCGGGGCAGCAGGTCTTCAGCCACGCGTATTGCGACTTGATGATCTGGTTAGTGACATAGTCGGCGGCCGGCTCGCTAGGCTTGCGGCAGGAGTAGAGGGACTCGGAACCGGTGTTGAGGCAATCCAGTTTGCCCACGTCACCCGAAACACAGGCTGCGACTCCGCCTGGCAGCCAAGGTGCACAGACGCCGCCCTCAGGGTAGTCGATACAAATCGACTTGACAGACGGCGTCTTGCATACCGTCGTGTCGACTTCTGGACATGGTAGCAGCAGCCAAATCGGGCCTGAAGATGGACCTTGGCTGCAAACCACCCGGTTGTATCGGAGACAGGCCGCCGTGTTGGAGCCGAAGGGAAGCGCCCCCTCTTGGGCCTGGTAGTCCGAACACCGAACCTCCCCCAGCTTGGAGCAAGGCTGCCCAGGCATCGGCATCGGCCCGTATTTGTCGACGCAGGTGGGCGAGCCGGCGTCGGCGATGTAGATCGCGTCGACTTCCTGACTGGTGTCGACATCGCCCGCATTGCTGTCCGGAGCATCCTGGCCCTGCGTGTCGTCGGCCGAGTCGAGCAATTCGGCCGCGACGTCGGTGACACCAGTCGAGTCGGCGTCGTCCGCGGGCGCGGCTGTGTCGGTTTGGTCGGGGACTTCAGCGTCGGAATCATCCAGGGCATCGGCGGGGTTGGTGTCGCTGACGGCCAGCCCATTGTCCGTCGCTGTGGTGTCCGTCGCCGGGACCGGCGTCGGGGCCGCCTTTTGACAGCCAAAGGAGGACCAGAGCGCAACGATAACTAAGAGTTGTGTCGTTTTCATGGTACACCTCCGGTCAGTTCGGCGCACTGGGTTGGCTTGCTGTGCTGGTACGGCGAGTTGAACAAGGTGATGTTGTCCATCCGACCTCGGAAGAACTCACCCATGTTGTTGATCGGTGAGCCGAAGCGCGCCTCGCTCGGCGCGGGCAGGTCGAGCGTCAGCCCAAGCTTGCGCCAGACGCACTGCTCATCGGTCGCGGTGTCGAACCAGCCGGTGGCGCGATTACGCGGCCAGACGTCGAGCCAGTCGCTCGTCTGGCCGCCATAGCCGGTCCAGGAGGTGACGACCCAGGAAATTCGGTACCATCGACGGGTTTCGATCGGCGCGGCTGAGACCAGGGCGGTATTGGCGGGAGCACCGTTGTAGACGAGGCGTCCGACCACCCGGGGGAGCCCGTTGGCGTCTTTCTCGATGGTCAGCCAGGCGATGCCCAGGTCGAGGAGCACCTCGACGCTCTCTCCGGATTGAAACCCATCCCAGTAGAAGTCTAGGAAGAGTGCGAATCCGTTCTGTGCGCCGATGCTTCTAAGAGGCGTGCCGGTAGCGCCATCGATGCGGATCCAGCTTGCTGCATTGTTGCTGGCGAACTGCGCAGACTCCCACATCTTGTAGTCCGGTGAGCCGATGGCCGAGGCGTTGCGCTCCCGGTTACAGGACGGCAGGTGGTTCTGACTCCCGACCTCGCAGCCGATCTCGCCTTGGAGCGTGTTGCACACTCCGGCCGCAGTTGGACTCGGACATCCACAAGTACCTACCTCCAAAGAGCAAACCTTGTTACCTCCCGAACCGACGCAACGGCCCGACCAACAGTCGTCGTCAGTATTGCAGGTGCACGCTCCCGTTCCACCACAAGTCAAACTCGGATTCCGGCAAGTGGCAGCAGATGTGCAACTGTCGAACCTACAGAAGCCATTGGGGTTGGCCGGCACGCAGTCCGCATCCGCGGCGCAAAAGTTCCGCGTGTACGTCGCTTGACTTATCACTATATTCTGCGATGTCAGCTGGCTCGCCGGCCACCCCGCATAGTTGAATGGAGCCGAGGTACCGTTGAAGACGTCGGAGTAGACCGCATACGACCCGTACGTCCCCGGTCGCACGGCCTGCTTGCTCAGCGCCGTGATTCGACCGACCTCGTCGACGTCGCGTAACGTATCCTTGTTGCACGCGTCGAGGTTGTCGAAGGGCCCGCGGCTCACATCGAAACGAACCGGGGCCGTCGAGTACGCGTCGTTGTAGTCCCAGTCGAACGTGCATTGGCTGGGATAGGTCGCTTGAGCGCAGACTGGACCGCGGCCGGAGCCGATGCCGAGCGGGCCACAGCTGCCGTTTTGGCCGTCGGCAAGACCATCGTCACCGGACCGATTGAAGCACTGAAGATCGCGAACCGTCTTGACCATGCGCCAAGCCGGACTGCCCGAGCCACTCCAGTCCAGGCCGACGGACTCTGGGAGAGTCAGCTCCGCTAGGTCGCCGTCAAGCCCCTTGGAAAATGCTGCCTCTTCGCGCAAGCATGAACCACAACCGGCCATGCTCTGGTTCGCCTCGGTGGGCACGGCCATGTTGGCGTCGGCCGGGAGTTGTCCCCATGAATATCGATAATTCATCAAGGTTGGTGCGGCAGGATTGTTGGGCTTGTTGCTCTCCAACGCGGTTCCGTCACCGACGGTACATGTGAGCGTCTCAGCCTTGCACTGGCAAGTAGCGTCGGTCTGGCAGATGCCGGGCGCGCATGTGCCTGCGCTCGCGTCCGGCGGCAGGTTTGGGCCGGACGCGGGCCCGATCTTTGCCTCGTGGGGGTGGCTCAGGCTCAACTGGTGCCCAGATTCATGGGCAATCACCCGTTGGGTCACATCGGCCTGTTCGGCAAGTCCGTGGAATTCGTTTCCGATCACGGAAACCCGGCCGAAGCCGACAGTTTGGCCCTGGTCGCGCGTGAGCAGGCCGTAGTGAAAGAGACGCAGAAACTTCCAAGAAGGACGAAAACTGTGATTAAACCATGGCATGGCTTCTGCAACGCCGTTGCGCTTGGCCTCAGCCCACCGCGCGGGTCCAGGCTGGGCGCCGGTCGCGGGGGCCAGCGAATACGCGTGCATTCGCATCTTGTAGAGCAGGTCGCGCGAAGCATCGATCTCGCGCGGACACGGCCACGTCGTCGAGCCATCCCAGCAGCTACCCGTCTTCGTTGTGAATATCTTCTTGAGCACGGCCTGCTCGTACTGGGTGATTCCGTGATCCAGGGTGTTGAGACCGTAATCG
>CAISBR010000119.1 GCA_903883645.1 uncultured Myxococcales bacterium | reverse complement strand
CGGTTCGCCCTCGCGGCGCGCCGCCGTCTCGGCCAGATACACCCCATAATCCACGCCGATCGACAGCACGATCACCAACCCCACAAGATGCAACAGATTGATCGCCTGACCCAGCAGACTCAGCAGCCCCAGCGTCGCCGCACACGCCAAGATCGCCGGGAGTGAGGCCACCGCCAGCAGTCGCAGCGAGCGGTAGCGGGCCAAAATCAGCAGTAAAATTAGAATAATACCGATCACGATCATGCTCGCCGTGCTGCTGCGGTACGCGGCGTAGGCGCGGTTCACAAAGGTACGCTGGTCAAAAAAGCGCACGCCGGGGATGCCCGCCACCGCCTTGGCCACCGCGGCACTGTCGCGAACTCCGCTCACAAACGTAAGAATCGCCGGTTGTCCCCGAAGTGTCGCGCGAAAACTCTGCAGCAGCGGCCCGGCCGGCGTGGCCAGCAGCTCCTCCCAGCGCAGCGGCGTCGCGGGCGGCCCCTGCAGCAGGGTGGCAAAGGGCGCAAACACCCCGGTACGCAAGCCTTCTTGGGCAAAGGCCCGGTCAAGGCGCTCGGCCAAGTGGGGGAAATTCCGCAGCGTGCGCTGGTTGCGCTGCTGCAGATCCGCCGACCACAAGAAGCTGTGCAGCGAGCGAAAATGCTGCAGATGCCCAGCCTTAACAGCCCCCTGCAGCGCCAGCGCCACCTGGTCGTTGTGCTGCAGCGCCGTCTCGAAGTCGCGGGCCGTCGCCACCACCACCGTGCCGGGCTCTAACGCCGCGATCTGCCCG
This sequence comes from uncultured Myxococcales bacterium, assembly GCA_903883645.1. Taxonomy (GTDB): domain Bacteria; phylum Myxococcota_A; class UBA9042; order UBA9042; family UBA9042; genus SXRM01. Next base: position 82,700 of record CAISBR010000119.1, on the reverse strand, counting down.
CGCACGGCGTCGTCTTCGGCTTTTAGCTTGGGGTCCAGCGAGTTCAGAGCCGCCAGATCGTCGTTCCACTGCAGCCGCGGCAGCCCGGCTAGCGCCAGCACCAGGGCTCCGGCCAGCATCGCCACACTCAGGGTGCGCCGGCCGCGCAGCCCATTTAGGCCACGCTCAAGCAGCTCCGCCGCGCGCCTTTGGATAGGATTCTTCGGCGGTTGCGAGGCCATCAGTCGCGGCAGAAACCAGCGCGTCGCCAGCACCGAGGCGAGCACGCCCACCGAGGCAAACACCGCCACGCCCCGCATCCCCGGGTACGACGACCAGCCCAGCCCCACAAACCCCGCCACCGTAGTCAGCGCGCCCAGCCACAGCCCCGGCCACAGCTGCTTCAGCCCCGCTTTCGGCCCCTCGGGGTGCGGATCAAGGGTAAAATGATTGAGGAAGTGCACCGGGTAGTCGATACACACGCCGATCAGGGTCGAACCGAAGGCCAGCGTCAGCCCGTGAATCTCGCCCAGCCACAGCTGGGTCGCCGTCGCCCCACACAACAGTGCGAATACAATCGGGATCTGCGCCACCAGCAGCAGCCACAGCGACCGCAACAGCAGCGCAAATAGCGCCAGCATCGCCACGGTCGACACACTCGAAATGCGGGCGACATCCGCCTCGATACTGCGGCGCGCCGCCACGGCGAAGCGGTTGATGCCACTTTGCTGCAGGTCGACCCGCCCGGCATGACGGCTCGCAATCGCGCGAAACTGCGCATCAATCTCGGCCAGCAACGGTGCCTGCTTGTCCTGGTCCATGGCGCTGTCGCGCAGCCCCAACAGCAGCACGGCCCGCTTGGCGTCGCGCGTGACGAACTGGCCCTCGTCGACCTGTACGCCATCGGCGCCCGCGTCGCTAAGCCTGCGCAATAGGTCGGGTAGCAGCAGCAGCGGATCACCCGGCGCCACCTTCTTGACCAGCGGCGCGGTCGGCAGACTTAGCTGATTCTTCAGCTCTTGCGCGGCCTTTTGCAGCCCCGCGTCGCTCAGCCGCCCCTGCAGCTCTTGCTCGGGCCGCTCCGAAGCAAACAACAGCCGCCGCGGCTCGTACAGCTGCCAAAACGCCTCGCCCAGCTGCGGTTCTGGCCCGGCACTCGCCACCGCTACCTCAGGATTCTTACTCAGGCTTTCGCGCAGCTCGCGCGCCGCTTGCTTGGCCTCGGCCAAATCCTTGCCGCCCACCGTCAGCACCATGGCCCGCGCCAGCTGGCTCTCGGCCAACATCGCCGCCACCTCGGCCAGGTCGCGCTCGCCCGTTGCGGGTAGCAACTGCGCGGCATCACTAGTGATCTTTAGACTGGTCGCCAGATACAGCGCCATCGCCAGCGAGCCCAGAAGACCGAGCGCGAGCACTGCGGCATCGCCACGGGTTTTGCCGCGCCGCAGCGCCTGCCACCACCTGCGCATCGGCTACTGTCCTGGCTGGGGGAAGTACTTGGTTTTTTCGGCATCCGCAAAGCGCCGCGCCGTGTCGACCGCACTAAACGTCGTCACCGTCTCGTCGCCGCCCTTTTCGACCATGCGCATACTCACCACCACCAGCCGCTGGCCAGAAAGCGTCATACTTTCGATGATCTGGTTCATCGGCGCCATTTTCGGCCGCAGCGTCAGCGTCCAGCGCCCCTCGGGCAAGGCCGCGAATTGCATACCATACAGCTTGTCGAGCGCCGCCGCGTCGCCTTGCAGGATGCGCACAAAGCTATCGACAAAGCCGCGCACCACCGGTTGCTTGGCAAAGTCCAGCACTTCCCAGCGCTTACCATCCCACATCCGCACTTGCTTGGCGTCGACCACCACCACACTGGGCGCCGGCGTCAGCGTGTGCCGCGCCAGCACGCCGGGCTGGGTGTAGTACAGCGCGCCCGTCGTAACCAGCGGCGCCGCCAGCAGTGCCATGGTTTTCTTCTCGCTAAATTGCGCTTGCATTCCAGGCATTTGTGCCAGCAAGCGCAGCAGCATTGGCAGATCGGCCACCTCGCTTTGCGCAGGGCTGGCCACGGCTACGCTGCCGCCAAAGCTACTGGTCAAGACCCAGAGCGCGGTGCAAACACTGGCGAATCGCATCGGGCGTCTCGTATTGCAGGTTGCCCTGCAGGTCGGTGGTAACCAGCTTGGTGCTGGCGCGGGCGGCGCGGCGACCACTGGTTACATTATGAATTTCATAGGCAACATGAATGCGATGATCGACGTCGACGCACCAGCAGCGCACCGTAAATTTGTCGCCGTAACGCAGCGGCGCACTGTGGCGAACCCGCGATTCGACCACAAGAAAACCGTAGCCCAGCTCCATCACGCCGTCCATATCGAGGCCACCGGCGCGCAGCAGGGCCGTGCGGGCCAACTCTAGGTACTTCATGTAGTGGCCATGCCACACGATGCGCAGCGCGTCCACATCATGAAACGGCACCTCAAGCGCAATTTCTATCGCATGATTCCGGTCTTTCATACCACCTCTGCGCTGCTGCCGGGGCTGCCGATGTCGAGCGCGCCGGTATTGACCAGCTCGAGCACCCGCGCAATGTCGCGGTCCATGCGCCGGTCGGCCTGGACCATCGGCACCGCCGTCCGCAGCGAGGCGTGCAGTTGCCGCGATCGCTGGTGGCAGCCATGTTGTTTGCGGAGATCAACGGCTTGCACTGCCGCCAACGTCACCATTGCCGCCGCCGTCTCGGCCAAGTCGAGCACCGCCAGCGCGTCGCGGGCCGAGATGGTCGCCATGGGCACCTTGTCTTGATTGTGGCACTCGGTCGAGCGCGAGAACACCGCGACCGGCATCGCCATTCTTCCCGCTTCCGCCGCGAGGGCAGAGGTTGCGATGGCCATCGCCTTAAAGCCATGGTGAGCGGACTGCGCCGGCCCCGTCACCCCCACCAAGTTGGCGGGTAGCCCATGATTCATCTTAGGATCACAGAGTTGCACCATCTGCCGATCGAGCAGATCGACCATGCTCGCCACCGCCGCCTTCAGGCTGTCCATGGCAAAGCCCACGTGGCCACCGTAGAAATTGCCGCCATGCAGCACATCGCCCGTCTCGGGGTCCAAGATCGGGTTGTCGTTCACGCTGTTCAGCTCGGTTTCGAGCCACGGCCGCATCCACGCCAGGGCGTCGCTCAGCACACCGATGATATGGGGAGCGCAGCGAATTGAGTAGCGATCTTGCAGTCGTACAGGGCTTGCGGGCCGCAGCCGCGGGTACTCGAGATCGGCGGCGATCCAGCGCGCCACCTGGGCCTGCCCCGGATGCGGCTTCAATGCAAACAGCCGCGCGTCAAAATGTGCCGGATTGCCTTGCAAAACATCACTTTGCACGGCCGTTAGCGTCGCCATCCAGCGCGTCAGCCGCTGCGCCCGGGTAAAGGCCAGGCAGGCCAGGGCGGTCATGGCGCTCGTGCCGTTCATAAGCGACAGGCTCTCTTTTGCTACTAGGCGTAGGGGTGGCAACCCTTTGTCGCGCAAGGCGTCTTCGGCTGGCACCTGCTGCCCCGCCACCCAGGCTTCGCGCTCGCCGACCAGCAGCGCCGCCACATACGACAGCGGGGTCAGGTCGCCACTGGCGCCCACCGAGCCGATCGACGGAATCACCGGCAAAATCCTGTGGTTGAGCAGAAGGCATAGCCGATCGAGTACGCTGCGCCGCACACCTGAGTGGCCGCGACTCAGCGACGCCAGCCGGGTAGCTACGACCGCCGCGGCCTCGACCTCGCCCAGCACCGGACCCGTACCACACCCATGAAAGCGAAGCAGATTTAGCGGAAGGTCGCCCACTTGGTCCTCGCCGACCTGGGTGGTCACTGAGTCGCCGACCCCAGTGGTTACACCATATACAGCTCTGTTTTCACTCACCATTTGCGCGAGCAGGTTCGCCGCCGCGTCAATCCGTGCCAGAGTCTCGGGGTGATGGTCGAGCGCCGCGTGGGCACGACCGTGCGCGAGGTCCAAAATATCTTCGATGTTCAGCGGTTGATGCCCCAACAGCACCACCGGCACCGGCGCGTCCACTGTCACGATTGGCTCCAAAAATCGAAGAAGTTAAACCAGTTGTCGGGCGCCTGCCGGGCATAGTGCTCTAGGCGCTGAGCATACTGGCTGGCGTAGCGCTGCAAGGCAGCCTCGCGGTCCTTGCGCGGCAAGTCGATGCGTTCGGCGAATGGCTCGCAGAACAGCTTGTACTTGTTGGGCTCTTCGTACAGTCCGCACACAAAATACACCGGGCACTTCAGTATGGCAGCCAGCAGAAACGGCCCTGTGGCGAAACGCGCGGGCTCGCCAAAAAACTCAGCTGTCACCGTGCGATCCGATAGGCCGATGCGATCGCCCGCCACGGCCAGCAACTCGCCCGCCTCGATGCGGTCGCGAATTGCCAGCACCGAATCTGCACTACCAGGCTCGATGCTCACCACTCGCGTCGCCGACTTGGGGTCCAGCTTGCCCAGCGCGGCGTTGATCATCGCGGCATTCTTAAAGTAGCCCACCACGCGAATCTTGAGTAGATCGTGGTAGCCACCGGCGGCCATGGCTTCGGTCGAGCCGATATGTGCCGACAAAAGCAGGGCGCCACGGCCAGTGGCGTGCAGATCGACCAAGTGCTGGTGGCCATCGCGCTCAATCGTAAACAGGTCGAACTTGCCTTGCACAAAGAAGCAGCGGTCGAGCACCACTTGGGCAAAGCGCAGCACATGCCGGTAGATCGTTAGTAAACTCGGATTCTTACCCTCTAGGCGCTGCCACCAGCTGCGGCTGGCGCGGCGCACGCCCGGGTGCAACAGGGTGTACCATAGCGCAACGACGCGAATAAGCAGGCGAGCTGCCGGCCGCCCCGCGACAGTGGCCAGCCACACCGTGGTCGCAATGCCCCAAGCGCTGCCTTTTTCGGCGACACCCAGCCAGCCCTTGTCTTCGGCGGCCTCGCTCACGGAGCCTCCAGACGCAGGCCAAACCGCTTGGAACCAAACAGCTTGCGCAAGATGCCCTCGACCACTAGGCGGGTATGTAGCCACGAGATGCGCGCATTGTCCGAAAACAGCCGAAAATGCGATATGCCACCCTCGTCGGCCGTCAAATAGCGCACAGCAATCGGCAGGTTGAGCACCCCCACACCGTGCCAGACCAGCCGCACGGCCACTTCGATATCAAAATCCATGCGCTCGGTGCGCGGATTCGCGGCCAGCGTCGCGGCGACCGGGTACACGCGAAAGCCGATCATGGCGTCGGCGATGGCGCGCCCAAACGTCTCGACATGCACCCAAAAGTTTGTAATTTCGCGGGCCATGCGCCGGATGCGCGGCGTGCCGACGGCGAACTCGGGGCGTGCCAACACGAGTGCGTCGGGTCGCTGCTCGGCGGCCTGCAAAAACCTGGGAATCGCATCCAAATCGTGCTGCCCGTCGGCGTCGACCTGCAGTGCGTGCGTGTAGCCCAATTCTAGCGCCAAGTGCAGCCCCGTCTTGACCGCCGCGCCCTTGCCGCCATTTTGCGGCCGATGCCGCACCACCGCTAGGCCGTCTTGGGCCAATTGCTCTACCGCCGCCCGGCCTTGCGGGGCACTGCCATCATCGATCACCAGCACATCGTCGCAGTAGGCGCGGACCCGCTCGACCACGCGCCGCACCGTCGCCGGGTTGTTGTACGTTGGCACCAGGATGCACGGGCGAAACATTTGTTGAGTTGCAGGGTTGCTAGGCATTGGCTAGTTGGCCTCCCAATGCATTCGCCCCGAGGCACAGGGCAAGCCGTGGCGAATGAGTTCAAAATCAACCGTATAGTCGCTAAGTTGTAGGTTCAAGGTCAATCGCTCGTTGGGATGAATCACATGACGAAACTTCAGCTTGCTCACCCGCCGCAGCGACCGCCACGTGGGCCGCAGCTCAGCGACCGCTGGGATCACCGCGCATTGCAGCTCCGCCACCCCAGGCACGATAGGCAGACCCGGGAAGTGACCGAGAAAATAGTAGAAATTCGCGGGCACCCGCAGCTCATAGCGCGCCGCGGTCGCCTGCCCCTGGGCATCTTGCGCCAGCACCGCGCGCTCCAGAACCTGCAAAACCCGGGGCATTGCGCGCTGTTCGAGCCACTGCAGCAGCTGAGGGCGCGCCAGCTTGCCAGTGGCCGTTCGCGGCAGCGCATCGACAAAGTGGAACCGCCGCGGCAGCGCGCTGGGCTCAAACCAAGCAGCGAGCGCAGTTCGCAACTCTTTGGCGGTCAGCCCCGGCGCCACCACTATGGCCGTCAGCTCCGTGTCGCGCAGGCGCTGCGGCGCGGCGATGGCCACCACCGCGGCATCGCGAACGCCATGAATCAGCAGTAATTTATCTTCGATAGCTTGCAGCGAAACCCGCAGCCCCGCTGTCTTGACGACCCCGTCGCTGCGGCCGTGGTGCACAAACCGGCCCGGCGCAACCAAGTCGACCAAATCGCCGGTTCGCAGCGGCTGCGGCAGCTGGGGGTCTACAAACGGCGACTGCACCCACAGCTGGCCCTCGCTATCCGCCTCGATGTGCAGACCGTGCAGTACTTGCCAAGGAGTTTCAGCGCCTTGTGTGCGCTGCCGCCGCGCAATACCCCCAGTTTCCGACGAGCCAAACACCTCAATCGGCACCAGCCCATGCCGCTCGTTCAGCATCGTCCATACCCGCTCGGGCAGCGGCGCCGTCGATGTTATGATGCGGGTAAGGGTCGCAAGTGCGCCTGGATCAAGCACTTCTAGCGTCGCCAAGTGTGCCGGCACGCTTACCAGCACGGCGCCCGGCGTCTGCGCCAGTTCGGCGGCCAGCGTCTCGGCGTGCAGCGGCGTGGTCCTGGCCAAGCTGCCACCGCACAGCAAGGGGGCCAACACCGAAAACAGTAGCCCATACAGGTGATTGGGCGGCACTGTTGCGGCAAAAGCCTGCCCGGGCTGCCAGCCTAGCTCGGCCACATGGGTCGCCACTTCGCCCAGCAGTTGCGCCGCGGTTTTGGCGCAGGGCAAGGGATCGCCTGTAGTTCCAGAGGTATATACCGTAGCCACTCGCCGATTGGCGGCTAGCTCCAAGGGCGGCAAGGGCTCGGCGGGCGCGTGCAACCAGTCGCGCAGGTCCCAGCCCAGCTGCGCCGGAGCATCGTCGCTGCCGCCATCGTGCAGTAGTCCAAGAATTTCAGGTTGGCGCAACAGGCTCGCCACCGTTTCGGGCCGGCCATTGCTGGGCAGCGCCGCCGCATGGCCCGCCGCCCACACGGCCAACAGAGCCGCAGCGAAGTGGTAGCGATCGCGGCAGACAATCGCGATATGACTGCCGTTTTGCGCCACGGGCAGGTGGACCGCCAGGCGGGCCGCATCGGTCAGCAAGTCGGTGCGGGTGCGCGGCTGCTGCGGGTCGTGGCAGACGCGGTCAGCGGCGCTGCGATGCGCGGGAATGCGAAAAGCGGGCTGATTCATGGGGCTATCGCGTCCGAGGGCACGGTGTTGGCGCGGCCAAAGCGAAAAGTGCGTACGGCGTACTCGACCGCGAACAGCAACCCCATTGCGGCGTAGCTGACGATGCCGGTAAAGATCGCCCAGAGGTCGTAGCTCGACCAAATCGCTAAGCTTGCCGCGGTGGCTGCGTTGAGCACGAAAAAGCCGCACCAGACCAAGGTTACGGTGCGGCAGTAGCGCACTTCGCTCGGCGGCAAGACCGGTTTGACCAGCCGCGCATAGCGCTCGACCATCGGCACCGTGCGCAGAGAAGTGGCAAAGGTTAGCAGAAATGCAAGGTTAACTAGGGCCGGCAGCGCCAGCACCAGTCGCGGGTCGTCGAGCGCCAAGCCCGCCGCGGCCAGGGCAATCGCAGCCAGCGGCGCCGCGGCCACAGAACGACGCAACTCCTTGCCCACCTTGCGCAAACGCAGCCATGCGCCCACAACAAGCGTCGCGAGCACCAGCGCTTCGACCCGCTCGGTCGGCCAGTGTGTCAGCCCATACCAAAGCAGCAGCGGGTAGGTGATACCGAGGGCAACACCCACCGCTGCCAGCATATTTTGTATCAGGGCGGCGCCGCGATTGGCCTCAGCTGGCGCCAAGGTGCGACTCCACCAAGTCCACCACGTCGCCCACGGTGCGAACTTTGCGCAGCTTGGCCTCTTCTACGCGCTTTCCGGTTAGTTCCTGAAGCTTTACTACCATATCAATGGCATCGATACTGTCGAGGTCCAGGTCTTCGACCAGCTTCGACTCAAGCGTCACCGTCGCGGCGTCAATCTCGAACATCTCGGCCAAGATGCCGCGGACCTTGCTAAAAATTTCGTCACGATTCATGGTGTTTCTCCCCGTGCTTAGTTTGGGCTGCTCGCGCGGTTGGCGCCAATGTGGGCAGCCAGGGTCCGCACCGAGCGAAAGATGGCCTTGTTGCGGCTGTCGTCGGCCTCAATCCGCACGCCAAAGCGTTTGTGAATCGCCATCGACAGCTCGAGCGCATCGATCGAGTCGAGACCGAGGCCTTCGCGAAATAGCGCGTCGTCGGTCACGATGTCCTCGGGCGTCAGGTCCTCAAGAGCCAGCGCTTCAACAATCAATTCCTTCAGTTCACGTTCCAAATCTACCATTGGCTTTCCTTGTGGTCACGCGACAGCGTCCATCGCCATCGCCAAGTCGTTAGGGTTGAGGCGGTGCGCCGCTGGTAGCTGCTGGCGGTACATAGCCTCGCATTGGGTAGCCCATTCTTTCGTCTGCTTAGGAGCTTGTGCCGACAGCAACGTCGGTAGCCGGCCAATGCGCAGCGCCACGGCATGCGGCGGTACCCGGTGCCACGGCGCCTCCTTGGCCAGAATCGGCGGGTCACAGGTCACCATTAGCGGCACAATGGGCACGTTGGCGCGGCGCGCGATCTCAAAAGCCCCGCGATGAAAGGCATTTAAGCCCCCCTCGGGCGAACGCGTCCCTTCTGGAAAGATCAGCACGGCCATGCCCGCTTGCAAGCGATCGAGTGCCTGCATGACCACCGCCGCCCCCGCCGTCGCGCTGCCATCGCCGCCGTCGATGTGGCAGTTCGCCATCAGGAGCGGGCGCATAGGTCCTTGAAAATGCTTATGTTTTACCACACAGGCCACCCCGTCGAGGGCCGCCAAGATGGCCGTCACATCGATGAGCGTCGGGTGATTGGCAATGATCACGCAGGGGCCGGCTGGCAGATCGACGCGGGTGGTCGTCGGGGCGAAGTCGACCAGGCGGCATACCCGCATGTAGCCGTGAAACAAGCGAAAGCCGCCCTTCGTCAGCCGTTGCACCCGCCGCTGGTACTGGGCTAGACCACCGGGCAGCAGCTTCAGCACCGGCACGGCGAGCAGTGACAGCAGCAGCGCGCCGACGCCAAAGGCGAAAAATGCCAGCACAACCAGTCCCTTCCGTAGTCCTCTTACCAGCCAGCGCAGCATTGCCACAGCGCTCGGAGCCCCCGCCCGATCCTCGCACAGTGTAGTGGTCTGGCGACAAGGCGTAAAGCGGCGCTGCTGCGCCTGATCCTGAGCTTGATCCCGACCTTGATCCCGCGCTTGATTCGCCCGCCGGCAATCGCTAGCGTGACAGGCAGGGTGAGCGGGCCGGCGCGGAGGTTAGCGATGATAGTTAGCAAAGCCATTGGTATCCAAGCTGTTCTTGCTATAGGGCTGCTGTTGGCCCTGGCGAGTTGTGGGACTCAAGATGGAGCATCCCCCACCACTTCGTCGGATTCGCCCGCGACGACGGATGCCAAGTCAGCGTCGAGCGATGCGCAGAGTTCTACGGGTACGGGCAGCAGCCCGGGCGACGGCAAGAATGACGGGGCGCAAGCATATGATTCATCATCATATTTTGGCCAAGATGTCGCGAGTAGCGATGCCGCCTTCGCGGACACGACTGCGACTCCTCCGGCCTCGGCCGATGCCAGTGCGGCCGATGCCAGTGCGGCCGATGTGCCCACCCCCGATGCAGCGCCCGATGTGGCAGCGCCGATCTGCAATACCGTAGATCCCACAGTACTTTACCTTTCGGCCGACGACAGCAACTCGATGGCCAGCGCGACCATCGCCCGCGGTTTGGTGAATCAAGGCCAGCTGGTCGACAAGCCGATTCGTACCTATGAGTTCTTGAATTACTACGATTTTGCCTACCCTGCGGCCGAAAAAGGCCATGTGGCGGTCAGCGCCGAGCTGCTCAAGGTCGACGACGCCACCTACCACTTGCAAGTGGGCGTACGTGCTCCTGATACGGCCGCGGCGGACCGGCGGCGCCTGAACGTGGTGCTGGCGGTCGATACGTCGTCGTCGCTGGGTTGGGGCAAGCCGGGCCAGACGGGCATCGAGCTGGCGCGGGCCGCGTGCACACAACTGGTCGCAAGTCTCGAAAAAGACGATAAATTCTCGCTTGTTACCTGGGGTGGCGGCGTGGCCGTGCCGGTGAATGCGGTGACGCTGACGGGCCCCGATACCGGCAAGCTGGCGACGGCCTGTGCCAATCTGCAAGCGAGCGGCGCCACCAACTTGAGCGAGGGGTTGAACAAGGCCTATTTACTGGCGAAACAGGGCTTCAGTGCCGAGCGTATGAACCGAGTGATCTTGCTCAGTGACGGCGGCAGCAACGTGGGCGAGCAAGACGCCAAAGTGATCGCAGAGGCCGCCAAAGATGCGAACGGCGAGGCGATTTACCTGATGGGCGTGGGCGTGGGCGACCCGTGGAACTACAACGATGCGCTGATGAATGCCGTGACAGATGCCGGTAAGGGCGCGTATGTGTTCATCGATCAGCCGGGGGAGGCCGAGACCATCTTTGGTTCTGGGCTGTTGCGTCACACCGAAGTGGCGGCGCGCGACGTGCAGGTCGAGCTGACCCTGCCGCCCACCTTTGCCATGCAGCAGTTTTTTGGCGAGCAGTATTCGACCAACGCCAACGACGTCGAGCCGCAGCACCTCGCCGCCAACGACGCCATGATTTTTAACCAGATTATCCATTCGTGCGACCCCAGCAAGCTTCCGCTCGATGTCACGGTTACGGTGGTCGCCACATGGAAGGATCCGCAGACCTACGCTGTCAAGAAAGACAGTTATTCTGCTAAGTTCAGTGACCTCTTGGCCAAGCCGTCGCCGCTCCTGCTCAAGGGCGATGCGGTGGTCGCCTATGCCGAGGCGCTCAAAGACGTTCAGAAATTGACCGGCAAGGCCGCGCAAGCGCGCATCGACACAGCCATCGCGGTGGTCGACGCGGCGCAAAAGCAGCTAAAGGGTGATAAGGATCTGGCTGAAATTCATAGCCTTCTTGCGACGTATCGCGCTACGTTTGACATCGGGCAAGCGACCCCCTGGAGCTTGGGCGGCACCGGTGCCAATCCCATCGGCGGCAGTTGCAGCTGCACCGGCACCGGCAGCAGCCTAGAAGCCATGGCCTGTGCCCTCGACCTCTGCGACTCGTCCGTCCTTTTGGGCATGACGTACACCTCGCCCACGGGCAGCACCACCGCGGGCACCTTCGCCGCGGTCAGCCAGTTTGGCGACACGAGCAACGGCCTAAAGCCCCGAGTCGGCAACAGCTACGCCCTGGTCGCCAGCGGCCCAGCCACGGGCACCAGCCACAGCCAAGACGTCGGCGGCAGCGCGGGTAAAGATCCCTATAGTACTGGCAAAAATGACGATGTACACAATGCGATGGAGTGGCGGCTGCACCTCAAAGCCCCAGCCGGCGCCAACGGCCTGCGCCTGCGGCACGTGTTTTTCTCAGAAGAATACGACGATTACGTGGGCTCGGCCTTTAACGACAAATTCTACCTCGTCCTCGAAGCCGGCAGCACCAACGGCGGCAAGCCCACGGTCATCAACTACACCGACTGCCGCGCCCCCGACACCTACAGCGACTTTACCTGCAGCGCCGGCATGCAATTCTGCAATCCTCGCGCGCGTTATTGCTTCATCGCGATCAACACCGCCCTGTCTGAATGCTGCTGGCTAGGCGGCTGTCCGAACGGCAAGGCCAAGACCAGCATCGCGGGCACAGGCTTCTCGTGTGCCGCCAACCAGAGCAGCGACTCCGCCAGCGCTGGATCGTCGACCGGCTGGCTGCAGACCGAGTGGCCCATCGAACCCGGCGAAGACTTCTACCTGACCGTGCACATCCACGACACCGGCGACGGCATTTTCGACAGCGAAGTGCTGCTGGATGGGCTGCAATTCGTCGGCTCGGTGACCCCGGGTACGTGGTCGCTGCCGCCCATGTAGCTGCCGGTTGACTGTGGCAGTCTGCGGGCTTACGCTGCCCACACATCCCGGTGAGCGACACTGCTGGCGCCCCACTGGTTGGCTACGAACCATAGCGACCGCCGACGCGTCTTGCCGAGCCTTTCATCGATGGCGAACCTGCAGCAAATCCTGAACCTGCGCATGTTGCCAGACCGACTGCTGCCTCCCGGTATTCGCACGGCTGAGCCCGCAGTGCGGCTGCGTGGCGAGCTCCTGGTAATCTATTCGGCTGTGGTGCTGACCGTGCCCCTGCTGTTCGCGCTCATCTATGTGCACGACGGGATGCTCGATGTGGCGGCGACCATGGCCCTGGCCGCCGTGACGGGGGCGCTGAGCACTGCCGTACTGTGGCGCACGCAGTCGATGCTGTTGGCGGGGAACTACGCGGCGGCGACGTTTGGGCTCGCCAATCTGGTGGCCTTGCTGCAGATGTCGGGCTATGACCTGGGCTCGATGTACTGGATGGGGACGACCCCTGTGTTCGCGGCCTTCTTGGCTGGGCGGCGCTCGGGGTTGGTGTGGCTCGGCATCTCGACTGCGGCGATGGTGGTGGTGGCCAGCCTGTCGCATACCGGGTTGCTGGGCCCTGTTCCTAAATTGCCATCGCAGCTCAACGATGTACTCGGCGCAATTGTTCTGTCGACCTTGCTGCTGGTGTTGGCGTCGATCTACGAGTACTCGAAGGACCGCACGCTGGCGCAGTTGCAGGCCGCGGCGGTGGAACTGGACCGCGCTCGCGCTCGCGCTGAGGCCGCCACCGATGCGCGCACCGCATTCTTGGCGCATATGAGCCACGAGATTCGCACCCCCATGAACGGCGTCATCGGCATGGCAGACCTGATGCTCGCCGACGAGCTGACGCCCAAAGCCCGCAGCCATGCCCGCATCATTTTAGAGTCAAGTCGGGCGCTGGTGGCGATCATCGACGACATTCTCGACTTTGCCAAAGCCGACGCCGGGCACTTGACGCTCAGCGACCGCCCCACCGATGTGCGTGCCGTGTTCGGCGCCACGACCACCCTGTTCGGCGAGCGGGCGCGTTCCGCCAACCTGGATGTTGTGGTGCGGGTGGCCGATACAGTGCCCGAACGCCTGATGATCGATGCGGGGCGTCTGCGGCAAGTGATGCTCAACTTGGTCAGCAATGCCATCAAGTTTACTAGGGCGGGTGGCGTTCAAGTCGAAGTAACCTGGGCGAATGAGCGCCTGAGTATCGCGGTCAGCGACACCGGCATAGGTATCGAAGCGGCGGACCTGGACCAGCTCTTTACGCCGTTTCGCCAGATCGATGCCAAGCAAAATCGCGAATTCGGCGGCACGGGTTTGGGGCTAGTGATCTGCAAGCAAATTGTGCAGGCGATGGGCGGTTGGCTGCGGGCCGAAAGCCAGCTGGGCCAAGGTTCTACTTTTCGCTTTGAGGTCAACGCGCCGCGTGCCCAGGCCTCGAGTCTCGCGCCGCATCGCACCGTGTCGGCGGCGATACCGGTTATGGCGCCGTGTCGCGTGTTGCTTGTCGAAGACAACACGGTCAATCGCATGGTGGCCGAGCGCATGCTGCAGCGCTTGGGGCACCTAGTGGTCACGGCGGATTCTGGCGAGCCTGCGGTAGCGCTGGCGGCGACTGAGGATTTTGACCTGATCTTGATGGACTGCCACATGCCCGGGGTCGATGGCTTCGCTGCTACCCAGCAGATTCGCGCCCTAGTAGGTCCGCGCAGTCGCGTGCCGGTGGTGGCGCTGACAGCCGCCGCGCTGGCCGAGGACCGTATGCGCTGCGTACAGGCTGGGATGACGGGGTTCTTGCCCAAGCCCCTTGAAGTGCGCACGCTCGCTGCAGAAATGGAGGCGCAACTGCTCGGAGTCAGCACCTTGCGCAGTTAGCCTCGCTCAGTCACCACCCAGCTGACCCAGCGCCGCTCGCCAGCGCAGCTCGGCCGCCAGCAGCTCTTGTTCCGCCGCGAGCTTGCGCCCCTCGACCTGTGTGCGCGCCGCCGTCGCATCGAGCACTTCGCTCAGCAGCCCTACGCCGCTTTGGTAGCGCAGCTCAGCCGCCACTTCGGCCGCTTGGGCCGTCTGTTCCGCGCGCTGTAGCAGAGGCCGGCGGGCCAGGGCCATACTCACGCCGCTGCGGGTTTGGCTGAGCTCTAACCGCTTGGCTCGCAACACTTCTTGCTGCCTAGCGGCGATCAGCGGCAGCTTGGCCCGGGCCTGGGCCGCCAGTGCGCCCGACGTCCAGAGCGACGAGCCCTGCCACGCGATCCCCGCTGCCACTTGGGCGTTCACTGTCGGCGAGGGCAAATGCTGCCCTGCCATTGCTACGCCGCTCGCCAAGTACACCGCAGGGCGTTGCGCCCGCTCCGCCGCGACGACCTCGGCCTGTGCCGCCCGCCGCAACGCCTCGAGCCCGAGCATCTGCGGGTCGCGTGTCGCCAGCTCGCGAGCCAAGTCGTCGAGCGACGCCGAGACTGCGCCCGGCAGCCCCACCGGCACCGCGACCGCAGCCAGGTTGCCAATCGGAGCGTCGCCGAGCCAGACGCCCAGGGCAGCTCGCGCGGTTTGCAGCTGTCCGCGCTGCTCATCGACCGCCAACTCCGCCATGGCCAAGTCGCCGTCGGCGCGTGCCAAGTCGGCTGCCGGCTTCATGTTGCGACTCACTAGCGCCTGTACGAGCTTGTGCCGCTGCTCCGCAAGGTCGCGAGTCCGCTCGGCGAGGGTCAGGTGCCGCCCCGCGAGCCAAGCCGCCCCATACGTATTGGCCAGCTGCAGCCACAGCGTGCGCTGGACCTCGGCCACATCGGCGCGCGCAGCCTCGGCCAGCCCCTGCGCGGCCGCCACGGTCGCCGCAGTCTTGCCAAAATCCGTAACGGTCCACTGCGCCGACGCGCCCCCCTGCCAAAACGTCCACAGCTCGAGAGAGGTCGGCGCCGACGCGCGAATCAGGTCCTTGGGCAAGGCCCCGGGCTTGGCAACGTAGTTGGCGGTCGTCTCGGCACCCGAGAAATCTAGAGTTGCGATAGGCAGATACGGTAGCTGTGCCACGTCGACACGGGCCTGCGCGGCGCGAGCTTGAGCCTCCGCTGCGGCAAGCGCCGGGTGGTGGCGTTGCGCCAGAGTCCACGCTTGCCCCAGGGTTAGGTGGCCAGGCTCCTCCGCCCGGGCCAGCGCGGCCCCCAGCAGCAGCCCACCCGTGCAGATCGCAAGCAGCCTGTGGTTAAGGCGAGGCAACATCGCAAACATAACAACTCCCGGCGTCCGCACCGGCGGCAGCCGCCGCCACTGTAGAACCGACTGCCGCCGCTGCCCAATTCTTTGCTACCTGCGACATACCCCAGCATGGGCCGCCCGCAGACTTGGCCAACCGCGCCGCGCGTGGGTACACTGGCCGAGCTACCTCGTTGGCCGGTGCTGCTGCCATGTCGCCTGTTCGTTCGCTCGATGTTGCCCTTGTTGCCGCCGTGTGGGCCGCACTCGCCTGTTCATCGCCGACAGCCCCTGCAGTGGCCGCTGCCGTCGATACTGCAATTGACCCGGGCGATGCCCCCTTAGCCGACGCTGCTGAGACGGTGGCCGATGCACCTGCAACTGTGGACGCCGACACGGACTCTGCGGTCGCTGCTGACCCTTGCCCACCCTTTCTCGCGCCCGCCGCGCTGGGCAAGATCGCCGACAAGCAGCTTGGCGAGCTCAGCGGCATGGTCGAGAGCCGGCGCAACGCCAATGTGCTGTGGGTGCACAACGACTCGGGCGGCGGGCCCTTGCTGTACGCCATCAACCTTGCTGGCAAGCGCTTGGCCACAGTGACCTTGCTGGGCGCCACCAACGTCGATTGGGAAGACTTGGCCGCGACGGCAACGGGCACGACTGGCCAACCCGACCTGTATGTCGGCGACATTGGCGACAACAACAGCAGCCGCTCGACCATCGCCGTCTACCGCCTTGTCGAGCCGGTGGTCGATGCAGGTCTCAGCAATGCGTCTACTGAAGTTTCTGATTTTACAAAGTTTATCTTCGCCTATCCCGATGGCGCCCACGATGCCGAGGCGCTGCTGATCGATCCGCCGACCGGCGACTTGTATGTGGTGACCAAGGCGACGGACGGCAAGTCGAAGGTGTACCGCGCCGCCGCGCCGTTGCAGGCCAGTGAAGTGCCTGTGCTGCTTGCTAAAGTTGGCAAGCTGCAGTTCGGCCAGGGCGCGCTGCCCGGCGACATGCAGGTCACTGCGGGCGAGGTGTCGAGCGATGGGCGTTTGGTGGGCCTGCGCACCCGCACGGCGGCCTTTGCCTGGCGTCGGCCCGAAGGCGAGGAGCTGCAGTTGGCGTTGCTGGCAGCGCCCTGTGTCTTGCCGATTCACGCAGAGGACCAGGGCGAGAGCTTGGCGTGGGCGGTCGACGGTGGCGGTTTCTATACGCTCAGCGAAGGTGTGGGGGCCAAAATCTTCTTTGCCAAGCGCAAGTAATGCGCCGCGAACCGGTTTGCTCGCCCGTGGCTCCTATCGCCAGCCCTGTGGGCGAGGTGGAAACATGTCGATTTCGAAGAGCGCGTTCCGTAGTGCCCTGGCCCTGATTCTGACCGGCGCGGTGACCCTAGCGTGCCAGCGTGAGCCAGCCGCACCGCTTGCCGGCACTGGCCCCATGGTGGGCGAAAGTGGTGGTACAGCCCAGGCGCCTGTTGGCGAGACCGCTGACCCTCAACAGTTTTCTGCTCTACTGGCCAAGGGCGACGCCCTGCTGCTCGATGTGCGCACCCCAGGCGAGGTGGCCCGCGGGCGCATTGCCGGCGCGACCAACATCGACATCAACGACGCTGCGTTCGAGTCGCGGATTCGCAAGATGCAGAAAAACAAGCCAATTCTTGTCTACTGTGCGGTGGGCAGTCGCAGTTCGGCGGCGGTGCCGCTGCTGCTCGCCGCAGGCTTTCGGCATGTCGTGCATCTAGAAGGTGGTATCGTCGGCTGGTCGCGGGCGGGCTTGCCGGTCGAGCGCGGCGAGGCAGCGCCCCCGGCCAATCCCGCGGAAGCACTGACTCCGGTGCAATTCGATGCGCTTTTGGCCCACGACAAGCTCGTGCTCGCCGATTTTCATACGCCTTGGTGCGCCCCGTGCCAGCGCATGGGGCCGATTGTCGACGGTTTGTCCAAGAAATACGACGGGAAGGCCAAGGTCGTGCGCGTCGATATCGAGGCAAGCGAGGCGCTGGCTGCCCGCGAACACATCGACGGCGTGCCGGTGTTCGTGGTCTACCGCGGTGGCAAAGAGGTGTGGCGTGCCTCGGGCGAGCAATCGGCGGCGCAGCTCGAGGCGCAACTCGGCGAGTCGATGCCTGTTAAGTAGCTGAATCTAGTCTGATAGGCCGGACACGAGCGCCAGTGCCCCGTCGCCTTGTGCCACGCTCAGGTTGTACAGGGCCGGCCCGCCGCTCGGGCTTCGGCCCCGCGTCGTCGTCCCCGCAGTTCGGGTCATTTGCGTCGCCGCGTCGCCGACCTGCCACGCCTGTGCCTGCTTAAGTTGTGTACTAAAATCAAGCTGTTCAGCGGTAATGGCGACCGGCAGCTGCACTTGACTCGCCTGACCGGCTTGCACCAGCAGCGCCGCCCGGTTGGGCCCGCCATGCTGTACCCGTGCCAGCGTCAAAGCCCCAGAACTCCTCAACATCACCCACATTTCAAAGCGTTGGTAGTGCAGCCACGCCCGGGCCCCCGGCTGCAGTCGCTCCGCCACTAGCTGGCCGTGCCAGTCTTTGCCGTTCACCGTTAGGGTGGCCCAACCCGCGCGCAGCAACGCCACACCGTGCGGGTCGATAACTGTGCCCGCTTCTTGCAGAATTTCGCTGTGCAATCGCAGGCCGCCCGATGGCAGCTGCACACTTAGGTCGAGCTGGTTGTCGTGCGCGCTGAGTTTGGGTCGCGCGGTACTCGGCTTGCCCGACCGCTGCCATGCCGCCACTGCCGCGGGCAGGTCCAGCGGCCACTCACTCAGGCTAACACGCTCAAAAAACAATAGCTTTAGCTCGCCACGTGCCGCTATGAAGGCCTTGGCCTCTAGGGTAACGGGCTCGCCCGGAGCCGCCCGCTGCCGCTGCAGCACCAACAACGCCACCAGCGGCTCGGGCTGCCACGCGCCAAACACCAGCTGATCGCGGGCCATTTCGCCGGCGCCATGGGCCGAACGCTTGTCGCACGCCGCCATGAGCAGGGGGCCAGCGGCCAGCACGCCCAGCTGTCGTCGCGAAATGTTCATGATTTCAGTTCATTGGATCAGGCGGACCACGCGCTTGGCCTGCACCACCCGATCACAGCCATCGCGGATCGACACCTCGACCGTCGACAGGTCGCCGAAATAGGCCTTGGCGTCGTCGGCGGTGATAGTCGGGCGTAAGCCCAGAAAGACTACAGTTGTGTCGCCAAGTTGCACGGGCTTCTCAGTCACGGGCGTCGCGCCCAGCAGCTTGTCGCCGTGGTACACGCTCAGCCACAGCTTCGACGTGCCGCTGCCGACCTGCGGCGCTTCGAAGTTCTTCAACTTGACGCTCACCAAGATCATGTGCAGACCCTGGGGACCCAGCGTGACTAGGGCATTGTCGCCATCTTTCAGGGCCTTATAGCCCGTAGCCATGTCGCCGCCGCCGATCTCCATGGAGCCGGGCTGGTCGTTATGGCACGAAGTCGGCTCGACATCCGCGTTCGGCGTGCAGCCGGAGATCGCCAGAATCAGCAGCAGACTCGCAAGCTTACGGGGCATCGAAGGCCACCTGCGACGGACACGAAAAGAAGGTCAGGCCGTCATTGCCCGCAATCGCGGTGCCGGTCATGCCTTCGTTCACGAAGTCGAGGTCATACAGGCTCCCCTGGGCGAGCAACTGGCGAATCTGCGCCACCGACTTCACGTCCGACTTGTCTTGGTCGAGCGTCACATCGATCAGCTTGACCTGGCTATCGAAGGCCGGCTTGATCTTCCACGCGGTAACGCGCCACAGGGGCGAGTAGGCCCGGTCGGCGTCTTTGGGATCCACCGGAACGGTATACGGAAATGCGATAATCACGTTGTTCGTGTCGCGCTTGTCATTGTCGTTGGTAAAGTCGGTTTCGGTGCCGCGCTCGCTGACTGACCCTTGTAAGCTATTGACTTTCTGGCAGATGAGCGACTTGCTGCCGCCGGCACAGTCGCGGAACGCCACAAAGATGTCGCTGGTGCGCATGAGCGGCCGGCTTTGGCTTATCGGGTCGGGCGAGCTGACGCCCTCGCTCGCGTTGAAGTCGAAGAACGTAACTTGACGCTGCTTGTGCCAACCCTTGCGCGGCTGAATTACACGCATTTTTACGGTCGGCTTGTTCACCAGCGTCTCGCCGGCGCGGTCGAGCGTGGTGCCAGCGAGCACCTGCGCGCAGTGGGTCAAGGTTAGGTCTGTGCCGATGGTGCCGCCGTGGTCGAACATCTGCTGCTCCACCTTGACCCAGCCCGCGGTTTTGGCGGCCATGATGCCGTCCATCGACTTGAGATCGTTGGCTTTGTAGTCGGTCGGCACGCGCACGGTCCACATCACCCAAAACGGCGAGTAGCCAGTCTCGGTGGGGATGTGCGAGAAGACGGGGCCGCCGACGAGCCGGTCCCACTGGATGTGGCCCTTGGGATCGAGGGGGCACATGTCGTCGCCGTCGCGGCAAACGAAGAAAGCATCGGCAGTGCGGCGGGCAGCGAAGCCAAAGAACCAGTAGCCGGTCTGCTCTCCGTTAAAATAACCGTTAATTTGGCGTACATAGCGCTCGCCGTTCGGCAAGTCGAGGCCGGGGTAGACCGTGCGGTCTTGCGGCGTGAGCGCATCTTCTACTGGGCCGAGGCCAGCCTGAACAAGCGAAGGTTTGCTCTCGGTAGGGCAACCCATTAGGCCAGCAGACACCAGCAGGGCGCCGAAAAGCCACAGAAAACGTCGTGCGAATCTTGCTTTACCCATGATCAACCCAGGTGTTTAGAGAACCGCGTTGGCGACGCCGGGCCCCGTGCGTTAGAGTCTACTACTCGCAAAAAGGGTTCGCCAGCCAAAAAGTGACCTACTGCGCCGGCTTTGGCACCCGTACCGGGCAGCTGAAGTACACCGCACCGTCGTTACCGGGCACTCGCACGCCAGTTTGCGTTTCGGTCAGCGCCTCATCCGCCGCGACCCAGCCTTTTTTCTGAGCCAGTTGCAGATCTTGAGGCGAGCGCAGCGCCGAGCTCGACGCGGTGCCCGGCAGGTCGATCATCGGCACATCGGCGTCGCGATCGGCGTGCACAGTGGCCAAGTTGATCCGCCAAAGCGGCGAATAGGGCACCGCAGCTGCGTAGGGCCAAGTGCTCAAGATCAGGTTCGTATCGCGCTCATCACCGTCGCCATTCCAGTCCGCCTCGGCGTGCAGTTCGCTCACAGCGCCTTTGAGCGTGCTATGGGCCGCACAGGCCGGCGAGGTCGAGCCCGCAGCACAGTCGCGCATCGGCAGCCAGGCATCGCTCACAATCATCAGCGGCCGCGATTGGCTGACCGGCGCCGCCGGCCCCACGCCCTCGGTTGCCGAAAAATCGTAGAAGTGCACGCGGTACTGCTTGAGCCAACCCTGCCGGTCGGCAACGGGCTGCCACTTGTCGCTCTGACCCGCAAGCTGGGTGCCGGCTAGCACTAGCGCGCAGTGCATGACGGTCGGGCCCGGGCCAAATGGATCGGGATGGTTAAAAACATGTTGCTCTAGGCGCACTTGCTTGGCATTGGCCGCGGTGTGCACGGCGTCGACCGATTTGAGGCGATTGGCCGCATAGTCGCTGCCCACCCGCACCACCCACACCAGCCAGTAGGGCGAATAGCCGACCTCGCCGGGTTGCCGGGCAAAAATCGGGTCGCCCACCATCCTCTGCCATTGCGCCTGGCCTGCGTCGTTGTACGGGCAAGCGGCGTCGCCCTCGTGGCAGAACAAGAACACATCGGCGGTCTGGCGGGTCGACGGGCCAAACAGCCAGCACTCCCTGGGCTCGCCCTGGTAATACGTAGAAATCGAGGGTACTTGCCTGCTCTCGTCGGGCTGTAGCAGCCCCGGCCAAATGCTGCGGGCCTTCGCATCGACCACGGCTTCGATGGGCCCCAGGCTAGGTGCCGTGTCGTCGGCCGCGTCGCTACAAGCGAGCAGAAGGGTCAATAGCGCTAAACGCAGCGCTAGTTGCATGGCGCGAGGGCGGCGTGGCTGCAGCCGCTGCCCGGGCTGCACCAGTCGGCGGTGCAGGCGTTGCCGTCGTCGCAGTCGGTGGGCAGCAAGGGGCCGCACGCGCCCGAAGCCTTGCAACTGAGCGACAGCCAGGGGTCGGCGCGAAAGACCCAAACGTCGTTAAAGCCCTTGAGCCCCAAGTGGTTGTTGGTCGATCCCGCCACCACGAAGGCGTCTTTGAGCGCGCCGATGGCGTAGCCATACTGGTCGCCGGGGCCGCCAAAGACCGCAGTGCTCAACTTGTTGCCCAGCGCGTCGGTGCGCACCACCCAGGCCTCTGCCGCGTCGCCGCCAAAGCCGGCCTGCGATGTGCCGACCAGGGCAAAACCTTGAGGAGCGGCGACGACTTGCATAGCCACATCGGTGCTGCTGCCGCCGTAGGTGCGCTCCCAGAGCTTGTTGCCCAATAGATCGGTGCGGATGAGCCAGGCATCGCTGTCGCCGGCGCCGCTCGACAGGGTCTGGCCGGCGAGCAAGTAGCCGTCCGTTAGCACAACTAGCGAGTTGCATTGGTCGGCCTTGGCGCCGCCAAAGACCCGGGTCCACAGCACGGTGCCCTTGGCGTCGATTTGGGCGAGCAAACAATCGTTCAATCCTGCGGACTTGAGCGTGGTGTCGCCCAGCGCTACAAAGTTGCTGCCGCTGACGGCCGCGTCGAAGAACCGCGAGCCCGCCATGCTTTTGCTCCAGACTTGCTTGCCGGCCATGTCGGTCCAGACGAACAGCGCGGCATCCCCTTGCGTGCCGACCACAAAGTTGCCGGTGGCGGTGGCTGCGACGGCGTTGCCACTCTCGTCGGCGGTGCCGCCCAGGGTCGACTGCCATTGTTTGGTGCCGTAGCTGTCTAGGCGGGCCAACAAGACGTCGAAACCGCCTGCAGTGCCAGGGCTATTGGAGCGACCGGCCACGACGTATCCACCCAGCGAGGCCACCACGTCGTGCACCTCGTCCGTGCCAATGCCGCCGATGACCGAGCTCCAGCCGCCCGTGTCCTTCAGCACGCCGCTGGCTGGCAGGTGCAAGATCCACGCGTCGGTGGGGCCGCCGACCGAGGCTTCCGTGTTGATGCCGATGGTGCTGCCGCTGCTGTCGACCACCATCGCCGAGGGGTAGTCGTTGCCGATGCCGCCATAGTCATATTCGTAGGCAAAATTGCAGGGATACGGGTCCTTGCATACCCCAGCTTTACATACCTGGCTGCCGTTGCACACCGAGTCATCCGCCAAGGTGGTGTGGCTGCAGCCGGTCTTGACGTCGCACTTGTCGCTGGTGCACGGGCTCAAGTCGTCGCATGTGGTGGCGGGGCCGGGCAGGCACAGGCCGTCTTTGCACGCGTCGCCTTGGGTGCACACGCTGAAGTCGGCGTCGCACGGGGTGCCATTGGCGCCAGGTGTATCGAAAATGCACTTGCCGTCGAGCGGGTTGCACGTGTCTTTGGTGCACGGCTTGTTGTCGTCGCACACGGTCTTGGGGCCCGCGGTGCACTTGCTGCCGCTGCAGAAGTCGTTCTTGGTGCATTCGCTGTCGTCGGCGTTGCAGGCCAAGGTGTTGGCGACATGTTGGCAGCCGGTTAGGGGCGTGCAAGCATCGTCTGTGCAAGGGTTTTGGTCGTCGCAGTTGACCACGGCGCCGGCGGTGCAGACGCCGCTGCCGCACAAGTCGGGTGCGGTGCACAGCGTGTTGTCCGCGTCGCAGGGCGAGCCGTCTTTGGGCAGCGATGCGTAGCTGCAGATGCCGGTGATCGTGCTGCAAGCGTCTTGCGTGCAGGCGTTTTTGTCGTCGCAGATGGTCATCGGGCCGGGCAGGCAGACCTTGCCTTCGCACGTGTCGTTTTTGCTGCAGGCGTTGTTGTCGGCGTCGCACGGGTCGCTGTTGGCCACATGCTGGCAACCGTTCACGGGGCTGCAACTATCCGTCGTGCAAGGATTCTTGTCGTCGCAGTCGACCTTGGCGCCCGCCGTGCACAAGCCCGCAGCGCAGCCGTCGCTGGCGGTGCACACGCTGCTGTCGGCGTCGCACGGAGTGCCCTCGGCCATCGACTTCATGGTGCAGATGCCGTTCTTGGGGTCGCACAAGTTCTTTTGGCAGGTCGTGTCGACCGCGCTCGTGCAGTTGACGATCGAGGCCGGGTCGATCACGCACACCTTGCCGGTGGTGATCGCCTTGCAATACAGCGTACCGTTGCACAAATTGCCGTCTTCTTGCACGGCGCAGTCGGCGTCGACCTGGCAAGGGCACGACTGATTGCCCGCGGTGCACACGCCCGACTTGCACGTGTCGCCTACCGTGCACGCATCGCCGTCTTCGCACGGGCCGGTGTGGATGGCGTGCACACAGCCGCTCAACGGGTCGCAACTGTCGGTTGTGCAAGCGTTGTTGTCGTCGCACGCGCTCGCCGGCTTGGGCAGGGTGACGCAGTTGCCGCCGTCGCAGTGGTCACTATCGGTGCACGCGTTGCCATCGTCGCAGACCGCGCCGGCCGGGGTGTGGGTGCAGCCGCTGGTCGACTCGCAGCCGTCGTTGCTGCAGGTGTTGCCGTCGTCGCAATTCTGCACTTTGCCTTTGCATGCGCCCTTTTGGCAGGTGTCGTTCGTCGAGCACAGTGTGCCGTCGTCGCACAGGTAGCCGTCGTCGGCGTAGGCGTAGCTGCACTTGCCGCTTTGCAAGTCGCATTGGCCGACCATGCACTGCTGGCTCGTTGGGCAGTTCTTGGGCTTGCCGGGCAGGCAGCTGCCGGCGGCACAGACCTCGCCGATTGTGCACGGGTTTTCGTCGTCGCACGCTGCGCCCTCGTCGTCGCTATGCTGGCAGCCCTTTTGCAGATCGCAGCTGTCGGCCGTGCACGGGTTGTTGTCGTCGCAGTTCTTCACCTTGCCGGCGCTGCACACTGCGCCTTCGCACACGTCGTTTTCGGTGCACGCATTGCCGTCGGCGTCGCAGGGCTGGCCGTTCTTGACCGTGTGGGTGCATTGGCCGGGCTCCGCGGTGGCGCTGGCGGGCACGCACAGGTCTACGGTGCAGCTCGAGCTGTCGTCGCACGTGCCCTCGTCGGTTTTGCCGTCGCAGTCGTTGTCGGCACCGTCGCAGACTTCGTCGCCAAATTCGGAGGTAGTGCAGACGCTTAGGCCCTGTTTGCCGCACGCGCGCTGGCCGGGGCAGCCGCCGCTGCCGTCTTTGGCCTTGGCGGTGCATTGCGTGGCTAGCGCGGCGCTGATCGCGGCTTGGCTGCAACTGCACGCGCCGACGCTGCCCGCGTCGCTGCCCTTGGGTACGCACTGCTTCGCCTTGGTACCTTCGACCGTGGGCAATTCGCCGCACCTAAAATTGCTAGGGCAGTCAATGTCTTGCGTGCAGTCTGCGCCACA
Source organism: uncultured Myxococcales bacterium (assembly GCA_903883645.1). GTDB lineage: Bacteria > Myxococcota_A > UBA9042 > UBA9042 > UBA9042 > SXRM01. The sequence continues at coordinate 57,857 of CAISBR010000119.1, read as the reverse complement.
AAACGCCCCAGCTTCGCCATGAATGACGCACGACGCGGTGGCCTGGCCCAGGGCCGAGCACGCTTTGGTCGTTAGGCACGGGTTGCACAGCTTGCCCCAACTGGGGACGCAGATGCTGGCGATATCACCTGCACTTACTGGGGTTTGCACGCACTTAAAGCCGCTGGGGCAGTCGCTTGTGCAGTTTTTTGCGCACTGCTTGCCGTCGGGCGTGTCAATGCAAAGTCCGCCGTCGCACTCGAAGTTTTCGACACAGATGCAACCAGCTCCGCCCGGGCAGCTCGCAGCGGTGTCGCTGCCGCCGATCGCGGTGTCCGTGTCGGGGCCGAGATCGTCAAAGCCAACGTCACTACTCGCAAAATCGCCGCCGCCGTCGCCTTGACCGACTTCGGCGCTGTCGGCCTTGCTGCCGCTGCGGGCGGGCGCAGGATCGCTGCCGCAACCTTGAGTCAACATGGCGAAAATGCTAAGAATTGCCCAGAAGGACAGGGCGCTAAGGCTTGATCGTCGCAGCAAGAATGAGTGCAAGGCAACTCCGCGGCGGGCTCCGAGTGCGCCCCACCTGCTCTATTCGGTATAGCTGCTCGGGCGGCAAAGCTCAACTCGCGACTGCGATTCCATGACGCTGGGTCGGCGCAAGCGGTTGCTTTGCGGTGGCGCGCTGCCTAGGCTGTGGGCTGGCTCGCGGCCAGCTTGGGCGAGCGCGGGTGGTGGCGGCACCGTGGTGGCGATCGAGACGGACTTTGCAGGTGTAGCTCGCCGAGCCCTTGGGCGGTGTCCGGGCGACGTGGTCGGTGTGCTGCAGGGCATCCAGGCCGAGTGCGGCTATTTGCCTGGGCCAGCGCTGGCCGAAGTGGCGGCGCAGACGGGGCGCAGCTTGGCGCAGCTCTACGGTGTCATCAGCTTCTACGCGACGTTCTCGCTCGAAAAACGCGGTAGGGTGGTGATTCGGGTCTGCCAGGGCACGGCCTGCCATGTGCGGGGCGCCCAGCGTGTGACCGAGGCGCTGACGCAGCACTTGCATATCGACCCCGGACAAACCACTGAAGATTATGAATTTACGCTAGAAACGGTGGCGTGTCTGGGTTGTTGCAGCTTGGCACCGGTGCTGACGGTGGCGGGCCATACCCACGGCCGTAGCGATGGTCCGCGCGCGGTCGCATCTCTTGTGCAACAGCATGATCATGAAGAGGAAAGCTGGTGAGTGGCGCGTGGCGAGCGACGATTGGCGCAGGTAGCTGTGGCCTGGCGGCGGGCGCAGCGGCAACGCGGCGGGCACTGCAGAACAACGCGCAAATACTGGGGATTGAACTCCAGATAGTGAGCACGGGCTGCATCGGTTTGTGCGCACGCGAGGTGCTTGTCGAGCTGCGCGGCCCCGACGGGGTAACTTGGCTGTATGGCGAGATCGCCGCTGACAAGGCCGCTGAACTGCTGCAACGCCATGTTATACAAAATGAACCTTGGATTGAGCGCTTGCTGCTGCGCCAAGGCATTGCGGTCCACGACGCAGACTTTTGGCAGTGGCAAAAGCGGCGCATCTTGGCGCGCTGTGGCGTCATCGACCCAGAGAGTCTTGAGCAGTATCGGCAGCTTGCAGGCTATGTGGGCTTGAAGAAGACCCTGGCCAATCCGCCCCATGCCCTGCTAGCCGCGGTGGGTGAGGCCGGGCTGCGCGGCCGCGGTGGCGCGGGGTTCCCGACCGCCCAAAAGTGGCAGTCCTGTCGCGAAACCCCCAGTGATCTTCGCTATGTAATCTGCAATGGCGACGAGGGTGATCCAGGCGCGTTCATGGACCGCAACCTGCTCGAAGGCGATCCGCACGCGGTGCTCGAGGGCATGATCCTGGCGGCCTATGTCGTCGGCGCGGCGCAGGGCCTGGTGTATGTGCGCGACGAATATCCCTTGGCGGCCAAGCGGATGCAGCGGGCTATCGCCGCGGCGCGCGAGGCAGGTCTGCTGGGCGAGAACGCGCGCGGGCCGGGTCAGCCGTTCGACGTGGAGCTGCGGCGCGGCGCGGGGGCCTTTGTCTGCGGCGAAGAGACGGCGCTGATCGCCGCGATCGAAGGCGAGCGGGGCATTCCGCAGCGTCGGCCCCCCTTTCCGACCGAGCGCGGACTGTGGAAAAAACCAACCAGTATCAATAATGTAGAGACCTATGCCAACGTCAGCTGGATCGCCGCCCACGGCGCCGCGGCCTTTCGCAGCGTGGGCACAGAGCGCAGCCCCGGCACCAAGATCTTCTCGCTGGCGGGCGACATTGCGCGCGGTGGCCTAGTCGAAGTGGGCATGGGCACCACCATTCGCCAAGTGGTGTACGCCATCGGTGGCGGCGGCCGCGGTGGCCGTTCGATCAAAGCCGTGCAAATTGGCGGACCTTCGGGCGGTTGCCTGCCGGCGACCCGTTTCGACACCCCAATCGACTTTGAAGCGTTGCCCGGCGAGGGCGCCATCATGGGCTCCGGTGGCCTGGTCGTGATGGACGACACCGCCTGCATGGTCGACGTAGCCCGCTATTTCGTTGGATTTTTGCGCGACGAGAGCTGCGGTCGCTGCTCGGCCTGCCGCGTCGGCACACTGCGGATGTACGAGATCTTGACCCGAATCTGCAACGGCGGCGGAGTTCTTAGCGATCTCGACGAGTTGCAACGCTTGGCCACGGCGGTTGGCGACCTGTCTGCCTGTGGCCTGGGCCGCTCGGCCCCCAACCCCGTGCTCTCGACCCTGCGCTGGTTTCGCGACGAGTACTTAGCCCACATCCTCGAGCACCGCTGCCCGGCCGGACGCTGTCGCACCCTCACCCAATTCGTAATCGATCCATACTTGTGCGATGGTTGCCAGCGCTGCTGGCGGCAATGCGGCTATGGCGCGATCGCGCTCCTCGGCCGTGGCGTGGCCATGCAGATCGCCGGCGACGTCTGTGGCAGCTGCGGCGGCTGTCGCGACGTCTGCGGTTTTGGCGCGGTGCGCGTCGTTTAGCCCCTCGATACAAGGCATTAGAATATGCACGACAATGGCAACTGGGCAGCACTTTTTGACCTCGACGGGCTGCTGATCGACTCCGAGCCGCTGTGGCAACAGGCTGAAGTGGCCGTGTTTGCGCGCCTGGGGGTACCGCTGACGGCGAGCGACTGCGCGACCACGATGGGTTGGCGCATCGACGCGGTGGTGGCGCATTGGCATCGGCAACATGCTTGGCAAGGGCCGAGTGTGGCCCAGGTGGTCGAGCAAGTGGTGGCCGAGGTAGTGCGGCTGGTAAGCACGCAAGGCCAGATGCTGCCAGGAGTTTTGCACGCCCTCCAGCTCTGCAAGAACGCGGGGATGCGCCTAGCGGTGGCGTCGTCGTCGCGGCAAGTGATCATCGAGGCCGCAGTGCAAGCGCTGGGTATTACCGGGCAATTTGAGCTATTGCAGTCGGCACAGGCCGAGCCGCACGGCAAGCCGCACCCCGGCGTCTTTTTGCAGGCGGCGGCGAAGTTGGGCGTGGATCCGCACCATTGCATCGTGTTCGAGGATTCGCCACCCGGCGTGCTGGCCGCCAAGGCCGCGACCATGGCCTGTATCGCCGTGCCCAGCGCTCACGCCCAAGAGCCGCACGCACTCGCCATCGCCGATCTGATTTTGCCCGATTTGGCTGCTTTGCGCGCTTACCATCTGCAAGCCCTTATGCTGCCAACTGTTTGTCAGGTGCGTCCGGCGCAGCGAGCCGACTGGGCGGCGATTGCGGCCGTCGAGAAGGCGGCCTTTGGCCAGCAGAGCGAGGCGGACTTGGTCGACGCCCTGCGTCGCGACGGTGCAGCCGCGGGCGAGTGGGTCGCGCTGGCCCAGGGGCAAGTCGTGGGGCATATCCTGTTTACTCGTCTGGTGTTAGCTGAATCGCCCGAGACGCGGCTGGTCGCCTTGGCGCCGCTGGCCACCGATCCGAGCTGGCAGCGTCGCGGCGTCGGCGATTTGCTGATGCGGCGCAGTCTTGCGGCCCTGCGACTTGCGGGTATCGACGGTGTGGTCGTGCTCGGCGACCCGCAATTTTATGGTCGCTATGGCTTTTCCGTCGCGGCGGCTCGCGAGCTGCGCTGTCCGTTTGCCGGTCCGCATCTGCAGGCGTTGTTGTTTGCGCCTAGCGCTGTGATTTTGCAGGGTACCGTTCGCTACGCCGTGCCGTTCTTGGCCTAGCCGGTGGCGCCGAGCCTGCAAATGTCCTAGGTTGCAACGACCCCAACCCACGAGGACACCATGCCCAAGCACCCCGCCATCCGAGCTCTGCTGCTACTCCTGATTCTTTTCGCGGCAATCCAGGCCGTTCCCTATGGCCACGCGCACACCAATCCGCCGGTTACCGCCGAGCCGAACTGGCCGAGCCCCGAGGTCCGCGCCCTAGCTGCGCGCGCTTGCTTTGACTGCCATAGCCACCAGACGCGGTGGCCTTGGTATACGTCTGTGGCGCCCATGTCGTGGCTTGCTCAGCGTGATGTTAACGAAGGTCGCGAAAAGCTAAACTTTTCGGCGTGGGACAAACCGCAACGCAAGGCCCACGATGCCGCCGGCGAGGTGCGCGAAGCTGAGATGCCGCCTTGGTTCTACCTGCCGGCGCATTCTGAAGCCCGGCTGAGCGCCGCCGAGAAGTCTGCCTTGGCTGAGGGGTTGGCGACGATTGCGGCGAGTGTGCCTGGTGGCGAGCACTCGAGAAAGCGCGCAGACGACGACGACTAGCCCCATGGGTCGGCCAAAAAACGGAACGCCCGCCGAGCACAGGGCTCGACGGGCGTTCCTTGACCAGATGGGTCGCTCTTAGCGACGGCCACCACCGCCGTAGCCGCCGCCGCCGCCGCCACCGAAGTCGCCACGACCGCCACGACCACCGCCGCCGCCGCCGCCGTAACCGCCGCCGCCGCCGCCGTAGCCGCTATCGCCGCCGCCGCCGCCGCCGTAGTCACCACGGCCACCACTGCGGCCGCCGCCGCCGCCGCCGTAACCGCCTTCGCCGCCGCCACCGCTACGGGGGCTGCGCTCTTGCGCTTCGCTGACCTTGACGTTGCGGCCGTCAACAGCCTGGCCGTCCATGCGAGCGATCGCCTCGCGCGTGCCGGCTTCGTCAGCCATCGTGACGAAACCGAAGCCGCGCGAACGGCCGGTCTCGCGATCAGTGATGACTTTGGCGTCCGTAACGGCGCCGCAGGTCGAGAATGCCGCACGGAGCGACGCGTCGTTAGTGTCCCAGCTCAGGCCACCGACAAAAAGCTTATTACCCATGATTACACGTACCTACTTTCTTGGCCGCAGTCTGACCGCGGCGTTGCAGCCACCACAACGAGTTCGTGAAGGCGCCTAAGAGTACCACTCCTCGCGGGCCCTGTCCTCAAAAAACTGCAGGTCTCTCAAGTTTTTTTGCGAATTGTCGAGAATTTTTCAAGACCATGAGATTACTAGATATCATCGCGAGCTACCGCAATCTTCGGCGGCGCCAACACGGGCTTGTTGCTATCGCCCAACAGCCCCCGCAGCAACTCAATCGGCAGAGGGAACAGGATCGTCGAGTTCTTTTCGACCGCAATCTCGGTCAGCGTCTGCAGGTAGCGCATTTGCATGGCGGCGGGATTTTGCGAGATCACGTTGGCCGCCTCGAGCAATTCTTTCGACGCGAGCAGCTCGCCTTCGGCTGCGATGATCTTGGCGCGCTTCTCGCGCTCGGCTTCGGCTTGGCGGCCCATGGCGCGCTGAATCTGCTCGGGCAAATCTACGCTTTTTACTTCAACGCCAGAGACTTGCACACCCCATGGCTCGGTGGCCGTGTCGATGATCTCGCGCAGACGCAGGCTCAGCTTCTCGCGCGCGGCCAGCAGCTCGTCGAGCGTGACCTCGCCTAGCACCGACCGGAGCGTCGTCTGGGCGATCTGGCTCGTGGCAGCGCGGAAATTCTCAACGCCGACAACTGCTTGCCGCGGATCGAGCACCTTGGAGTACACCACGGCGGACACCTTGAGGCTGACGTTGTCGCGGGTGATGACGTCTTGGCTCGGCACTTCGATGACCGAGATGCGCATCGACACCAGCACCACGGCGTCGAAGGGGCGGAATACAAAGATGAGACCTGGGCCTTTGGGCTCTGGCAGCAGCTTGCCGAGGCGGAAGACGACCGCGCGCTCGTACTCGCGCACTACTGTGATGGAACTCAGCAAATAGAGCACGACGGCGCCGAGCACGGGCCCGAGCCAAGGATTTTCGACGAACAGAGTCATAATGTCCTCCCACGGTTCGAAACGGACCGACATGGCCAGTGTAGCGCGAATCGCACTCCGGCGCTGTTTCTTGCGCGCGATCGCGGCTTGACGGGGCAGCTGACGTTGCCGCACAGTAACTTCACCAGTGCAACGGGGGACGGGTGGCCATGCAGAAAATCCTAACTCTAGGTGTAGCGGCTTGGGTGCTCGCGTGCCTATCCGCTTGTTCCGACCCCGTGGTCGCGTCGGGTACCGTTGTCGGTACGGCCAAGTTGGATGCGGGCGACGCGGCCATAGCGGATGGTAGCCCGGTCGATCAAAGCGTTGCCGAGGCCCTTTCGCCGCAGGATGGCGATGGCACGGCTGCCGATAGCGCTGATGGAGCCAATGTGGGCGGCGATTCGGCAAGTGAGAGTGACGGCGGCAGCCAAGCGGTTGACGGGGGTGATGCCGTTGATAGTGCAAGTGATTCGCTGGGCGATCTGGATGCCGACGCGACCCCGGTGTGTCTCGCTGCGGCCGCGACGTGCCTCGACGGCATTGCCGCGACCTGTGCAACTGACGGGCTGCAGTGGATCGCTCTGGCCGCATGCCCAACCGGCACCGTCTGCGCGGCTGGTGCTTGTCAAACACAACTATGCAGTCCAAACGAGGCCTTTTGCGAGGGCTCTACCGCGAAGCTATGCGCCGCAGATGGACTAGCCTTGGCTGCGGCCCCCACGGATTGTGCCGCACAGGGAAAGCTTTGTGTGGCGGGCGCTTGCGAGCCAAAGCCGTGTGGCAACGGTCAGCTTCAGCCAGGAGAGGAGTGTGACGACGGCAACAGCGACAGCGGGGATGGCTGCTCGGGGGCCTGCCAATCGGAGTGGAAGGTGCTGCTGAGCCAAGATTTTTCTGGCGTTGCCGCCGGTTGGACGCCGTGCGCCGGTTGCTCGGCCGGGGGCTGTCCGTCGGCCAAGTCGGGTGCGATGGCGTGCGCGGCCGACTGGACTCGGGTGTGCATGCCCTTACCAGACTACACCGCAGGATATGCGCGAATTCGTATGCAATTCAGCGTGCATGCCGAAATTCCGATGAACGCATTTTGGATTGCCTCTGGGCCACTCGACGGCTGGAATGACCAGTCGCCGCGAATTGGCTTCGATGGCATTGGCGGCGGGGTTACGCTGGCGGGCAAGAACGTCAAGGCAGTGGGCGTAAGCGATTTCTTGCCCGCCATGCCCTTTACGCTGCAACTGGCGATCGAAATTGAACTGGCTACGGGGAAGGTTTGGGTGCAGAAGGCGGGTGCGCCGCTGGCCTACCTAGGCGCGGTCGAGCTGGTTTCTACGGGGCCTTGGGTCTGGAATATGGCGACCAACTACGCTTGCTGCAACGGCTCACTCGCCGCATCGTGGTTCGATGATTTCAGCTTTTCTGGCGTTCCCAAGTAGCGGCATGGCGGGTAGCGCGATGGAGATGCGCCCGCGTCTCGCCAGTTGAAACGCAATTAATCCCAAGACTCTTTAGGGCTTACTAAATGTCAGCGTGCCGCCACTGGTGATCAGGCTATGCTGCAGCCAGCGCGTCGCCAGCTTCTGCCCATTCCAGCTCGCCGCACCGCCTTGCAGCAGGCCCGCGTGGCTACCGGTCGCACTAATCTCAACCGTCTTGTCGCCTAAGTGCACGGTTGCATGATCAAAACGCGGCGCCACTAGGTCCCAGCCGCTCGCACCGGGCCGCGGATACAGGCCCAGCCCCACCAGCACCGCCCAGGCCGACAGCGTGCCGGCGTCGTCGTTGCCCACCAAGCCATCGGGCGCGCTTGTGTAGCTGTTGTCGTACACCCAGCGCGTCCACTGGTCGGCCAAGTCGGCGCGGCCCGCGGTCAAGAACAGCGCCGAGCTCAGCATGTCGGGCTCATTGCCGTGGTAATACCATGTGTTGGGGATGGCGAACTTGAAACTCGCTTTGCTCTGCTCAAAAAAGCTAGTCAGCTTGGCTACAAACGCATCCTTGCTGGGATAGAGGTTCATCAGCGCCTGCGGATCGTGCGGTACGAACCAGAGCCACTGCCAAGCGGTGCCCTCTACATAGAAATTATTGCCGAAATCCCACGACAGCGTATCGAACGGCGCCTGCCACGTGCCGTCGCTATGGCGCGGGCGAAAGAACTGCGTCTCCGCATCCCACAGGTGCTGGTAACCTTTGGTGCGGGCTTGCCATTGGCTGGCGTCGTCGGGCAGATTCAGGTGGTTGGCCAGCACAGCCAATGCAGAGTAGTTGTATGAATATTCAAGAGTTAGAGCCACTGAGCTCTTGAAGTCATCCATCGAGATCCAGGCCTTGTCGTTAAACGCGGGCATCGCGTCGAGCTGCCCACAACCTGGCCCAGTCGCGGCACCGGCGAGCTGCTTCTTGGCTACGGCATAGACCTTGGCCACATCGAAGTCTACGATTCCCTTGGCAACTGCATCCGCCAAGGCCGAAAGTGCGTGCTGCCCAATCATGCTGCCCGTGTCGCCCGCCCCCATTGCCCACTGCGGCAGACAGCCCTTTTGCTCGGCCATCGCTTGCAGCGAGCGCATCACGTCGCGATCCACGGTCGGAAACACGAGCGCATACAGGGGGTGCAGCGTGCGAAATGTGTCCCAGAGCGAGAGATCGGTGTAGTAATTCCAGCCGGTTGCGGTGTGGATGCCCTTGTCAAAGCCCAGATAGCGGCCGTCGACGTCGCTCCACAGGGTCGGCATGGCCAGCGCGCGGTATAGGGCGCTGTAGTAAATCGTACGTTCGTTCCAATCGCTCGTCTCGATGTCGATGGCACTCAGCTGCTTTTCCCAAGTCGCCACGGCCGCTTGCCGCACCTGGTCAAAGGTCTTGCCGGCCACCTCGGCGTCGAAGTTCTGCTGTGCCCCCGCCGCATCCACATACGACAGGCACACCTGCAGCTCGACCGCTTGGCCTGGATTGGCAAATTGCGCGTACATACCTAGGTTTACCCGGTCTTTGCCCGCCGCAGGCTGCTTTTCGCTGGCGGTCAGCGACCCAGGGTTCAGCACGCCCTCGCTAAAGGTGCCCGCCGATTGCCACGGCCGCGAAAAGTGCGCGGTAAAGAACACCGGAAATCCGCCAAAACGACTCGAAAAATCGCCAAAGTTGTGGAGCGTACCGCTGACCGTTTGTGTCGCGGGATCGAGCTGCACTTGCGCCGAGGTGACCATGCCGCCGGCGATGGCCTCGCTTAGGTCGATGAGGATGCCGCCCTTCGCATTTTCATTTAAGAAAACGGTGCGATGCACACCGCAGTGGCTGCTAGCCGTCAGCTCGTGGCGCGCGCCTGGGCCATCGAGGGTAACCGCGTAGTAGCCAGCATTGGCCTGCTCGCTCGCGTGGTTGTAGATGCTGCGGCGACCGTTGCGGCTGGTGATGTCGGCGCTGAGTGTGGCGAACGGGAGTACGGCGAGGTTGCCGTAGTCGGGCGCGCCGGTGCCCTGGAGGTGATTGTGCGAAAATGCGTGGATATACGGGTCGCTGCGTTGGTAGCCGGCGCAGTGGAAGGCGCCCTGCTGGCCGCCCTTGTTGCTGGTGTCGGGGCTGCATTTGACCAAGCCCCAGGGCACGCTGGCACCGGGGATGGCACTGCCCACGTTGGCTACTGAAAGTGCTGTACCTATAAGGGGATCCACGGCCTTGGCGTGTGGCGCGGCGGCGAACCAGTCGACAGCTGATGTGGCGTCGGTACTCGCATCGGCCATGGCATCCGCGCTGGCATCCGCGCTGGCATCGGCGGCGGAATCGACTGCAAAACTATCGCCTGTAGCTACACTTGCGTCCCCTGCGCCCGTGTCGCTAACGGACTTGGGGCGACTACTGCAGGCGCAGAGCGCCATCACCAGCCAGGGCAGGGCGAGCCGGGTTCTAGGCATTGAAGTCATAGAACTCCCTCGCAATTTGGGCATAAACCGGGGCGCCAGACAGCACGGCCTGGGCACCGCCAGCCAGCGCAGCGTCTAGTCGAGGTGCAGCGCGCGCTTCAGCGACTCGAGCGACAAGTCGGGCGGCTGGTACTCGGGATGCATCTCGCCGCTAAAGCCACCGGCATCGGCCTTAACGCGACCCTTGGCGCCGATGCTCATCTCGGCCAAACGCAATGGATCCGGTGACTTCTCGTAGCGCCACACCGTCTTCATGATCGAGAACAGACCCACATCGAGGCCGACCTTAACCTTGGCAAAGAACGTCAAGACTAGGTTGAGCGCCGCCGACAGCCGCGCATCGACCGGCATGTCGAACGAGAGGCCGTTGCGGTTGACCGTGATGGTCGGGTCTGCGCTCAGCGCCGCTTCAAGGTGCAGATTCAGGGCCGCGCGCAAGCCGGCTTCGACCGCGACCACAGCTGCTGAAACCTGAACAGATCCCTGAACATAGGCATTAATGTCGGCGTAGGCACTCGAGGCGAGGTGGCCGCTGACCGACATCGACGCAAAGCTGGGCTCCATCAGGTCGACTTCGCCGCCGATGACCAGATTGCTGAGTGTGAGCGGCTTGATACCGCACTCGATACCCAGGCCTGCGCCAACTTTGACCTTGACCGTGGGCGGCGTGTAGACCACGAACGACAGATCGAGCAGCGAAATGTCCTTCTTGTACGGCGTGGGCTTAAAGAGCTCGAAGGGGCCCGGAATCGTTACGGAACCCTTGAGCTTGACGTGGCCCTGATCGTCGAGCGCCACGCCCACCATGCCGTTGATCTTGTCGCTAATCTTGACCTGGACTTGGCCCTCGCCGGTGAACTTCTGCTCGCGGCTCAGGTTGACGTCGAGGCGGCCCTTGACGCGCTCGTGCGGCTGGAATTCGACCCAACCGGCGCCGTAGAACACCGGCGTGCCGCCCACGTCTTCGTAATTGACGTCGATGTGGCCGCGGCCGAACTTGCCGGCATCCAGCGTGGCGCCGCCGCTCGCACCGGTCATCTTGTTGTCGGTTACGGTGGCGGATAGCGTGCCGTCTTGCACCTTTACGGGACCGGCGTTCCAGGCCTTGAGCTGCTTTAGCGTGCCCTGACCGCTGACCTTTTCGCGCTCGACATCGATTTCGCCGCGCAACTCGCCAGCGACGTCGTCTTTGATTTGCACCTTGATCGAACCCGCTACGCGCGTCAGCTTTTGGCCGTCGACCGTAGCGCCCACCGAGCCGCCCGTCACCTTGACGAGTCCGCCCGCCAGGCTCTTGGTCTCGGTCAGCTCTAACTTGCCAGAACCCTTGATGTAGTCGAGTGTGGAGCCGGAGTCGATGGTGATGTTGCCCTTGCCCCAGCCGATGACCTTGATGTCGACCTCGCCGCCGAAGTCTTTCAAGTTGTTCTGCTCGAAGTTGGCGATGACCTTGCCGCCCGAAAGCTCTGCAAAGTTACCAATCTTCTTGGGCGTGGTGAGCTTGAGGCCGGCCTGCCCATCGAACGAAGTGAGTGTGCTGGTGCGCGCCATCTTCAGCCAACCGGTGCCGAAGTCTTTGACCTCGCCCTCCATGTCGCCGTAGATGTTCTTCACGTCGTTGTTTTCGATGATGGCGCCCACTGAACCATGTGTAATTGTGACATATTGTCCCAGCTTCTTGGGCTGGGTCATCTCGATCTTGCCTTCGCCGCTCACGCTTTGCGGGGTGCTGCCATCTTTTACGGTGAGCGTGCCCTTGCCCCAGTCTTTGACGCCGACCTGGATGGTGCCGCCAAAGTCTTTGAGCGAACTGGCTTCGAAGTTCGCCGCCACGTAGCTGCCCTGCAAAATCGACAGCGGTCCGGCCAGCGGGTGATCGGTCAGCACCTGCAGCGAGCCCTTGCCCGAAATACTGTTTAGATCCTGGGCCTTAAAGTTCAGATTGCCCTTCAGCCACTCTTCGTAGCCCACCTCGACGTTGCCGCGGTACTCGGTAATGGTGTTGGCCGCAAAGTCGACCGCCAGGCTCGAACCCTCTTTGATCGCGATTTTGCCGAAGGTTTTAGGCGCCTTGACCGATAGTTCGGCCGTACCCGAGATTTGCGCGAGCGTGGAGCCGGTCTTCGCCTGCACCGTGCCCTGCAGCCAGTCTTGGTACTTCAGCGCCAGCGTGCCCGACAGCGACTTGATCGAGGTGCCATCGAAATCGACAGTAGCATTGCCGCCTTGCGCGAGCTTGACGCCGCCGCCTACTTCGTAGTCCTTGAGCAGGGCCACTGTCGCCGAGCCGCTTACATGCTCGAGCGTGCTGCCGTTGTTTAGCGTAATCGACCCGCCAACCAGGCTTTTCCACTCAAAGGCCAATGTGCCCATGATGTTGGTGACCTTGCTGGCCACCATCGACCCTTGTACGCCGCCACCTTGCTTGATCTTGACCTGGCCCGCCAAGTCCTTGTCTTTGGTCACGTTTAGGTTGGCATTGCCGCTGATGCTGTCTAAGGTCGACTCGCCTTGCATCACCACGCCGCCGCTCAACCAGTCTTGGTAGTCGACGTTGACTTCGCCGCTAAACGACTTGAACGCCGAATTCGCAACCGTGATGCGGGCGTGGCCGCCCTGTTTGAGCTTGATATCGCCGCCGACCTGCTTCTCTTTTTCGATGACCGTGTCGCCTTGGCCGCCGATCGAGTCGAGCGTGCTGCCGCCGCTGACGTTGAGCGAGCCGCGGATCCAGTCTTGGTAGCGCAGGTTGACCACGCCGCCGAAGCCCGCGAGCTTGCTGGCCTGCACGTCGATGCTGGCTTGGCCACCGGCCAGTAAGGTCACATCGCCCAAGGGCTTTTCTTTGGTCAGCTGAACGGTGGCCTTGCCGGTAATGGCCTCGATGGTCGAGTTGGTGTTCACGTTGATTGAGCCGCTCAGCCATTGCTGGTAGTCGGCCATAACCACGCCGCCAAAGGTCTTTAGGCCCTGCGCGTCGAATTTCGCTTGGATGTTGCCACCCTGCAGCAGCTTGACGCCCGAGCTCCCCAGATCCTTGTCCGCGATGAGCTCGACCTTGGCCGCGCCTTGCACATTCTTGAAATTGCTTCCCGAATCAAGCGTTAGCGACCCCTTGAGCCAGTCTTCGTACTGCACCGCCAACATGCCCTGCACGCTGGCCTGGTCGACCGCGGTCGAGGTGTCGAGCGTCAGTTGCAGCGAGCCGCCCTTGTTTGCCGTAAATTTGCTATTGAGTTGCTTGTCTTGCTTGAGCACCGCATCGGCCTTGCCCTTGAACGGCCCGGTGATGTTGGTGCCCTCTTGCAGCTCGACCGAGCCGCCCAGCCACTCGGCGTGCTGCCAAGAAACCTGACCAGTCAGCGACTTGGGTGCACTCGCCTCGACCTTGACGCTCAGGTGGCCGCCCTGCAGCAGCTTGGTGTTCTGCACCGGCGCCGTGTCTTGCAGCAAACGGGCCGTGCCCTCGCCCTTAATCGAGCTAATCGGCGACTTGGGCACCGTAAGGCGACCGTCGAGGTTGGCGCTCGGGTTGTCGTACTTCCAAGTCACCTCGCCTTCGATGGTCTCGAACGCCGAATTCTTGAACTCAGTGCGCAGGTTACCACCCTGGGTCAAGAAGAATTGGCCGTTCGCGGGAGCAAAGTCTTTGATGACCTGCGCCGAGGCCGAGCCGTTCAAGTTGTCGGCTTTGCTGTCTTTCAACTCGACCGTGCCGGCCAGCGAGTCCTTGTACTGGAAGCGCGCCAGGCCACTGAAGGTGTCGAAATTGCCGGATTTTACCTTGACGCCAATGCCAGAGCCGTTCAGCAGCTTGGCGTCCGTTCCCATCGGCAGATCGGCGATGAGGCGGGCCTTGGCTTCGCCGTTCACGGTCTTCAAGTCGGCCGTCTTGCCTTCGATCGCTAAGGAACCCTTGGCTAATTCTTTGTAGCCGATGCTGACTTCGCCGCCCCAACTGGTGAGCTGGTTGGCCTTGACCTCGACCTCGGCCGAGCCGCCGGGCAGCAACTTCAGGTCACCGCCGAGGGGTTTCTCGCCCACAATGCGGGCTTGCGCCGTGCCCGATACGCTATCGAGCTTGCTCGACTGCACATCTAGGTTGCCCTCGGCCCAGTTCTCGTACTTCCAACCCAGCTTGCCGCTTATGGAATCGATCGACGAGTCTTTGACCTCGCCGGTGGCGCTGGTGCCCTGCTTGATGGTGAAGGCACTGCCGCCGACCGCCCAGTCTTTGCTGAGGTGAACGGTGGCTTTGCCCGAGATTTTGTCGAGTTTGCTGCCGCCGGCCACGTCGACCGAGCCATCGACCCAGTCCTTCCACTTGTAAAAGACTGTGCCGCCGAAGCTGTCGACCTTGTTTTGCGCAATCTCGACCTGTGCGTGGCCACCCGCGACCAGCGTAAACTGGTTGCCCAGCGGCTTGTCTTCGAGCAGCGCGGCCGAGGCCTTGCCACTCAAGCTTTCGAATTTGCTGCCATCTGCCACGTTGATGCTGCCGCCGAGCCAGGTCTGGTACTGCCAGTTCAGGTCGCCGCCAAAGCTCTCGGGTTTGCTGCCAGCGAACACCGCGCGGGCTTGGCCACCACGGCGCAAAGTCAGCTCGCCAAACTGCTTTTCTTGCTTCAGCGCCACGTTGGCATTGCCCGATAGGTTGGCAAAGGTCGAGCCGGCGTTCACGGTCAGGTCGCCGCCCAGCCACTTGTCGTATTCCCAGGTCAGATTGGCCGAAAACGCTTGATCGGTCATCGACTTCTTGCTGTCGAAGCCGAGTTGCATCGAGCCGCCGCGCTGCAGAGTGAGCGGGGGCTTGACCTCTTTGGCCGCGATGATGCTCGCTGTGGCCTTGCCGGTCGGCGCTTCGGGCGCGCTCGGGTCCAAAACCACGCTGCCGCCTAGCCAATCTTGGTATTTCCACTCGACCTGGCCCTGGATCTTGGTCAGCTTGCCCCCGCTGAGCTCGCCGCCCACCGAGCCGCCGCGTTGCAAGGTCAAGTCGGCGCCGACCTGCTTGTCGGTGTGCAGGCTCGCCGTGATGGTGCCGCTAGGGTTGTCGAGCTTGGTGTAAGCCGGCACGCCCACAGTACCTTTTAGCCAGCCGTCGTAGCGCCACGCCAGATCGCCGCCCACGCCGTCAAGGTTCGAGTTCGTGAACTTGGCCTGCAAGGCCGAGCCGCGCTGCAATTCGAGCTTGCCGCCGTCGCCCACAGTCTTTTGCTGGCGCAACGTGGCGTTACCCGTGCCGGTGATGTCTTTGCCGGTGCCCGCGTCGACGTGGAGGTTGCCTTCGAGCCACTGCTGGTACGACCAGTCGACATCGCCGGCAAACGACACCATATCGCTGTTCTGCAACTTCAACTCGACCGAGCCACCCTGTTTGAGTGTCAGGTCGGCGGTCACCGGCTTGTGCTTTTGCAGCGAGCCCTTCAGCGAGCCCGACACGCTCTCAAGGTCCGAATTATCGACGTGAATGTTGCCCTGCAGCCAGTCGTCGTACGCGACCGTGACGTCGCCAGAGAACTGCTTGAGGGTCGCGCCGTCGAACTGCGCCGAAATCGTGCCGCCTTCTAGGAACTTAACGGTGTCGGACACCCGCTTGTACTTGCTGAGCGTCGCGCTGGCCTTGCCGGTCACATGCTTGGCGGTCGAGCCCTCGGCCACTTCGAGCGAGCCCTTGAGCCACGGGTCGGCGCCATAGGCCCAATTAACCTTGCCTTTAAACGACTTGACATCGTTGTCGGCGATCTTGACCTGCGCCTTGCTGCCCGGCTTCAGGGTCAGCTCGGTGCCGTCGACCGGCCGGTCCGCGACGATCGCAGCGTCGGCCTCGCCGCCGATCTTCTTGGGCGTGGAGCCCGGCGTCACCGTGATGGCGCCCTTCAACCACTCACCCTCGCCGTACAAGAAGCCGATGTGGCCGCCGAAGCTCTGCACCTTGCTGCCCGAGATCTCGACCTGCAGGCCGCTGCCCTCTTTCAGCAATTTCAGATCGGCCGCCGCCTGCACATCTTGCGTCAGCTGCGCATCGGCCTTGCCGCTAATCGACTCCCAAGTCGACTCGGCGGTGACTGCCACCTTGCCCTCGGCAAAAGGCCCACCTTCTCCGTACTTCCAACCCACTTCGCCGGTAAATGACTTGATCGCCGACTGGCCGACTGTGACCTTGATGTTTCCGCCCTTTTGCAGCTCAAAGCCGGGCGCCGCCATCTTGGTATCGACTAAGTGCGCATCGGCCTGGCCCTGGATGGTATCAAGATTCGACGCTTGAACATTCACCTTACCTTCTAGCCAGTTCTGATAGCGCCAGTTGACCTCGCCGCTCATCTGTTCGGGCCGCGAGCCGGTCATCGTGCCGGTCAGCGAACCGCCCTGCAGCAGCACTAGACTGTCGCCAATCGTCTTCTCTTTCGCGAGCTTGGCCGTCGCCGAGCCGCTGATCTGGTCGAGCGACGCGGTCGGATTCAGCGTCACATCGCCTTGCAGCCACTGGTCGGCCGCGCTGTAACCCCACAGTAGCTGCCCCTGGAACGAAGTGGGCGCGCCCGCTGCAATATCGACTTGCAACTGGCC
Source organism: uncultured Myxococcales bacterium (assembly GCA_903883645.1). Classification (GTDB taxonomy): domain Bacteria; phylum Myxococcota_A; class UBA9042; order UBA9042; family UBA9042; genus SXRM01. The sequence continues at coordinate 41,152 of CAISBR010000119.1, read as the reverse complement.
GCCCGAGCGCAGGTTTAGCTGCCCCATCTGCTTGTCGTGAACCAGACCCGCCGTGGCCTTGCCGGTCGGCGCGTCGATCTTGGTGCCGTCGGGGAGTGTCAGCGCGCCCGCTAGCCAGCCGCCCTCGCCGTATTCCCACCTGACGCCGCCGCTCACCGAGTCGAGTGCGTTGTTGACCACTTTGGCGCCGATGCCGGAACCGGGGAGCAGGGCAAAACTGCCTGAACCTACAGGGATTCGCTTGAGCACTTCGGCGGTGCCGGTGCCGCTTATCTGCTGCAGCGTCGAACCGGTGCCGGCCGTGAGCGTGCCGCCGACCTTGTCGTTCCAGGCCCAGTTCAGGCCACCCGACACATCGGTCAACTGGTTGTCGGCCACCTTGACGGCCAGCGTACTGCCCGACTTGATGCTGAAACCGCCGCCCAAGGCCAAGTCGGTCACGAGCTTGGCGCTGGCGTCGCCGCTGAGGTGATCCGGAGTTGAATTGCTGCCTTGCGGCACCTCGACCACGCCTTGCAGCTTGTCGGTGCTGAAGTTGAGCTTGCCCCAAATGTTCTTGAGCGCGCTGTCTTGCACCTTGCCGCCCATTTCAGAGCCAGCGCCGATGGTTAGGGCGCCAATCTTGGTCCCCGCGAGCGTGGTGGCACTGGCTTGGCCGTTGACTTTGCCCTGGTCGGGATCGAGCTGGCCGTCGATCTGAACGCTGCCCTTGAGGAAATCTTGGTATTGGAACGCCAGGTTGCCACCCAAGGTCGCCTTGCTATTGCCCTGCAAAGTGCCGTCGAGCTTGCCGCCGGGCAGGATTTTCAGGTCACCGAACTGTTGCTCCGTCGCGACGGTGCCGTGCAGCGCGCCGCTGATGCTCGTGGTGGTCGAGCTGGCGTCGATGGTCATCGAACCCTTGACGAATTCCGCCGTGCCACGCTTTAGGGTGTAGTTGACGTCGCCCGTTGGCTGCGTGATGTTGCTGCCTTCTATGTGGAATTTGACCGAGCCGCCCTGCTCGATGCGGAGCGCGGGCGGGAAGTCGAGCGGACCTGCCAAGGCGCCATCGAAGTCGCCCTTGATATTGGTCATTTCGCTGTCAGCGAGCGTCAAGCTGCCCAGTACATGCCACGACTTGCCGTCGCTGCCCCGGCCGATTTCGGCGTTGGCCGTGCCGCCAAAGTGTTCAAGACCGTTGCGCGTCAGCTGGGCATTCAAGTCGCCGCCAGCGTTCATCTTTACGGGCAATCCAGCGTTCTCAAACGTCTTTCCGGCGCCTTGCACGCCGAACTTGGCCGCGCCGGTCACGCCATCGACCGTGCCGTTGGCCACGTTGACGGTGCCCTTGGCCCAGTCTTCAAACTTGAAGGGTACGTCGCCCCAGAACTTGGTCAGTTTCGCGTTGTCGATTTGCGCCTGGAATCCGCCGCCTTCGATCAGCGACAGCTTGCCGGGGATGAGTTCCTTGGGCTTGACGATGCTGGCGTCGCCGCTGCCCGACACCTTCTTCGGGTCGGCTTCGGGCGCCTGCGCCGTGCCCGCCATCCACGACTCGTAGAGCCAGCCCACCGGGCCGCCCAAGGTGGTCACATCGTTTTGCTGCACTTGGCCCGTAAGACCTGAAGATGCGGTCAGTTTCAGCTGCGTCGACGCCACGAACTCGCCATCGATGCTCGACGCGTGCGTGCCCGAAACCAGCGTAGGCGTGCTGGCTTGGTCGAGGGTGACGTTGCCGGTCAGCCACTTGGCACCCTGGCCGAACTTGAACGCCGCCACGCCGCCGAGCTTGTTGATATTGCTCGACTCCATCGTGGTGGTGATCGCGCCGCCTTCTTGCAGTTCCATGTTATTCATAGGCTTCTTGCCCATGATCGAGCCAGTGACGTTGCCGCTGATGTTGGTGATGCCGGCGCCGCTCGAGGTGGCCGAGCCGACCGTGCCCTTGAGCCACTTGTCGGGCTTGCCGAACTGGAACTCGAGTGTGCCCGAGATGCCGCCAATCGCGTTCGACGTCATCGAAACCTTAGCGCTGCCGCCAGGTTGTAGCTCGGTGCCGCTGTCGCCAAGGGGGACTTTGTCGATGAGTGCACCGGTCAAGTCGCCATTGAAATTAGCCGCTCCCGAGCCTTCGCCGATGGTAAACGTGCCCTCGATCCACTTGTCGTAACGGGCCTTGACTGAGCCGGTGTACTTCTCGGGCGAGCTCGCCGCCATCTTGACGCCCAGGCCGCCTGACTCAAGGAAGCTGAGCTTCTTATCCGCCGAAATCGGCTTGGGCTTGGTGATGGTGGCGCTATTGGTGCTGCCCGACACCAGGGGCAACGCGGCCTGCTGGTCCAAAGTCAGCTTGCCCTTTAGCCAATCCTCAAATTTCCAGTTGATCTCGGAGCCCGCGTCGAGCGTCGTCACGTCTTGGCCCAGGGCTAACTGGGTGGTGACCTTGCCGCCGGCCATGATGCTGAAACTGCCCTTCTCGAAAGGGGGTTTCTTGGCAATGCTGCCCGTAACCTGGCCGGTCACGCCCGTGTTCATCGCCGAGCCGCCGCCTTCTACGGCCTCTACGGTGCCCTTCAGCCAGTCCTTGTGCAACATCTTGATAGAGCCGGAGAAGGTGCTGAATTTGCTGTCGGCAAACTCGACGTTCATGGTCGAGCCTTCGAGCGCTTTGACATTGCCGATGGTTTTGGGGGCGTAGACCGTGCCCTGCGACTGCCCAGCCAGCGTCGAGAAATCGAGCATATCGCCCGCGACGTGCACATTGCCTTGCAAGAAGCTGTCGTACTTGTAGTCCAGTGTTCCCGAGTACTTAACAGGCACTGAGCCGGTCAACTGGATGCTGAGCGCGTCGGCCGCGCCCGGTTGCACCACCACGGCGGGGTTGTTGGGCAGGGCTTTCTCAGCAATTACCGTAGCATTCAAGATGCCGTCGATTTCGGTAATGTTGGTGCGCGGTTCGGCGATGGTGGCCTTGCCGGCCAAGAATTTGTCGTACTCCCACTGCAGGGTGCCCGACACGCCCATGAAGCTGCCGTTTTCGATTTTGCCCGTTAAGTCCGAGCCTTTCTTGCCCATCAACTTGGTCGAGCCGATGGTGCCGATCGGCAGGTCTTCGAGCAGGTCGGCCTTGCCGGTGCCGGTGACGAGGCCAAAATCCTCGGCCGCGTTCGCAACTTGCAGATCGCCCTTGAACTTGTCGTATTCCCAGGCAAACGCACCCTTGAAGCTTTTGAACGTAGAATTCTTGAATTCCAGATCGAACTTCTTGGTCGTGTCGGGCACCAATTTCAGGCTACCCGTCAGCGTCTTAGGCCCACTCAGATGCGCGGTCGCGGTGCCATCGATCGCCGTAAAATCATTCTTGGCGTCAAAGGCCATCTGGCCCTCGACAAAGTCCAAGTAGCCCATCTTCATCTGGCCTTGCGCCTGCTCGACCACGTTGTCTTTGAGCGAGACATCGATCGCGCCCTCGACCACCTTGATGTCGCCCCACAGCAGACCCGCGCTCAGATTGGCCTTGCCGCTACCGGTGAAGCGTCGAATCTCTTCAGAACTACTAAGATTTAGCTGGCCCTTGGCCACCGACTTGTAGTCCAAATCGACCGAGCCCGACTGGACCGAGACCTGCGTGCCGCGCACCTGGACCGTGATCGAGCCCTTCGACAACGTCACACCGTCGAAGCTCTGGGCGCTGACCAGCTCGGCGGTGGCGGTGGCGTTGATGGTGTTGGCGTTGGTGCCCTCTTCTAAGACCGCGGTTCCCTTCAGGAATGACCCTAGCTTGAAGTCGACGTTGCCGGCAGTGCTGGTCAGGTTGCTGTCGTCGACCTTGATGGTCAAAGCGCCTTTGCTCACCTGCACTTCGCCCTGGATGAGCGGGGCCGCGAGCTCGCCGCCCAACTCGAAGCTGGCCTTTTCCGTGTCGAGATCGAGCGTGCCGTTCCAATTGCCCTTGAAAAGCGAGTCGTAGACTGCGGTGCCATTGCCCGCCATCTTGCCGATCTTGCCGTCTTCGACGGTGCCCGTGACCGAGGCCTTGCTAAACACGACCTTGCCCCAGGTGGCGTCTGTGCTCGACTCGTAGGCGGCTTGTCCTGTGATCTTGCTGCCTTCGGAGTCCCATTTGGCCTGGACGGTGCCTTTGCCGCCCGTAAGCGAAGGAATGTCGAGCTTGAGTGCGCCCGATAGCTCGACCTTGTCGGAGTTGCTGAGCGCGCCGCTCAGGTGGCCGTCGCTGGCCGAGGCTTTGCCTAGCGAAATCGAGACCTTGTTGTCGATGTCGACCTGGCCGCTCAGCGTCTTGTCTTGTACGGCGGCCTTGAGGGTACCAGGCGAGAATTCGCCGACTTCGACCCCTAGTGTGCCGCTGCCGCTGACGGCGCCGCCCGCATCGACGCTGAGGCTCAGTGAGCCCGAGCGCAGCCACGTACCCAGCTTGTCGCCGCGCAACTGCGAGTACTCGTAGGTACCTTTGCCGGTCACGCCGCCCGCGCCCACATCGGCGGTGATGGTCTCGTTGATGAGGCTGCCGAGCTTGAACGTGGCGCCAGGGAAGCTGCCCTTCATCTGGCCGTTCTGGTCGATGGTGACCTGGGTGTTTTCGAGCGAGATGACGTCGCCGACCTTGATGCTGGCCCAGGCCTTGCCGCCCTTGAACTGCCCAGAAGTGGAGTCGAATTCGAGGCGAGCCTGGCTCTCGAACGAGAGGCCGCGCACACCCAGCGACGGCAGGCTGACCATCTTGTTGGTGGTGCCAGCGGTCAGCTTGGGCAGCTTGACCACCGTGCTTTTGCCACCGAGCGACAGCGAAACTTGCGTGGGCATCGTGGGTTGCGACCCCGAGGCCCCTTGGCCGTTGTCGTTGCGGTACACCGCGCGGCGCTCGCCTTCAATTTCTTCGGCCTTGACGCGGGCGCCGCCGAGCACCTTTTCTGCAGCCGTGCGCGCGGACTTCTCGGCGCGGTCCGACGCCACCGACACGCCGGTTGCACCGCGATCTGCCGCCGATTTGCCTTGCATCTGAGCAACGTGCACGATCTCTTCGGCCAGAATCTGGTCGCGATCGGCGCCCGCCAATTCGGCGGCCTTGCCCATCACGATGTCGCTGCCCTGGGCAAACGCGGTGGCACCCAGCTTGTCGGCAAGCGCTTGCGCATCCGCGCCGTCGTGCAGCTGCACACCCGACAGGTCCATCCCCAGCGCCTGCTCCGCCTTGCCGCGGATTTGGTCGGGCAGCGCCTTGCCCGCGCCCAGGCCCTCTTTGACCGCACCGCCGATGTCGCCGCCAAAGTTTTGCAGCTTGTCCATGGCGCCCTTGGCACCACCGATCGCCTCTTGGCCTTTATCTAGTAGTTCCTGGCCCTTGCCCCCCATCTCGTCGACTTGGCCCTTGGCTTGGCCCAGCCAATCGTCGAGCTGGCCCTTGGCCTGATCGACCACCTGGCTCGCCGAGGCCGCGGCGCCCTTGCCCATGTCGCGCAGCGTCTTTTCGCCGGCGCCAAGCAGACTTTGCACCTGCTCTTGCAGCTCTTTGGCCTTGTCGCCCAGCAGCGCGGCGGGGTCGAGCCCGGCGTCGCTGGCCGTGCTGGCAATCGCTTCGACCTGGGTCGGATCGACACCCAGCGGCGCCGCCAATGCCTGCTCGGACGCCTGCAGCGCCGTCTGGCCGAAAGCAGGAGCTCCCAGCTCGCCCGCGGCCGTCATTCCGGCAAACGGATCGTTCAGATCACCTTGCGCGCCAGCGTCTTGTGCCACGGGCATTGCGGCGGTGGTGTCGCTTATCGCCCGAGCCGCAGCCAGCGGCGCTGCCGTTGCCACGGCGGGTTCTGCGCCGTCTTCTGCAACCACTTCGGCGGCCGGCGCAACGGGGGCTTCGGCTAGGGCCGGACCGGCCGTTTCACCTGCGGTTGCAAGGGCTTGTGGTGCGGTCGCTGCCTCTTCAAGGGCTGCGGGGGCCTCGACGCTCGCTTCGGCACCTGCGGGCGCGGCGGCAGGGGCGCCGGCGGCAACGGTTTCGATGGCGCCTGCGTCGGCCTTTGGCTCACTGGCGGCGACCGGTTGCGGCGCAGCACCGGCGTCGCCAGCGGCAGACTCAGCGGGAGAAACAGCAACTTGCTCAATCGCGGCCTTGGCATCGGCGGGTACTGCCGCCAGCGCGGCATCCGCGGCCTGGGCGACTGCGGCGTCGGCAGCTGCAGCAGGGGCCGCGCCTTGTGCGGTGGGCGCCGCTTCTACGGGCGCAACCTCGGCGGAGCCAGGAGCAGTTTCGCCTTTTGTTTCGCCGGTTTGTGCGACATCTCCCGCAACTTTTTCGGGCACCGACTCGGCCGCCACCGCAGCCTGCTCAACGGGCAACTCGGCTATGGCCGCGCCCGCCACTTCTTGCGGCGCAGGCTGACTTGCAGTGAGTTCAGCAACTTGCGCCGGGCCTTCCAGTTGTGCGCCTTCGGCTGGCGCAGCATCGACACTCGCCGGCTGCACATCGACGCCAGCGACCTGTTGGGGCGCAAGCTCGGGCGCCTTCTCAGGTTCTTTGGTTGCAGCCTCGGCGTCGGCGCTGGCATTGCCGGTCTGTGCCTGCTCGGGAGTGGCCGCCGCTGCCTGGCCCGGCTCCGCCGACTTGGCCTCGGTCGCCACGGGCGCTGCCGCTTCGGGTTGTGCCGCAGTTGGCTGTTCAGGTTGCTTTTTTTCGGCAGACTCGGGGGCAACATCTTTCTTGGCGGGCTCGGGCGCAGCTTGCGTCGGCGCCTCTTGTGGGGCAGTCGCGGCGGCAGGTGCAGACCCAGCGTTGGCTACGGCCTTGCCAGCCTCGGCAGAGGTCGGAGGAGCGCTCGCCACCTCAACTTTTTGCACCTCGACCTTGTCGCCACCCGGCTCAGTCTTGACCTGCTGGGCATTGGCACCCAGCGTCGCCGGCGCTTGGGCCTCACCTTTGGGCGACATGCCTTCCGACTGCGCCTTCGCATCCCCCGTTGCACCGGCTCCCTCGGGCACCTGCGAAGCCAAAGCCTCTGGTTTCTTAAACTTCTCGAGCTCGGGCGCACCTGCCGGCAGCGCCTTGACACGCTGCAACTCGGCCTGCTGATCGGCCATCGCTTTGGGGTCGGACTCGGCCGCATTCAGCGCGCCGCCCATGCCGCCAGCTAGCGGGTCGCCAGCACCGCCAAGTGCAGGCATCGATGGAGCTTTCGCCTCTTCGACCGGCTGCTTCTTTTGCGAGTCGGCACCCGGCTTGTCGTGGATCTGCTCAGCCCCGCGATTTTGCTTGGCGTGCTCGAACTGCTTGCCAGCTTTGGCGTTGTGCCGATCGGACATGGCGCACCCGGTAGCGGCCGTGCGGGCCGCGCAAGAATAGGCCTCCCCATACTGGAGGGACACCTACCCAATCTCTCGTTGTAGAGAGTATGCAGCCCGGTGGCAAGACCTAGGTGATCCGGCCGCCGGCGCCCTGGGGCAAGCAAGCCTCAGCCGGCGATCCCCGGCAGCGAAACGTGGGCAAAATCGCGGGTCCGCGTGCCCTTGCCCCCAGCCTGTGTTAGGCTCCGCGGCATGGCTGGCCAGCGCGATTCTTGGCTGTTTCGCCGCGCCCGCCGCAGGAGGGGAGTATGGTCAACATCGACATGGAGCGACTGGTTATGGCCGGCGCCTATTTTGGCTTGTCGGTGGCAGTAGTTGCAGTGGGTAAGCTGGGTCGCGACCTATTCGCCTTGCGCGGTGGTCGGCGGCTGGGGCACGCACTAGCCAGCGAAGACAATGTGGCTGTGGCGGTCGAGCAGTCGCTTTTTGTGCTGGCGACGGTAGTGGCGCTGCTGGGATCGCTGGTTGTGGCCGGCGAGACGATACTCGATCAAGCTGCTGATTTTGCTACGACTTCGCTGGCGGTTCTGGTCACGCTGTGGGCGGCAGAGCAGGGCTTGGCGCGGCTGGTCTTGCGCGGCATCGACATGGAGCGCGAGGTGGTCGACCAGGGCAACGTAGCGGTAGCAACGGCTAGGGCTGGCGTGGTTTTTGGCAGTGCGTTGGTCCTGCGCGGCGCTCTTGGGCACGCCGAGAGTTGGCTGACGCGCATCGCGTGGATGGTAGCCGGGCAAGCGGCGCTGCTGGCGCTGACGTGGCTGTACCAGCGGCTGACGCCGTACGACGACTTGGCGCAGCTTGGCCGGCGCAACTTGGCAGCCGCCTTGCCTTTGGCGGGTATCGCCATCGCGGCGGGTCTGGTGGTCGATGCGTCGCTGCGCGGGCACGGCGCGACCTGGACGGACGATGCGGTGCACATGGGGGTGGCGCTGGTCATCGCGGTGGTGTTGCTGGCCGTGCTGCGCTGGCTGGGCGACCTGCTGCTGCTGCCGGGTTCGACGTATAGCGAAGAGATCGAGCGCGATCGCAATGTGGGCGCCGGACTGGTCGAGGCGACGAGCTATATCGCCGGCGGTTTCGCGATCGCCTACTTCTTAACGTGATTTAAATGGTTACGGTCTGTTGCGGGTTTGTCGCCACGCAGAAGCCACGCCAGCGCCCAAGATCAGCAGACCGCCCCAGAGGCCGTGACCTTGCGGCCACTCGCCAAATACCAGCCCGCCGGTGACGGTGGCGAACACGGGCGTTAAGAAGGCGTAGACACTGGCTTCGCTGGCCTCGAGCAGGCGATACCCAGACGTATACAGCAGTTGCGCCCCTGCCGCGGCAATACCCGTACCCACAAGCAGCGCGCCTTCGCGGCTATCGGGCCACAGCCAACTGTGGTCTGCCAGCGCCACCGAACCCAGGAACGACACGGCCGCAAGCGCCCAAACGATCATCACGGAGCGATTGCCGACCGCGGCCTTCTTCAGCGAAATCATGGCCCACGCACCTGCCACCGCCGAAGCGGCCCCCAGCAGCGCGCCTTGCCCTTGCACCGTGCCCAGGTCGCGCGCACCCACCAGCAGCCACAACCCCAGCATCGACACCGCCAAGGCCGCTAATTTCCAGGTAGTTAGTCGCTCGCCGAGCAGCCATACCGCCGCGAACGACGTCAGCACAGGCGACATGTTATTCAGCAACACCGCTTCACCCAGGGGTATGAAGCGTAATGCATGGAAATAGCAGACAATACCGATAAATCCGGCAATCGTGCGCGATAGCAGGTAGGGCACCCGCACAAAGCGGAGTGGCACCCCAATTCGCCGCCGCAGCAGCTCCATTGCGAGCAGAGTCACCAGCGAGCGGGCTGCGACCAATTCCGCTGTAGGAATCGAGGCACTCGCCCCCTTGGCCATCGCCCCCATCGCCGCAAACAGCAACGCGCCCGCCGCGATAAGCGCGATGCCCTTGCCCCGGTCAGGCCGAAGCGCGATTTGCGAGATCTCTACGCCGGTCTCGGGCATGAGCTAGGCACCCAAGAACATGCCGCCATCGCAGCGCAAAACTTGGCCCGTAATCGACCGCGACTCACTGCCCGCCAAGAACGTCGCCAGCTCGGCCACATCGTCGGGAAGGCCGGGCTGCAATAGCGCAGTCAATTGCTTAGCCATTTCGCGATTAAAGAGCGGCATGTGCGCCGTCATCTCCGTGAGGATGAAGCCAGGCGCGATGGCATTGGCGCGGATGCCCTGCGCCGCTTGGTTCTCGGCCCAGATGCGCGCCAGCTCGAGCACCGCCGACTTGGCTGCCGTGTAGTTGGTCTGGCCAAAGTTGCCGGCCACGCCCATTACAGACGACATGAGGACCAGCGAACCACCTTTCGTCATCAGCGGTTGCACGGCCTCTTGGACCCGCACCATGCTCGCCAGATCGACACTCAGCACTTGCCGCCACTGGTCAAGCGTCAGCCGCTTCAACGTGCGATCGCGCGTAATTCCGGCATTGTGGATGACCGCATCGAGGCGGCCGCCACTCGACAGGGCGCGGGCGATCGACTTGGCGCCGGCGTCGCTGCTGCAGTCCGCGGGGATCACAAAGGCATTGCTACCCATGCGCTCGGCGGTTTTGCGAGCAGCCTCTTCGGCTTGTGGCACATCATTGACCCAAACCGTGGCGCCGGCCTTGGCCAGTCGGCCCGCGATGCTGGCACCAATTCCCCGCGCCGCGCCGGTTACGAGCACAACTTTGCCCGACCACGTGCTGTCTTGGCCGATGTCGGCGCCCAAGCGCACGTCCCACGCGGTCAAGAAGGCAGCGCGCGGTCCCGCCAAGAATGCCACCGCGTCGGCCACGGCATCGGCGCTGGCTCCGTCGAGGCGCAGCAGGTGGCAGGTCGAGCCGGCAGGTCCTAACTCTTTGAAAAGTGAGCGTATGCACCCGCGCGCGGCCTCAAGGCTTAGGCGGCCCGGCACGTCGTCGTTCGGCGGGGTGTCGCCCAAGACGATGAGGCGGCTGTTGCGGGGTGCCAAAGCGACGGCCTGGCCAACTTGAAACAGCTCGTCGGTCGCGGTGTTTACGGCCGTAGCGCCCGCCGGAGTAGCGGCCAAACGGTGCACGAGCAGCAGCGGCCGGCGGTCTTGGCGAGCCCCCGCACTGGCCAATACCGTGGCCAAATCCATGGTCCACGGCGCGTGGCGCACGCCCAGGATAGCGAGCTCGGTCAGTTGTGCGTTGGTGGCACGCGGATCGAGCACCGTGACCGCCGCCCCGTGCAGCGCAAGTCGAGCACATACGGCAAAATCGGCGGGTGTGCGCAGGCGGGTCACTATGGCACGCGTGTCACCCAGGGGCCGCTCGGGCGAGCCGAGATCGGTCCTTCGCAGCAGTGTCGGCAACTTTACCGGCAAGGGCAGGTACTTAAATAGGCTGCGGACGCGGGGGTCCAGACTCCAGTCAATCGCAGTGGGCATGGCTTCTCGCGGAATACGACTCGGTGGCGGGGAATCGCGGTGCGCACGATGGCACCTTTGCCGCAGCGACTCAATGCTGATGTGACGCTGCCGCGACGGAGCGAGGCGCGGTTCGCTGGGTTGCGCTTGCGAGCCCTGCGCCGGCCCCGTATGCTTGCCGGCCCGACGGCGCCGTGTGTGCCGGGAGAAGTGCCTTGAATTTAAACATCTTCCGTGCCTACGACATCCGCGGTGTGGCCGACCGCGACCTGGACGACCCGCTTGTGCGCAACTTGGGCCGCGCCATTGCGACAACCGTGCACCTGCGCGGGCTGCCGCCGGTATTGGCCGTGGGGCGCGATGCGCGCTTGTCGAGTCCGCGCATGGCTAAGGCATTGATTGCTGGGCTGATCGAGGGCGGGATTGCCGTGCGCGACGTGGGCGTAGTGGCCACTCCGATGGTCTATTTTGCGGCGTTCACTCTGGATGTCGCCGGCGGCGTGATGGTGACGGGTTCGCATAACCCCGCGGCTGACAACGGTTTAAAGATTACGCTCGACAAATCGAGCATGCACGGCGACGAAGTGCAGGCGCTGCGGCGCATTATCGAACAAAACAACTACATTTCGCAGGGTACGGGCAGTGTCACGGCGGTCGATATCTTCCACCCGTACGTCGACTATTGTGTGGGCAACGTGCGCCTGGGGCCGCGCAAGCTCAAAGTGGTCGTCGATGCTGGCAATGGGCCGACGGGGCCAGTTTCGCCCGTGATTTTGAGGCGTTTGGGCTGTGAGGTTGTCGAGCTGTTTACCGAGCCTGACGGTAACTTCCCCAACCACCATCCCGACCCCACGGTCGAGGCGAACCTTGCGGATCTGCGCAAAATGGTTGCTGAAACGGGTGCCGACCTGGGCGTGGCTTACGACGGCGATGGCGACCGCATCGGCGTGGTCGATGAGCACGGCGGCATTCTGTGGGGCGACAAGCTGATGATCGTGTTGTCGCGGGCGCTGCTGCGCGAGGTGCCGGGCGCCGCCATCGTGGCCGAGGTCAAGTGCAGTCAGACCCTTTTCGACGATATTGCGGCCCACGGTGGCCGGCCGGTGCTCAGCAAGGTCGGGCATTCGCTCATCAAAGACCGCATGAAGCTCGAGGGTGCGCAGCTTGCCGGCGAAATGAGCGGGCATATCTTCTACAAACACCGGTACTTTGGCTACGACGATGCCACGTATACCACTTGCCGGCTGCTCGAGATTTTGTCGCACGACCCGCGGCCGCTGTCGCAGTTCTTGCTCGACGTGCCGGCGACGTTTGCCACCGCCGAGCTGCGCTTGGATTGTGCCGACGAGATCAAGTTCGCGGTGGTCGACACCGTGGCGCGCAAGTACAAATTGACCCACGAAGTCATTGATATCGATGGCGTGCGCGTGCTGTTTGGCGATGGCTGGGGGCTGGTGCGCGCGTCGAATACGGGGCCGGTGCTGGTGATGCGCTGCGAGGCCCAGAGCCAAGAACGCTGCGACGCCATCGAGCGCGAATTGCGCGAGGCGGTGCGCGAGGCTGAGCTGGCGATGGGTATTAAGTAGTTAATCAGAAACAGTAATTCGCTCAACCTTGATCGGCGTCAGGGGTCGGTCTTGCGATGTGGGCGCGGCCTCGATGGCCTTGATCACTTCCATGCCGCTGGTCACCTTGCCGAACACGGGGTGGCGGCTGCCGCCGGGTGTGAACCAGTCAAGATAGGAATTGTGCACGGTATTGATGAAGAACTGGCAGCTGCCCGAGTTGGCTTGGCCGCTGTTGGCCATCGACAAGGTGCCGGGTTCATTCGAGATCTGTGCGGTGTGCTCGTCGCGGATGCAGCCGTAGGGCGAGTCGCCAGTGCCGGCGCGCGAGCTGCGCGGGTCGCGGCTGTGGGGGCAGCCAAACTGGATCATGAACTTCTTGATCACACGATGGAAATGCAGGCCATCGTAGAAGCCCTCTTTGGCCAGGCGGATGAAGTTGCCGGCGGTGATGGGCATCTGATCGAGATACAGCTCGATAGTAAAGTGGCCAAGGGTGGTTTCTACGATTGCGGTGGGATTGGGCATAGTGGAGCTCCTGCTGGGGCGAAAGGTGGGCGTACGGTGGCTGCTCGGGCGGCCGCTGTCAACTGGGGTGCGGTGGCTTGGCGACATGGCCCGCAACACCCCCATTTGACGGCCCGGATCGCAACCCGTACGCTCCGAAGAGGGCGTCGCCAGCGCCCTGAACCCCGGACCCCGCAACCTACCGTCGCCAAGCGAACTCTCGCTCGCGGAGCGCTGTCTCTGCCCAGGGCCCCATGACCCGACGAATCGCTATTTTTAAGTATCTCATGGCCATTGCAACCCTTGCGGCCTGCACCGACGAGGCCACCCCGCCTGCCAGCGGCTGCGTGCCTACGCGGCAATTCTTCGAAGACAGGGTGTGGGGCGCCTTTATGGAGGCGACTTGTGCGGGCTGCCACAATGCGCAGGGCGTGGCGCGGCAGACCCAGCTGGTGCTGCAATCTGCGAGTCAGCCCGGCTACTTAGACCACAACTTGGCCGTGCTGCAGAAGCTGGCGATGGTGCAGGTGCAGGGCGAACCGCTGCTTTTGCGCAAGGCGCGGGGCGAGCTCGACCACGGCGGTGGCGTGCGCCTGAAGGTCGGTAGCGCGAATTACCAGGCGCTGGCCCAGCTTATCGATCGTTTTGAACACCCAGTCACGTGTACGGCGCCGGCCAAGGGCAGTCCGCTGCGCGGCAAGCTGGTGCTGCAAGGGCCGCGGGCGAGTCTGCGGCGCATTGCGCTGACTCTGGCGGGGCGGCTGCCGCGGGCCGATGAGCTGGCAAGTGTAGACAAAGACGGCGAAAAGGCGCTGCCGGCCCTGGTCGACGCGCTGATGGAAGAGCCGGCCTTTGTGGCGCGCATGCAAGAGCTGTGGAGCGACAAGCTGCTGGTCGGGCGCTATCTGGGCGGCAACAACGCCACGAACCTATTGGATGGCAAAGACTATCCGCAGAAGCAGTGGTACAACGACGCCAAGCTCGAGCCCGACGAGGCGCTGCGCAAGCTGGGGCAGCAGGTGGTCAACGACCGCTTGGCTCGCGAGCCCTTGACTTTGCTAGGCTATGTGCTGCAGCAACACAAGCCGCTTAGCGAGATTCTCACTGCGGATTACGTGGTGCACGACCCGCTTACCGCGCGCGTCTACGGCGTAACCGAAGGCTTTGCGGATCCGAAAAACCCGAACGAGTTCAAGCCGATTCATGTGCCGGGCGGCGAGCAGGCGGGGATGCTGACGTCGCCGATCTTCTTGAACCGCTTCCCCACTTCGGCGACGAACCGCAACCGCCATCGCGCGCGCACGGTGTACGACCTGTTCTTGGCCACCGACATCTTAAAGCTGGGCGATCGGCCGATTGATCCCACGCAAGTCACCGATCATACGCCTACTTTGTTCAATGCCGACTGCACGGTGTGCCATACGGTGATGGAGCCGGTGGCGGGTACCTTTCAGAATTGGGACGAGAAGGGGCGCTACCGGCCGCCCGAGAACGGCTGGTATGCCGACATGTGGCCGCCCGGGTTTGGCCAGACGACGCTGCCTACCGCACAAAAAACCAAAGGTTTACAGTGGTTGGGCCAGCAAGTGGCGGCCGACGATCGCTTTGCGCTGGCGGCGGTGCAGGTGCTGCTGCAGGGGCTGATGGGGCGCAAGCCGCTGATTGTGCCGGGTAAAGGTGATCCAGGGCAGGTGTGGCAGCAGGCGGCGTGGCAGTTTGAGCAAGAGGAGCTGCTGGCGGCGGCGACGGCCATGCGCTCGGCCAAGCTTGAGCTGCGTGCGGCAGTGAAGTCGTTGGTTCTAAGTCCGATTTTTCGTATCGGTGGGTTGGCAGCGGGGGCGAAGCCGCAAGACCGGCAGGCCCTGGCGCTGCTGGGTGGCGACCGCTGGCTGACGCCCGAAGAGCTAGACCGCAAGCTGACCGCCGTGTTCGGCGCGACCTGGACGCGGTGGGATGGAAAGGGTTGGCTGGTCGAGGACTTGCGTCTGCTCTACGGCGGTATCGACGGCGGCGATGTGACCGAGCGGGTGCGGTCGCCCAACGGCGTGATGCTGGCGATTGGCAAGCGCCTAGCGAACGAGATGGCGTGCAAGGTGACCGCGCAAGACTTTGTGGTGGACAAGGCTCTGCGCCGGCTTTTTCTTGAAGTAGAGCGGACTTATGCCCCCGAGGACGCGAACGGCTTTGCCATTGCCGAGGCGCAGGCGGCGATCAAGCAGAACATCGCGCATTTGCACGAGCTTTTGCTGGGCGAGACCCTGCCCGCGGGCGACGACGAGCTCGAGCGCACCTGGCAGCTGTTCTACCAGACGTGGCAAGAGGGCTCGGCGGCGCTGGCCAAGGGCGAGCAGCCCGCGGGCACGGGCGACTACCTGCAATGGCAGTGCCGCGCGCTGAAGGACCCGGCCACGGGTGCGGACCTGGATGCCAAGGTAAAGATTGAGAAAGATCCCGAGTATGTGCTGCGGGCCTGGGCGGCGGTGCTGACCTACTTGATGCAAGATGCGCGGTTCTTACACCAGTAGCGCGAGGCGGACATGACGATGAATCGACGCGATTTTATGCAGTTGGCAGGCCTTGCCGGTCTGTCGCTGCTGGTGCCGCAGACCCTGCGCCGTGGGTTTGCCGCGCCCCTGACCGACGCGGCGCCGCACCTGTGGGTGTTCGTGCACGCCGGCGGTGGTTGGGATCAGACCTTGCTGTGTGACCCCAAAGGTCGCAAAAATGCAGAGGATACTGCCCCGGTCGATAACTACGATGCGGCGACGATTGCCAGCTACGGCAACCTAAAGTGCGCGCCTGTGCCGGCGGTGCAGGCATTCTTTGCCAAGCGGTACAACGACTTGCTAGTGGTCAACGGCATCGATACCCAGACCAATAGCCACGATGCGGGTACGCGCTTTGCCTGGTCGGGGCACCTGAGCGAGGGCTGGCCGTGCCTAGCCGCGTTGATTGCGGCGCAGACTGGGGCAGATAAGTCGTTGGCATTTGTGAGTTATGGCGGCTACGACGCGACTGCCGGCGTGGCGCCGCTGACGCGCCTTGGCTCGCCGCAGACCTTTGCCAGCCTGGCCGCGCCGGACCAGTTGGACCCCACCAAGCCCGCGCGTTTTCAGACCGAGGCGACGTCGGCGCGCATCGAAGCGGCCCAGCAAGCCCGCCTGCTGGCTATGCAAAAGCGACCTGGTGCGCCCCGCGCGCTCGACAATGCCGCCGCCTTGTACGCACTGCACGCGAGCGATAGCGACCTGGGCAAGCTGGTCAAGGCGCTGCCGACCACGCTGGCGAGCGACCCGCTGCAGAAGCAAGCTCAGCTGATTCTTGCGGGTTTTGCCTCGGGCCTGTCGGTCGCGGCGAACATGACGCGCGGGGGCTTCGACACGCACGGCAACCACGACGCCACTCACATTCCGGCGATGGAAAACCTGATTGTTGGCGTGGACTTCTTGCTCGATCAGGCCGCGGCGATGGGGCTCGCTGACCGGCTGACCGTGGTCGTAGGCAGTGATTTTGGCCGCACCCCTAGCTACAACGCGGGCAAGGGCAAAGACCACTGGAGCGTGGCTTCAAATCTATTGATAGGAAAGGGGATTTCTGGCAATCGCGTCGTAGGTAGCACCACTGAGGCGCTCAAAGCGGTCAATCTTGACGCGAAAAGCCTGGCGCCCAGCGATAGCGGCGTGCATTTGACCCATGGTGCGGTCCACCGCAGCTTGCGCGCCCTGGCCGGCATCGATGGCACGGAACTGGCCGCACGCTTTCCGATCAGCGAGCCGCTGCTGCCGATTCTTGGCTAGCTGGGGCTACTGGTCAGAGGTAGCCGGCAGCGTTCGGACCAGTCGCACGACGACCTCGGCCTGGGGTGTATGCGGAAACATGTCGAGCAGCCGCACGTCGCTCGCCTGCCAGCCATGTTCGACAAAGGCCGCAAGGTCGCGCTGCAGACCCACAAGTGCGCACGAAATATAGATAATCGTTTGGAGCTGCGGCAGTGCCGTCAGGGCCTGCACCAGCGCCGCGCCACAGCCCGAGCGGGGCGGGTCGACGATGGCAGCCTCGTAACCTTGCTCGCCGCCTGCCAACTCTGTGACCACCGCCGTGGCATCGCCGTGGCGCACGGTCGCGTGAGCGACGCCGAGCTGGTCCATGTTGTGCTGGGCGTCGTCACTCGCCGCGCCCTGGCGTTCGACCAGCAGCAGGTGCTCAAAACGGTGGCGCAGCGCCAGCGCAAAAAAGCCAACGCCGGCAAAGAGATCGAGCAGCCCGCCGCCCTGCTCAGGCAGCCACTCGGCCACCTGGGCGACCAGCGCTTCGGCCGTGTCGTGGCGGGTCTGCACAAAGCTAATTGGGCCCAGATCGAGCGTCAACTCAGGCAGATTGGCGGGCTTCCAGGTCTGCGGCGCCCGCAACTCGCCCGCCAGGTGCTGCAGCGTCGCCGGGTTGGCCGACCCACCTTGATGGGCAGGGATGGCTGCAAACACCCCAATAATCCCAGGAATTTCGAGTAGAGCTGGCCCTGTATGCGCCACTGCGGCCAGGTCGGGCGCAAGGATGGTCAAAAGACCCTGGCCCGTGCGCGGATCGGCGCGCCACACTAGGCCACTGGCGCCGTGCTCGCCAGGGGCGTGGCGCACCATAACACCATGTCTTCCAAGCACATCGCAGGCAGCGTGCAGCACCCGGTCCACATCGCGCGTCTGCGCCGGGCAGTGCTCGGCCGGTACCCAAATTTGGCTCGACGGCTGCCAAAAACCCCACTCAATGCGGCCTCGGCGATGCCCCAGCACAACCTGCGCGCGCGTACGGTAGCCCACATCCAGACTGTCGGGCCCAGTCCATTGCCCTGCATCGTCGGGAATATACGAGCCTATGGCGCTTCGCACCCGCAGCAATCGCTCGCGCCGTTGCGCTGCCGGATCG
Organism: uncultured Myxococcales bacterium; assembly: GCA_903883645.1. Lineage (GTDB taxonomy): Bacteria > Myxococcota_A > UBA9042 > UBA9042 > UBA9042 > SXRM01. The sequence continues at coordinate 23,388 of CAISBR010000119.1, read as the reverse complement.
ACCATCTGCCACGGGCAGCCACCACAGCGCAGCACCACCGGACAGGGTGCTTCGCGCCGATCAGGCCCCTCGTCACTCAGCGTCGACCACTGCGCCCACACCCCGTGTTGCCCAGCGTGGACCACCCGCGCCAGGCCATGATCGCCCGGCACGCCGCCGATGATGCGAATGGGCCCTGGATAGTTGGGGCTGACTGCGCGCGCGCCATCGGCACTGCCGAGTTCGATTACTGTGCACTCGAGCAGACTTTCTTTGCGGGGCCGGGGAGTTTTCACGCAGATTCCTTGTTTAAATTACCGTTAATCGGCGCCGGGTTCGGCCACTTGGGCGCGCAGGCTTGGCAACTCGATGCCGCGCGTCTCGGGCAGCACCCACACCCATGTGGCCGTGGCCAGGGCCAGCACCATCGGCACCGCGAGGCCGCCGCTAAGGCCGCCCCAGATGACCGCTTGCCCAACCAGTACGGGTGCGGCTAGTTGCACGGATCTCGCTAGGTTATAGGTAGTGCCCATGGCGGTCGAGCGCACTTCGCTGGGGAAAAGCTCGGCCAGCAGCGCGCCAAACCCCGCCGTACAACCCGAGCCGACGCCAAGCAGGAACATGGCTGTCCAAAATAGTATGGGCACGGCCGAAAGTGTTGGCCACGCAAAGGCTAACGGGGCAATGGCCGCGGCAGTGAGCAGCGAGAAGCCAAAGAACGCCGGCCGCCGTCCCAGCCGATCCGACACCAGGCCAAAGCCGATCATGCCAAGGAACTGGCCGCCCTGGGCAGTGAGCATCCAAGTGAGTGATCTGCCTACACTTTGGTGCATTTCTTTGACCAAGAAGCCGGGTAGCCAAGTGTAGCAAGTCCAGTACGTGCCGAGCTTGAAGACGCCGAGCAACCAGGCGCGGGCCATGCGGCTGCCGACCTTGGCTCTACGCAATTCGGCCCAACTGGCGCGGTGTTCGTGGGGTGCGTCGGGCAGATGCATGGTGCGGCGCATCGCAAACGCCAGCAGCGCCGTAGCCGACGAGGCGACCATGACCGTGCGCCAACCTAGCCAAGGCACAAGCAAATAGCCCGCGATTGCTGCGAGCGCCACCCCGACCGGCTCGCCTGCTTGCAGCGCCGCTGCCGCCCGACCGCGGAACTTGGGCGCCACCGCTTCGGCCAAAATCCCGTGGCCGATCGCCCACTCGCCACCCACGCCCAGGCCCACCAGCGCGCGGCCGCACAAGAACCACGTCGCGTTCGGCGCCAGGCCCGCCACCAGCGAACCTAGCGAATACAGCAGCACCGTAGTGGCCAGGATACTGCGTTTGCCAATACGATCAGCCAGATAACCCGCAGCGATGCCGCCAATCCCCGAGGTGCCGAGCGCCACGCCCAGCATCCAGGTCTCTTCGGTGTGGGTCAGCGCCAGGTCGCGGCTCACGGGCTCCTTGACGAAGCCGAGCAGGACCAGGTCGTAGAAGTCGAACGTCCATCCCAAGAACACGAAGGCAAACAAGGCGATCGGGAACTTTGCGGGTGTCAGGTATTGCTCTTTTATCATTTCCGCGTCCGTCGTGGTCGCAGTGCCAGCAGCTTCGTCGCCCAGGCCTGGAGTCCTGCGTCGCTAGCTAGCCGGTCTTGGACGCGGGCGATGCGATGCGACACCGAGGCATGCGAAGTGCCCAGCGCTGCAGCGATTTTGCCGTGGTCGATGCCGCAGTGTCGGCTCAGCCACCACGCCGCCAGCCAGTTCGCCGGGTTACCCTTGCGGCCTCGCGGTGTCGTGATAATTTCGTCAATGTTCTTGCCAGTTACGCTGCTTACGGCCTCGAGTGCGTCGGCCAGGCGCCACAGCGGCACGCTCAGGTCGGGCACAGCGACGGCGCCAGTGCTGTGGGGCGCCCACAGTTGGTTCGGGTCAAAATCGCTTGGCACGGGCAGGGCCCCGGCGTCAATCAGGCGAAAATACTCAAGATAACCACCTTGGTCGCCGTAGAGCGCCTGTAGCTCTTGCGTGTGCAGCCAGGCCGGCCGCTCCGCCTGGCCGACATAGGCGTTGTGGCTGGTCCAGAGGGTATCGTTGGCGTGGTCCAGACCGGCCCGCAGCGGATTTTGGTGCACGTAGACGAGCAAATGCCGCCAATATGCGGAGTTACCGACGAGTCGGTTGTGGTAGCGGCCGCGAAAAAGTGGCCCGTCCCACTGGTACAAGCGGTTCAAACGCCGCGAAAATTCAGCACCTAGGTGGCGCATCGCCCGCGGCAGCTCGCCGGCGACCGACTCGACCAGCAGGTGGTAGTGGTTCGGCATCAAAGCGTAGCCGTGGATTCGCACGCCAAAGCGGGGTAACTCCGCTAGAACACCCAAGAAGATTCCGCGCGCTTCGTCATCGACGAAGATGTCTTGGCGGCGGGCGCCGCGATTCATCACGTGGTGGCGGGCTCCAGCAAAATCGAGGCGGGGTAGGCGCATGGGCCGATTCTACGCCGGTTTGCGCGAAATAGGCAAAAGGCAATACCTGACACCCAAAGACCCTTGCGGCCCGGCGCGCGGAATGCGATCCTCGCCACCCGCCGCACGCCCGCGGTTGCCTACGGCGTAACGCCGCAAACTTCATGATGACCACCGCCAATCCTGCCCATCCGCCCAAGACCTCGGACCGCCTGTGGGGTGGCGGCTACGACGAGGCGACCCATCCCTTGGTGCAGCAACTCAACGCGTCGATCGGTTTCGATTGTCGTCTTGCGGTGTTCGACATCATCGGCTCGGTCGCCCACGCCACCATGCTGCGCGACCAGGGTATCTTGCCGGCCGCCGACCATGTCGCTATCGTGGCGGGACTGCAAGGGATTTTGGCCGACGTTGAGGCGGGGCGCTTCGTCTGGTCGGTGGCCCGCGAAGACGTGCACATGAACATTGAGGCAGAACTGCGCGACCGCATTGGTGATCCGGCGGGTCGGCTGCACACGGCGCGCTCGCGCAACGACCAAGTGGCGCTCGACGAGCGGCTGTATCTGCGGGCGACTCTGGCAACTATTATTAGTGATCTTGCGCGGTTGGTGGATGTGCTGAGCGATCTGGGCCGCCGCTACGCCGCGTGGCCCATGCCCGGCTACACGCACCTGCAGCGCGCCCAACCTGTTACGTTGGGTCACCACTTGCTCGCCCACGCCGAGGCGTTTTTGCGCGACGGTTCGCGGCTTTGCGACCTGTTGGTGCGCATGGATGCCTGCCCGCTGGGCTCGGGCGCGCTGGCGGGCACTACGCTGCCGATCGACCGCGCCAAGACTGCGCAGTTGCTAGGGTTTGCTGGGGTTACGCACAACTCGCTCGACGCCGTGGCCGACCGCGACCATCTAGTCGAAGCGCTGGCGGCGGCGAGTCTGGGCATGTTGCACCTGTCGCGCATTGGCGAAGAGCTAGTGCTGTTCTCGACCGCCGAATTCGGTTTTGTGCGGCTGACCGACGCCTTTACCACCGGCAGCTCGCTGATGCCGCAGAAGAAAAACCCAGACATGGCCGAGCTGTTGCGCGGCAAGTCGGGGCGCGTGGTCGGCGACTTGGTGGGGCTGCTGGTGGCACTGAAGGGCCTGCCGCTGGCCTACAACAAAGACCTGCAAGAAGACAAAGAACCGCTGTTCGATGCCCTAGATACCTGGGCTGCTTGCCTGCAAGTGACCGCCGATATGCTGGCCGCGGCCCGCTGGAATCGCCAGGGGCTGCTCGAAGCCCTGGACCGCGGTTTTCTGCTCGCCACTGACCTGGCCGACGAGCTGGTGCGCTGCGGCGTGCCCTTTCGCACGGCCCACGAGCAAATTGCCGAGCTAGTCGCCGATTGTGTGCGCCACCGCACGACTTTTGCCGCCATGGGGCCAGCGGCGATCGCCCAGCGTCTGGGTGTGCCGCAGGCGGGAATTGCCCTGGCACTCGACGTGGAACATAGCCTCGCGCTTCGTGATTTGCCCGGTGCGCCGCATCCCAAGCGAGTCCGGGCCGAGGGGGTGCGCACCCGTCGCCTCGCCGCCAAGTTGCAGCAGCAGGCCGCGCGCTGGTTGGCGCCGTGCCCGGCAGAGGGCATGCTGCGGGCGTAACAGCTCGACCCCACAGGGCTCTGGCGGCAGGTGACGGTGCTCAAGACCATCGACGCGATAGGCAGCAAAGTCGTGGGTCTGGTGTATTACGCCTGGTTTCTGCTCGCGTTTTTGTATCTTGCCATCAAGATGTTGTGGGTTGGCCGCCATATGGGCCAGCGCGACCTACTGCGGCAAGTGCTGATGCAGGTCTACTTTACTGCTGTGCAAGCCATGGGGCCCATCATCGTGCTGGCGCTGGCGGTGGGGGCGTTCGCAATTGTTGAGGGCGTGGGCGGGATTGGCTCCCTTTCGGGTGCCGACAACCTGGGCCGCATGGTCACGGTGGTGGTGCTGCGCGAGGTGGCGCCGCTGCTGACGGGCGTGGTGGTCATCGTGCGTTCGGTGACGGCGATTGCCGCAGAGCTCGGCTCAATGCGGGTGCAGCGCGAAGTCGAAGCCCTTGAAGTGATGGGGATTGCTCCGATTCGCTTCTTGGTCACGCCCCGGCTGATCGGCGGCCTGCTGTCGCTTTTTGGCCTCACCGTGCTGTTTGCGGCGACGGCGCTGGCGGGCGGCTTTGTCATTGCCCAGCTGTTGGTCACCCTGCCTGCCGGCGTCTTCTTCGACGCGGTGCTGTCGGCCACCCATCCCGCCGATTTGGGGATGTTCTTGGTCAAAGTGTGCGTCGGTGGCTTGGGGATGGTGCTGATCGGCTGCTACCACGGCATGGATGTGGTCGATTCGCCCACGGAAGTGCCGGTGGCCGTGTCGAAGGCGGCTCTTAATAGCCTAATCTTCTTGGTGCTTTTGAACGGTGCCGTGTCGCTGGTCAATGTGCTCGGCCGCGATACCGCGTCGCTGCTGCTGGGGGGCTTGCCATGACGCCGCTCATCCTGCAGCTGCCCACTGGTCTTGAGCTGGCGAGCGAGGGGGTGCAAGTTCGCCTGCCGCCTCTAGAAGTTGCCGCTGGGGCTTGGCTGCTGCTGGTGCCGCCAGCGGGTGCCGACCTGCCCGAGCCCGCGACCGACTTGGCGCGGCGGCTGGGCACGCTGGGTACGCCGAGCCGTGGCACGGTCGAAATCTTGGGAACTGCAGTGGCAAAGCTGACTTACGCCGAGCTCTTGCGCCTGCGCAGCCACATCGGCTACGTGCCGAGTCGCGGCGGCTTGCTGGCCAATCGCAGCGTGGCCGACAACGTGGCGCTGCCGCTGTCGATCCACGCTCGCTTGGGGGCGGTCGCGGAGGCGGCGCGGGTGGCGGAGCTGCTTGCCCAGTTTGACCTCAGCGACCGCGCGGGCAAGAGGCCGCATCAGCTTGATCCTGTGCGGTATTTTCGGACCTTGCTGGCGCGGGCGCTGGCGCTGCAGCCCCAGTGGCTGGTGGTCGAGGGCTGCGGCGACTTCGACAGCGACGCCCAGGGCTCGTGGCCCGCGATTGCGGCCTGGTGCGCAGCGGGGCAGGGCGCGGCGGCAACGGTCTTAAGCCACCGCCACGCCCGCTTCGAAAGCTGGTGCGCGGCCCACGGCGGGCGGCTTGTCGAGTGGCAAGCGCAAGCAACCCATGCAAGCGGGGATAGCGCATGAAGATTTTCTTGACCTCGCGCGAGCGCATGGCCGGCCTCTTCATGGTCATCACGGTGGCGCTGGTCGCGGCGTTCTTCGTCGGTGCGGCGGTGCGCAACCGCTGGCTGGCTCCGCGGGTAACCTTTCACACCCTGATCAGCCGCGGCGATGGCCTGCGCTCGGGCTCGCCTGTGCTGCTGTCGGGCGTTGAGGTCGGCGAAGTGGGCCGCATCGAGTTTCGCGACGACGACCAGCTTGATGTGCAACTTGTTATTCTTGCAGAGCATTCGGCTCGAGTGCGCAAGGGTACCACGGTCAACGTGCGGCGTTTGCTGGGTATTGGCGAAAAGCGGCTGCTGCTGCAGGCCCCAAGGGGCGTAACGGCCGTCGTGGCAACGGGTTCTATGCTGCCAGCCATCGAGCCGATGGATGTGCTCGACGTGGTGAGCGACCTCGACTTTGGCACACTGGTCAAGACGACGGGGCGGGCGCTGGGCGTGGTCGAGCGACTGCTTGGAACTCTTGAAGAAAATAACCGCTTGGACCACATCGTCGCTACGGTTGACCGGCTGGGCCCCACGCTCGATCGCCTCGACAAGCTGATCGATGCGGTGCAAGGCCCCGTCGTGGCTCTGCTAACTGATCCGGCGCTGCATGGGGCGCTGGCGGGTGCCGATGCGTTGCTCAACGACCCGGTGACGCCGCGGGCGGTGCGCAACGTGGCGCAAGGTCTTGAGCCGAAACGGGTTGATCGCCTAGTGGGCCGCGCCGACCTGCTGCTCGAGCGGCTCGATAGCATGACGGGCGACAAGGGTCGCCTGCCCAGCCTGCTCGAACACGCCGACAAGATGCTGAGCGACGACCGCATCGGCCGGCTGGTGGGCGCCATGGAGCGGCTGACGGACGAGAAGAAACTGGCCAGACTTCTTGATAATTTATCGGTGCTGGCCGAGCAGACCGGCAAGGTGGCGCCCGAGCTGCCGCACCTAACCAAAGAGCTGACGCTGACCCTGCGCGAGGCGGTGATCGTGCTCAAAGCGCTGCAAAAGACGTGGGTTTTAGAGGGCAAGGTCGACGATGCGCGCAAGGAACTGAAGAAAGACGAGAAGAAAGACGACGCGCCGCCCAAGTAGCTAGTTGATGATCGTGGTACTGGCAATGGGTGGCAACTGCGCCAGTTTCTTTGCGATCTTCGCCGCGAGCTCGGCGTTATGGGCCTCGTTTGCCGTCCTTTGACCTAACCGCCACGCCTCTGCGGCCCGCCCAAAGCTGCCCTCCAAATACGCAATGTTTCCCCACGCATCCCAGGCCTCGGCGTCGCGAATGTCGCGGTCGAGCAGCACGTGCACCTGGGCCTCGGCCGCCTCGAAGCGCTTCAGTCGGCCCAGCACCCCGATAAGCCGCAAGCGCGCCGCATGATCACCGGGTTGCCGGTCGAGCAGCGCCGTCAGCGTCGCCTCGGCCGCGGGCAGATCGCCCGCAAGCTCTTGCGCAATCGACAGGTTTGCCACCATGCCCAGGTCGCTGGGGTCGCTCTGCACCGCCCGCAGATAGTGCTGCACCGCCGTCTTGGGGTCCTTTTGCGCCATCGCCAGGTTGCCCAGCTTGTTGTTGGCGCGCGCATCCAAGGGGTTGAGCTCAAAAGCCTTGCGAAATTCCGTTTCTGCCTCGTCTGTAGCGCCGCGCCGCTCGAGCGCGAGACCCAAGTCAAAATGCGCCATGGCGTTGCCGTCGGTCATTGCGCAGGCGCGCCGCATCAGGCTCTCGGTGTCGTGCCACGCCGGAAGAATTGTAAGTGTTACCGCCATTTGCGTGGCGATCGCCGCCGCTGCCACCGCCCGCTGCCGGCGCGGTGACCAGGCCTGCATGGCGCGCACTGCAACCGCCACAATCGCCAAAAGCAGTGGCAGCATAGGTAGATACACAAAACGGTCGGCCCGCGCGGCGCTGCCCAGCTGCACCAGCCCCGCCACGGGCGCAATCATCAGCAAGTAGCTGAACCAGCCAAAAGCCAGCAGGGGCTGAGACTTGCGCAGCCTCCACGCCGCTGCCGACACCGCCAGCAAACTCGCGGCCGCCAGCCCCAGCAAGGGTACATCGACCTGGTAGCCCGGGTGCGGGTAATGCACCGCCAGCGCAGAAGGCCAAAACATTTTGCCCAAATAGGTGGCCATACCGATCACTGCGTTGGCTAGGCGATAGGGCCACGGCAGCGCGCTGTCGGCCACCACCGCACCCAGCTCTTGCTGCGCCTCACCCGCCCACAGCAGCAGCGGCACCGCCACCGCCAGCAGGGGTAGCTTTTCGAGCAGCAGCAGCCCGCCAGCGCGCATCGCCCCCGCCTTGTAGCGCCCCAGCAGCCACAAATCGGCCAGCAGCAGCACCAGCGGCAGCGGCGCGACACTCGGCTTGCTCAGCATGGCTGCCACAAAACAACCCGTCATTACAGCGTAACTGGGCCAGCGGCGCTGGATTGTCCAGTGTCCGTAGGCGGTCAGCGTCAGCAGCGTCCACAGCGTCGCCAACAGGTCCTTGCGATCGCTAACCCAGGCCACCGACTCAACATGCTGGGGGTGCACCGCAAAGGCTGCCGCCAGCCACAGCGCCGCACCGATGGGCAACCAGCGCCGCGCCAGAGCAAAAACCATAAGTGTATTAACGGTGTGCAAGGCGACGTTGTGTAGGTGGTGGCCCGCCGGCTGCAGTCCGAACAGGCTTACGTCGAGCAGGTGCGACAGCCACGTCAGCGGGTTGAAGTTGCCGTAGTGCGCGCCCGCGAAGGCCCAGCGCAGCGACTGCAGTGACAGCCCGCCGATTACCTCGGTATTTTGATACACATAGCGGTCATCGTCGTAGTGCACAAAGCCAAAGCTGGCCGTCGCGCCGAATACCACCACGGGCAGCGCCGCTAGGGCCAGCCGATGCCAGGGTCGGTCTTGCGGGGCAGGGTGGGCCATCTCGACTCGCGGGGGCCACAGCGGCCGTGCGCCAAGGCTAGCCGCCGGCAGGCCTGTACCACAAGCCCTAACGCAAGTGTCCCCGTCACCCCGCGCCGCGTGCCTTGGCGAAGTTTGGGCCTAGCCAAGCGCCCGTCAATCTGCCATCGTAGTCGTGCGCTCTGCGCGAACATCCGTCTTAGCGCGGTGCGTTCGCCAGACTACTGCGGGCGAAAACGGTGCCATTGCGGTGCCTTTGAACCCTGCGAGGAGTCGCTAGTCATGAACAAGACGCTGTCGCCAAGTAGCTGTTGTCTCTTTGTTGCGCGGGCCTGTGTCGCTGTGGCTCTGGCCACTGCTCTGGCTGCCAGTGGCTGTGGCGACGACTCTGCCGTGGTGGGCGTGGGCACGCAGGCCGAGAGTGACGCGGGTTCTGACCTGGGCGACGTCTCGGGCCTTGGCGATGTCTTGACAGCGGACTTGGTCGCGGCCGATGCGGTCAATGCCGATGCAACTCAAGCAGATGCGACCCAACCTGATGGTGCGGGTGATGGCACCGTCGGCGACGCAACCCCCGACGACGCGGCCGATGGCACCGATGCGCTGGGTACGCCTTGCACGGGCGCCGAACAATGCCCGCAAGCTGTTGATACGTGTCACTTTGCAGCCTGCGCGGCGGGTGTGTGCAGCCTAGAGCTGGCCGCCGATGCCACCGCTTGCGACGACGGCGACGCTTGCACGACCGGCGAGACCTGTGGCCAGGGCAAGTGCCAAGGCGGCAAGGCCATAAGCTGCGACGATACCAGCGTATGCACTTCTGATAGCTGCGACAAAACATTGGGTTGCCAGCATGTGCCTATGGCGGGCAGCTGCAGCGACGGCTCGGAATGCACGGTGGGCGACGCCTGCAGCGGCGGGGTGTGCGTGCCCGGCCCTGCACCCAGCTGCGACGACAAAAACGTTTGCACCAGCGACACTTGCGACCCAGCAAAGGGCTGCGCCCACGCGGCGGTGACTGGCGCCTGCAGCGACGACAACCCGTGCACCACGGGCGACGCGTGCCTCGACGGCGGCTGCCAGCCCGGCATCGGCACCAGCTGCGACGACAATAACCCTTGCACCAACGATACTTGCGACCTGTCTGCCGGCTGCACCCACACGAGCGACAACAGCCTGGCTTGCAGCGACGACAGCGCCTGCACCGGTGGCGATGCGTGTGTGGGCGGTAGCTGCGTAGCCGGCCCCGCAGTCGAATGCGACGACAAAAATCCTTGCACCACAGATAGTTGCGATGCCAAGCTGGGCTGCGTGCACAGCGACAACAACCTGGGTTGCACCGACGGCGACGTCTGCACCACTGGCGACGTCTGCCAGGCGGGCGCCTGCCTCGCCGGAGGCCCGTTGCCCTGCAGCGACGGCAACCCCTGCACCGACGATTCGTGTGATAAAATAACAGGTTGTGTCTTTGCCAACAACGCGCTGCCCTGCGACGACGGCAGCAACTGCACCACCGGCGACACCTGCACCTCGGGTGTTTGCAAGGCCACCGCGCCCGCGCCGTGCGACGACAACAACCCTTGCACCACAGAGACTTGCGATGCCCAGGGCGGCTGCAAGTCGAGCAACAACACCGCCAACTGCGACGATGGCACCGCCTGCACTGCGGGCGACAGCTGCGCCAGTGGGGCCTGCGTACCCGGCGCGGCGCTCGTCTGTAACGACGGCAACCCGTGCACCGACGATAGCTGCGACGCCAAGAAGGGCTGCCAATTCGGCAATAACACTCAGGTTTGCACCGACAACAACGCCTGCACCAGCGGCGATGCGTGCCTAGCCGGCGCGTGCGTGCCCGGTGCCCAGGCCAACTGCGACGACGGCAACGCCTGCACCACCGACTCGTGCACCCCGCAAAGTGGCTGCAGCAGCAGCGCCAACTCCTTGCCGTGCAGCGACAGCAATGCCTGCACCAACGGCGACGCGTGCTTGGCTGGCGTGTGCAAGGCCGGCGCCGGGCTAGTTTGCGACGACGGCAACCCGTGCACGACCGATAGCTGCGACGTGAGCGGCGGCTGCGTCTTCCCGACCAACACGCTAGCTTGCACCGACAACAATGCGTGCACGATCGGCGATGTGTGCGGCAGCGGCTCGTGCGTGCCCGGTGCGGCCAAGGCCTGCGACGACGGCAACGTCTGCACCGACGACAGCTGCGTGCCCGCCAACGGCTGCCAAAACCTGAACAACAGCACCCTGTGCAGCGACGGCGATGCGTGCACCACCGGCGACATGTGCAAAGCCGGGGTGTGCGCAGGCAATTCGATCCAGAAATGCGACGACAGCAACCCGTGTACCGACGATACGTGCGACAAGCAGGGCGGCTGCGTCTACATCGCCAACGCCGCCACGTGCACCGACAACAGCGCCTGCACCCAGGCCGACAGCTGCATCGGCGCCAAGTGCGTGCCCGGCGCCGCGCCCAATTGCGACGACAACAACCCGTGCACCGACGATAGCTGCGATATTGCTAAGGGTTGTGTCAACGTCAACAATACCGCGGCCTGCACCGACGGCGATGCGTGCACCAGCGGCGACGTCTGCAAGGGTGGCAGCTGCGTCGCGGCCAGTCAGGTGGTGTGTAGCGACGGAAACCCTTGCACAGACGATGCTTGCGACAAGATCCAGGGGTGCCAGTTTACCGATAATGTGGCGCCCTGCAGCGACAACAATGCCTGCACCACCAGCGACGTCTGCGCGCAAGGCAAGTGCACACCCGGCAAGCAGAAAGTGTGCGACGACAGCAACCCCTGCACCGACGACTTGTGCGACTCAGCCAGCGGCTGCACGGTGCAGAACAACACCTTGCCATGCAGCGACGGCGATGTGTGCACGGTGGGCGATGTCTGCACCAGCGGCGCGTGCAAGTCTGGCGACGCCCAGGTCTGCAACGACGCCAACCCCTGCACCGACGACAGCTGCGACAAGCTAAAGGGCTGCGTAACCGCGAATAACACGGCCAATTGCACCGACAGCAACGCCTGCACCAGCGGCGACATCTGCGCGGGCGGCGCGTGCAAGCCTGGCGCCAACATCGACTGCGACGACAGCAACCCCTGCACCGCCGACAGCTGCGACGCCAAGGGCGGCTGCCAACACAGCAATAACACACTGCCTTGCGACGACAGCGACGCCTGCACCAATGGCGACGTCTGCGCGGCCGGCGCGTGCAAGCCTGGCAAAGCGGTCAGCTGCGACGACGGCAACCCCTGCAGCGACGACACCTGCGACGCCAAGCTGGGCTGCCAACACAGCAACAACACGCTAAAATGCGACGACAACAACAGCTGTACCGTGGGCGACACCTGCAAGGGCGGCGTGTGCACCCCCAGCGCGCCCAGCAACTGCGACGACGGCAACCCCTGCACCAGCGAAAGCTGCGACACCGTCAAGGGCTGCCAATCGGCCAACAACTCCGTGCCGTGCAGCGACAATTCGGTGTGTACCTTGGGCGATAGCTGCAGCAGCGGCAGTTGTGTACCCGGCGCGAACGTCAGCTGCGACGACGGCAACCCGTGCACCGACGATAGCTGCGACGGGGTGAAAGGTTGCCTGCACGTGGCCAACGCGGCGCCCTGCAGCGACAACAACGTGTGCACCGTGGGCGACGTGTGCAGCGCCGGCAGCTGCAGCGCGGGTGCGGCCAAAAGTTGCGACGACGGCAACCTCTGCACCGACGATAGCTGCGACGCGGTCAAGGGTTGCGTGGCCACCAACAACAGCTCGAGCTGCAGCGACGGCAGCGTGTGCACCGCTGGCGACCAGTGCAGCGGCGGCAAGTGCAAGTCGGGCATTACCCTGCCATGCATCGACGGCAATGGTTGTACCGACGATACGTGCGACGCGGTCAAGGGTTGCGTCTTTGTGAACAACACTGCGCCGTGCGACGACGGCAATGGCTGCACCGCGCAAGACGCCTGCAACGCCGGCAAGTGCAAGGGCACGGTCGGCTGCGACAAGAACGCCCTGTGTGCCCCCGGCATCGACGCTCCCGCTTGCAAGTGCAACAGCGGCTACAGCGGCGATGGCTTTGCCTGCAGCGATGTCAACGAATGCACAACGGGTACGGCCACTTGCCCCGCCAATACCGTCTGCGGCAACACTGTGGGCTCGTATGCCTGCACGTGCGCCGCCAGCTTCGGCGATTGCAACAACAGCATGGCCGACGGCTGCGAAGTCGACCTGAGCCTCGCCACCGACAACTGCAAGACCTGCGGCAACGCCTGTGGCACCGGTTCGGCTTGCTTGTCAAGCGCTTGCGTACCCGTGGCCGCACCCACCGTCTACGATGGCTCGCTGACCAGCGGCACCGACTTGGCCTACCAGTACAGCACCCTGACGGGCGGCACCCTGAACGCCAACTGGACCGCCATCGGCGCGGCCACCAGCTACGAGCTTGCTGTGGGCACCAAGGCCGGCGGCACAGACATCGTCGCATTTGCCGATGTGGGCAAAGTTACCAGTTACGCCATTAAAAACCTAACGTTGCAGGGCGCGTGGGCCGGCAAGACCTACTACGTCTCGGTGCGAGCGGTGGCGGGCACGGGCAAGGGCGCGATCGGCACGTCGAACGGCGTAGGGGTGGCCGAGGCCAAGGCGTGGGATGGCACGGCCACAGGGCTACGAAGTCCCGATCTTTTTGGCGGATTTACAGCCAACTGGCCGGCGAACACCCTGTTGGCGGTCTATGGCGCCCACTATTTTGAGTCGGTCAGCATCGGCGCCACCACCGCGGTGTACGTGCAGGGCTGGGGCAATGTCGACGGCGTAGGCGAAAATGTGCAGGCGAGCGACAGCCGTGTCACCAGTCCGCGCGACGGCTGGCTCGCGGTTTACGCCAACACGGTGCAGGTCGACGGCACGATTACGGCGTCGGGTCGCGGCTTTGGTGGCGGTGGCGGCGGCGGTGCGACGTGCGGCGGCTTGGCGCCCCGCGGTCACGGCGGCGTAGGCGGCTTGGGTGGCGCAGGCGGCAACGGCGATAGCGCGGGCTGTGCGGGCGGCGCGGGCGGCGGCGGCGGCGCCCCATTCGGCCCAGGCGGCACCAGCAACTGCGTACCCGGCGCGGCAGCTAGCTTTACGGCGGGCGGCGGCGGCAGCTGTGGCCAGTGGGGCTGCAACTTGGCCGCGATCGGTGCAGTCGGCGGCGTAAACGGCGGGGCCGGCAGTGCCGGTGCGCTCGGCGATTGCGGCGGCTCGCCGGTGGTCAACAACCCCAACACCCCAGCCCATGGCGGCGCGGGCGAGTACACCTTGGGCGGCGGCGGCGGCGGCGGGCTGGGCGGCTCGACCAACAGCCGCGGTGGCGGCGGCGGCGGTGGCTACGGCGGCGGCGGCGGCGGTGGCGACGAGAGCTATGCCGGCGGCGGCGGTGGCGGCGGTTGCGGTGGCGGCGGCGCGGGCAACGGCAACAACGGCCTCAGCGGCGCCGGACCCTTCAGCGGTGGCGGCGGCGCAGGCACCAATGGCACCCCGGCAGCAAATGGCAGCGACGGCGGCTACTTAGGCCTAGCTGGCAACGGCGACACCAGCACGGACCGCAGCTTGGCCATCGGCTCGGGCGGCGGCGGCGGCGGCGGGTCTGAGTCGCAGGCCGGCGGCGGCGGTGGCGCGGCGGGCGGCGGCTACATCAAGCTCACCGGCAAGATAAGTCTGACCATCTCGGCGACCGCTAAGATTTTGGCCAACGGCGCGGGCGGCGGCGGCGGCGCCAACGACGACAACTCCGCGCGCATCGGCGGCATTGGCGGCCAGGGCGGCGGCGGCGGCATTCTGCTCGAGTCGGCCCTTTTGACCCTGTCGCCCACCGGCAACGCCATCAGCGCGCGCGGCGGCAGCGGCCAAAAGAGCAACGGCGGCACCGTCAAGCTGTTCTACGGCACGCTGAGCGGCAGCAAGCCGGGCGCAGCCGGTCGCGTCTACGATGCGGGTCCGGGCAGCTTCGTGCCGTAACAATTTGCAGTTACTTAAGAATTGGCCTGGGGGTCTGGCGCTTGTTGCGGTCCCGCGCACGCAACGGCCGCGACGATGCCATTCGGTACACCAGCAGAAGCGCTAGCTTACTCGGCTGCCGGCTCAAGTGCCGCCCGCAGCGCCCGGCCCAAGCGCTCGCCGTCGTAGGGCTTGGCCACGTGGCCCGAGATGGCCAGTTGCGTCGCTTTGGCTTCGAGTTGGTGCTCGCCATGTCCGCTGCACAAGATGATGGGCATGCGCAACCCCATGCGCCTAATCTCGATCAGCGTCTCTTCGCCATCCATCACCGGCATCGACAGGTCGAGCAGCACGGCGCGCACCACATCGCCCTGTGTCGCCAGCACCGCGAGTGCCTCGCGCCCATTGGCCGCCACTTGCACCGTAAAACCCATGCGACTCAAGAACCGCGCGCCTACACCCCGCACCGCATCGTCGTCGTCGACTAGCAGCACCGTGCCGTGCCCTTGGTACCGCAGCGGCTGGAGCGCAGGCTTTGCGACGACGACCGCGGCTTGCGGGCTGGCTGGCAGCACGACGGTGATGGTCGTACCCGCGCCCGGCGTGCTGGCGACCGCAATGCCGCCGTGGTGGCCGCGCACAATGCCGAGCACCGTGGCCATGCCCAGGCCGCGCCCGGCGAATTTGGTGGAATAGAAAGGCTCAAAGATGCGCTTGCGGGTCGCAGCGTCCATGCCCTCGCCCGTGTCGCGGACGCGCAAGAACACGTACTGGCCCGGCGGGCGCGGATCGGCAGGCAACATGCGGTGTAACGCGGCCTCGTCGCACCACTCGGTGCCGACTTGCACATCGATCGAGCCATGCCGGTCACCTAGCGCTTCTGACGCATTGACGACCAAGTTCAGCACCACCTGACGAAGCTGGCTGGCATCGGCCACGACCAGTGGGGCAGGGGCTTGGGCATCAAACCTCAGCTGCGCCTTCTTCGACACAGAGGCCTGCAAGATGTCGGCCATGCCGAGCACCACGTCGCCCAAGCCAAGCGGGGCCGTTTCGCGCCGCGCTTTGCCCGAGTACGTCAGCATTTGCCGACACAATTCGGCAGCTTGGCGCGACGACTCGAGCGCCACCCGCAGCTTGGCCGCGGCCTGCGAGTCCGCCCCAATGTCGTCGAGCGCCAGCAGCGTGTTGCCCATGATCCCGGTCAACAGATTATTAAAATCGTGGGCAATTCCGCCGGCAAGCGTGCCAAGGCCCTCGAGCAGCTGCGTGTGGCGCAGGCGCTCTTCGCTGGCACGCAAGGCCTCTTCGGCGTGGCGCTGCTGGGTCACATCGCGGGCCAAGAAAAGCAGATTGCGGCCGCCGCTCGCCTCAAACGGCGCGCAGACCGTGTCGAGCCAGACCTCGGTGCCAAAACTCGTAAAGAGATGCGAAATATGCGACTGCGGTTCGCCCGTAGCCAGGGTCAGCTCGGCCACGTCGAGTAGCCCCGAGTCGCGCCACGAGCGAATATCGCGAAAATTCTGCTCGAGCAGCCGCTCCCTAGTCGTGCCCAGGATCTTGCCCGCCGCTTCGTTGGCAATGATGCACTGGCCGCAGGCCGAATAGGCCAAGACGCTCATCGGCGCGGCGGATAGCAGGCGGCGGTTGAGCTCGAACGCCTCTTCGCGGGCAGTCTCGGCGCGAGCCTTTTCCGTAGTTTCAGTAATAAAGGCCAGGGTTAGCGGCCCATCTGCGACGATGACTCGCCGCGTCTGAATCTGAAATGGAAACTCGCTGCCGTCCGTCCGGATGCCTGTCGACTCGTAGCCCGAAGGCAGGTTCTCGTTCTGCGCCCGAAGTTGGACCTTGCTGGCGATGTCGGGGCGGGCGCGCGGTGCAATCTGGTCCAAAACCGACTTGCCAACCAGCGAGGTGCCGGCCTCGTAGCCAAATAGGTTGAGGTACGACAGGTTGGCTCCCAACAGGATGCCGTCGCGCGAAAAGCCGATGGCGACGGGCGCGTCTTCGTACAGGGCGCGCAGCCAAGCCTCGGTGGGATGCACAGGGTAGTTGTTATTGGTAGTTAGCACTTGAATATTATACACTTTACCATTTTAATAGTATACACTTATGAGGCACGAGGCCCTGCCCGTTAGACTGCCAGCTGCCACACACCACCCTGCACTCTGCCAAACCGGACGTTCCGGCCTCGAAGTCGGAGATTACGCTGCCACTCGACCCTCGTCAACGCCCGCACACCATTGCGATTTTTCATGCAGTACCGAGCAAGATCAATGCACAGCCACAACCTGGGCCACAACCTGGGCCACGGCGATCCCACCTACCGCACCACCACGCGATCGACCGCACTTCGCCCAAACACCTCAGGCTCGTACATCTGCTCAGCCTTGGCCGGCGGCACCACGAATTCGCCCGGCGTCGTCGCCCGCGTCGTATAGCTAAAACTCCAGTCGCCTGGCCACAAATACGTCGAAAACGCCTCGGCCCGCTCGTCGCGCAGGTTGCTGTGCTCGTACCAGCGACCCCACCAATGGCGCTGACCACTGGGGTCGTTCGGCGGCGGCGGCTCGGCGCCCAACAAGTCGCCGTTCAAAATCTCGAGCCCCGCGGGCAGCGGATCGACCAGCGCCGTGTGGTAGCGCACCGCCGAATTCAGCATAGAAATAGTGACTTGCACGCGTGCCCCGGCCCGAATTTGCCATGTGCCATCGGCCGCGTGCACCACGTCGCCCGGCTTATCGAGCGCCGCATAGGTCCGCCCCACCACATAGCCGCGGTCCAGTCCGGGCAGGGCCAGGTTCTTGGGCGCGTAATTCATGGCAATGCGGTAGTACAGCCGCCCCGGCCCCTCTTTGGCTAGCACCAGGTTCTGCTCGCGCGGCCCATCGGCCAGCAGCGCCATGGGCACCTGCAGCTCCTGGCGATCGGTCGAACGACCATGAAATTGCTGCTCTCCTGCGTACTGGTTGCCCAGCCACAGCCGCGCCACAAAGTCGGGCGTCGTGCCCTCGTACGTGCGGAAATAGCGGTCGAGCGCCAGCAGCACCCAGGCGTTTTCTTGCGTCGAACCCCAGCGACCCTTGCTGCGATGGGCCAGCAATCCCGTTACAATCTTGGGAATTATGTCGCTTTGGGGCTCCGCCGTCATCAGCGCATCGAGCACAACCGCATCGGCGCGGCGGTCGCTGGCCAGCAGCAGATGGGCGCCGTCGTCGTAGTGCGCGGTAAAGTGCGCCGAGCCCGCCTGCTCTTCGACGTGATTGGCAATAAAAACGCGGAGATCCTCGCTCTCCGTCGCCATATCGGGCGCGCCAAACACCACTGGCCACAGCCAGCCCGCGGCCTCGAGCGGCAGGGCCTTTGCGCCACCCGCCTCTTTCATCAAGGTCTTAGCAGCCTTGGTGTCGCGATCGCCCATCTGCAGCCGCACGTACAGCGCCTCAGCCTTTAGCGCCCGCCGCACCGGTTCGCCGTAATGCTTGGGCAAGTGGCTGTCGATTTGGCGCAAGTAGCTCAGGGCATTGTCAAACATCCGGGGCGGCACCGTCGCGCCCTTGGCCTTCGCCTTGGCCAGCGCCAGCGCCACATGCAGGGTGGTAATCGGCCACGGCTCTTCGCGTTCGGTCCAAAAGCCAAAGCCACCGTTGTAATTCTGCCGCTTCTCTAGCTTGGCGATGTCGGCGACCACTTGCTGCATCAGCTCTTTTTCGGGTGGCAGGTCGGGGCTCTTAAAGGCCGCAAGTACATCTTTTAGCGACACAATCGCCAGCACCCGCGACGCCAGCTGCTCCGAACACTCAAACGGGTACGAATTGAGGTAAATCACCGCATCGGTCAGCCCCTGCAGCGCCGTCGAGGTGGTGGTTACCTGCAGCCCACCAAACTGCTTGAACACGCCGTCTGGCCGGGCAATCGGCTGTGCCCGCGCGCCCTTACCCGCCGTATCGCCGTCGAGCACGCCGTAGGTGGCAAACGCTTCGCTGGTAGCGGGCGTCCACACGGGCAGGGCAATCTGCGCAGCATCGGCAAACCCTGGCGCTGACACAGCAATCTGCACCCGACCCATGCCCGCCTGGTTGGCCTCGGTGGCAAAGCGCACTTCGACGCGGTCGTGTGCCGCGATGGTCAGCTGTACCCCCTGCGTCGCGCCCGTCAGCGTCAAGACCGTAGCCCGCGCGGCGAGTTGCACCCCCAGCGGCTTATCCGTCTGGTTTTGCAGCACCACCGGCAGCTCAAACTTGTCGCCAAAATTGGCAAAGCGCGGCGGACTTGGCCGCACCATCAGCGGCAGACGGGCCGTCAACGTCGCTTCGGTATTGCCAAAAAGCTTGTCGCCGTGGGTCGCCACCGCCATCGCCCGGTAGCGGGTCAAGTTGTCGGGCATGGCGATCGCCACGGTGGCATGGCCATTGGCATCGGTCTGGACCGAGGGGGCAAACGCCGCCAGCGGGTCAAAATTCTGCCGCAGCGCAATACCTTTGCTGGCATTGGGCTTGCTATCCGGCTTGCTACTGGGTGCAGACTCCTTGCTAGCCTCGCTCTTTGACTTCGACGGCACGGCATCCTCAGCCGCGCTCTCCGCAGGCATACTCAGCATCATCTTGCCCCCTGCGCCAAACTGCCTGCGGTTATACAGATTGTTCAGCGACTCGGCGCGCAGATCGCTACGGCGCGGGTCTAGGTCGGGCCACTGCAACACCAAGTGCGTGCGCAGGTCTTGCAGCGTCAGCCCCGAGCCGCGCTGCGGATAAAACGTGGTCAGCGGACTGGGCACCCGATAACCCGTCAGCGCCAGCACCGACTCATCGACCAGCACGAGCAAAACCTGGGCATTGGCCAAGGGCTTGCCGGCCGCGTCGCGTACATCGACCTCGATGCTCGTCTTGGCCCCGGGCGCCACCACCGGCTGCGCGGGCGTCATCTTCACCTGCAATGTTCTGTGTTTAAGTGGGATGGCCAGCGTCAGCCTCTGCGTGGCGTGCAAGGGCTGCGGCGGCGCCTTGGCATCGGGCTTGCCGTCTTTGTCGAGGCGCGGACCAAAACCGTTCAGCACCACCTCGACCGCGACCCCCGGCGCCCAGTGCTCGGCGATCGGCACTTGCACCGTCGCGCCACTGCCCACTAGCGTCAGTCGCTGCGTCTGCACCCGACCCTCGCGGCCCACCGTCAGCATCCCCTCGGCGTGCGGCCAGGCACAGCGCACCAGCAGCTTGGCCACATCGCCCGGCCGGTACTCGGGCTTGTCCGCAATAATCTCTATTGGTTGTGTGTCATTACCCACCGTATTGCCGCCGCCCTTGCCCGCGACCCACACGGTCAATTGCGCTTGGTTGGGGCGACCTTGCTTGTCGACAATTCGCGCGGTCAGTGTGTGCCGGCCGGGCGCCGCCGGAGTCCAAGGGCACGTAACTGCATTCGATTGCGACGCAATTGCGCATGGCGGTGGATCAGCGGGCCGCCCCACACCATCGAACTCACGATTCGTCGTGGTCACCGTAACCGCCGTGCCCGGCATGGCCTTGCCATCCAGATCGGTCACAATCACTTGAATCGGAAACGCTTTACCCGCCTCGGCCACAGTGCCCTGGGTCTGCAGGCCCACGTACAGCTCGGCCGGGTGCACCAGCAGCGCCGACTGGGCCGTCCAAGTCTGCCGATTGACGTCTTGCACGGTGGCGGCCAGGGCAATCGACCACGGCCGCGCCGAGCCCGTCTTGCCAAACTCAAGCTGTGCGGAATGCCGGCCACTTGCATCAAGCTTACCCTGCAATTGCACTGACATGCCTGGTCCATCACCCTCGCCGCGCCACTGCCACCACGGCCGCCACGTGCCAAACTCGTAGCCCGGCCAGCCAGGGGGCGCGTAGCTGGCCTGCTGAGCGTCGGCGCGCCAATGCACATCGGCACCGCCCAGGGCACCGCCCGCCAGATAGGCGGCTTTGGTCTCAAGCGCGGCGTGGCCACCGGCAATGTGCGGCCCAGCGGCAACCTCGATGCTCGACTCGAATTCGGGCCGCCTGAACTCTTCGGCCCGCAGCGTATGGTCGTAGCGGACCTCGTTGGTAGGGTCGCGAAAAGTCACTTCGGCATAGCCCAGGTCGGCGTTGCCGGGCAGCAGCACCATCGTGTCAAAACTGCCCGACGCCGAGACCGCAGTCGTGCCCTTGGCAAACTCGTGGCCGCGGCTGTCTTGCGCCGTCCAATTCAGCTGCCGGGGCCCCGCATAGGTGGCAATGTCGCCCGACTGGCCGCGACTAAGGGTACGCAACCAGCCCTTGATAAACGCTTTTTCGCCGGGCCGATACAGCTTGCGGTCGTCGACCACGTGCCATAGCAGCGAAGAACTCGGCGTGCCCACGTGCCAGTAACTGCCGCTGCTGTTGTAGTTCGCATACTCGGTAGAGGGGGCAAAGGCAAGCTGGTCGCCCACTTGCACGGTCAGCACCGGCTCACCTTTGCTGGCATCGAGCAGCGGCAGACGCGCACTTCCGTCAGCCAGGGTGGTGGCACTGCGCAGGGCCGCCCACGTTTGATCGCGAATCGCCACCGCCGCCGCGGCCACAGGTCGTACAGTCATAAGATCGGTGGCAATTACCGCCATGTCCGTCTGGTCGTGCTGCAGCGTAATGCCGATGTCGGTCGCCTGCACCCAGGTAATAAACTCTTCGGGCTCCTGGTTTTCGCGGTGCTGCAGCGAGCGAATCAGTACAATCGCGTGGCCCTTGCCCTTCTTTAGCGCAGCCGCAATCGACAGCCGCGTGCCCACCACCGCGTCTTGGGTGGCAGACAGCGCCGCCTGCTGTTCAAGAACCAGCTTGCCTGGGGGGTGCAAATTGGCCTGGTCGTGGTTGCGCCACTGCAAATACAGCCACCAGTCTTGGGGTTGCACCGCCCAGACCTTCAGCTCGACCGCCGGCTGATTCACACTCCAGACCGTAATGTGGTCTGGGTCACTGGGGTCGGCCAAGGTCAGCGCACCCCGCTCGGCCTGCAGCGCGGGCACGGCCCCCACGGTCTGCACCTGAACAGTCAGGGGCGAACCCAGGAGTTGCCCAAAACTATCGCGCAGTTGCTCCGACACCGTGATGGTGTATGTCTGTCGCCCCGCCGTCAGCCCGTCGATGTGGATGGAATTCCAATTCGCCGTCACCTTCATGCGCGGAATCGCCGGCGTCACTGTCACCCAGCTGGGCTTAAAGGCCTGCGCATCAAGGCTATTGTTGAAGGTCAGGTCAAACGGCGACAGAGCAGGGCACTGGTCGGCCGCGCGCCGGCACGAGGCATTGTCGAGCTTGAGCGGCGCATACGTAGAAAAAGCAAAGGGCTGCGCCTTGGTGGTGACCACTGGACCTTCGGCCGAGGGCAGGCCAGCGCCAAAAACGACATCCATGTGCGAATTCTTGGGTAGCGGCGCGTCGCTCTGCACGGCGATCCAGCGCTTGGCCGCCCCTTCGCTTGTCAGTCGCTCGACCAAATAGCGGTAATCCGTTTTGGCTATCGCGGCGGCGTCGAGACCATGAAACGGCACGGGCTTCTTGTTGGCGCGCAGGCTCAGGTGGCTAAGCACCTGGCTTGCATCGATATCTTGGTCAAACCGCGCAAACAGCATGGGCGTCAGCGGCTGCCCGTCGCCGGTGGGCGAGAACTCGATTACTTTGGGCGCAGGGGTCGAAAACGTAAACACTACAGGCTTTTCGAGCACACCACCCGTCGCCGCGCGCGTACCGGCCGCAATCGCCACTTTGTACGTCGTCGCCATCGGCAGTCGCTCTTTGGGCTGCCACACCGCCGTCTGCGCGCCCAGCCAGCGCCACTGCCCGGGCGGCTTGGGGCTGATCTCGACCGGCACGGGCACCTTATCTAGCGCTTCAAGCGACGTCACGGCCACCATCGGCTGGCTAAACGTGACCGAAATTCGCGGTGCTAAGCCCACTTCGCCATCGGGCGAGTAGCGCAACACTTGCAGCGGCAGCACGGCAGTCGTCGGCGCTTCGGCCAGCGTCGGCGGCGGAAATGCCATAGCCACAGTGTCGCCGGGGCGCGGCGGCGGCAGCGACTTTTCGCGCACGGCAAAGGGCTGAGAGTCGCTAGGCTTTTGCTGCAGCGGCGGCAGGCGGGCCAGCAGCGCGGCGGTCTGCTCGGGCGTCAGCGGCTGCGTCACGGCCTGGGCAACGGCCTGGGGCGCGACCTCTAACGACTTGATTTCGCGCAGCTTGAGCGGCAGGTCGTCGGGCAGTGCTGCCGGGGTCGGCTCGGCCGGTGCCAGGGCCAGTGTGGGTGCCGGTGTGGGTGCCGGTGTGGGTGCCAGGGCCAGTGTGGGTGCCGGTGCCGCGGGCTCCGCCTCCGCGTTCGCTAGCGAAATCGGCTCGATGGAACCATCCTCGCTCGGCGGGGTGCAGGCGGCCTGAGTGATCAGCAGCGCGCCAGCTAGCGCCCAAGCAGACGGCGAAAATCGAATATACTTGCGAACCATGCGACCCTCGTGAGCGATTCGTGCCCGCTCGTTGCTGTGCGCATTGGACGCGCTTGGGCCGGCGGGGTCAAGGTGGCCGGGGTTGTTGCAGCGCCATCGCTAGACCGCACTAGTGGGTAGGGGCTTTGGCGCGAGCGACGGGTAATCTCGACTACTATATCCAATGAGAGCCTTGTTTCGTAGCAGTTTTGACGCTCGCTCAGCGCAGTTTGTGTTTGGCTGCCCGCCTGCCCCGGCTACTGCAACGCCAAGCCGGTTGCGCGCAGGGTGCCACCATACTATCGCACCATACGTCTTGACACAGAAAGGCCGCCGACTAGACTACGGCCGGGTAGGACTACACTGTCGCTCTGCTCCAACGATTCGTTCGATGCGTGCTCGT
>CAISBR010000118.1 GCA_903883645.1 uncultured Myxococcales bacterium | reverse complement strand
CGATTACGGTCTCAACACCCTGGATCACGGAATCACCCAGTACGAGCAGGCCGTGCTCAAGAAGATATTCACAACGAAGACGGGTAGCTGCTGGGATGGCTCGACGACGTGGCCGTGTCCGCGCGAGATCGATGCTTCGCGTGACCTGCTGTACAAAATGCGGATGCATGCGTACTCGCTCGCTCCCGCCATGGCGGCACAGCCGGGCCCTGCGCGCTGGGGCGAAGCCAATCGCAACGGCGTCCAAGAGGCCATGCCGTGGTTCAACCACAGCTTCCGCACTTCTTGGAAGTTTCTACGTATTTTTCACTATGGGCTTCTCACCCGTGACCAGGGCCAGGCGTCGCGATTTGGGCGGATTGCCGTCATTGGCAACCTCTTTCAGACTCTTGCTGATCAGGCAGACGTTACCCAGCGGGTCATTGCCCACGAATCTGGCCATGAGCTTAGCCTAAGCCACCCCCACGACGCTAAGATTCAACCTGCCGGAGGCCCTGGGCAGGAGCCCGACATCAGCGCAGGGGCTTGCACTGACAATATCTGCACCACAGACGCGACCTGCCAATGTACCCCAGGCATTATCGCGTGCACCACCGGCGACGATGACTCCAGTAACGATAACAAGCAGAACAACCCGGCCGCCCCTTCGCTGATGAGCTACCGGTTCCTGTGGGGCCTGATGCCGGCAGACGCAAGCATGGCCGTTCCAACGGAAGCCAACCAGAGTCAATCTGGCTGCGGCGCGTGCCTGCGGGACGAGGCATCGTTTTCCAAGGGCTTGGACGGCGACCTTGCCGAAGAGACTCTTGCCGAATTGGTCAACCTGAACTGGGGTGCTTCCTCAAGCGCTGCCTGGCGCACCGTGAAGTCTGTTCGAGACTTGCAGTGCTTCAATCGGTCTGGCGATACCGGGCTCCCGAATAGTCAGAACTCGAGTTGCGGCCCTTTCGGGCTCGCTGCTGGGCGCGGTCCAGTCTGCGATCAGGGCACCTACCCCACCGAGTGTAAGTTTGACTGGAATTACGACGACTTGTACTCCAGCTCACCGGTTCCGTTTGACCTCAGCCGGGGCCGGTTTGACAATGCCAGCAACTGCGTCAAGGACACCCTTCGAGATGTCGATGAGGTTGGGCGTATCACTGCTCTGAGCAAGCAGGGTATTCGCCAGGGCACACAAGACGCCTATGCGATTTATGCCGACGTGTTCAACGGCAGTTCGGCGCCATTCAATTACGCGGGCTGGCCAGCTGCGCAGGTGACGTCGCAGAACCTCTTGGTGAATCAGGGCACCTACACACGCAATTTTTGTGCTCAAAATTCGGACTGCAACACGCCGGACAACCCAACTGGCCTATGTCGTTTCGACGCCTGCAGTTCCGCCAGCACTTGCAGGAATCCAGCCTTGGCCTGTGGCGGCACAGGTGCATGCACGTGCATTGCCGACGACGACTGCTGGTCTGGGCGATGTGTGGGATCGGGTGGCAACAAGGTTTGCGCTTTAGGCGTGGGGACTTGTGGGTGTAGCAGCCTGACCTCTACAGGCGTGTGCAGCAAGGTCGAAAACGAAGGAGAATGCGAGTCTGCATATGCCTCATCGCTCCCGTCCTGCAGGCGCACCCGCTCGGCCTCTGCCCTAGGCCCAGTCGACTACAAAATGTGGGAATCCGCGCAGTTCGGCAACAACAACACTGCAAGCTGGATCCGCGTGGACGGCAGCACGGGGACACCACTTGCCACCATTGCGCAGGCGGAGGACTTCGCCGTCCATCTCGACTTCTACTGGGATGGCTTTCAAGCCGGCGAAAATGCAGAAGTGCTACTCGATCTGGGTATTGCCTGGTTGACCATCGAGACAGACGCCTACGGCTTGCCGCGGGTCGTCGGTCGCCTTGTGTATCCCGGTGCGCCGGCGAACACGGCATTGGTTTCGGGCGCGCCCGTGGAAACCCGCCGCTGGTACCGCATTGCCTGGGTTGTCACGGATTGGCAGGGCGGTGACGGCGCCACGCGGCACTGGCTCGACGTCTGGCCTCGCAATCGCGCGACGGGCTGGTTCAACATGCCGGCCGACGAGAATTGCGTATGGCGCAAACTTGGTCCAACCCTGAACCTCCCGGCGCCGAGTGAGGCGCGGTTCGGCTCCCCGATAAATGGTATGGGTGAGTTCTTCCGGGGGCGCATCGACAACATTGCGCTGTTCAACTCTTCCTACAACCACGGCAAGCCGACAGTATGTACCGAGCTCACGGGAGGTGTGCCATGAAAACTCTTGCAGCGGCCGCATTTGCGGCAATGATCATGGTGTCGGGCTGTCAGAAATCGACCACAACTCCGCTACCTACTCCCGACAGCTCGAACTCGGCGGACGCACTCACGCCTGCCGATGCCGGAGGCGACAACCCCGACGCGTTGAACGCCCCCGACCTCGCCACCGAGGAGGGGCCCGACGCCGACGTGGCGCAGCAAATCGCGGATACCGATACCGCGAGCGATGTTGCGGACGTCGTTGACGCGCCCGAAGTTGCACTGCAGGTCGACACGGGCCCCGACCCTGACACAGCCTCCGGCAACGACGCCATCTACATCGCCGATGCCGGCTCGCCAACCTGCGCCGACAAGTACGGGCCAATGCCCATGCCAGGGCAGCCTTGTTCCAAGCTTGGCGAGGTGCGGTGTTCGGATTACGGTGCGCTCGACTGGAATTTGCCGGTGACACCAGGTACTTCGCTCTGCATTCGCCCAAATCGGGTAGTCTGCGGCGCGGGGCCAACAGGCACAATTGTTTGGCTATTAAGCCCTTGTGTCCCGACGAACATGGAGGCGTGCAAGACCCCCAACACGCAGGCGGCATGTTTCGAGTACCCTGATGGCGCCGTATGTGCACCCCGAGATCCGCTCGGCGCTTATGTCTGCCCACCCGACCAGATTGGCAACAAGGACTGCGTCGCCACGGGCACAGACTCCATGTACTCCTGCCGCAAACCCAGCGACCCAGCCGGCGACGATATCACCAACAAGATCCTCAAGTCCGAGTACGCCTGGCTTAACACCTGCTGCCCGGACTGCCGGTTCTGGCTGCCCTGGCAGCTTTGCCCCAAGGTCAACGTCTGCGACTGCAAAGAAGTGCCCCTGCAGAACTGCCCAAATGGCGCCAGCGACCGCCATGCCTGCATCGAGAACTTGAACGGCGGCGCCCCTGGCTGTGCGACCAACTGCACCGAAATTCAGCAGTGGTCGGGCTGGGACGAGGGGTTCAAGTAGGCGTCGGCCCAGTCGGGGCCGGAGTACGAACCCGAGCCGGAGCACGAACCCGAACCGGTACCCGAACCAGTACCCGAACCGGTACCCGCTCCGCCGCAACGCCTAGCGACGGTGGCTCGGCCCCGCCCAGGGAGCCTCCGCAGGGTCCCCACCGCAGCACCTACGCCGCGCCGCTACCCTGCTGTGGGGGCAAAATAAACTAGTCGAATCAGAGCAATGCGCCGCTACTCCAGCCCCCGACCATCGACCTCAGGCCCCCGCGCCAGCCACCGCTCCGCCGCCCGCTGCCCCGCCGCATACATCGCCAGCAGCGCATTGCGCTCAAAATACAAGTACGATCCCGCGTCAAACGGCGCCGCCTCGTCGGGCCGAATCGCCCGCAACAGCTCGATCTCGCGCAGCTTGGGGTCGCCGTGGCGCCGCGCCAGCTCGTTGCGGTCGAGCAGCAGCTTGCGGTCGGTGTTAT
>CAISBR010000117.1 GCA_903883645.1 uncultured Myxococcales bacterium | reverse complement strand
AGGGGAAAATTGGCGTTGACGAGGGGCTATCGCGGGCGTAGGCTCAGTGCTCGAGGCCGGAAGGTCCGGTTTGGGCGGGTGTGATGTGGTTGGCGGTCGGTGGCGGTCAGGTGGAAAATGCGGTTGCGTCTCCTACGCGTTCGCAATGACCTGTGCGTGCCGAGGCGGAGGGTCGCAGCGGTTGGCTCACCTGGCAGCGACAGGCTGGCCATGGGTGCGGAATTCGGCCGGGGTCGAAGCCGCACGAGCAAGCCGACCGGTAGGGCGGCTGCGAGGTGGGGCTTGGCAAGCAACCGCCGGCCCAAGCCGACAAGCAAGCGGCGCCGACTTGTGCGGTGGCCGAGGTGGCGGTGCGACGGGCGGAATCGAACCCGACGGGTCTTTGGCGGCGCGCTCGGCATCTTTGGCTTGCTGGGCGGAATTTGGCTCCCGCCGGGTGGCCTTTGTCGGCAAAGGTGCGGAGCGGGAACCCTGCGCGGGGTCCTGTGGGCGCAATCCAGCCACGCACGCGACCACCCTCCGCGCGCTACTGACAAGCCCCGGCCTTGCAGTACAGGCTGTTGCCGCAGGCCTGTCCCTCGCTGAGCGGCGTGTGGCCGCAGTTGCCAGCGCTGCAAGTATCGGCGGTGCAGGGGCTCAAGTCGTCGCAATCGGCCAGGCCTTTGCCACCGCACGCTCCCGAGGCTGCACAGCTGACATTCCCCCACTCATCGCTGCGGTACAGGTAGCCGCCAGTCAAGCCGCCCACCGCCAGCGCGCCTCCAGGTACCGCAGCCACTGCGTTGAGCTTTATGGCGGGATTGCTGTTGCCGAGCGCGACCTTCCACATCACACCGCCGCTGGCGTTCAGGCGCAAGAGCACGTTGGCGCCGGCGACGAGGGCGCCGCCGTCGGCCATGGCGAGGGGGGCTAACCCCGCGGACCCTGAGTACCACTTCTTGTCGCCGGCGGCGCTGAAGCGGGCGATACCGTAGTTGCTAAGGGCGATGACGATGTCGCCGCCCGGCGCCTGGCTGGCCCGGCTCACTGGGGAGGCGGCTAGACCTTGCTTGAACCACAGTTGGTTGCCGTCGGGGTCCGTGCGCAAAAGGCCTGCTTGATAGCTGCTGGTTAGGCTGCAGTAGTTTGCGCAGTTCAGGTTGCTGCTTTGTGTTACCAGAAGTAGGCCGCCGTCGCTTGCGGCGAAGATGTCGACAATGGTGCCGCTGCTGCCTGGGTTGCTGGGCTGAAGGGTCGCGAACGTCTGCTGCCAGACTTGGCTGCCGCTCGCCGTGTATTTTGTCAGGTAGGGCGGGCTAGTGAACATGCCATCGCCACACTGCGAATTGGAGCAGCACGATGCGCACCCATAACCGCCCATTGCCCGGCCGGCGACGACCACGCTGCCGTCGGCGAGGACCGCCAGGCCGCCGGCAACTGGGGGCGCGGGCACAGACCACACCTGCTTACCTACGGCATCGTACTTGGTGACCATGTTGCTCAGTACGACCAGGCCGCCGTCGCCGCTGCTGGCTACACGACTTGCAACTGCGCTGCCCGCCGCCTCTTTCGACCACAGCTGCTTGCCGCCTGCGTCGAACCGAGCTACCCAAGGTGCCGCAGGCCAGCCATAGCTGCCTACCGCAGCCAGTCCGCCGTCGCTAAGGGCCACCGCGTCGGTAAACTGCCCTGTGGCGATGCTGATGGGCATGACTTCTTTGGCAAACAGGAGCTCGGGTCCGACCTTGCACACCCCTGTATGGCACTGCATGGGGGCGCAGCTGCTGCCGCCGATGCAGGGGTTGCCGTCGGGGGCGGCGGTGGTGATGCACTTGCCGGCGTCGCAGCCGTCGATGGTGCACGGGTTGCCGTCGTCGCAGGGGGTAGCGAGCCAGCCGCTGCCGTCGGCCTTGCAGGCCGTGGTCTTGCTGCCGTCGCAGCCGGTGGTACCGGGTTTGCAGACTGCTGCTACCGCGCATACCCCCTTGCTGCACACTTGGCCGGCAGGGCAGTCGCTCCATTGGCCAGCAGGTCCGCTGCCTTGGGCGTTGCAGGTCCCGACCTTGCCCCCCACGCAGGCGGGCTGGTTCGGCGCGCAGATCTGTGCCTGGCACACGCCTTGGTCGCAGTACTGGTCGGCGGCGCAGGTCTGCAGTACGGTGGGTTTGTCGAGGCCGGTCTTGCCGCACTGCATGGCGGTGTTGCCCAGGCAGTACAAGGGTTTTTGCGGGTCGCACTGGAGCGCCCAGCACGTCCCGGCCGAGCAGACTTGCCCGCCACACGCAGTGCCGCCCGCCAAATAGCCCAAGCCGTCGGCCTTGCACTTGGTGGCGGTATTGCCGTCGCAGCTGGGCTGATTCGGCTGGCAAATCAAGGGGGTGCAAGCGCCCTTCAGGCACGCCTGCGCCGGACCGCACGCCTTGACCAGGGTGCCGTTGAGGCCGTCGCTGCCGCACTGCTTGATCTGGGTGCCTTCGCAGTAGAGCTGCCCGGGCTCGCACACGTGGTCGACACAGGCGCCGCCCACGCAGACTTGGCCGCCCGGGCAGTTGGCAATATCTTCAACATCTAACCCATTCTCGGCGCACGTAACCAGCTTGCCATCTTGGCACGACTTGCCGGGCGTGCAGCCCCATGGCTGGCAAACCGCCGTGCCGCTGGCCGCAACGCAAGTGGTTTGGGCCGGGCAGGGTTCTGGCGCAGCAAGGGCATCGCCAGCAGAGTTGCAGAGTTGTGTGGCGTTGCCGGTGCAGCCGCTCTGGCCGGCCAAGCAGACGTCGGCCACGCAAACTCCGGTGCCGCTTACCCCGCTGGCTTGGCAGTGGTAGATGGCGGGGCAGTCGCTGTTCTTAAGGCACTGTGCGCACTTGCCCTTGGCTACGTCGCAGAACATACCGAGCGGCTGGCAGGTGGCGTCGCTGTTGCACGCGGCAAAGGGGCGGCAAAGGTGCTGCTCGCACAAGTGATTGCCGGGGCAGTCGCTGTCGCTGCTGCAGGCCACGCAGCGCTGCAGGTCGGGGTCGCACACCTGCCCGCCGGTGCACTGTTCCGAGCTGGCACAGGCAGTATACGGCGTGCATACATGGTCTTGGCAGTCGTGGTGGCTGGGGCAATCGTCGGCGCTGCCGCAGGCCACGCACTCGCCGCTGGTAGGGTCGCAGAGCGGCTGCGGGGTGCCGTCCGAGTCGATGGCGCTCTGGCACTCGCCGGCCGCGGTACACGGGGTAAATGCTTTGCAGGTTCCGCTCTTGCAGTGGGCGGCGCCGGGGCAATGCGCGTCGACGATGCACTCAGCGCAGTGCTTGGTCAGCGGGTCGCACAAGCCGCCACTGGCAGAGCAATCGCCGTCGTTCCCGCAGCTAGTGGTCGGCGGCGCGGTGTCTGGTGCGTCGAGGGCGGCGGTCAGGTCCGTGCTGGTGGTGTCGGCAATGGTGCTGCTGCTGTCGGCGCCAACGGTGCTGTCAGCGGCGCTGATCAGCTTGATTGTGCTGCTGTCTTCGCTGCAGCTGACCGGGCCGACGCACAACGGCGCCAATAGTGCCAGCCAACGCCATCGCGGCGGAGTCCTCGCGCGCTGGTCAAGGGCTGAGTGGCGTACGAGTACCATGATTCTCCGCGGTGCGCCCCGGCTCGGCTGGGCGGGTTATCGTGCGAAAGTTTGGCGGTGGCGTCAAATCGGTCGACGTGGCCGCCAAGCGGGCTTCGATGCGGGCAGCTGCCTTCGGGAACCTCGGCCGCCGGTCGGTTTATCCGCCGTGTTGGTGTCCCTGCCGGCTCGCAGTTCTTGGGCGACGGCTAGAAGGAAGCCCAATCGCATTTGCCACCCGCCCGCTAGCGACTGCGACCCACTCGCACCCGCCAAAACCGGACACTCCGGCCTCATCGACCAAGCGTACGCCGCCGATCGAGCGCCGTCAACGCCAATTTTGCCCGGAATTTCAACCGAAAATCCCCACGCGGCCAAAGCTCCGCTGCGCAGCACCTAGCCGGCTTTTGCGCCCGCGACGACCACTCCTGCCGGCCGTGCGGCCCGAGACTCCGGGAGAATATTTTATCAAATAGATGGTTTCCAAGATGGTGTGGGGTCGGTCGAGCCCAGCCAAATTTTTGCGGAGCTAGAAGGCTACAGTCCGCGATGTAACTGATTGGTGGCTCAGTCAGCCGGTACCCCAACCCACGGCGGCGAGTCCCGGCTACCGGCCTATTTCACTTTCGCCGGATGCGCCAGCGCCAGAAGCTGACCGGTATGCGTTTCGCTCATTCGACATGTCTTGGATCTTCCAAGATGCTCGCCTGTTGGGGCGAGCAGGGCCTCCGTTGTGGTACGCCCACAGCGACAGCCAAGTGTACATGGGCTCGATTTGGTCCAAGGTCCTGGGCGCCGGGACGGCCGAACTTTGACTTGAAGGGCGACAACTTGATCAAGGCCGACACGGATAACCCCAACAATTCGAGGTCGTGGTGGGTATCGGCCATGGGCTGCAGCGAGGCGCTGGGCAACTTGACGGTGAACAACGGTTCGTGCGGCTGGGAGGCGAGCAACTGCTTTGGGCAGGGCTTGAGTGGGCCGCGGTATCTGT
>CAISBR010000116.1 GCA_903883645.1 uncultured Myxococcales bacterium | reverse complement strand
CCGCGACATTGCGGCGGCAGCGGCAGCGTGTCAAGCCTGGGCGCAGGGGTCGCGCGCTTGCCCCTACCGTGATTCACAACCACAATCGCCGGCCAGCGCCTCGTAGCGCGATTGAGATGTACGCGATGTCTACGCAAGCCCCCTTACGGCTACCCGCGGCGGATGGCGAGACCGAGATGGCGGCCCTGGGGCTCGAGATGGACCGCGAGCTTACGCTGGCCGCTCGGCACATGCTCAGCAGGCCCGGCCACACCAAGAATGCCCTTGTGGCGATTGCGCAAAGGCTTGGGAGCGCGTCGCCGCACGTTTTGCCGCGCTACTGGCAGGAATGCGCGCGGCGGTTCGCGGCGGCAGGAAATCGGGCCTATGCCGCACAATGCTTTGAAAAAGCGCGCGAAGCTGAGCGCGAGTACCAGCTACAGGTCAGCGAAAGCGAGCGGGCCGAGGCGTTCTTGGAGTTTGCGCTGGCTGGTGCAGTCGCGGCCAAGTCGCTGTCGGCGTATGCCAAGGCTCTACTCGCAAGCCCAGACAAACAGCAAGCATTTTCGGCATTTGAGCACCTGTGCGTGCGGCGTACCCTAGGGGGATTGCCGCCGTGGATGGGCATGGCCAAACAGCTGCGCAGCCTTGCCCTCGCCGCCAAGCTCGACGCCGATGCCATGGAAGTGGGCTTTTTAGCTCAGGTCTTGCACGCACCAGCGCTGGCGCGCGCCCCGGCTGAGGTCTGGAAGGCCTGGCAAGCGCCCCTGCAAAGGCTGTGCGCGCAGCACCGAGCGATGGTGCAGCACTTGCTCGACCTGTGGCCAAGGCCGCAAAATGTGCTTGACGAATCAGCCTTTGCCGAGCATTGGTCCAAACTGCTGACGCGTTGTGGCGGCGCGGAGTGGCTGTTGCAGACCCCGCGCGGTAAGCCTGCAGCGTGGCTGGGCAAGCTGCTGCGTTGGCCCGAGGATCATCCGAAATTTGTTTGTGATTGGCTGCGAGCGCTAGCGCCGCGGCTGGTGGCAGACGGTGTGCCGCTGACGCTTGAAGTGACGGACGACGACCGCTGGCCTGGCGAGCTCGACGCGCGCTTTGCCGAGCTTTCGCTCGTACTTGCAGTGCCTTTGGACCGTCTAGCCGGCCTGAGCCTCACCTTGTGGCCGTGGGCCCTCGATGCGGATCGAGCCGAGGAACTGCCGCTGACGGCGGCGCACCCGCAGTTGGGCCCCTTGTTGATCAAGGCCTTAGATGGCGTGATCGGTGACGACGACTTTGAGAATGCGGCGCGCGGCAAAGTGTCGCTGCGGGTTGGGCGGGCGGCCTGGCTCGCGGAGCACATCGCCCTTCTGAGCCAAGGCGGCCTAGACAACTGCGCAAACACGCTAGCTATTCTTGAAGAGACGACGGGTCCAGAGCTATACATCGAGTTCCCCGAGGCGCTGCAACAACTGCGGGCGGTGCAGGTGGCCCAGCTGCTGCAAAAGGTTTTAAATGCTGGTATTTTTGATGAATTGGGCTGGCCCGCACTTGAGGCTGCCGTAGCGGAGCTGCGCGGCACGGGCAAGACGCCGGCCGATGTGGAGCTGAGCGGCGCCTATCCTTGGCTCGTGGTGCACAATTTCAAGCGCGCGGTGGTGATCGACGCCTGCGGTCCAGTGTTTCGCCACGATCTGCAACTGCCCAAAGGTGGGCGGCTTTTTGGCATGCGCTATGCCTGTGGGCAGCTGCTCGTGGTCTATCGCAACTACGACTACCAGGGCAAAGCCTACTGGACGGGCCAGCCGGGCGATGTTCTCAATGTCGAAGATGTTCGTTCGTGGCGATGGGTTCGCACCCCTGGGGTGAGCCTCGCCGACGGCAGGTTTTGCCAGGGCGGGCGGGCACTGCAGCCGGGGCAGGCGGGCAACGGCAATGGCCACGCCATGTTGAGCGATGGCCAACAGTTCTGGGTGTGGGACGACGGGCGCCGCACCAGCGAAAGGCAAGGGCCAGCCGGGTGGTGCGCGCTCAACCCCGATACCGGCGCAAAAGGGGAGCAGAACACCCCGCCATGGCTGGGGATTACCCTTGCCGGCGGCTATCGTTGGGGCGACCACGCCAAGCAACGTCTGCTGCCGGCGCCTACGGGTGTGACGCAGTCGCCGCTGGGTGTGCAGGGTGGCCTGGTCGGTTTGCGGACTTGGGAGTCGAGTGGACCAAGCGCCGAGTCGGGCGAGATGGCGCAGCTAGTGGCCGAGGGCATCGATGGCCGGCGCTGGCAAGGTCGGGTGGCCGGCGACATTCCGGATGCGCTGCTGCGGTATCCCGGCAGTGTGCAAGTCGTCGCCGCAATTGGCGATAGTAAAGTGGAACTGTGGCACGGCGCGGGGCGCGACGACGAGCCGGTGCAGATCCAGCACGTAGAAGTGGACGATTCTGGCCGGCCAGCGGGTACACCGCTCCCGCCGCCACTCGCGTTTTGGCACATGCTGCAAGTTCGCGATGAGCAAGGAAGTTTGGCTCTTCGAACACTTGATTTGGCAGCGGTCCAGACCCTGCTCGACGCGGGGGTGGCGGCCGCCCAACAGCCCCACGCCAAGAAGGACAACGAGAGCGCAGTGCTACCCCTCGCTGCGGTCTGCGAGCTGGTGCCGACCGTGACCCACGCGGCGTTGCGGGCGGGCGTAGCGCAGCAGGTGGCCAAGGCCGCGGATCTGCAGGTACGGCTTAATGAACTGACCGCGCTCGCCACGGGGGCTCGTTAGAAACCGACGCGGAGCTAGTCTTTGCGCAAGCTCCACTCGCCCTGCATGTCAAAGATCAGCTTCTGACCTGTGCGCGTGGTCACCTTGAGGTACGGCGCATCGACGCTCGGCGCCCACATGCTATGGAACTGCCCATCTACATGCCGGATTCGCGCACCGTGCAGAGGGTCTTCCGCCAGCTCGCGGCGCCGCACGCCCCACAGCACAAAGGTCGTCAGCCGCCACAGCGCCGGGCCCGTGCGCTCAAGCTTGAGGACATAGCGGTCGTGCAACAGCGCCAGCCCAATCGGCAGCGCGGCAGCTAAAGCCAGCAATACCAATGGAATAAGCCACCAAAGCGCAGGACCAAAGGGGCCGTTGCGCCACTCTTCGGCCGGAGCCTGTTTGAGCAGCCAAAGGGTCAGCGGCAGCGGAATAGCGCAGACAACCGTTACAAAACGAAGGGTAAGGTCGCGTGTCGAGCAAAAATGTACATTCGGGGCCTCCGGCGTGGGCGGTGGCAGCGGCGGCTGGGGCGGTGGCTTGGGCATGGGCAGCTCGCGCAAGGGAATACGGAGAGCATAGCCCAAGATGCGGAAGTGCCGCGAGGTGAGCCGCTTGACCCGCGCCGCCAGCCGGTGCCACGCTCGCTGCCGCCGCTACCCATGGCGCACTGCGAGCCCCCGATGACCACTACTTTGCTCGCGGCTGTCGTGCTGCTTTTACTAGTGATCGTGGCGCTACAGCTGCTGCTGGTGCTGCGGCGGCCACCAGAGCAACAGGATCGAACTACCGAGATAGTTGGACAAATTGCGGGCGTCGAAAAGGTGACCAATTCCGCGACGCTGCAGCTCAAGGCCGATCTAGCCGGGCAGCGCGACGAGCTGGCGCAGACCCTGGCACGGCACCAGCAGACCCTGGCGCAGACGCTGGATATTCAGCGAAATGCGGTTGAAAAACTGCGGGCCAGCCTGGATGCGCGGGTGGCGCAACTGCTCGAGAGTCTGCAGCAGCAGGCCGCGCTGACGCGGGCGGAGCATAGCCAAGCAAGTCAGTTGCTTGCAAAGACGCTGCGCGATGGCACGGCTGCCCTGGCCGAGACGCTGAGTCGCCAGCAGTTGCTGGTGCAGCAAAGTCTGGGCGAACAGCGCAAGGCCTTAGACGCCAAGCTGATTGAGCTGCAGACGTCGAACGAAGCCAAGCTTGAGCAGATGCGGCAAACGGTCGACGAAAAGCTGCACGCGACCCTTGAAGCGCGGCTGGGTGAGTCGTTCAAGCAGGTGAGCGAGCGGCTCGAGGCCGTGCAACGTGGCCTGGGCGAAATGAAAACGCTGGCCGACGGCGTGGGCGATCTAAAGCGCGTGATGGGCAACGTGAAGACGCGGGGCACGTGGGGCGAGGTGCAGCTGCGGGCGCTGATCGAAGACGTGCTGCGACCCGAGGAATTTGTGGTGAATTTCGCGCCGCGCGGCCGTAATGAGCGGGTCGAATTTGCGATTCGCCTGCCCGGAGCGAGCGAGGACCGCGAGGTGTATCTGCCCGTGGACTCTAAGTTTCCGGTCGAGGACTACCAACGGCTGGTCGATGCGCAAGACGCGGGGGATGCGGACGCCGCGAAAGGCCACGCCAAAGCGCTGGAAGACCGCATCAAGGCCTGTGCGAAAGACATCCACGACAAGTACTTAGAGCCGGGGGTGACGACCGATTTTGCTTTGCTTTTCCTCCCCTTCGAAGGCCTGTATGCCGAAGTGCTGCGGCGACCGGGCTTGGTCGAGCACGTGCAGCGCGTTTTCCACGTGGCGGTGTGCGGGCCGACGACGCTGGCGGCGCTGCTGAACAGCCTGCGGATGGGCTTTCGTGCGGTGGCGATTCAGAAGCGCTCGGGCGACATCGGTGCGTTGCTGGGGGCCGTCAAGACCGAATTCGCGAACTTTGGCAAGGTGATCGATGCCGTGGGCGGTCGGCTGCGGCAGGCGCAAGACGAGATCGACAAGGTGGGGGTGCGGACGCGGGCGATTCATCGAAAGCTGCAGCAAGTCGAGGCGTTGCCTGTGGATGCTGCGGCTAAGCTGTTGCCGGTCGGGGTGACTGACGCAGAGGAGGAGGAGTCTTAGCTCGAGTTGGGCGGCCCGGCGCTTCGCGCCGTCAGGCTGCGACGGCGGCGCACGAAGCAACTGTGTAAAATTCCACACCCCCTAGCGCCGCTGCGGCGTTCCGGCACGCGAGACCGCTGAATTACACAGGTTTCTTGGCTGTGCCGGCCCGCCGCCCTGCGGGTGCGCATCCTTGCCGCACACCGGGGCCTTCGCCCCCGGTCTCAGTATCACGTGGTATCAAAGTGATACCGTGAGACTGGGCTGCTCGCAGCAACCGTATGAAATTAGGATAGATCAACTTGGCACACCCTATGCATCGGCCACTGTAGCCCCGGAGTGCCACTCTGGGGACCACGGTCGCTGCGTACGGGCGGCTGCGGACTACACCAGGCTCCGGCGGACACATCGCCGGGCCGAAGGCTGGCCGGGGGTTGGACATGGCCCCGGGGGGCGCCCATGGGCTGCGAAAGCGGCCGGCGGGCGTCGGTGTGGTGGTG
>CAISBR010000115.1 GCA_903883645.1 uncultured Myxococcales bacterium | reverse complement strand
CTTGCACGTCCGGACCAGGTACATCTGGGGGCCCGACATCGGGTTGCTCGACATCGGGTTGCTCGACATCGGGTTGCTCGACGTCTGGCTGCTCCACATCGACGACGTAGGTGTCGGAGGTCTCGACTACGGTGGCATCGGCGCTCGCCGTCTCCCCCTGTAAGTCTGGGGTATCCCCACCGCCCGCAGCCGTGTCGGCGGCCGCTTTCGTGGTCGTTCCGCCCGGCTCGGCGGACGAACAGGCGGCGGCCCCAATCAAGAGACAAGTCAGCGCGAAGGTGCGGCGGATAGAGAACATCGAGGCCTCTGGGTAAGAAGGGCTGAACGCGAAAGCGGGCCAGGTCGCTGGCTCTTTGGCTAGAACTTGGTCACGTCGGTGTAGTAGATTCGCACGTAGATGTTAGAAAGGGATTCCAACTTCACGTCTTGATTCACCTTTTCGTCACGCTGGTTGAACACCAACTGCCAGAGCGAGTTGACCAAGGGCCGGTCGCGCAGGTGATAGGCAGAGTAGATGTCGCCCGCCGTGAACTTCTGCACCATCGAACCGCCGATCGTAGTGTTCACCACTGCGGTGCGCGCCGGCAGCGCGAAGTAAGACGTCAAGTCGTCTAGACGCTGGATCGAGCCCGTGCCAAGCATGCGCAGGTAGACGCGCGCCAAGTCATCGCCGACGTCCTCACCCTGGATGTCCATTGTAATGTGGTGGATCTTGTGGTTGCGCGTCAGGGGCGACAGGTCGGTTACGCGCGTGGCAAACGAGAGTGACAAGTAGCCGTTTGAGTCGTAGTGGCTGGGATCCTTGAGCGCATTGCGCATCAGCTCGACGCGCTCCGTGGTGGACAGCGCCTTCAGGTACGGCACACCGTCGGCGTCTACGTGGAGGGAGCCATCGCTGTTGTGCTCCACCTGCTCTTTGGGAATCTGCAAGATGTCATTCAAGAGCGAGAGCTCGATGACGCGCAGGTCGGGCGAGCCGTACTCCTGCTGATAGGCGAGGAACGCGTTGTCTAGCCCCAACATGTAATCCTGCAGGTTGTTCTGCCCCGTCTGCACCATGCGCGCTAGGTACAGGTCCTGCTTCTTGCCGTAGCTCTGGCTGGTAAAGTACTCGTACGCCCGCGTCGCCGCGTACGTTGCCTTGAGCGCGTCGCGGTAGAAGATATCGGCTTCGATGACCGAATCGTTTTGATACAGCCGCACGTTGGGGTCATTCTTGGCCGACGCGAAGGTGATCTGCAGCGCTTCGGCCTGGTCTTGTTGCGACTGCAGGCGGGTCGCTTGCGCGCGCATGCTCGTCAAGTCCGACACGCCCTTTTGCGCCTGAACCGCCGCGCGGAAGACGTCCATCACAATCTCTTTTTGCTGCCGCCGCAGGTTGGTGATGGTCACAAGGTTCAGCTGTGACTGCTCCTTTTTGCACGGCGTCGTGGCTTCGAGGTAGGTCTGCTGGTTCTGGGCG
The DNA here is from genome assembly GCA_903883645.1 of uncultured Myxococcales bacterium. Taxonomy (GTDB): domain Bacteria; phylum Myxococcota_A; class UBA9042; order UBA9042; family UBA9042; genus SXRM01. Next base: position 6,463 of record CAISBR010000115.1, on the reverse strand, counting down.
TTGGCCTGCCCCTTCTCCGCTGCCGCGTACAGTTTGGTGAGGTCCTTCTGTTGCATACCGACGAGAATCTGCGCCTCCGCCGAAAGCCCCGCCGCGCCAGCCGCGACGAGGCAGCTGGGACCTGGAAACGGCGATCCACCGCACGCACCGGCGGCCGTCTGGATGACCTGACTCGCTGAATCGACGCACGTCTTGACAAAATCAAGGTTTGCCTGGTCTGCGGCGCGCCCCTCCGTCAACGACGCACCGTTATTGTCAATAATCAGCGCCTTGTCGGCGACATCTTTGTCAATCGCGCAGGTCGCCGCAACACGGTCCCGTTCGGCGGTCACTTGCTCGTCAAGGTTGTCGTAGCGCAGCTTGCTCTGGCGGTACCCGGCGTCCGAGTCCTGGACCGTCAGCATGGCCTCGTACATGTTGCCGTTCTCCATCCGCCCGCAGGGGTCGCCGGCGAGCATGGCCTTGGCGGATTTGTCGGCGTACTTCTTCACCGCCGGATACACGATGCCGTCGTCGCCGGTGAACGTACCGCACAGGTCTGCGAGCTGGTTCTCATAGGTATTTGAGATGTTGACCAGCTCGGTCGCGAACTGCACCGCGTCAACCCGACCGGTCAGATTCGATTCGAGCGCCACCTGCTCGCGCGTCGCCGCGGCCGCCATCTTGGTCTTGGCGATGTCGGCGAGCGCCGAAAACGCGTTGGCAGACACGCCCGAGTCCTCTAGCGCCGGAAACGGCACATAGTCTTCCGGAAAGCCAAAGGTATCGGCGCCCACGCTCAGCTGCGCGTACACGTCGCGCATCTTGTCCATCGACGAGCTAAAGCGCAGCTGCGTGTCTTGCAGCACCTTGAGCAACCCAGCCTCGTAGCTCGAATCCGCCTTGGCGGTCACATCCTTCATCAGCTGGCCAAGCAGCGCGCCCTCGAGATAGGCCGACGCATAGCCGCGCTCAAGCACACGCTTGGCCAGATTGGTCTGCTTGAGGAGCTGATAGCGGTTGGCGATCTCACTGGTGGCCAGGGCTTTTTGCGTAGCGGCCCGGGTAAGACGCTCCATGTAGAGGGTGACCATCTCCGGCTTGTGGAAGATGCCGACCGCAAGCTTCGCACCCTTGCCGTCCGCGATGCCATTGTCGAACGAAGCCGCGAGATTCGGGCCGAGCGCGTAGAGGCGATCGAGGGCCATCTGGTAGTACTGGCTCGCCTGATAGAGCTTGTAGAACTCGGCGCCCGCGACGCCGGTCAGGTTGATGCCGTCTTTGCCCTCGAACTGCTTGCCCAAGAACGTCGCGACGTTCACGCCCGCTAGGTCGAAGCGCGAGGCATAGGCAGCCGTCAGCGCATCGTCGCCCAGCATCACCAGCAGCTCGGCGTACAATCGCTCAAAGCCGTTGATCCACGCCTGCGGGTAACCCGGCACGGCCGCGTACTGCGCGAAGTTGCCCTGCAGGAACGCGACGAGCTTTTGCTGTGAAGTCGAGGACAACTTGCCATAGTCGGTACCGCTCGCCATGGCGACCAGGCAGTCCACGCGCTTGCGCGCCGCCTGGACCTGCGCGGGGTCGTAGCAGTAAGGGTTCGCCACTGTGCCAACCGGTGAGCAGATCACCGGGGTAAAGCCGACTTGTCCGCCGCTAGCCGTCATGAACTTGGTCTTGTAGCGAAACGCATCGCCGATCAGCGCCCGCAAATCGGGCGCCGTGACCTCTGAGCTGGTTTCGTAGCAGACGAAACTTTTGCCGACGCGCAGGTCCTTGCGCGTGGCCTCGTCACAGAAGGTCAGACCAGGCGCCGTGCAACTCACGTACGGCTCGCCGCCAATCACGGTGGCGCCCGCATCCTTCCACAGCTTGAACCGCTTGCCGCAAGTGCCAGGCGTCAGCATCGCTCCAGATGCGTCGGCGGTGTAGGCCTGCTGACACGGCTCGCTGGCGATGGCAGCCTGACTCAAGTTATTGCCGGTGTAGAAGTAGACGACTGCGCTGGTGACCGGGCACGCCACCTTGAGCGTCTTGCTCGACGCGGAATCATTGTCGCCCGCGCCGCCGTCAAACAGCCCTGTGTCTTCGCAGAAGTAGTGGATCGGCGCTGGTGCACTGCTGTTGTTGTAGCCAGACGCTTTCCAGTCGATCTTGCTTCCGCTTTTGCCCGCCGAGCCGTCAATGAGATTGGTCACGCGCTGGTCAAGCGTAACGGGCGCTCCCACGGACGCCAGCGTGTCCGGGTCGCAGGTAATGCCCTTCAGCTTGGGGTCGTCGCGCGGCAGCGTCTGCTTGCCCATTCCGAGAAAGTCGGCATCCGTCAGGTCTGCCGGCACGCGCTTGAGCATGATCACGCCATACGCGGCGGTCGTCTTTGGCACCAGGTGCGGCACAAAGTCTTCAAAGCGCTCGCGAAAGATCAGGTAGATCTTGCTCTGGTCCACCAGCACGCCGTCCAGAAACTCGATGCGACGATTGATCGGCATGCCGTCGGGCACTGGATTGGCGCGTGCAGCCTCTAGGTTCGACGTCTGGTCGGCGAACGGCTCATTGCCATCTAAACAGAGCGTGCGGACAAGCGCTCCGGTAGCCTCCGAGATCGATGTGGCATCGGTGAAGCCAGGAACCAACCAGGGCACCTCGCTGGCTTTGTAGCCCGCCTTGGTGCAGCCAGGTTCGTTGCCCATCACGTAGCGGCCGCCCAGAGAGACGCTCAGTTGATTCGCGTCGGCCTCCACACCCGCGCCATGCTTGAGGAAGGTCGCCGCTGTGCCTTTACCGGTCGGGGCAGAGGGGTCGGTCGCGAAGCGGAGCTTGACTGCCGGATTGCCCGGATACTGCAGCGCCGTTGCCGAAACCACGCGGCCCGAAAACGAGGTCGTGTCGGTCGGGTCCACCTGCAGGTTCATCGCAAAGGGCAGCTGCGTTACGCCGCTCGGCACCTGGGCGTCGCTCTGGGTACCCGCCCAGACGCCATAGCAGCCGTCCGCCGAGCGCGGGTAGCACTGCTTGCCGCTGGCGCAGTTGACCGGGTCGTCCGGGGTCTTGCACTTGGCGCGAATGCTCGCTTTATTCCAGGATTCCTCGGTCAGCGACGTCATGGCATCGCGCATCTCTACCGAAGCAAGCGGGCCCAAGCCGCCTGAGCGGAACGAGTACCAGAATTGCACAAACGCGTTCTTAGAGTTGTACCAGGTCGACGAATCCGGGTCGCTCAGGGTGCCGTTGTCATCGTTGAACGAGCCGAAGTAGTAGACGCTGCCCGACCACTGCCCGTCTGGGCGCTCGGAATACGTGGCTGACACGGCTTGCGAACCGATGCCGCCGCCTTCCATCACGACTTCAAATTCGCCCTGCCAGTGCGCGGCGTCGAAGGCCGGGTCGTTGATGACGAAGATCTCTGGGCACCGGTTGGAGCAGCCACCGACGGGGCACTCGCGCACGCAGTTCGGCTGCGCAATGACCGTCATCGATTCGCCCTTGGTGGCGATGCCGTCGGATTGCAACGTTACCCAAGGCATCGCGCAGTTGCCGGCAGCCGGCGAGCACGGCACGACGGCGTGGGTCTTGGGGTCCAGGCCCGGGCCCTTCACCACCTGATCGGCGGGCGTCTTGGTCACCCGATGCGACACCTTGCGAATGCGAAACACGCCAGGCGTTTGCGCGGCGCCGTACTCAATCTGCAAGCTGAGCTTGGGGTTGACGTTCGTCAGCAGCAGCTGGGTCTTGGTAACGTGAAAGCTGGGCTGGTTGACCACGCTGGGCGCAGTGACGGCAGACGTTGGCACCAAGCTGATGCAGTAGCCAGACGATCCTTGCGCGTTGCACACCATGCCCTGGGGGCAATCGGCGTCTTTGTCGCAGTTCTCGCGGCAAACATGTTGAATGCAGTCGCTGTTGGTGCCGCACTGGGCATTCGATGTGCAGTTGGAATAGCAGCCGCCCCACATGCAGACCTGCCATTCCTTGCAGTCAGCGTCGTGGCTGCAGACGGTGTTGGTCTGGCCCGGCGCGAGGCATTCGCCTTTGATGCAGGTCTTGTTGTCGTGACAGCCCTCTTGCAGATTATCCACGCAGCTGACGGTGCTGCCTTTGACGGGCAGGCACGGCGTGTAGCACTTGGGGCTGGTCGGCGGCAGGGTCGAGGCCAAGCGGCAGATGCCGTTGAGCGCGCCCAAGCCCGCGTTGCAGCTGCCATTGGCCTTGATCTGACAGCCCGCGCTGCCCAAATCGCAGTAGACGCAGACGTTCTGCACGGGGTCACAGAGGTTGCTCGTTTTGCAGCCACTGCCAGACAAGCACTTGCCGCCCTCGTAGCCGGCGGAGTCCACGCACATCTCGCCACCCAAGCAGATCAGCGCGCTGCCGCTGCACGAGCCGGCCAAGCACTTACAGTCCTTGGTGCCGGGCGTGCAGTTGGGGTCCTGGCAGAGCCAGTCGGTGCACTTGTCGTTCGCGAGCGCGCAGCCGCCTGCGTTGCAGCCGCAGCCGTGCGCGCCGGCGGTGCAGTCTTGGCGCACGCACGTGCCGGTCGAGCACTTGAGCGGTTGGCCATCTTTGCCGGCGGCGCAGACGCTACCTCCCGCACAGCTGCAGTTCTCGGTGCCCGCGACACACGTCGGCACCGCCACGTCCGCTTGCACCGCCACGTCCGCTTCGACTGACGTGTCCACTGGCACTGACGTGTCCACTGGCACTGACGTGTCCGCTTGGACTGGCGTGTCCACTTCGACCGCGACGTCGGTACCGATGTCTTCAACTGCAGCGGCGTCCTTTGGTTCCGCCACGTCCTTTGATTCTGCCACTTCAGCCGCTGCGGCGTCGCCGCCCGTGTCCGCACTCACCCGATAGGCTGCGTCAGCGCCGTTCGCGCCGGATGATTTGCTATCGGCCGTGCCGCAGCCAAACGAGCCAATCATCAGACCGAGTACGGCGAACCGGACAAACCGGCGAAAGTTCATGGAGTACATTGCCACACCTCGCGCCGCGACAGCGCTTCTTGACCACCCGCAAGCAGCCTAATTTTCCGACCCAGTTCCGACTCAGTTCCGACTCAGTTCCGACTCAGTTCAGCGTCGCCGCCACGCCCGCCATCGCCGCCGCCTTTACGTCGACGCAGCTGACCTTCTTGACCGTGACCTGCTTGGCGTCGCCGTTGATCTTGACCTGAATGGCGCCATTGGCCATCGGCGCGTCTTTGGCGGCGACAAAGCTGATGGCGACCTTGGGCGCCTCGCGAATGAACGTGCCGACCACCGTGCCGTCAAACGTCACCGAGTCGATCTTCGCCGTGCCTTCGCTCAGCAGGATCTCGCAGCCGCGAACGTTGGGGTCGCTGAGCGTGAGGCCGCTCTTGACGCCGGGGTCGGTCGCGTCGGTGCCACCGGTGGCGGTGTCCGGGTCGCCGGTGGTGGCGTCCTGGCCGCCGGTGTCCGGGCCGCCGGTGGTGGCGTCCTGGCCCGCGGCGTCCTGGCCGGTGCTGGCCGCATCCGCGTGGCTGGCGGTGGTGCTAGAGTTGCCGCAGGCGGAGAGCGCCAATGTGGCCAGCACGAGGAGACCGGCGATGCTGCTTACTTTCATTTGGTTTTCCATGTCGGGTCCTTGGCGATAGAAAGGGGGAGACAGCCACAGACGTGGCGCGTCACAAAGCGCGGCGAACACAAATCTCTCATTCTTCATTCGTTGAGGGGGCTCATCTTGAAGCGAGACAGCGTATCTCTTTGCATCAGAGTTTCGACTTCCTTTTTCGCTCCACCCTCCCCAGTCAACGCTGCCCGGTACAGGAAAGTTGGGGCATTTTGTTTGACTAGACCGTTCAAAAATGCCCGATTTTTGCTGCTAATATTGAGCGTTTGCGCGCTATTGGCTGTGACAAAGGTGTTGTGGATATCGCGCATAGCACGGTGCTCCCTTGGGTCTCCCGGCGGCGGCAAGGCATCTACCGCCTCGAGAAAGTTAAGGTTCTCCGAAGAAAATTCTGCATCCACGAACCCACGAAGCGCCGGACTGGACACAGGGTCAGCACGGACCTCCTCCAATGTCCTTACGCTGCCGACCAAGGCCGCTCGCGCTTCCAACGCCTGCTGTAGCTTTTTTGCCGCGTCCTTGTTGCGCTGCGCCGCCTTTGATGCCTTTCCGTACAGGCCAGAACGTGACATCTTCCGGTATGCGGTGGCGTTGAGCCTGCCCGCGCCGGACCCGATCTTGGTCCCGACGGACTTGGCGCCGGCCTTGAATTCCTGCCACTTGCCAAGTCCCGTCGGGTCGACGTGATCCAGCGTGGCATTCGCCACGTACGCATAGCCGGTGGTCGCTTCACCCAGGGCGCCAGCATTCTCGTCGTCCAGCACGGCAAACGCAGGGTCGCTGGCGTCCCATCGGCCGGTCAGTGGGTCCAGATCGCGAGAGCCGAAGTGCAGCAGGCCGCTCACGGTTTCCAGTTCCTGCCCCGTGAAGCCAAAGGTGTCGACAAAGGCGGTCG
>CAISBR010000114.1 GCA_903883645.1 uncultured Myxococcales bacterium | reverse complement strand
TGGTCGGCAACGTGACCAAGCGCGCGCCGCTGCCCCGGGTGCTCGCCGCGGACCCCAAGGCACGCCAGGAGTTCCTGGACCTGCTCGACGCCTTCGAAGAGGCCTACAGCGCCGCGCGGCAACTACTGAATCAGCAAGTACATTGTGTGAAGGGGTCGGTGCGCCTGCGGCTGGTCAAGTTCCCCCAGTACGCCCTGGTCGGAGGCGGGGTGCTGGGCGAGTGACGCGATGGCGCAATTCTGAAAACCTATCAATCAATTTGCATCGGTCGGCGCGGCAACCTGCGGCTTGGGCTCGTGCGCGTGCACCGGTTCGTTCGGAAACAGGCGCCGGAACTCCTTGGTGTGGCGCTCGCGCAGCTCGTCCTTGCGCAAGAACCCGGTAAACACGGAAGTATCCATTGGAAACACCTCGGGCGACAGATGCGAGCCGTACACATGCCACACCACCAGCACCAAGAGCGCGAGCATGGCCTCATTGCTGTGCGCAACAAACGCCGCGGGAATCAGCGAGCCAGGCAGCCACGCCGCGAGCGTCGTCGGATACAACAGAATCAGACCGGTCGCCACCATCACCAAGCCGCCGAGCACCATGCCCAAGTATTCGAACTTCTGGCGATAGTCGAACTTGGGCAGCTCTGGAGCGTCGGGGCGCAGCCCAAAGTAGTAGCGCAAAGTGCCCAGGGCGTCGCGCAGGTCCTGAATCGTTGGCAGCAAGCTCCAGCGCATCTTGTGCCGCATAAGCCCAAGAATAAACACCGCAATATGCAGCGAGGCGTGCACCGCGAAGACCATGCCGGCCAGCCGATGCAGCCAGCGCGCCTTGTCGAGCCCACCCAGGGCCGCGAGCAGCGCATTGGCGTTGTCGCCCTCGAACTTCTGCGGCAGGCCGGTGACCGTCAGCGCCACAAAGGTCAGCAGCACCAAGATGTGTTCAGCGCGGCGGATGGGCGTAAAGCGCTCGACCCAGACACTGCCGTCTTTCCGAGTGATAATGCGAGTCATGATGCCCTCCGTTTAGCGGTGAACCCGCGCGCGCCACAGGTGCAGCAGGATGTGCAGTACCAGCCCCGCCATAATCAGCGGAATCAGCACGCGATAACCCCATTGAATCAGCACCACCAGCGGTGCGCTCGCGAGCGTGGGCGGGTCGTGCGAGAGCCAAGCGTCGGCAAAGGCAGGCGGGGCGTCTTTGTGGCACTTGCGGCAGGCGACGATGACCTCGCTCTGCAAGGTGCCGTTTTTCTTGGCAGCCCTAAACGAGCGGATGTCGTGCACGCCGTGGCAATCGCTGCAAGTGGCGATGGGCTTGCGCGGCGAGCCGGCGCCCTGGGCGTAGCGCTCGTTGCTGCGGCCATGGAAGTCGTCGAGATAGGTCTCAACCACCTTGGTCGATAGGCCCGTGCCGGCCATTTTCTCGGCGTCGCTGTGGCACTTGCTGCAAATGTCCCACGATCGCGTGTGAAATGCGGCCTTACGCGGGTCCATGATCGCGTGCGCTCCGTGGCAATCAACGCACATCGGCACGTTAACCGAGGCCTTGCCCCACGCCGCTCCATGCACTGACTGTGCGTATTGCTCTGCAACCTTGGCGTGGCAGTTACCGCAACGCAGGGTGACCGCTTGGCGACTGGCGCGGTCGGTCTCGTTGTGCACGCCATGGCAGTCAGTACAGGTCGGCGCCTTGTCGTTGCCCTTCGCCAACTCCTTAGCATGAATACTGTCTTGCGCCTTGGTGTGGTAGGCATAGTGACAGCGCTTGCAGGTCTGCGCTCGGTCGAGCTGGTAGGCCCGCTTGGTCGCGAAGTTCACGGCCGGATGCGGGTGGTCTTTGATGGTGGTATGGCAGTCTTTGCAGCGCACTTCCGTCGAGTGAGCGCTTTTCTTCCACGAGTCTGCCGAAATACCGACCGTGATGGTCGAGCCGTCGGCAAAGTGAATCGCGCTGTCTTCGCCGTCGTGGCAGTCGAGGCAAGCCGAGTTGCTTTCCTCGATTTCGCCGGCCGATGCCGCGCCGGACCACAAGAGGCCCAAGGCGGCAAAGGCGACGACGGTGTGCTTGGGAATCGCTCTAAGGGGGCTAATCATAGCTCCTCCTCGTTGGCCCACCCCACGCGGGCAGAGGTGGATGCGGATTGAACTACTCCGATTTATTTGACTCTTCGGCGCGAACCTTCGCGACTTCGCTGTGCAGGTCCTTGAGCTCGGCGGCGACTTCGGCCTGGCCGGCCTTCTTGTGCCCCTTGGTCAGGTACGACATAACCGGCTGCCAACGCGGGCTCGCCAAGAAGGCCTGCTCTTGCAACGTCTGGGCCACGGCGGTCGCGGCAAAGCGGGCGACGACCACAAACGCAGCAACCAGCACCAACACCGGGAATGCCATGACAAACGCGCCGCCGAGGAGCGGAGCCGCAACCAAGGCCAGCGGAGTCGGCACGCGGCGGTAGCTGGCGCCCGGCAGACCGTCCAGAGCCTCGCCCTCGGCGCCGACAAAGCGGACGTCAATCGGATTGCTCGAGGTGTAAAGGCCGTAACGGGCAGCTTGCATAGTCTTGTAAGTCTTCATGGTATCCTCCAGTAGTCCCTGTGGCGTTCCGTTTGGGGAGGATGCCTTCTCCTTCCCTCGTTCCCGCCGCCCAACATCAAGATACGCTCCCCCACGGCGGATACTATCGGGATGATCGCTCAGACGGGGTCGGGAAAAGTGCCTAGTCCGGTGCTTCTGCGTCCCAACCGGCACTCGCGCCAAGCGCCTCATCGGCAACCTACCGTGCCGGGCAATTCGCCTGTACTATCAAGCTACTGACACAAGAGCACAATGTGTCACGATGTGTTACCGGGCAGCAGCGGCGGTAACCTGCACTAGCGTCGCCGTAGGGTCCGTCCACGATAGATAAGCACTTTATCGCATCATTTCAATACAATGACACAAGGGTGCGTCTTGTCGATGGCGCGGTTATGGCCGAGTGGGCGGGGCGCGTACGGGTACCCGAACGGCAAACCCACCGAGGCTAACGGTCCGGTCGCCCATGCCGGCCACGGCGTCGCGGTAATGCCACGCGCTGGCCTTGTGGCTCTGCAGCAGCGACGACGCCCACGACAGACAAACCAAGCGGTCGTGCGCATCTGCGCCGGCGTTGGCGATGCGGGCATAGGTCTCGGGTTCAAGCACGTTGCCGGGCCGACCGGAGCCGACGCACTCAAACAGGTAGTACGCCAATGCTTTCTGCAGGTTCGTCATCGCCTGCAGTGTCGGAAGGTCTTGCTTGCCATCGTCGTCTAGCAGCCGCTCACACCGAGTCGCCGCCTCAGCCAACAGCACCTCGCAACGCTCGACCGGCACTGGCAAACTCGCAATCGGCCCGGGCGGCGGGCAGTCCATCGCGGGCCGCGCCACCGCGGGGATCGAGGTGAGCCACAGCCGCGGCGCCTGCGCACTCCCACGCACCTCGAGTAGCCCTATCTCTTGCGTAGGGTCCGTCGTCGATCCCACCGTGAACTCTGCGACGCGCTGCTGACCAAGTGGCGTCTCGGGGTTCCAAGCCGTCCGATGTGTGTGAGCAGAAACCACAAGCAGCAAGCGTTCTTGCCAGGCATCGGCCAGCTCGCCCACCCGGTCGCGCGCCCACGGCCCAAGCTGCGCCAGCGGATGATGAACGACCAGTACCACCCACGCGTCGGCCGGCACGCGCGCGCGAACAAACTCGATTTGCCCCCGCGAGATGTGCCCCTGCGTACCCGCCACGCCGTACTGCCACCAGGCGCTATCGCCGGTATCCAAGAACACCGCGTACACTGGCCGGCTCGGCATACCAGGCAACACCCCGATCTTACTCACCATCGGCAGCGCGCCGCGGTCCTCGATCGTCGCCGACAAGTTCTGCAGCGACTCCGGCGGCAGGTCCAAACTGGCCAGACCACGCCGCCGCGCCAAGCCCGCCAGCAGCCGGTCCGATGTCAGCTTGCCCGCCCGATCGCCCAGCTTGGGCCGCAGCAACTGGCCATCGCGCCCCAGCACGGGTTCATCGCCGCACGCGCGCCCCCAATCAGGATGCCACAAGAAGTTACCTACGAATGTATTATCATGATTTCCTGGGGCAATTCCCGCCAGATGTCCGTGTGGCGCACTACGCTCGCTCTCGGGCTCAAAGCGGTCGAAATGCGGGCCGTAACGCTCGATTTCGCTTGTGCAACCGATGTCGCCCAGGTCGCCCAAAAAGGCATAACTCGTCTGCGTGCCGGCGCCGCGCGAGGCCTCGAGGTAACTGCGGAACATCGAAGCAAAATGGTCCAGCGTAACCCCCGACAACAGGTCGAGCGCCACGGGCCGCACCGCCACCGGCACCACGGCGTCGACCATGGGCACATTGGCGGCCGACCGGTCCCCGCGCAGCTCGTGGAACTGCGTGTCACCCAAAAGAAACAGGGCAATCGTGGGCGCCCCATCGGGCCGGCCTGCACACTGACCTTCACTGATGCGCTCTTTGAACTCCGCTTGAGGATTGGGTAATCCGAGCTGCCGCGCCGCCAGCCCCAAGACCGCCACCACGACCAGCGCCGCCGTCACATCGGCTAGTTGCGACCACTCGCCGTTCGTCAGGCCGGCGTCCTCGCGGCGGTGGTCGCGCCATGTCACCAGCAGCCGCACCACCATCGCAAGCACGATCGCCAGCGTACACGGCACGAGCGCGCGCACCTGACCGGGCGCCTGCAGTGCCACAATCACCCACGCCAGCACCGACGCCAAGTACATCGGCACCCGGCGCGCGCGGCGAACTCGGCCCGCGTGCTTCTGTTCGTCCGGCTCCACAGTCCCAAACAACGTGAGCCACAGGCTTGCCGCCGCGTCGACGATGCGCTCGCCCCACGCGACCACGACCGCAGCCAGGCCGAGGTTCAGCGTGGCAGATCGCGACACCGTCAGGCACACCAGCAGCCAGGGCACCAGCGCCTCTACGTGGCCCGCAGTCCGATTCAGCTCGACCACCAGCCGCGCCGGCCACGACCGCCAGCGGAACTGCACCACCGCCCACAGCGATGCGGCCAGCCCCAGCTCGACCGCTGCGATCAGCGGCCACAGCGACGCAAACATCGACGCCGCGATAAAGGCCATGAACCGTATGACTTCAATGCGTTGCTCCGTCGCGGGCATCCCCTCGACAACGGCGCCGCATACTACGGCAGCCACCACCGCCACCGTACGCCACAACGAAGGCGCGGATATCCGCCGCCGCGCGAGCTGCCGCGCTTGCAGCCAGACGTCGGGAGGCCGGCTCACAGCACCACTCATGCGACCATCCTCAGCGCGGCAACCAGCGCAGCAAAGAGGCTCGGCATCGCCGCTCCACAGGGGGGTGGCAGCAAAATCGTCGTAAAGAGGGCGCAGCGTCAACAGAACCGACGCGACCCGGCGAGTCAGACGGTGTTACTTGTCGTACGCCGCCACAAACACCGACGACACCATGTTCGGGTGGCCAGCACTAGGCGAGGCCGCGTCGCCATGGCACTCGTACCAAAGCGTATGGTTGCCGGCGGCGATGCCCTTGTACACCCGCACGCGGTCCCACATTTGCCAGGATCCGGCCACGTAGACCAAGCCTTCTTGCCAGTAGTTCGCAGACTTGTCCGGCTCCGATGCCAGAGCGGGGGCGCCGTCAATCACCGCGCGGCAGCTGCTATGCGAGCCGCCGTTCAGCGGAATCGACGAGCCGATCTCGACCGGGCCACCCGTCGAGGCGAACTTGAGGTTGATGCCACTGCCCGAGGCGCTGCCAGTGAGGGGCGTCCACGTGGCCCCCGCGCTGATGCCGTACGACTTTCGCTCCGAGCCGAAGTAGACGCGCGCCGTGGCCGACGGGTCAGTTGGCGGCAGGTAGGTCATCACCGTCGCCTGGGCCGAAACGCGGCTGTTGGTCACATTCGACGGCGCCGAATCCGTCAGGCACTGCACAGTAAGCGTGTGCGCTCCAGCGGTTACGCCCTTGTACACGCGGGTACGGGTCCACACATTCCACCAACTCGCCAAGTACTGCAGGCCCTCTTGCCAGGTGTAGGTCAGGTCGTCGATGTCCGTCGCGCCGGCAGGGGTGCCATCAATCAGCGGCCGGCACGAGGAGTGCGAACCCGAAGTCATCGGAATCGACAGCGCAATTCGCACTGGGCCGCCCTGGGCAACAAACGCCAGCGACAGGCCATTGATCGTAGCCCATGCGTTGGTCGTCGGCAGGTTCTGGTTCGGAATCGCCGACACGGTATAGACCTTGACCTCGGCCTTGCTCGGGTCGTCGTACGGGATGACATGGGCCGTTGCGACCGCACCACCGTTGCCCATTTGCGGCCCGCCCTGGGTCGAGTCGTTCAGGCACTCGACCGTAAGGGTGTGATTGCCCACACCGACACCGGGGTAGACGCGCGTCGGGTCCCACATGCGCCAGATGCCGCTGCCGGGTTGCCAATGGTAGCTAAGTCCTTCGTTCCATTTGTAAGTCGTGTCGTTGCCCGTGTACAGGCCGGCCGCCAAGCCATCGATCATCGGCCGGCAGCTGCGGTGCGACCCGCCATACATCGGCAGCGAGAGGCTCACCTGCACGGGTCCGCCGGTGGCATAGAACGGCACGATGATCCCGGGCATTGGGCGGAACACGTCGGCACTGTCGTCATAACCTACGAAAATTCCAGCCTTATTCGCAATGCGCGCGCCCAGAGTGCTGGTTCCCGGCGGCACGATCTTGCCGTCGAGGACTAAGTCGCCCGTAATCTCTACCTTTTTGCTCGACAACGTCTGAATGCTGATGCCCCAGTTGAACTTGCCGTCGATGCCGCCGGTGCCGCCGCCGAGCTTGAGGTCCTTGACCGTAACCGACCAGGATCCCTTGATGTTCTTGCCGACCCAGTCTTTATTTAGGTCGCCCGAAACCAGCGCCGTGGTGTCGTTGAAGGCCGCGGTGAGCGTGGTTCCCGTCTTGCCGCCGTCGTACAGGATGTAGGGGGTGGCGATGCCGGGCGCATAGAGCTCGACGCGCACGCCGCTCAGGTCCGAGTTGGCGATCGTCATGTTTACAGTGATCTTTTGCGCAATGCCCACGTCGGGAAAAACCAACGTATCGCTGACGCCGGCGCCCAGGCCGTCTTTGATCGCAACGTCGGTGGTGCCGAGCTGGCTGTCGGTGAACTGGTTGGTGAGGAGGCCGTTGCTAAGGGTCTTGATCGCGTCGACCGGCAAGTCCGCGGCGACGATTGCGGTGCAGTTGATGCTGCCGTCCGCGTTGAAACCCTTAAGGAATAGCCCTGTGCCACACAGCTTGTTTACAGCAGGAATGGCCGGGGCATTCTTCAAATCCGCGTAATCGCCCGTAGTCGCTACCTTAGCCAGCGTGGGGGTGTTGCTTAGGTCCGTGTAGCTACCTGTGCCGGCCACTGCCGCGAGCGACGCCGCCTTCACGTACGCGCTCAAGTCGGTCGACTTGGCATAAGCACCAAGATCCGAAGACTTCGCATACGCCGCCAGATCTGCGGTCTTGGCATAAGCTGACAGGTCGGTCGACTTGGCAAACGGCGCCAGATCCGTCGTCTTGGCATAGGGTTGCAGCACTGCGGCATCGAGCGCGCCCACCTTGACACAGCCAGTGCACTCCAGCGTCTCGGCCACCGCCGCGCGCAAAGCAAACAGCGTGGCGCCAAGCGGGCGGCGCGACAGCTCGGGGTCCGCGCCGATCTGCACGCCCAGCCACGCGTTCTGCAGGTTCAAACTAGCTGCAACCAAAGGCGTTTTGCTGCCAAGCAGGTAACTAAACTGCCCACCCTTGGCCACGACGGTGACGCCGGCCTCACTCCAAATCGGCGCGCCACCCGTCTCCGCCGCATAAATCGCGAATGTTACCGTGTAGTTGCCGTCAGCCGCTGGACCGCCACCAGCCGACAAAAGCAAGCCCTCTACGCTAGTCGCTGTGGGCACCGCTGCAAGCGCAGAGCTGGCCAGCAAAGCCGAAACAAGCGCACCTGCGGCCAGCGTAGTGCGAAGGAGT
>CAISBR010000113.1 GCA_903883645.1 uncultured Myxococcales bacterium | reverse complement strand
TTTTTGGACGAGCGAACGTTGACGTAACGCCACGACGCGTCGCTCGAGATGGTGCGGGCGCCCGCAGTGCCAAGTTGCGCGCCGTTGGCGCGACGCTGGATGCCGCGGTTGGGGAACGTACGGATGCAGTTGATGCCCTTGGGAGTCAGGAGGTTCTGCCGACGCGGGTAATGTTGTACTTGAGGCCGATGGCGCCGCGCACGATCTCGTTGGCGGGGGCCTTGTGCACGCCGCGCTCGCTGTCCGAGCGGGCGTAGATGCCGCACATGTAGCCGCTCGGGGGCTGGAAGATGTTGCCCTTGAAGGGGTCGTAAACCTCAACCCAGGGGAAGTAGTACGCGCCGTACTTGCTGTCGCGGGGCTTGGGCAGCTTGTCGACGCCGCCCTTCTCGATGACTTCCGGCGAGTCGAGCACCGCAAAGCGGTAGCGCATGTTCTCGCAGTGCGACAGGACGGCGTCCTGAATCACGGGGTCGGTGTTGCCCGGAGCGGCGACGATGTTGACGTCTTCGACGTCTTCGAGCGCCTTCAGGCCCGTGCGGGTGCCGGGGCCGTTGTCGGTGCCGATGTACAGCGCGGCCTTGCTGGCGAACTTCGGCTTGCCGTCTTTGGGCTCTTGCTTGCTGATCTCGTCCCAGTTGCCGACGTTGATCACGTAGGCGCGGGCGCCGCCGTTGTTGAAGAAGCCGTAGACGGCGTGGGCTAGGTACTCAGAATTCTGGAAGTCGCCGAAGTGCTTGGTGAACTGCGACCAGTTGCTGCAGAACACGGGTTCGTTGACTGGACCGACGTTGCACTCGCCCAAGAAGGCGACCGTGCTGGTACCGACCATCTCGAGCGGCTTGGTTCCGCGATCCACTTCTTCGACGTAGACACCAGGCGACAGGTACGTAGTAGCCATTGCAACACACCCCCTGGGAAAGAATGCCTGCGCATTCCCCCGGTTGCGCCACCCGCTTTACCGATGCGACCGCTGCTATGCGCGGCCCGTTCGTGCGACAGTGGCAAGCTCGCCGCCCCCTGAGCCCTATGCCCAAAGCAACGATCGAGCATTTGTGCGGGGCCTAAGCCCCTAACGGTTCAACAGAACCGCGTCTCTCTGGGGATCGCGCAGACCCCCTCGACCTTGGGCAGCGACTAGCGCTGCACCGCGAACTCGCGACCCATGACGCGCTTGACCTCGCTTGAGCGGCGATCGGACTCGACGCGGAAGCGGATAAAGTAGAAAAGCGCGGGCCGGAGTTCTTCGTTCATCGACCGCCAAAACGACATCGTGTCGTTGTGATCGGAAGTTAAATTGGGATAAATGTTCAGCTTATCGTCTGGATAGAACGAGTCGCCGCGGAGCTGTTCGCCGGTGATGATGGTGTTCTCGAGGAAGGTCTTGACCACCAGGCCGAGCAGCAAGTTCTCTTCGCCCGGCGAGTTGCCCCACACCGAGACGCAGAAGTGCGCGTTCATGTACACGGGAGCATCGCGAAAGAATTCAACGACATTACCCTGCTTATCGTGCGTCGAAACCAGCGACTCGGTGCGCTCGCGGTAGTTGCCGTGAAAACCGAGGTGGAACATGAACGCGTTGACCATCGGCAGGTTCTTGACGTTGTCTTTCTTGGGCCGGTCGGTCGACACGCTCACGGTGGTGAAGCCGTTCGTCTTGAAGGTCTCCTTTAGGAGCTCCTTCAGGGTCTCGCCGACATCGCGGATGACCTCGAACTGACTCATCTCACTCCACAAATTGAACGGCAAATCAGTTGGTTACATCAACATCTAGGGCTACTTACCCCGATTCAGTGGCTCGGCCCGTTCGTGCGAGCGCGGCGCTTAGCGCAGGACCACGCTATGCCCGATCCGCGGCAGCCTGTCAACGACCGGTCGCCGCGATTTCGGACTCGCGCGCTGCGGCTAATAGGTCAGAACGGAGCGCACCGGGATGTCGCCCAGACGGGCACGGCCCGCCAAGAAGCTGAGCTCGATGAGAAACGCCGCCCCGACCACGACGCCGCCAACGCTTTGGATAAGCGACGCGGTAGCGCCAGCGGTACCGCCCGTGGCCAACACGTCGTCGATCACGAGCACGCGCTGACCGGGCAGCACGGCATCCGAGTGCATCTCAATGGTATCATGGCCATATTCGAGGGAGTACTCGAGGCGCACCTTGTGCGCGGGCAGTTTGCCGGGCTTGCGCACCAGCGACACGCCGCGGTTGGTCGCGTAGGCCAAGGCGGCGGCGAACAAGAAGCCGCGCGACTCGACACCGACGACCACATCTGCATTGAGATCGTTTGTAATTTTAGCAAGTTCATCGATAGCCGCGTGCAACGCAGGGCCACTTTGCAGCAACGGGGTGATGTCTTTGAACAAAATGCCCGGCTTTGGGAAATCGGGGACATCGCGGATCAGGTGCACATAGGGCTGGAGACTGGACATACGTACCTCGCGCAGGGGCAGCAAGTGCGCCTAAGTGTTTGAGAATTCGGGACCGTGGCTGCTGAGTTGCGCAGTCATGGTGTCGAGCGCGCCGGGGCGAGTAAGGTCGTCGCCAAGGGCGGTGATACTGACGAAGCCGTCGCGAACGGCATTGCAATCGCTGCCTTCGATGTCGGGCATGTGCACGCTGGCGCCGCCGATCCAGTAGTAGTGGCGGCCGCGCGGGTCGTTGCGGGTGATGACCTCGTTCGAATAGAAGCGCTGGCCCATGCGCGTAGCAACAATTCCCTTCCACGGCCCCTTGTTGTGCGCCGGCAAGTTGACGTTGACTGCGCCTCCAACCTTCTTTGCCACATCGAGCAGTCGCGGCAGTAGGCTTGTAAGCTGCTGTTCAAAGAGAATAATCTCGTTTTCATCGCCCGAGCAGTGCGAAATAGCTACGCTCGGCACGCCCCAATGCGCCCCTTCGAGCGCGCCGGCCACGGTGCCCGAATACAGCACATCGTGGCCCAGATTCGGCCCGGGATTGATGCCCGAAAGCACAAAATCCGGCTTGAGATCGAGCTGATGCAGCGCCAGGTACACGCAATCGGTCGGCGTGCCGTCGCACACGGTCCAGCCGGGACGAATCTCGCGCAATCGCAAGGGCTTGAACAGCGTGATGGCGTGCGAGACGCCGCTGCGCTCGGTGTCGGGGGCAACCACGCGGACCTCGCCGTAGTGACTGGCAATGCGAGCCAGGACTTCGATGCCGGGGGCGTGAATGCCGTCGTCGTTGGTAATCAGAAAGCGCATGCAACCTCGCAGAAGGCGGGTGTAGCCAAACGCAGCGCGGATGTCAAAGCAGCAGCGGCAAGCCGGGTCGCAGCCAAGACCGATCGATTTTTTTGCGCTTTGGCGCAGTCGCACTACCGTCGCCATCGGGCTAGTTCGCAGTGCTGCACTTCGCAGACCGAGCCCGGTGATGGCCATGAAGAACACCAACCTTCAGCCTGACTTGTTGTTCTGCCGGCAATGTCGGCGGCACTTCCGTGGCAAGCGCCGCGAGTGCCCGACCGATGGTCAGCCGCTAGAGCTCGTGACGCCGTTTGCCGGCGAGGCGGGCGATATACTCGACGAACGCTATGAACTGAAGCAAACCATTGGTGTTGGCGGCATGGGCACGGTGTTTCGCGCCTACGATCGGCTGACCCAGCGCGATGTGGCTCTCAAGCTGCTGCGGGCCGAATACGCGAGCAATGCCTCGTCGGCCCAGCGCTTTTTGTCAGAGGCCAAGCTGTTGCGGCTGATTCGGCACCCATCGGTGGTCGGCCTGCACCGCTTCAGCCGCACCGAAAACGGCACGCTGCTCATCGACATGGAGCTGCTCGACGGCGAGTCGGTGCGCGATCGCGTGCTGCGCCAGGGCTGTGGCTTTGATTTTGCGTCGGCGATGTCGGTGCTGGACCAGTTGCTCGCGGCGCTGGGCACCTGCCACGAAGCTGGGGTCATTCACTGCGATATAAAGCCTGAAAACCTGATGTTGCCGCGTTCGGGCGGAGTGGCCCCGATGAAGCTGGTCGATTTTGGCGTGGCGCAGGCGCCGGGCCCCGTGCACCAGAGCGACGATGTGGGCGTGATCGGCACGCCGGCGTACATGAGCCCTGAGCAAGTGCGCGCTGGCAATGTAGACGGGCGAACGGACCTCTATCTAGTGGGTTGCGTGGCGTACGAGCTG
The DNA here is from genome assembly GCA_903883645.1 of uncultured Myxococcales bacterium. Lineage (GTDB taxonomy): Bacteria > Myxococcota_A > UBA9042 > UBA9042 > UBA9042 > SXRM01. The sequence goes on along the minus strand of CAISBR010000113.1, from coordinate 1,122 downwards.
CTGACGGGCGAGCCACCGTTTACCCAACAAAGCCCGATCGACCTCTGCCACGCGCAAATGCTGCAGAAGCCACCGGCGCTCGACAGCCGCACCTTGGTCGAGCCGATTCCACCAGGTTTTGAGGCGTGGCTGATGCCGCTGCTCGAAAAAGATCCGCAAATGCGCCCAGCTGGCGCGCGGCAGGCCCGCGAACAGTTGCGGGTGATCCGCCACGCTCATCGTCGGCAGCTTGCCGAAGCGACCCATCGGCCCGTACGTCCGCCCAGCGCGGCGCTGCTGCGGCGGCCCATGCCGGCGGCGATGGTGCGCGGTCCGGCTCATCACAGTGGTCTACCGGTGCGCAGCGATGGCTCGGTCGAGGCCGTGCGCGCGCTCATCGAAGTGCGGCAACTGCAGTCGCATACCGGGGTTGCTTACGGTCCCGAGGCCATCGAGCAGATCGCCCGGCACGTGCTGGCAGGTTCGATTGAAGAGTTACGCGAGGTCGGCGCTTCAGTGCAAGGGCCGGCTGGGCCGCATATCGAGGTGTTCTTGCCCTGTGGCGGCGACGAGCGCGGCGTAGTCTCGCATTTGCTCGATGTGCTCGCGTCGATGCAGGGGCACCTGTCGCGGATACCGGAGCCTCGGCTCGAGATGCGGGCGGCCGTGGTGGCCGATATCCCCGCGATCGGTGTGCCCTATGGAACAGGGCTCGATCCGCTCGACCTCATGCATGTCAGCCCGCTGACTCAGGTTCGTGTCGATGAGCATGTGGCGAAATGGGCCGGACGCCGCGCTCTGGTGCGCCTGGCCAGCCTGCCGACCGCCCACAGCGACAAGCCGACGGTGATCTACGCGACCAGCTTGCAGGCGGTCTAGACAGCACCCGGCAGATTCACAGGCAGATTCAAGCAGAACGGAGCCTTGCGCACCTGGTTGGACCGCGGCGCGGTTCGATGGGTCCCGGCGTCAAGGCCAAATCCTGGGCTGCGACAGGCAGTTCTCGCGGGCTCCCTGCCTCGGGGGCAAAACTCCCGTACCGAATAGAAGTCCTGGCCGGAGGCACCCCGAAACACACCTGAGGGCACAGGAACTAGAACCCAGCGACCGGCAAGCCGACTGGCCCCGAAAGGCGCAAACGCG
>CAISBR010000112.1 GCA_903883645.1 uncultured Myxococcales bacterium | reverse complement strand
GGCGACTGCTGCCCCGACATCGCTGCCTGCGGCTGCCCCTAACAGAGAGGACGACAATGCTAAGTCAAATTAAGGATATTGCGGCCAAACAGGTCAGCAAGGTGCTCGCTTCGGATGCCACGCTGAAGGTGATTGGGAATCCGCAGCTACAGCAGGCGCTCGTCGCGGCGATCAACTTGCGGGCTGAGGCGCGCGATTTGGTCGAACGGCGGGTCAAGAACCTGGCGTCGACGCTCGAGTTGGTGACGCGCGATGATGTGGCCAAGATGCGTCGCTCGATCCGTGACCTAGAAGATAACCTGGCCGAAGTGCGCGATCAGCTTGACGAAGCACAGAATGAGATAAATCGTGCCCGCGCCGCCGCCGACCATGCCGAGGCGAGCCACGCGGCCGAAAGCCCTGCTGCCAAGCCTAAGGCCAAGCCGCGCCGCGCCAAGACTGCAGAATAAGGAAGGAAAGCTCGTGGCCAAACTGCTGATCGTCACCTATCCCGACCCGATTCTGAGCACGCGTTGCGCCGAAGTCACGCGGTTCGACGCGGAGCTGCATCAGCTGCTCGACGACATGTACGAGACGATGATCAAAGACGGCATTGGGCTCGCCGCCAATCAGGTGGGGCAGTCGCTGCGGTTCTTCATCATGGATGTGCCGCTCGAGGGCGATAACCGCACGGGAAGACTCGAAATTATCAACCCGCGCATTTTGGCGCGGCGCGGCGAGATCAAGTACGAAGAGGGTTGCCTGTCGTTCCCCGGCCTATACGAAAACGTGATTCGCGCGGCCGAGGTCGACCTGGTGTGGCAAGACCGCAGCGGCGCCGAGCACTCGGCCACGATGCGCGGCTTGGTGGCAATTTGCGCGCAGCACGAGTTCGATCACCTTGACGGCATTACGTTTGTTGACCGGCTGTCGCCGCTAAAGAAGCGCATCGCCCTGCGCGACTATACGCGGGCCCACCGCGAGACCATCGACGACAAGCAGTTCCGTGCCCAGACCAAGGTGCGCCGACCGCCGCAAACCGTCAGCAATCCCTAACCCCATACATCGCAGGTTGCCGTGCGCATTGTGTTTTTTGGCTCGCCGCCCTTTGCGGTGACGGCCCTAGCCGCGCTCGTGGCGGCCGGGCACGACGTCGTGGGTGTGGTCACCCAGCCCGACAAGCCGGCGGGCCGGGGCAATCAGCTAAAACCGCCGGCTGTAAAGGTTTTTGCCGAGAGCACCGGTCTGGATGTGTTGCAACCCGCCAAGGTGCGCGACGGCACGCTGGCGCAGTGGCTGCGCGATCGCCAACCCGATCTGGGTGTCGTGGCCGCGTATGGCCGCATTCTTACTCAAGAAGTGCTCGATGTGCCGACTCTGGGCTGCGTCAACTTGCACGCATCGCTGCTGCCGCGCTGGCGGGGTGCCTCGCCGATTGCCCGGGCGATTGCCGCCGGCGATAGCGAGTCGGGCGTGTGTCTGATGCAGATGGACGCCGGCCTCGACACGGGCGCGGTGCTCGATCGGGTGGTGCTGGCGATTGGAGCGGACGAGACAACCCCCCAGCTTGAAGAACGATTGGCCAATGCAGGGGCACAGTTGCTGCTGCAGCGGCTGGGTGATCTGCAAGCAGGCCGTCTGGTGGCTGTGCCGCAACCCGCCGAAGGGGTGACGTTTGCGCCGCCGATCGACAAGGCAGAAGGGTTGCTCGATTTTTCGCGACCAGCGCAGCAGTTGCACGCGCAGTTGCGCGGTCTGCAGCCTTGGCCAGGTGGCGCCTTTGCCTCGGACCCGGCACCGGGCGAGCAGTGGAAAGTCGCGGTGGAAGATCTGCAACTAGGTGAACATAAAGCTGAACCTGGCACGATTGTCGCCATCGATCGCCAGCGCATCTGGGTGGCGTGCGGCGTGGGCAGCTTGGGCCTGGCTTGGCTGCAGCGACCGGGCAAGAACCGGACACCGGCGCCCGATGTAGTGCGCGGCGTGCGGCGCGGTGTGGGGGAGCGACTGTGGCAAGCGAGCTAAGCGTGGGCAGCATTGGCTGCGGCAACATGGCGCGGGCGCTGATCGGCCGGTGGCTAAGCACGCAGACGCTGACGGCGACAGCGGTGCGGGCCTGCACGACGCGGCGAGAGACGTGCCAGCAAGTGGTCGAAACTTTAGGAATTACCTGCACGCTCGACCTGCCCGCGGCGGCCAAGGCGCAAGTGGTTTTACTCGCGTTTAAGCCGCAGCAGCGCGGTGCGGTGTTGTCCCAACTGGCGGCTTTGGCTGTTAAGCAGCCGGACACTCTCTGGATTTCGCTTCTGGCCGGCGTGCCGCTGGCCGAACTGCGGGCAAGTCTAGGGCCGCAGGCCAAGGTAGTGCGCTGGATGCCCAACACGCCGGTGCGCCTGGGCCTGGGCGCTGTGGCGATGTGTGGCGCCGAAGACCTGCCGTTGGTCGATCGCCAGCGTGCCGAGAAACTTCTGCAGCCGCTCGGCAAGTACTACCTGTTGGAAGAAGCGCAGTTCGATGCGTTTACCGCCGTGGCTGGCTGCGGGCCTGCGTATGTGTTTGCGCTGTGCGAGGCCCTGCAACAGGCTGCGCAGGCTAGCGATTTTCCAGAAGCGATCGCGGCGCAGCTCGCTCGCCAGACCGTGGTTGGAGCCGCGGCCCTGCTGCAGCACTCGGCTGGCTCGGCGGCAGAGCTGCGCGCCGAAGTGACGAGCCGCGGAGGCATGACCGAGGCTGCGTTGGCGCGGCTGCACGCCGGGGCATGGGCCGAGCAGCTGGTAGCGGCGGTGGCAGCGGCTCAGCAGCGCGGTCGGGAGCTGGCGGCAAAACCAAACTGATTTCATGATGTCAAATGCGTGCGATCGGCCTTGACCCAGGGCCCGGCAGGCGCAAAGATGCAGATATGCGCGCTGCTCCGGCTGCGAAATCTAGGCGGATACGCGATCAACTGCGGCGATGGCTTGCACGCGGTGGTGGCGTGGCATGGGTTCTCGTCGCGGCCATAGGTTGCTCAGCTGCCGACCCCGACCCTAGGGGTGCACTTGGGCCTGACCTAGCGACCGACGCCACCGAATCCCAAGACGCAGCAACCGGCGCCACGGCCGTACGCCCCAACGCTGGCAGAACCACGTATTCTTCTGAAGATGCAGCGACTTCGCTCGATGCCGATGTAGACGGCGCCGCGCAGGCCGATACGGCGCCGCTAGACGAAGGGGCTCAACCACTGGATACTGCAGCGAAAGACGAGGCCGACAGCGATAACCCTGAGCTGATGGCAGACGCGGCCTCGCCTTCAGCGGATGCGGCGGCAGAAACTGCCAATGCTGCGGATGGCGAAACCGCTGCGGATACTGGCCTGCTGGGCGCGGATGCAGCCGGTGCGGGCGACTCGAGCTCAACCCCGGTGCTGCCGCCCGGCGCCCCGAGCAACACCAACTTGATCGTAACGGTAACAGGCCTCGTCGATGGCATGGCTGGCACGGTGTCGCTCGGCCTAGACGGCGGCGACGCGGGTGGCGGTAAACCAGCCGCAGACCCGAATGCCCCGGCGGTGACGGGCCCCGACACGCTGGCCGACCAGACCGGCGCACTGCCCATGACGCTGTACCTGCACGCGGCGCCGGGGAAATGGCAGGTCTTGGCCTGGGTAAAGAACGCATCGGGCTACACGGTAGCGGGCGGCATGTTGTGCGATGGAAGCGCGGCCGGCACGGTCACGGTGAGCGACGGCGCCATTGCCACGGTCAGCCTGCAGGTGATGACGCTATTTGGCCCCGGAGGCTTAAACAAGGTCTGCCTACTCGGCGCCAATGCGAACTACAGCAGCCCCCTCAGCCAGGTCGACGTGGTGTTCACGCCGCCCACCAAAGACGGCGCGGCCCACTTTATGCAGGGACTGGTACAGGATCAGCGCCTGTGGGTGGCGGGCTCGCAAGACGGATACGTTAGCTTCGATTTCCCAACGGATCCAACGCTGTCAAAGCCCTTGGCCAACTGGGTCGTCCACAATGGCCAGATGTGCAACCGCTTGGTGCGCACCGGCAACCAAATGTTCTGCTCGAGTCGCAACGGCTACTTGCAGGTCGCCCAAGTCAACGGCGGCGACGACATGGTGCTGCTCGACAAGGTGTGGCTCTCGTCGAACGGCATGTTGGGCAGCGAGGGCATGAGCATCATCGACGGCCACCTGTTCATCGCCGCCCATCGCCAAGGCATTTGGCGCATCGACACCACGCTGCAGAGCAAAGTGCTGGTGGTGCCGCCCCCGCCTGGCTGCGATATTTGGGACATTCGGCAGCTCGATGCGAACCACCTGGTGGTGGGCAGCAATTTGGGCCTGCATGTGGTCGATTTGCAGCTAGTCGACGGCAACCAGTCGCCCTGGGGTGCGTTTGTGCCCACGCCGGGTGTGGCGGGCAACCTACACGTCGACGGCGCGCGGGTGTGGGTGGGCGACTTGTCGGGGCAAGTGCACCTGTTCGACCTGAGTAATGGGATGCAGCCGCAGCTGCTTGGCTCGGTGGCGGTGCCGTCGTCGGCATACGGGGTGTGGGGCCAGGGCGACCACGGCTATGCGGCGGCGGGGCACTATGTGGTGGCGATCGATGTGCCGGCGAGTGGTTCGGGTCCGCTGCTGATTCGCGGCGCCTCGCGCAGTCCGCGTTTCGCGCTAGACGTGGATCCGATCGACGCAAAGACCTTGATGGCTGCCGAGTTCCAAGACGTGCGCCGCCTGCACATCGAGCCTAGCAAGGGCCAAGACGGTCCGGTGCTGCTGGCGCAGCCGGTGGTGTATGCGCCGATGATTCCGCTGGGGAGTAAAATCCAAAGCGCGGTGCGGGTTTACAACGCGGGCCAGGTCGAAGCCAAGGTCACCAAGGTCGAGGTGCAAGAGGCCTATGGCAACGGCGTGCAGGTCAAGATGGGGCCGTGGCTGGTGGCGCCGGGGGCGCTGGTAACCATTCCGTTCCAGATGAGCAAGATGAAGAAGGGCGTTACGGATCATACGATTACGCTCTACACAGACCCGTTAACTGCCGAGCCGCTGTCGCTGCCGTTCATCGAGACGACGTGGCTGCATCCGGGCGATGCGCTGCCGCCGCTGGTGTATAGCGACCTAAAGGGCACGAGTTGGAACGTCAACGCGACCATCGCCGGCAAGGTGAGCGTGGTGCTGATCGCAGCCCACTCGTGTCCGGTCGGCTTTATGGGCATGGCCGCGGCGGCGCGCCACTTGAAACCCTGGATGGATTCTGGGCAATTGGCAGTAGTCGGCATCAATCCGTGGGATACGGGCAGCGCGCCCGAGGTGCCGATTCTGGAGCTACCCTTCCCCGTCCTGCACTCGCCGCTGACCACCAAAGACGGCCACGACTGGTCCGAAGTGCTCGACGTGACGCTGGGGCAGCCGATTCCGTTTGGCCCGCCGATGCCGATCGTGTATGTGGTGGGCAAGGACGGCAAGGTGGCGCTGGCGCAATGGGGCTATTCGCCGAAGATCATTGGCGCTGTCATCGAAGAAGAGTTGGCCAAGCCGTAGCTAGACGAACTGCACCGGCTGCCCGCGCGCCTCGCCCACCAACTTACCGTCTTGCATAACAATTTGCCCGCGCAGCACGGTCATCGTGGGCCGGCCGTGCACGGTCATGCCATCAAAGGGCGTCCAGCCGCTGCGCGTGGCCTGGTCGGCGTCGCGCAAGGTCCATGTCGCGGCCGGATCCACCAGACAGAAATCGGCATCAAAACCAAGCAGAATACTGCCCTTCTTCTCGATGCCATACACGCGCGCCGGGCCTGAGCAGCACAGATCGACCAAGCGCTCGAGCGTCAGCTGCCCCTGGTGCATGTGCTCGAGCAGCAGTGGCAGCAGCGTCTGCACACCGGGCATACCCGATGGCGACTGTGGATAGGGCAACGACTTTTCGGCCAAGGTATGCGGCGCATGGTCCGAACCAACGATATCGACGACGCCCGATTGCACGGCGTGCCACAGCGCCGCACGGTGGCGCGCCTCGCGAATGGGCGGATTCATCTGCGCGCGCGTGCCAAGTTGCTCGTAACACTCGGGCGCGGCCAGCGTTAGGTGCTGCGGCGTGGCCTCGACAGTGACCAATTGCTTGTGATCCTTAAGAAACTCGAGCTCCTCGGCGCTCGTAACATGCAGCACATGAATCGGCCGCCGCGCCTGCTCAGCCAGGGCCACAATCCGCCGCGTGGCACGCAGAGCCGTCTCGGTGTCGCGCCAGAGCGGGTGACTCGCTGGCTTCCCCTGCTCAGCCAATGGCTTGCGCTCCTGCAGACGCTCATCGTCTTCGGCATGGATCGCCACTCGGCGGCGGCCATTTTGCAGCACACGGAGCAACGCCGAGTCGTCGGCGACAAGCAGCGAGCCGGTCGAGCTACCCATAAAGACTTTGACACCGGCGCAACCGGGTTCTTGCTCCAGGGCCGCGAGCTCCGCGGCGTTTTCGGCCGTGGCACCCACAAAGAACGCGTAATCACAGCGGCAACGACCGCGCGCCGCATCGAGCTTGGCCTGTAACGCCCCAAGCGAGGTGATCGGCGGCTGGGTGTTCGGCATATCGAAGATACAGGTCACTCCGCCCAGAATTGCCGCAGCAGTCCCAGAGCTTAGGTCCTCTTTATGGGCGTTACCCGGCTCGCGAAAGTGCACCTGGGTGTCGATGATTCCCGGCAGCAGCCAGAGCCCGCGGGCATCGATGACTTGGCGAGCAGGTGGCAACATGGCGCCGTTGCTTATGATTTTGGCGATTTGGCCGGAGCGGCACGCCACGCTGGCCTGGGCTAAGCCGCTGGGCAAGACTACCGTAGCCCCTTGAATCAGCAGGTCAAATACCTCAGTCATGCTGCCCCTCAACGTCGGCCAGCGCCCGGCCCACCAGGCCTATCAGCGCCGGACCGCGCAGTACCAAACCGGTCCACAGCTGTACCAAGCTGGCGCCGCCGCGCAACCGCTCGACCGCTTGCACAGGACCGACGACCCCTCCCGAAGCGATCACCGGCAAGTTGCAACCCTGGTTTATTACTTGACTCTGAACCGCTAGCGCCCGCTGCGCCAGGGGCCAGCCCGACAGGCCGCCCGCCTGATCGCCGCGGTCAAGCTCCGTCGGTCGCGCCACCGTCGTATTGGTCAGCACCAGCCCGTCGGCACACAACTGCTTGACAATAATAGACAAATCATCGCCATCTAGGTCGGGTGCCAGCTTGACCCACACCGGCAGATCGCGCCCCGCCGCCGTACGCGCCGCCACCCGGGTGGCCTGTAGGATTCGCGCCAAGTGTTCGGGGGTCTGAAGAGCTCGTAATTCAGGCGTATTTGGCGAACTCACATTGATCACCAGCAGGTCGGCATACGGGGCCAACTGGGTCGCCGCCAGCGCATAGTCGCTCGCAGCTTCGGCTAGCGGCGTCTGCTTGTTCTTGCCGATATTGACCGCCAACAGCGGCGGCGTGCCCAGCGGGTGGCCCAACCGATAGCGCTGCAACCGGCGCGCCACCACCGCGGCGCCAAGGCTAGGGAAGCCCATGCGGTTGATGAGCGCCCCCTGCCGCAACCGGCGAAATACACGGGGCTTTTGGTTACCCGGCTGCGGCTGCGGCGTGATCGTCCCCACCTCGATATGGCCAAAGCCAAGCAGCGCAAGGCCCTCTAGCGCCACGGCATTCTTGTCGTAGCCCGCGGCCAGCCCCACACGGTTGATAAACATCAAGTCGCCAAGCTGCAGCGGCATCGGCGGTGGCGGCGGCAGCAGGCGGGGTAACAGCAGGCGGCCCAGGTGCACGCGACCGGCCAGAGCCAACGCGGCCAAGGCTAGGTGATGGGCGAGCTCAGGCGGCAACAACCGCAGCCCCAGCGTCAAAGCCCTGAGCAACACAGGCCCTGCCAGTGGCGCCGGCCGGTAGATTTCAGACGCTAGCGGCGTGGGGTTCACTCGGCCAGCGTCCCGGCTAGATAGGCTTGAATTTCAGCTGCATGGGCGGCGTCGACCAGCCCTTCTGCCCGCCAGAACCGCAGCAGCGCCGGCAAGCGGAACGCCGCGTGCAACACCAAGCCGCGACCCGCCAATTCGTCGGCAGCCCCAGAGCCGCGGTCGACAAGCACCACAACATCGCGCACTTGCAGCCCAGCGTCTTGCAGCTTGGCGGCCGCCTCAAACTTCGACGCTCCGGTCGTGGCCAAGTCGTCGAGCATGATCGCCGTCTCGCCCGGCACATACAGCCCTTCGACCGCGTGCCCGGTACCGTAGTCCTTGACCTCGCGCCGCGGATAGATCAGCGACCGTCCGCCCATCACGGCCACCGCCGCGCCCAACGGCAGGCCAGCGTACGGCAGGGCCGCGATGCGCTCGCCTGGCAGCCCTTGCAGCACATCGAGGTAGGCGTTGGCCGCCAAGCGCAGCAGCCGCGGGTCGCTGGCGAGGCGGCGCAAGTCGAGGTAAAACGGCGACTTCAGGCCCGACTTCAAGGTAAAATCACCAAACTTCACGCAGCCAAGCTCGACCAGCCCGCGTGCGAGCTCGGCATGGCGATACACAGCCGCGAGCTCGGGGTCGCGCTGCAGCGGAGGTGCACTCCGCGCTTGCCGCATCTCGCCGACCAGATACTCCGCATAGCTCCTGGGGTCCGCCGCCCGCCCCAGGGACCGCGACACGTTGATGAGTAGGCCCAGGCCATCGCTGCGCAGCCCCGCAACCAGCGCGGCCCCAAGCTCAGCCCCTTGCGTGCCCACACCTGGCGCCAACAGCCACGCGTCGGGCGCAGCTTGCCGCACCTTGGCTAGGTCGGCAGGAGCTGTAGCGCCCACCACTAGGCCCACCGAGCTGCCGTGCCAGGCCTGCGTCATTCGCGCCACGCGCAGGTAGGCGGGCCCCCATGCGCCGGTATCGCCCAGCTGGCAGGGCAATTGCAGGTCTGCCGCGCCGCTATTTGAGGTGCGGCACAGCACAAACACACCCTTGCCGGGCCGCGTCAGCCACGGCTCTAGACTGTCGCGCCCCAGCCACGGCGACACGGTCACGGCATCGGCCCCGAGCGTGTCGAACATCGCCGTCGCATAAGCCTGTGCTGTGCTATCGATATCGCCCCGTTTGGCATCGACCACCACCGGCGCGTGCTCGCCCGCCTCCGCGACCAAAATGCGCAGCGCCGTCCAACCATCGGCACCAAAGACTTCGAAAAATGCGGCGTTGGGCTTGTACACCACCGCCAAGTCGCGCGTCGCATCGACCAGCCGCCGACAATAGGCCAGCGCGGCCTCAGCGCTCGGCTCGGGCAAGTCGGCCGTATGGGGGTCAAGACCCACACACAACAGCGAATCAATGGCCCTGGCGCGGTTGTCGAGCCGCTCTGACCACGAAAGCTCGCTCATGCTCGCCCCAACACCATGGCGAGCAGCGCCATGCGCACGTAAAGCCCATACTCGATCTGCCTGAAGTAGGCCGCACGCGGGTCGTCGTCCACTTCGACCGCAATCTCGTTCACGCGGGGCAGAGGATGCAGCAACACCATCTTCTTCTTCGCCTTTTGCATCGTCTCTGGCGTAATACAAAAGGCGTCTTTGACCGCTTCGTAATCCGCCAGCTGGGCAAACCGCTCTTTTTGCACCCGCGTCGCGTACACGACATCGCTGTGCGGAATCGCGTCCTCGATGCGCGCCACCGTCTCGACCACCACTCCCGCCGCGTCAAGCTCGCTGAGGAGTTCGGCCGGCATCGCCAAGCTAGGCGGCGACACCAGCTGCAGCCGCACGTTGTAGCCAGCCAGCAAGCGCGCCAGCGAGTGCACCGTCCGGCCGTTGCGCAGGTCGCCAAGCAGCGTCACCGTCAGGCCGCTCACGCCGCCCAGCTCTTCTAGAATGGTAAACAGGTCGAGCAACGCTTGCGTCGGGTGCTCGCCCACACCGTCGCCGGCATTGATCACCGGTTTCTTGCACCATTTCGCCGCCTCGGCCGCCGCGCCCACCTCGGGGTGGCGCAGCACAAGCACATCGGCGTAGCACTCAAGCGTGCGCACCGTGTCGGGCAGGCTCTCGCCCTTGGCCACCGACGAGTAATGCACCTCGTTGATACCAATCACGCTTCCGCCCAGTCGCTCCATCGCAGCCACAAACGACGCCGAGGTGCGGGTCGAGGGCTCGTAGAACAGATTGGCCAAGATCTTGCCGCGGCACAGGTCAAATGAGCCAATGCGCCCCACCAACATGCGCATGTCGTGCGAAACCCTGAATATGTACTCAAGGTCCTCAGGGCTTAGATGGCGTACCGAGATGATGTCGCGACCGGCAAAACGCCCGTCGGCGCGAATATAGTGGCTCATTGGCACTCCTTCCTAGGGCGTAAGGCGCACGCTAGCGCCACCGCTGGGCTTCGTCAACCACCCCGGTGGCCTGGGCTCGCGTCGGCACGTGGCATTGTGGTGACGGCACAGCCAGTTTGCCCCCTTGTGGCGGCGCCTGTCAGCGCTACTCTGCCGCTGCGGGCCGCACCGCCCGAGGCCACCCATGCTGGCAGCCAGTTACGATCTCCATCGCTTTGAGCGGCGCCGGGTTACCGCGCTCGTCGGCTCCTATGGCTCTGGAAAAACCGAGCTGGTACTTGGCCTTGCCGCCGCCGCCCGCCAGAGCGACAAGCCCACGCTCATTGCCGATCTCGACGTGCTCAAACCTTATTTTCGCTCGCGCGAGGCCGGCCAACGTCTGGCTGCGCTCGGGGTGACCATGCTCGCGCCCGAAGGGGCCCTGGCCAACGCCGATCTCCCTATCATTCCCCACCAGGTGCGCAGCGCCATTGGCCGCGAAGACCTGCAAGTGTTCCTCGACGTGGGCGGCGATCCCGTGGGTGCGCGGGTACTTGGTTCGCTGTCTGACGTGCTGGGCCGCGCCAGTTGCGACCTGTTCTTGGTGGTCAATCGCTACCGGCCGTTCAGCGATACGTTTGAGCGGGCGCTCGAGCAGGCGCGGTTCATCGCCAACGCCGCGCAGCTGCCGATTACCGGTGTGATCTCAAATACCCACTTGCTCGACGAGACCACCGCCGACGACATTGACTATGGTCTCGATGTCGCCCGCCCGCTGGCCACAGCACTCGGCGTTGCGGTTCGCTTGCTTGGCGTGCCGGCATCGCTGCTTCCCCATTTTGCCAAACGCGACGATCTGCCGCCGCTCGTCGCCATCCACCGCCAGATGCTGCCCGAGTTCTTGGGCGGCGTAGTCTGCACGCCTGGAGGAACCGCATGAATCACATCGATATCGACCGCGAGCGCTGCAAGTCGTGCGGCCTCTGCATCGACGTGTGCAACAAGCACTTGCTCGAATTCTCTAAAGATCTCAATAGCCACGGCTACCACCCCGTCGAACTGCGCAACCCCGAAAAGTGCAGCGCCTGCAGCCTGTGCGGCATCGTCTGCCCCGAGGGCGGCGTACAGGTCTACAAAGAAATTCGCGATAAAACGCGCTAGATTAGGGGAACATCATGCCCAGCCAAAAGCAGTTGATGAAAGGCGCCGAAGCCATTGCCGAGGCCGCGATTCGCGCCGGTTGCCGGCATTTTTTTGGCTACCCGATCACGCCGCAAAATGAGATTCCGGAGTACATGAGCAAGCGCCTGCCCGAAGTCGGCGGCGTATACCTGCAGGCCGAGAGCGAAGTAGCCTCAATCAATATGATTTTTGGCGGAGCGTCGACCGGCGCCCGCGTTCTAACCTCGTCGTCGAGCCCCGGCGTGTCGCTCATGAGCGAGGGCGCCAGCTACTTGGTTGGCGCGGAATTGCCGGCCGTCATCGTCAATATCATGCGCGGTGGCCCAGGGTTGGGCGATATCGCCCCCTCGCAAAGCGACTGGTCGATGATGACCAAGGGCTGGGGCCACGGCGACAAGCGCTACATCTCACTCTGCCCGGCCACGGTGCAAGAAGCCGTCGACATGATGAGCCTCGCCTTTGACCTCGCCGAAAAATACCGCAACCCGGTGGTGCTGCTGGGCGACGGTTTGCTCGGCCAAATGATGGAGCCCGTGATTTTTCCTGCGCTCTCTGAAATCGCACCCGAGCAAAGCTGGGCCGCACGCGGCAAGTTGGCGACGCGGCCCCGAGTGATCGTGCGCTCGCTGTACCTCGACCCCGCCGAGCTCGAGCGACATGTCGACCATCTGTACGACAAATTTGCCCGCATGGAGCGCGAAGAGCCGCGCGCCGAGACCTGGATGTGCGACGACGAGCCGCCCGTGCTGGTCTGCGCCTTTGGCACCGTGGCCCGCATCGCCAAGACCGCGATTGGCAAGCTCCGCGGCGAGGGGCTGCGTGTGGGCCTCTGGCGCCCGATGACCGCATGGCCGTTCCCGGTCGAGTCGCTGCAAAAAGCCGCGGCCACGTCGGACCGCCTGCTCAGCATCGAGATGAACAAAGGCCAAATGGTCGAGGACATCCGCGCCGTCATCGGCCACGACAAGCCCGTGGGCTTCTGGGGTCGCTCGGGCGGCATGGTGCCCACCGTCGACGAGATGATGAACGCCATCCGCGGCCAATTCGCGAACGCATAGTTGAGGTTGCCATGACCGAGACCCTGGCCTTTGGCCGCACCCCGCTGCTGACCCACAACTACATGCACTACTGCCCCGGCTGTACGCATGGCGTCGCACACCGTTTAGTAGCCGAAGTTATAGACGAAATGGGCATTCAGGACCGCACCATCGGCGTGTCGCCCGTGGGCTGCGCGGTGCTCGCCTACAACTACATCGACGTCGATTTCATCGAGGCGGCCCACGGTCGCGCCCCCGCCGCCGCCACCGGCCTGCGCCGCACCTTGCCGCCCGACCGCTACATCTTCGCCTACCAGGGCGACGGCGACTTGGCTTCGATCGGCATGGCCGAGATCGTGCACGCCGCCAACCGCGGTGAGAAACTTACAATCATTTTTGTAAACAACGCGATCTACGGCATGACGGGCGGCCAGATGGCGCCGACCACCCTGCCCGGCATGAAGACGACCACCTCGCCCGGTGGCCGCGACGTCGCCCAAACCGGTCACCCGATCCGCGTCTGCGAGCTGCTCGACACGCTGGTCGCGCCGGTGTTCATCGCCCGCGGCTCGCTCAGCTCGGCCAAAAACACTATCAAAGCGAAGAAGTTGCTGCGGCAGGCCTTTGACCTGCAGCACCAGGGCTTCACCTTCGTCGAGCTGCTGTCGACCTGCCCCACGGGCTGGGGGCTGTCGCCCACCGATTCGCTGGCTTGGCTCGACCGCAATATGCTGCCGTTCTTCCCCACCAAGACGTTCCGCGAGCCCGGCGCCATGCCCGAGCACACCGCAGCGTACCACCCCGATCTGAAAGTTCGCGATTAGGCGGACTTAGGAGGCTCTCATGGCATACCACGACGTCGTGATGGCCGGTTTCGGCGGCCAAGGCCTCATGGCCATCGGCAAGTTGCTCGCCAAAGCGGCGATGGACGAAGGCCGCCATGTCACGTGGCTGCCCAGCTACGGCCCTGAAATGCGCGGTGGTACCGCCAACTGCGTGGTCGTCGTCGACGATGAGCCCATCGGCTCGCCGTCGGTCGAACACGCCCAGGCTGCCATCGTGATGAACCGGCCCTCTCTCGACAAATTTGAAGACACGCTCGCAACCGGCGGCTTGCTGGTGATCAACACCTCGCTCATCGCCGAACCGGTGCACCGCGCCGACCTCACCACCGTGCTCGTACCCGCCAACGACATCGCCGAGGCCGAAGGCAGCCCCAAGGCCGCCAACATGGTCATGCTCGGCGCCTACGTCGCCCACTGCGGCGTCGTCTCCGCGGCATCGATCGAACACGCTATCGAAGTCAGCTACGTCGGCGCCAAGAAGGCCTATGGCGAAGCGAACTTGCGCGCCTTCCGCCGCGGCCTCGCCAGCTAACTCCGCTTCAGCGCCAACCAAGCCAACGGCCTGCCCAAAGCCGGTTCGGGCTCCATTTCTGGGGCGCGGAACTGCGCAGCCATTTTCTACTGCTTGAATTTGTGCGCCATTTGTCGCTGGCCAGGGTTGGCTCGCTCAGCGCTCCAAAACGACAGCGGCCGCCTCAGGTTCCCCCAAGACGGCCGCCGCCCTGCTTACGCTAGCAAGCTAGACTAGAACACACCCTTTTGGTGCGCGCCACCCAGCTGGTAGGCATCGATCGCCTCGCGCAGGTACGCGGGCACGGTCATGTAATCCTTCAGCTTAACGCAGATACGATTGTCTTCGCAGACGCAGGCCGAGTTGTCTTTGGCCGTGCACTTGCTAACCGCACCGCTCGCCGACTTGATCGCCGCATCGTACTTGACCAGCGGCGTACCCGTCTTGGGGTTGAGCTTGGGCTCGTACCAATCCGGCTTGCCGTCGCCATCGCTGTCGGGACCGGGGTTGGTCTCGTAAGCCTGGTTCACCAAGCCGTTGGCGTATTCGAGCACACGGGCGGCGATGCCCTTCTGCACGGTCTTGCCGAAGATGACTTCGGTGCCGAACGTGCGGGCCACGTAGGTCTTGCCGCCGGGGTAGTGCAATTCGATACGGCCAGCGCCGAGCTCGGGGTTGGCGTCGATGCCCAATTCCCAAATGCGCAGCTTGTCGATCCAGTCCTGCTTCTGGTTCTCGAACAGGTACAGCATGGTCCATGCGATCAAGAACTTCTGCTGCTCAAAGCCAATTTGCGAGTTGATCGGCAGGGCCTCGGGGACTTTCTGCGACGCATACGGCGTATCGGCCTTGCTGCCGAACGAGCGGCAAATGGTCGTACCATCGGCGGGGAAGCAGTTCTGCGGCGTCGCGCCCCACCACGAGGTGAAGCCGATGGGCAGCGAGGGGTACTGTTCGCCATCGACGGCGGGCTTCTGGTTGCTCGAAGCGATGCGCGCACCCTTGATGTCTTCGTCGCCCGTCAACGCGTTGGCCATGAAGCGGCGATAGCCGTCGGGGAACAGGTCGGCAACCGACACCGAGCGATAGCGGGAGTCGGTAAAGTCCTGCAGCGACGAGCTGATGAAGTT
Source organism: uncultured Myxococcales bacterium (assembly GCA_903883645.1). Lineage (GTDB taxonomy): Bacteria > Myxococcota_A > UBA9042 > UBA9042 > UBA9042 > SXRM01. The sequence continues at coordinate 27,652 of CAISBR010000112.1, read as the reverse complement.
GTCGACCGACTCGGCCAGCAGCATCGCCACAAACGACTTCTCGTAGTACGAGCCGGCGTTCATGGTGTACTGCGAGTCGTACTCGCCCTTGTTGTCGGCCAGGGTGTTCTCGACCAGGCGGCCGCCCAGGCCCACATTGCCCATGTAGCCAGTGGCGCCATTGGGGATGGTGACGAGGTCGGTGGTGGTCGAGTTCGCCATCTTGCCGGCGGTCGGCTTCAGCACGCCGCTGTCGGCGTCGAGATAGTGTGGTCCAATCTCGGGACGCTGCTCGATCATGGTGAAGTGATCGAACACCATGCCGGCGGCCAGAATCGGGTTCTGGAAGTAGTTCTGCGCCGCAACGGTCCACAGATCGTCGGGGTTCAGACCGGCTTCCGCAGCCACCTCGTTGTAGATATTGCGATACAAGCCCAAGCCCTTGGCACCATCGCGCATCTTCTCGTAGTAGCGCGAGAGCGAGCGGCCGAAGGCACCGCGCACGGTGAAGCTGTGGCGACCACGGCGGTAGTTGTCGAAGATGTGGTTCACTTCGGCCTGAGTCTTCATGAAGTTGAAGATCTCGTAGTTGTCGGCGCCGTTGTCGTGGCGGTAGACGCTGGCGTTGCCAAGGTCTGCCCAGGTGTCGGTGGCGAAGCCGTAGGGCAGGCGGACGCGACCAGCCGCATCAACAGCCGGGCCGCCCCGGTAATAACCCGAGAACTCGACCTTTTCGGCACCGGCAGCACTGGCGGTAGTCACGGGGCTGCGCAGCGAGGCCCACGGCACGTAGTCCACAACCTGCTGCTTGCAGCGCGTGTAGGTCTCGCCGATCTTGGGGATCAAGCCGTCGAGCAGCGGATGGAACGCACCGTCGCGGTCGACGTTCCAGCGGCCCGGCTGCCAGTCGGCGGGTTTGGCTTCGGTGCAGTCGCCGATGAGGGCGTACTTGTTCTGCAAGTCCGAGTAGTGAATCGGGTTCGTGTCTGCGCCGCTACCGATCGCCGGGTCGAGACCGATGATGCCGCCGAAATTGTCTTCTTTCGCCAACATCCCGACGCCGCGCTTGGTGCCGACCAGGTAGCTGTCGTCGGCGTGAACGGTGGCCACATCGCCGTAGAACATACGGACAGCGTGGAAGTCGTAGGCGCCCAAGCCCAGCATGTCCTGGGTCGACTCGCCGGCGTAGTCCATGACCGACGACTGCATCCACATCCAGACCAGTCCGTCGCGCTCTTGCTTGGTCACGGGGTCGAACCAGCGCGGACCGATGCAGGTCGAACCGTCGGTGCTCAGCTTGCTGCAGAGCTTGGTCTCGGCACCGTTTTGCGAGCGGAGCTGCCAGTACTGCGGCCGGTAACCCCACGCGTCAGCCGACGAGATGAAGTTGTGGCGCAGCGCCATCGAGTGGCCCATTTCGTGGATGATCACCGCGTAGTGAACGCGGCTGGACAGGTACTTGCGCATGCGCTCGGCGCGGGCCTGCTGCACATCGGGATTGTCGTTCGCATTGAACTTGCCGAACTTCTCTTGCAGCACATCGGCCAGACCGGCGATCGCCAGCGGCGCGTCGGCCATTTCCATGATGCAGGCGCCGCGATCGGCCAGGGCCTGCTGCTTTAGCTGGCGCAGACCGCGCTGTACGGCGGGGTTGCCACCGCGCATCGGCGAGGCCATGTCCATCAGACCCTGCGACAGCGGCAGACCGGCAATGCCGTTCAGCTTCTGCATCATCGGCGTCATCAGCGCGGCCTCAAAGGCCGTGCCAGCGGCGGCGGTGCGACGGGCCAAGTAGGCGGGCGCCGACGACGACGGGGCCGCATTGGTGGCCCGAACGTCGGCCAGCTTGGCCTTGGTCTCTCGGATCTTGGCCATGGCGCCCGGATTCTGCTCCATGAACTGGCGCATCTGCTCGGGGGTCATCTGCTTGCCGTTGCCCGACGACGAGACGCGCTCGCGCACCTGGTCTTCGTCCATCTGACCGGCCATGCCGTTCTTGACAGCCGCCTGCGCAGCCACTGACCAGTCTTTGATGTACTTGCCTTCGGTGATGTCAGCGGTCTTGAGCTCGCCATTGACGTAGCGCGACATGTCGACGACGCCCTGGCTCCACAAGTCGTTGATGTAGGTCCAGACGTTGATGCTGGCGGCCACTTCTTCGCCGGTGAGCGGGTCGTGGCCGTCGACCATGATGCCCCAGGGCGACGGGGTGGCGGGCTCGACGATGTTGTTGATGGCGTTGTAGCGCAGGTCGCCGCGGCGGACGCGGATGGCCTTGTCGCACTCGGCGGTGACGGTCCGGTCGCCGTTGGCGCGGGCCAGGCCGCACTGCTCAGCCGTCATGTTGGCGGGCAGGCGCTTGTCGGCGGGCGCGCAGGCGGCGGCGTCGTTGGCCTCGACCGGGCTGTGGCAGAGCACAACCATTTCGGGGGCCTTGGCAATCGCGATTACGCCGGCGGGCGAACCGCGCTTGGCGCCGATGCTGTCGGCCAGGGCGGCGCACTTGGTTTCGTCGCGGCCCAGGTCTTTGTAGGCGATGCCGTGGCGGCAGTCGTCGACTTCGCGCGCCAGAGCGATCGCGTCGTCGTTGTCAGTCTGCTGGCCGTTGTAAGTGGGGAACAGGGTTGCACAAGTCGTGCCGCCCAGGCGGCTGCACTCGGCGTACTTGGCGGTGCGGACCGCCAGACGCATCGCAACGTCCCACTCGTGGGCGGCGTCTTCACTCGCCTGGTAATACGTGGGGTTATTCGGCTCGGCCGTGTACCACACGATGGTCTTCTCTTGACGCTGGGCGTACGGCAGGGTGCAGCGCTGGCGGAACGTGTCGCAGCGCGAGCCGCTGCCGATCGCGGCGCACTCGTCTTCGGTGCCGTCGTTGTTGGCGTCGCGGTGCGGGTCCTGGCCGTAGGGGGTGCCCACGCACGAAGCATCGCCGTTGCAGGCGCTGGTCGGCACGTAGCACTTGACCGGGGTGGCGCCCTGGGCCGTGTAAGCAACCGGCTGCTTCAGATCGACTTTGCCAGTCTTGTCGGCGGCATAGTACACGTGGCTCTGATTCCACACGTTGTAGCGCTCGATCATGCGGTACCAGGCGTCGTCGGTCATGCCGTAGTTACGGGTGTAGCCCGAGCGGTCCACCGTAAAGGCGCCGGCGGCCTGGAAGCGGAAGCCGTCCCACTGCTGGGGCTCGTAGTCGGTGTCGACGACGCGGCGGAAGCTGTGGCGCAGGGTAAGTTCGATCGGGTTGCACGAGCCGGCGGGGGCGGTACCGCCCGAGAAGTCGGCGTCGAGAAAGCACGACGGGAAGCTGTCGATACCCCAGCCCAGGTGCGACAGGTCGACCACACCCGGCTTGGCAAACGCCTTCGTCGTAATGTCGAAGTAGCTGCCGTCTTTGGCGAAGAACGGAGCGGCTTCGTCGCTCGGGTCCTGAACGTCGTAGGCAAGGCCCTCGTACGAGATGCCACCGTAGATGCCCATCATCGACAGCGTGTCGAAGTCGTAGCTGTCGGTGTTCAGGTTCTTCGACCAGTCCACGCGAATGTACTCGCGCTGGTACCACGGCCGGTCGATCGCATTCTCTTCGAGAACGTTGATCTCCTCGCCGGTGGTGGTGTTGTAGGCATGGCGAATGTCGAACTGCGACTGGATGCGGAAAGCGCAAACGATCACGCCGTCTTCGACAGCCTTGCCAACGCCCTTGCCGTCCGAGCCTTGGATGCGCTCGTACGACAGGCGGCCGATGAGCAAATCCTCGGTGACTTGCCACTTGATGCGTGACAGCGGCTGCGCGTAAGTCGAGGTAAACAGGCCGTCTTGCGCGGCGCCGTAGCCCACATCGACCACTGTCGCTCGGGCCCAGAATTCGGGGTCATCTTTCGTGCTGACGAGGTCCGCACCCAAGAAGAACGCCTTCTTGAGGTAGAGCGGTTGCACGCGGTTGATTGGCGCGCGCTCTTCGGCACAGCCCGCAAGGCCAGCGACGACAAAGGCAAGCAGGAGCGCACCGAGCCAGCGAGCGCTGTGGCGCGAACCCGCGGCCACCGGCGATCGGGATGGAGCCCGGAGGATCGAGAGGAGTTGCTGAAGTTTCATTGCTTTTTTACCTGGGGCTGGGCAGGAGAACCCTGCGATGCTGCGTCGTCCGGCCGCTGCCGGGGCAAACGGAGTAGGTTACCGAGCTTAGTGACATTTGGGAAGGGAAAAGATCACGCTAATGCGCGATGCGAACCGCAGTTCTAGTCGAGCGCAGTGTTGCGAACCCGACCAAGGCGGCGAACAGGGGCCTAATCGGGCGAAATCGCGCTAACTGACAGCGAATTGCCCGATACGTATCCGCCACTGCCCGACGCAATGGGTCGTAATGCGCGGCGTCGAAGCGGGGCGATCGCCAAAGGCGCGCGATCGCCGCTCGCAAAAACGGCCGCGGCCGCCGCAGCGGGGTCAAACCCTGCCACGACGGCCGCAAACCTAGTACCCGCTAACCTAGTTGGTCGCGAAAGGCACGCCGCACATGTAGAAAGCACCCGTGTTCACGGGGTCTTGCGACTTGGCCGACAGCTTGATCAACACCTTGGTGGCGCCTGCGGGAATCGCGAGGGCCTTGAGGGCGAGGCCCTTGGTCGCATCTTCGGTGAGCGAGCCGCCGGTGATGGCCGCGTCCGCGTCGGTCTTGACCTCAGCGGTGAAGCCGATCAGGCCCGAGCCGTAGGTAAGCGCGGCGCAGTACACGGTCAGGGTCTTGGTGCCGGTGGGGACCTTGAGCGAGAAGTAGTCGACATCCTTGGCGCTGTTGATCAAGTCGCCAGCGAAGTAGTAGGTGTCTTGACCTGCACCGTTCTGCTGCGCGGTCATCACTTCGGCGCCGGTCGCAACGTCATTCGCCGCTTCGGCCTTCTCGAGCGGATTGCCGCCGCTGACGCTGTGATTGATGACGTAGAAGTCGGCCGTGCCGGTCTTGCTGCCCGCAATGCGCTTGACGGTCAGGATGTAGGACGCGCCCAGCGTGCAGGGGAAGGAGATGCTGGCCTTGCTGAGGTCGGCCTGAGTCAGCACTACGGTGGGCGTCGACTCCGAAGCGATCGACACGAACATACCGTCGAGAGTTGAGCCATTGCCGTTGGTGCCCGGGTAACCGCCGCCGAAGTGGCAGGTCGCGCGGCCGTCGGTCACGCTCGAGTCGAGCGGGGGAACGAAGGTGTACAGGTCGACGTCGGTCGCGGTGTTCATGTAGCCGTACAGCACGGTCTGCAGGTACGACGAGGTGCCCATCAAGTAGCCGACCTTGGTGGCCGTGGTGTCGTTGGGCTCCGCGATCTCGGGGTTGATGTTGGCCTGCTTGGCCGGGTCCAACTCGATCACCGCGACGACATAGTCGACGTTGTCTTTGTCGGCGGGCTCGGCGCAGGTCGCACCGGCAGTGGGGTGAGCCTTGAGCCAAGTGTGGCACTCTTCGACGCGCACGTAGTAGGTGCCGTCGGCGGGCAACACGGTGGTCAGCTCGCTGTCGTTATTCTGGCCCGAGGCCTGGTCGTCGTTCAGACCGATTTGCTTCTTGTCGGGACCGTACACCGTGATAAACGTGTCGATCGTCGCCGGGTCGTTGGGCGTATTCTGCTGATTCGACTGGATGAACAGCTCGATGAGCTGGCCCTTCTTGCCGGTGAAGCTCCAGTAGTCGACGTCGCCGGTCGGGTCCAGGGTGTCCTGGCCCACGAGCGCGCCGCTCTGGTCGTCGAGGGTCATCTCGACCGCGCCGTCGATCTTGCCATCGGGGTCGTCCACAGGAGCCGTGTCCTTGGTGGTATCCGCCTTGACGTCGGCCTTGACGTCGGGCGCCTTGACGTCGGCCGCATCGCCGCCGGTGGGGATGGTGTCGGTGGTGGCGATGGTGTCGCTGACGGTGTCAGTGCCCGACTTGGTGTCGGTGGTGGTGGTAACCGCGGGGGTGCTGGTGCCCGAGTCGCAGGCGGCCAAGCTGAGGGCAGCGGTCGCTACCACGGCCAAGGGGAGTTTGGAAAACCAAGAACGCATGTCTGCTCCGTACAAGATCCAGGGGGTGCAAGATCCAAGGCCAGCGGGCCGGTGGGCCCAAACCGATCAGCCAGTGACCGCGGACACTTGCCGCAGCATCATACACCAAAGTGCCGGACTTTCTTCGCTTTGACCACAAACGGCCGCGCGCGAAGGTGCAATAGTCTACTGCACAATGCGGTCAATTACAAGTGCTAGTGCAATTCAGTGGGACCTACGGGGTCTTGCACGACAGCGAACCGGTGCCGTTGTCGACGCAGATATCGCCCATGCTGCATTTGAGCGAGGTCACCCAGTCGCCGTAGCCGGGGACGCTGCTCGAGCACTTGGAGGCATCCGTGCCGGTGCAACCGTAGTAAATTGGCCTTTTTAGGCCCTGGTCGGCATCGCACTTGTACTGCCAGTCGACGACCATGGTATTGCAGGGCGTGCCGACTTCTTTGTAGGTCATCGCCCCCGCGTCGCAGCAGACGCCAGTGGTGCAGCAGCCGGGCAGTTGCTTGAGGATGCACTTGGTGGTGATCTTGTCGCAGCCCTTGAATTGACACGGTTCGGGGCTAAGGGAGGGGTCGCCCGTGCAGTCGTCGTCGGTGACGCAACAGTTGGCGGCCTTGGTGCCCGAGCAGCTGCCCGCGGCGTCGCACTTGGCGCCGGTAATGCACGAGCTGCCGGCGCTGCAGGTGGTGCCCGCGGGCTTGACGGTCCAGGCCGAGGGGGTCTTGGTGTCGCAGACCTTGCAACCGCCGCTGCTGGCCTCTTTGGCGCCGCTGGCTGCGCACACGCCGTCGATGAAGCAGTAGCCGGTGGTGACCGACCAGGCGCTTGTCGACTTGGTGGGGTCGCATTTGCGGCAGGTTGAGGTGGGGTCAACATCGCCGGCTTTGTAGCAGACGCCGGCGATCGCGCAGGTGCCCGACTTGCCGCTCCAGGCTGTGGCGCTGGTCGTGGCGTTGCAGACTTGGCAGTCGCTGCCCGGGTTGGCTTGGCCGCTGCTGTAGCAAGCGCCGTCGATCAAGCAGCTTCCTGATTTTACAGACCAATCCGTAGTCGACTTGGTGGGATCGCAAATGGCGCAGAGCGCGCTGGGCGATTTGGCGACGCCCGACTTGACGCAATCGCCGCCGACCGCACACATGCCGGCTTTGGCGGTCCACGCCGACTGGCTTTTGGCCGGGTCGCACGTGGCGCAACCGCCCGAGACGGGGTCTTGGTCGCCGGCTTTTTGGCAGAGGCCGTCGATCAAGCACTGCGCTGCGGCGGTTTTGTGCTGGCAGGTGCCGGCGTCGCAGTAATCTTGGGTGCAGGCGATGCCGTCGTCGCAGTCCATGGGCTGCAAAGTGCAGGTGCCGCTTATGCATTTGGGGGTGTGGCAAGTGTCGCCGCCGCTGCAGGCGCTGTCGTCGAGGCAGCACGACTTCATGGGTTGCTGAAAACAGTAGCCCGACGACTTGCACGTGTCGGTGGTGCAATCGTTGGCGTCGTCGCAGTTGGCGTCATTCTTACAGGCGCAAACGGCAACGAAATCGGAGCAACAGGAGCCGTCGCCGAGGCAACTCTCGTGGCAGTGGCAGTCGTTGCTTTCGAGGTAGACGCCGCAGTGGCTGGCGCACGATGTAATCGGCACCACGGTGTCGGGCGCGCCGAGGTCATCTTGCAAATCGCTGACTTGCGAGTCTTCTTGACCGTCGCTGCCGCTGTCGAAGATGACGATTTCGCTGCCCTGATTGTCGGTCGCACTGCTTGTGTCGGTCGCGCCGTTGCTGTCGGGCGGCGTAAAATTGGTCGACTGGTCGGCGCCACCGGTGTCGGGCAAGCTGTAGCTGACGTCGCTAGAGCCGCCAGAATCGCTGCACGCCGTGCCGGCAGCTGCCAGCAGCAAAGCAAATAGGATCGCGGCGCTGCGTGGGAGCGGAGCGAGTAGCGACATGAGCAGAACCTCGCGAGTAAAGCGCCGACAAGTGGTCGCAGGCCGCAGTATAGCGATGGTGCCGGCAGTGCGCGAATTCCACAGCAGTCAAGGGTCGCTGCGCAGGGTGGTGCCTGGGGTCAACGCTCGCCGGCGAGGTGCAGCGAACTGTCGGCAATCGCCTGGAATAGCTGCGCGATCAGGGTCTGCTCGGCCGGAGCCAGGCCGCGGCGCCCCTGGTGCGACACCCGCAGGCCGCCCCGACGCAATAATGCGGGTTCGCTCGGCACGTCTAGCTGCAGACACAACGTCAGGCTCTGCGCAGAGTCGACCTCGGCAAGCTCAAAGAGCAGGCGGTCGCGGCGCTCGTCGAGGGTCCAGGTCGCGAGCGTCCAGCCCAAAGGCAGCATGGCTTGCAGGCATTCGGTCGATGCAACCTGACTGACTCGCTTGGCAAATTCGCTGTGACCTGCGGATGGTTTCAGCGTGGGATTGAACTCTTGCCAGCCGTAGGTGTCGAGATAGCGGCCCCACACGCCCCAACAGTGGCGGTCGTGGATGCAGGTGCGGCACTCGGCACGTTTGCGCAAGTCGCCGCCCACGCCCTGCTCTACCTCGCCCAATTGGACGGTCGCTGTGGGGCCAGCGCGCTGCAAGTCGAGCGATCGCGGGGCATTTGCACTCTCGTCACCGGCGGGCACTAGCCACGACTCGAGCACGCCAAGCCAAGGGGCGAGCGGTTCTGCGGCGCAAGGCGCAATGTCTTCGACCACCACCCGACGCGCTAAGTCGGGCCGACTGGCCAAGAGGGGCGCAAGCTGCTCGACCACCTCGCGATAACGCGGCACCACCATGGCAAAGTGCTTGGCCGCGTGCCCCGTGGGCCGCACGATATTCAGCACGATCTGGGCCACACCGGCCGCGGCTAAATAGCTTACGGTCTCGGCCACGGCGGCCAGATTCAAGCGACTCACGACCGTCGACGACGCCAACTGCAAACCGAATTCATCTTTAAGCGACGCAAGGTTGAGCAGCCCCTGGCTGGCCTGGCCAAAGGCTGGCCGCCCCACACTGGCGTCGTGGACTTGCGCGTTCGCCCCGTGAATCGACACGACCCAGCGATTGGCGCCGGCCTCGCATAGCCCGCGCGCTAGGTCAACGTCGGCGATTTTGCGGCCGTTGGTCACCACACCGCGCTGCTCGTAGCCCAAATCGCGGGCAAGGCGCAGCATATCGATAAGTTGCGGGTGCAGCGTCGGCTCGCCGTGGGTAAACACCACCGCGTTGGCCCGGGCGCGCTCTTGCCGCAGCAGGGACTCGACGCGCGCGAAGGGCACGATCGCCGGGCCACCATGAAATTCGCCATCAACTTCGCTGCGATCGAGGCAGAACCAGCAGGCGTTGTTGCAGGTAAACATGACCTGCGCCTGCACCACGGTCACGCGGCGCAGCGCGGCCGAGGTCGCGACATCGATGCGGGTGGCGGGTGGCGCAGCGGTCACGATGGGTTCATGGCTCTGTTTTTACAGTATTCTTTGTTGCGGCGCAGCCAATCTTTGTTGCGGCGCAGCCAATCTTTGTTGCGGCGCAGCCAATCTTTGTTGCGGCGCAGCCAATCTTTGTTGCGGCGCGGCCAAGGCGAGTTGCGGTAGATTCGCCATCCCCATCGTCGCCTTCGTCGCCCAAACCCGCCGCGACAGGGGGCTCGGCCGTAGGCTCCTCGACGATCGGCTCGTCAGGCGCCCTGGCGGCCGGCTCTTCGGCGGCAGCGGCAACCGGTGGCACCGCCGAGCTGGGGGCCGGCGCGTCGGAGCACGGCACTTCGCGCTCGACCGCAGCGGTAGTCGCGGCAGCGTCGGCCACTTGGGCCCCCGAGCAAGCCGATGCAGCAAGCGCCCAGGCCGCAAGGCCCGCGACGCGGTGAAGATGGCAACGATTCGGATTCACCGCACTCTCACTGGGCTTGGCACGCCAACCTGAATAGGGTCGCTGCCGCCTGGGGCGATGTCAATCCCTGACCGGCTTGTCACGCCGCAGCGGCGAGGCTACTGTCGCGGTATGACGACACTACCTCCGACACTACCTCCGACACCTCCAACACTGACCCTACTGCGCAACGGCCATCTGTATACCCCCGACGATGCGGGCATCGGCGATGTGCTGCTCGCTGGCAACCAAGTGGCCGCCGTGGGTCGCGACCTGGCGCTGCCGCCGGCGAATTGGCCGTGTCGGGTGGTAGATCTGCAAGGAGCACGCGTGGTTCCGGGCCTAATCGACGCCCATGTGCACCTAACGGGCGGCGGCGGCGAGGCGGGGTCGCATACCCGGGTTCCGGCCGTGCGCGCTTCGGCTTTGGCAGCGGCTGGTGTTACAACCGTAGTTGGCCTTTTGGGCACAGACGGCACAACGCGGACGGTGGCCGAGTCGCTGGCCTGCGCACGCACCATTGAACGCTATGGTATTACGGCATTTTGCTATACTGGGTCGTACCAGATTCCGTTGACGACGCTCACAGGCTCGGTGCGGGGCGACCTCGTGCACAACGATCGCTTGGTGGCCGTGGGCGAGTTGGCGATCGCGGATCACCGCAGCTCGCAGCCGACGCTCGACGAACTCCTGCGTATTGCATCGGATTGTCACGTGGCCGGGATGATGACCGGCAAGGCGGGGCTGCTGCACCTGCACGTGGGCGACGGTGTCCGTGGGCTCGAGCTGGTGCGGCAGGCGCTCGAAACGACGGAACTGCCGGCGCGCACCTTTCATCCGACCCATTGCAATCGGCAAAAGCGCTTGTGGCGCGAGGCGATGGCGTTGCATAAGGACCGCGGGATTTACGTGGATGTGACGACCTTCGAGGCCGATGCTGACAGCCTGGACGCTGTGCAAGCCGTTCAAAGTTGGCTAGAAAATGCCTGCGATCCGGCTCGGCTGACCCTCAGCTCTGATGGCGGTGGCTGCTTGCCCACCTTTGATGGCGACGGCGTGCTCATGCACATGGATGTAGGTGATTCGGCAGGGCTTTTGGCATCGATCAACCAGTTGGTGCAGGGCGGGATGCCGCTCGCGACCGTGCTGCCGATGGTGACGCGCAACGTGGCGACGCTGTTTCGGTTTACGCGAAAGGGTCGCATCGAAGCCGGCGCCGACGCCGATGTGCTGGTACTGGGTGACGACGGCCGGCCGCTGCACCTGTGGGCCGGTGGTCAGCAGCTCGTCGCCGATGGCAACAGCTTGATTCGCGAGATGTTTGCTAGATAGCGCACACGACTACTTGCACGTCGCCAAGAAGATCTTGACCGAGCGCTCGGTGGTGCACTCGTCTTTTTCGCACTTGAAGGCCACGCCATTGAGCGCCTCGAGCCACTGCGCATACGTCGCGGTATGCGGAAGGGCCACAACCACCGATGTCGATTGCTGATCAACCCACGACTCAAGCCGATCACCCTCGCCATGGCCCGGCGCCGACTGCACGCCGGTCATCGCGCCGCTCTCGTCGAGGCGACCGGTGTGCACCTGGGTGCCGTCGTGCCAAATGATGGGCTTGAAGCCCAGGCCGGTCAGCTGCTCTTTGCCGATAGCCGCCCACGCCTCGCACGCCAGGGGCTTGCCCGCGGGGCTCTTGAACTTGAACTTTACGACTTCGTTCGACTTGTTCAGCGTCGCCACAAAACCCGAGCGGCGGTTCGTACCGTCGGCGCGGCGGCGCCCCACCAGCATGAACGTGGGCCAATTCTTGCTATTTTCGCCCTCGATGCTCGTGCGCAGCAGCGGCTCGAGATAGCCAACTGGCACCTTGTCTTCGGCAACCACGTAGATCATCGACTGGTTGAACTGCGACACGGTCGAAGCGCGCACATCCTGGACCAATTGCTGCACTTCTTTGACGAGCGCCGGGTCCGCCGCGTAGTCGCCCTTCCACGGCGGCTTCGGCTTCTCGCCCTCTTTGACCGGCAGCGGCGTGGGCGATCGGAGCAGATTATCCATTAAGCTCAAGCCCTTGGCAGCGGTAACCATGAGCGTGGCATTGCCGCTGTACGGCGCTGGCTTGGTCGAGCGAATCGGCGGCAGAATCGGATACTCTGGATATTCGGGCATTTTTGCGGCGCGCGCCTCGTACACCTTGGCGATGCGCTCGGCAAAACCGGCGTAGGGGCTCTGCGGATACTTCGTCTTAAATTCTAAGAACTTCTTGCCCACTTGCTCAAAGTACGGCTTGGTCAGGGCAAAGGGCTGATCCTCCATGGGGATCTTGGCGCAGTAGCCCGGCACCTTCTCTTTGCACAGCTTGCTGATCTCGTCTTCGTAGAACGACGTCTCGGCCTTGGCCTCCCACAGCACCAATTCGTAGGTAAAGAATAGGGTTACGCGGTCATCGCGCGGGCTCGCTTGCAGCAGCGTCCAGCTATTGGCCAAGCGTGAGGCGTGGAAGAACAGGTAATCAAACTCAACATCCGCTTCCCACGGCTTGCCTTTGCTGACGCGGCGACCGCCTTCGAGCTCGGCCAAGTACTCGCGCGGCGCGGCTTTTTCGCTCGCAAAGTAGTTGCGTTGCATCTCAAACATACGCGCCAGCGTGTCGGCGGTCTCTTCGGCGGGCGAGCCTTCGCCTTTGATTGCACATGCTTTGAAGTCGGAGCCCTGGCCCACCGACGCCGCCTTCTTAACCCAGCCGAGCCACGGATGCTCATCGTCGCCCGCGTCGTCGCTCGCCGGCAAGAAGCCCTTTGAGCGGGTGCGGCGCGCGTCCATCAAGTCGGCGAGGCACTTGTTGCCCACATCTTCTTTGCTGCCCTCTTTCTTCTTTTCGTCGCACGCGGCGGTCGTCAAGGCCGTGGAGGCCAAAAGTACTGCAATTAGGCCGCGTTGCATGGTCTTTAGTCGAATCATCAGTTCCTCGTTCGGCGCCGCGCGCGGCTAGAGCCAAGGGTTGTAGCAAGAAAGTGTCGGGGCGACAATCCAAAAGAATCAGCGCAATCCAGCGGCACGGAGCGCATCGCGGTTGCGGATGGCAGGGGCACAGGTGGGGCAACGCAGGCTGGCCTGGTCGAATGATGCCAACGCGGCCGGCAAGTCGCCCTGCTGGATCTGCGCTAAACCCAAGTGGAAAAACGATGTCCAACCCGGTGAATGCAGCGTCGCCGACCCAAGAACCTGCACGGCCATGGCGGTCTGCCCCGTGGCTAAGGCGGCAACACCCCAGGCTTCTTGGCAAAAAGCGTCGGCCGGCGCGCGCTGCCCGGCGTCTGTGGCCAGCGGCAATGCCCCGGTCGCGTCGCCTAGCTGCAAAAGCGCCCACGCCATAAGGGCTTGCAGGATGGGCGTGCGCTGCGGCAGGGTATCTAGCCCGGTACGCACCGCGGACCAATCGCCGCGCTCCGCCGCCCGCCACGCCGCCAGCTCGGGCAGGCCCGTCGGCGTGACCACGTCGGGTAACTTGGCATTCCACTTGGCTATCGCCATGCCCTGCTGCACCGCGGTACCGTCGGTCGGCAGGTCGGCCACGGCTAACGCCGCCTGCCATTGACCGTTGGCGACCGCTACCACCAGCTTGGCCGCCGCCAGATTCTGACGAACCTGCTGCGAATCCGCAGGCTTCAGAGCCCTAACCGCCGCCAGTCGCTTCGCCGCCAGCGAGGCATCGCCATCGACCAGGGCGAACATCGAGGCGCAGGCGGCAGCCTCGGGCTCAATACCCTTCGACTTCATTAGTTTTTCGGCCAAGTCACGCGCCTCGACCAGCCGGTCAGGCTGCCGAGCCAACAGGCGCAGGCGATTGCACGCGGCACCCAGGAGCGAGCCGTCGATGCCATAGGCCTCTTGGTAACGCCGCTCCGCCAAGGCGAAATCGCCCTGCTGCTCGGCACGCCACGCCTCGTGCCACAGCAGCACGGGCCGCGAGGTGGTACAGGCGGGCAGCAGCGCCACTGCCGCGCCGAGAAGTACGCAAAGTTTGCGGAGTATTATCCAAGTGTGCGACGCGACTGCGAAGTTCCCGGTCACGGTGCGCCCGCCTTTCTACGGCCAGTGAAGCTGCTACGGCTTGCTCGCCACCACGCGCAGGCGAGTCGTCGCCAGATCGACGCGGTGCTTGCGCGCCAGCCAGGTCTGCGAGGCGATATCGTCGCGCGTGCCGCCGAGCTCGTTCGTCGCTTCATCGAGCTGGGTCTTGACCGCAGCCTGGTCGATTTCGTGCCAACCTTCGCACAGTTCCGTTACGATGCTGACATGGTCGCCGCTGATGACGTGGACGTAACCGCCATCGATCACCAGATGCAGCGGCTCTTGCCCCGGCACCGTGACGATGGCCTCGCCGGTGCGCAGCGCGGCCATAAGCGGCTGGTGACCAGGCAGCACGCCGACGTCGCCCGAAACCGACGGCGCCACAAGACTTTGCGCTTCGCCGGCAAATTTCACGCCCTGCGGCGTGACGATGGTGACCTGCATGGACGGCTCCGGTTCTACAAGAAGTTCAGTAAGTTACAGAGTCTTCGCCTTCTCGAGCACTTCTTCGATAGTGCCGCACATCAGGAACGCCTGCTCGGCAATGTGATCGAGCTCGCCGTTGCAGATCATCTTGAAGCCGCGCAGCGTGTCGGCCAGCTTGACGTACTTGCCCGGCGAGCCGGTGAACACTTCGGCCACGAAGAACGGCTGCGACAGGTAGCGCTGAATGCGGCGGGCGCGGCCCACGGTCAGCTTCTGGTCTTCGCTCAGCTCTTCCATACCCAAGATCGCGATGATGTCTTGCAGATCCTTGTATTCCTGCAGAATCGACTGCACGCGGCGGGCGATGGCGTAGTGATCTTCGCCCACAACCATCGGGTCAAGGATGCGCGAAGTCGAGTCGAGCGGATCCACGGCGGGGTAGATACCCAGTTCCGAGATCGCGCGCGAAAGCACGGTGGTACCGTCCAAGTGCGAGAACGCGGTGGCCGGCGCGGGGTCGGTCAAGTCGTCGGCGGGCACGTAGATGGCCTGCACCGAGGTCACCGAGCCGTTCTTGGTCGAGGTGATGCGCTCTTGCAGGGCGCCCATTTCGGTCGATAGGGTGGGCTGGTAACCCACGGCCGAGGGGATACGGCCGAGGAGCGCCGACACTTCGGAACCCGCTTGGGTGAAACGGAAGATGTTGTCGACGAAAAGCAACACGTCTTTGTTGCGCACATCGCGGAAGTATTCGCAGATGGTCAGCGCGGTCAGAGCGACGCGGGCACGGGCGCCTGGGGGCTCGTTCATCTGGCCGTAGATCAGCGAAACCTGCGACTTACCGGGGATGAGCAGCGGCAGACCGTTCTTGTCGTACTTGGGGTGGCCGTGCTCGTCTTTTTCGACGGCGATCACGCCCGACTCGATCATTTCGTTGTAAAGGTCGCGACCTTCGCGGGTACGCTCGCCCACGCCGGCCAGCACCGAGAAACCGCCCTTCTCGACCGCCATGTTGCGGATGAGCTCTTGCAGCAGCACGGTCTTGCCCACGCCGGCGCCGCCGAACAGGCCGATTTTGCCGCCCTTGGTGTAGGGGCACAGCATGTCGATGACCTTGATGCCCGTCTCGAACATCTCGGCCGAGGTCGTCAGCTGATCAAAGGCCGGCGGCGCGCGGTGGATGTCCCAGTGCTCGGTCGCGCCCACCGGCGGGCCGTCGTCTACGGGATCGCCGACCACGTTGAGAATGCGGCCCAGCACTTCGTCGCCCACGGGCGCCTGAATTTGCTTACCGGTATTGAGCACTTCTTGGCCGCGCTTCAAACCGTCGGTCGCGTCCATGGCGATGGTGCGCACCGAGCTTTCGCCCAAGTGCTGCGCCACTTCGAGCACTAGATTGAACGGCTTGTCGCTGATTGCAGCGTTGGTGACCTTCAAAGCGGTCAGGATCAGCGGCACGTTGCCGTCGGGGAATTCGACGTCGACCACGGCGCCGATGACTTGGCTGATGCGTCCATACGACATTTGCTGTTCTCCTAGCTTGGCGGTTCGTAGCGTAGCGATTCGTAGAGGTGTGCCGGCCGGCAGCAGGGCTTAGCCCTTCAGCGCCTCGGAACCTGACGTAATTTCCATAAGTTCAGTAGTAATAATGGCCTGTCGCGCCCGATTGTACTGCAGCGTAATACGCGCCAGCAGCTCGCCGGCGTTCTTGGTGGCCGCATCCATGGCGGTCATGCGCGCACCCATCTCCGACGCCACCGACTCGAGCAGCGCACGGTACACGTGCACGTGAATCGACAGCGGCAAAATCGCTTGCAGCACATCTTGTTTGCTGGGCTCGAAGATGGTGTCGACGGTCGGGCGCACTGGGCGCTCGTGGGCCGGCGCTTCTTCGCTCCACGGGTCGGGCTGAATGGGCAGCAGGCGCTGCACCTGCACCTTTTGGGCGATGGCCGACTTGAACTCGTTGTACGCAATGAACACTTCGTCGAAGTGACCGTCGACATACGCCGCCACCAGCTCGCGGCCAATGCCCGTCGCGCGGTCTTGGGTCAAGTTGTGCAGCACGTCGGTGTACACATGGCCGGTCGTCACGGCACGCGACTTGAAGTAATCGCGACCTTTCTTACCGACAATGCGCATCTCGATGTGATCGCGCTTGTCTTTGTGACGCTGCACCCACGACCAGGCGGCGCGGTTGACGTTGGCGTTGTACGCACCCGCCAGACCACGATCCGAGGTCAGCACCAACATCAAGGTGCGCTTGGGCGGCCGCGTCGCGAGCAGCGGGCTCGACTCAGGGTCGGTACCCGCCGCCAGTTCCGAAATCATTTCCGACAGTCGCATCGCGTACGGCCGCATCTGCAACAGGCGCTCTTGGGCCCTGCGCAGTTTGGCCGTCGCCACCAGCTTCATCGCGCGGGTAATCTTACCCGTCGACTTCACCGAGGTGATGCGGCGCCGAATTGCTTTCAAGCTCGGCATGGACTCGTCCTTCTACGCCCCGGGCGGCACGCGGCCAACCTGGGGAATTGCCTGAGGTTGCGGGGCTTACGCCTGGAACAGGGTCTTGAACTCGGTCAGCGCGGCGACGAGCGCCAGGCGGGCCGGGTCGTCTTTCTTCTTCAGGTCGGTCTTGTGCACTGCGACCTTCATGTCTTCGATCAGTTGCGGACGCTGCGTGCGCAGGAACGCGAACAACTCACCCTCGTAGCGGCGCAGGGCCGACACGGGCAGGTGATCGATGAAGCCTTCGGGAGCCGTCGCGGCGAAAAGCAAGATGACCTGCGTCGACACATCGAGCGGCGAGTACTGACCTTGCTTGAGCAATTCGGTCAGGCGCGCGCCCTGGGCCAACGTGCGCTGCGTGGTGGGATCCAAGTCCGAAGCGAACTGCGCAAAGGCAGCCAGCTCGCGGTACTGGGCCAGCGACAGACGCAGCGGACCGGCCACCGCCTTCATCGCCTTGACCTGAGCAGCGCCACCTACGCGCGACACCGACAGACCCACGTTGATGGCGGGGCGAATACCCTTGAAGAACAGGTCGCTCTCCAAGAAGATCTGGCCGTCGGTGATCGAGATCACGTTGGTGGGGATGTAGGCCGAGATGTCGCCAGCCTGCGTCTCGATGATGGGCAGCGCGGTGAGCGAACCGCCGCCCTCTTCGTCGCGGAGCTTGGCCGCGCGCTCGAGCAGACGGCTGTGCAGATAAAACACGTCGCCGGGGAACGCCTCGCGGCCCGGGGGGCGGCGCAGCAGCAGCGACATCTGGCGGTAGGCCACGGCTTGCTTGGACAAATCGTCGTACACAATCAGGCCGTGCATCCCGTTGTCGCGGAAATACTCGCCCATCGCGGCGCCAGTGTACGGGGCCAAGAACTGCAGCGGCGCGAGCTCTGAGGCACCCGCGGTGACGATGATGGTGTACTCAAGAGCGCCGTGATCGCTAAGCTTCTTGACCACTTGCGCGACCGTCGACTGCTTCTGGCCGATGGCGACGTAGATGCAGTACACCGGCTTGGCCGTCGTGTCGCCCGCGTTGAAGCGCACGTGCTCGGCCTTTTGATTGATGATGGCGTCGATCGCCACGGCGGTTTTGCCGGTCTGGCGATCGCCGATGATCAGCTCGCGCTGGCCGCGACCCACGGGAACCATGGCGTCGATGGGCTTGAGACCCGTCTGCAGCGGCTCGTGCACCGGCTTGCGGCTGACGATGCCCTTGGCCTTGACCTCGACGCGGCCGTAGAGGACCGGCGAGCCGTCGGCGTTGACCAACGGGCCCTTGCCGTCGATGGTCTCGCCGAGCGAGTTGACCACGCGGCCCAAAAGCGACTTGCCGATCGGCACTTCGACGATGCGGCCGGTGCGCTTGACCAGATCGCCTTCGCGGATCGAGTTGGCGTTGCCGAGCAGCGCGACGCCGACATTATCCTCTTCGAGATTGAGGACCATGCCCTTGACGTCGTTGGGGAATTCGAGCAATTCGCCGGCGAGCGCGCCTTCGAGGCCGTGGACACGGGCGATACCGTCGCCGACGGCGAGAACGCGACCGGTCTCTTGCACGTCGATCTTGGCACCGTACTGGGCAACTTGGTCGCGAATGACGCGACTGACCTCTTCTACGCGGATGTCCATGTCGAGCTTCTCCCTTCTGAGTCGGAATCTAAGTCGGAATCGAATTCAGTACTTCGGTCGTAACCGGGGTCTTAACCGGGGTCGTTTCTGGGCGAGCCAGCCTGGGCTAGTCAGCCAGCAGGTTTTGACGCAACCGCGCCAAGTGATTCGAAACGGAGGCATCGTACACCGTGTTGCCCACGCGCACGACCAAGCCGCCGAGCAGGCCCGCATCGACCTGCGCATCGAGCGCGACCTGCTTGCCCAGCAGCCGGGTCATCAAGTCTTGCACGTGCGCTTTGGCGGCTTCGCTCAGGGCCACCGCCGAGGTGACCGTGGCCTGAGTACGGCCGCTGCGCGCATCCTGCAAGGCCGCAAATTCCTTGCTAATATCGCTTAGCGAGCCAATGCGACCCTTGTCGAGCAGCAGGTTGACTGTATCTTTAGCCGTGCCCGCAACCCCACAAGCCTGTGTGACCACGCCGAGAACGCTGCGACGCTGCTCGAGCGACACACTGGGGTTGGCGAGAATCGCTTGTGCTTCGGCGACTTCGGCTAGTGCGGTCGCGATCGCCTGCAGCTGGGTGCGCACCGCTTCGCCATCGCCACGCTCGTCGCATAGCGACACCAGCGCTTTGGCGTAACGACGGGCAACTTTTACCGAACCTTGCTTCATCGTGTCCTCGTTGGCCAGAAAAGCCTAGTTCGCCGCCGCGGGAAGTTGCGCCAAGTCGCCGAGAGCCTTATCGATCAGCTTCTGCTGGGCTGCGCCATCGATGCGCTGCTTCACCAGCTCTTCGGCGAGGCGCAGCGCCAACGTGGCCGTGTCGCGGTGCAAGGTGTCGCGCAAGCGCTTGCTTTCTTGCAGAATTCGCTGTTCTTCTTCGGTCGCGACCCGCGCCACTTGCACGCGGGCATCGGCGAGAATCTGCTCGACTTCGATCTGAGTACCGGCGCGCACTTCGGCGAGCATACGCTGGTTTTCGTCTTCGAGCTGGCCCATGCGCTCTTGGTACTCGGCGAGCTTGGCCTGAGCCGCCGCCTTGGCCGCCTGGGCTTGCTCGATCTCGCGCGCCACGTCTTGGTACCGCTTCTCGAGGCTCTGGGCGATGGTCTTCTTACCGAAGTAGACCAGCAGGCCCACAAACACCACGAAATTGATGATGTAGTAGCCGTGAATCTGGAACTCGAAGCAGCCCTCTTCGGCATTGCAGGTCACGCCTTCGGCGAACGCTTGCAGGGCCCACAGGTTCAGACCGGCGGCGGTGGCAACGATGGTCGAGAAGAAGCGCATCGAAATACTCCTAACCCTGGGCCAGTTTGTCGGCAATCGACACGGCAATCCGCTGCGCCTCGCCCTGGAGCTCGGTGCGGGCGGTCTGAGCGATAACACGCTGATCGGCGAAGATTTTGTCGAGGCGGCCGAGCGACTCGGTGCGCGCCTTGGTGACCAGTTGATCGGCCTCTTTGCGGGCGTGGTCGCGGGTCTCAGCGCGCTCGTGCATGGCGGACTTGCGGCGCTCAGCGGCGGCGGTCTCGTAGCGACTCACTTCGTCGTCGGCCTGCTTGCGCAGCAGCTTCGCCTCGCTGCGGGCACCCTCGGTACGGGCCTCGCGCTGATCGAAACGAGCCAAGAACGGCTTGAAAACTAGCCCTGGCAGCACCAGCAGCAGCAGGAAGAAGAACGCGGCCTGGGTGATGATCGTCACGTCGAGATCGATGAGACCCGCGCGAGATACCGCCTCAGAAAAGCGGAAAACCTGCGCGCCATCGTGGGCTTGCATGATTGTCGCGGGTAGTTGGGCGATCAGGTGGAGCATGTGGGCTTCCTGGGCAGGCGGGGCGCGGACTCGGGCGCTTTGGGGGCGCGTTCTGCGATATTTGCCTTAAAATTCCTGCGGTTGCTTGACGATCGAATGACCTTTGGGCGCGGCACGGGCCGGGGTTCCCATCCCGGCGGCGCGACGGTGTAGCAGGCTTTGGCGCATAGGTCAATCCGCAGACGCGGCAATGGTCGCGGGGCACGGGTCGGTTTGACGAGGCCGCGCTGAACCTACAGACTGCACGGGCGAACCCCTTGCGCTTGGAGAGTTGCCATGTCGATCGCCCGCGTACCCACCACTTGGAAATCTTTGTGCCTTCGCGCCCTGCTCTGCACCGCGCTTCCGCTAGGGCTGGCCAGCTGCGCGGACAGCAGCGCGGGAACCTCTGCCGCGACCGCCACCTGCGGCACCGGCACCGTAAAGCAATTCGACCCCAAGACCGGCAAGCCGATCTGCGTGGCCGATAGCGACCTGGGCAACATGGGCAACGACAGTGGCAACTTGAGCGACGGCAGCGGTAGCACCGACGCCAGCGGCACCGACATTGCCAAAGTGGATACCGGCAGCGACACCGGCAGTGACACCGGCGGAACCAGCGCGTGCAAACCCGGCATGACGGGCGAGGCCAAGTGGTTCAACTGCCCGCCCACGCCCGAGCACCCCGGCGGCAAGCTGCACGGCCAAGCGTGCGCGACCGACGACGAGTGCTTGTACGGCATCTGCCTATTCGGCCTGCCCCTGGCGGCGTACGAGAAGACGATCGGAATCTGCAGCAAGAACTGCGGCTTTCAGGGCACCAACCCCAGCACCTCGTGCTCGGCCGAAGACGCCAACCCGGGCGCTTTAGACGCCTATTACTGCACCATGGAACGCACCGCGTCGGTGGGCAACGCCATGCGCGACCCCAGCAAGCCCGCGTTGTTTAAGATGTGCGGCCATAATTGCAAGAACGACAGCGACTGCAAGACCTGGAACCCGGACCTGCCGACGTGCGCTAAGTCGTCGACGCAGGCCCTTTCGACCAATCCGAACGGTGTTTGCGTGCGGCTGCCGTAACGGGAAGTGGGCTAGCTGTCGAGGCCCAGCAGACGGTCGATGGTCAGTTGGTCGGCGGGCGGAAAGCGATAGTCGCCGAGCTCGGCCGGGCGCACCCAGCGGAAGTCCCACACGCCTACGCGCCGCAGTGTGCCGGCGGTGACTCGCGCTGAAAAGCTATGAAAGTCAATAATATACGTATCGTAGTCACCGAGCGTGGCCAGGGTCTTGCCCAGCACCTCGATGTCGACCTCGAGCTCTTCGCGGATTTCGCGAATCAGGGCCTGCTCGTCGGTCTCGCCCGGCTCGACCTTGCCGCCCGGGAACTCCCACAGCAGCGGCATGGCTGCATGGGGTAAGCGCTGCGTAATCAGGTAGTTACCTGCCTCATCGACGATCTCGGCGGCGACGACACGGATTTGGCGTTTGCTAAATTCGGCGGGCACTTTGAACTCCCGATGGGGCAATGGCCCCCAAAGCTATCCTTGAAACCGGCAGCTCACACTGGAGCCCGGCCTAACCGGGCCGCGGGCGCGATCTTAGCACGTCGCGGCGCGCTTGCCCGCCAATTTTTTGCTCCAGCGGCAATTGGGCTTGGGGTTGCGCGGGCTGGTGGGCGCTGAAAGCCAAGCAATCTGGGCGCTACGGGTGACTTGGACCGGACAAGCGGCCGCATCGCGGCCAAGACGACATGCTGACGGCGAAGTGCTGGCGGGCCGGCTCGAGTACGCGCCGTGGCGAAGCGAGCCGCTGTTCGGCAGAACTGGGACAGAGGCAGGTGAGCCGCGCGGCGCCGTTGGAAACCGCGGCGGCGCCCTGAGTGCGGTCGACGTCGCCACAAGCCACATAACGACATAAACCGACACAAATAGGCACAAGTGTAAATATTGTCTACATAGTAGTTTAACTACTGCGTTTGTGTCGACTCCGCGCCCTGGCGCTGACATTTTCATGTCACAATTGTCAGATACATGTAATGTTGCAGTTTCAATGGGTTTGACCGCTTGGCGGGGCGAATGTAGTCTGTTGCGTACTGTGAGTGCGCGCGGGCCAAGTGGGCGAGCGCTGGATGCCATGCGAGAGCCGGGGGCCGCTGTGAATCTATGTTTTGCTGTGGCCATCGCGGGTTGCTTGATGGCCTGCGCCTCGGCCGCCGGACCCGCTGCAACGGTCGATGGCGGTACCCCCGACACCCAGCACCACGATGCGGTGGCGCCACGGCCAGACCAACCACCCCGCGCGGTCGAAGGTGCAGACGGCGACGCGGCCCAAGCCGGGGGCAGCTTGAGAGCAGCGATCGGCGCGCACATTACCGTTGTTGATACAGATTCAGCGACTACCGATGCCGGGTTTGCCGATGCCGGGTTTGCCGATGCCGCAATCGCGGACACCCAGACCGATGTAGGGGTGCCAGACGCCGATAGCACTCTGGAATTGGCAAGCGATGCAACGTCTTTCGCCCCGTTGTCCGACTTTATCGCGGACGAGTGGCAAGCTCCGGCTGGAATGGAGGCGAGTCCGCCGATTGGCTGTAGTGCGCAAGTAGCTGTACCAGCTGGCCAATTTGTTGACGTGGCGGCGGCAGCTGGTGTCAATCTGGTGCGCCCCGTAACTTGGCCGGCTGGCTCGCCGTTCGAAGGCTTAGAAGTCCGCGAAGGTGGAGGGCAAGCCCTGGCCGACTTCGACGGCGACGGCCAGCTCGACATCTACTTTGCGGTGGCGACCGGCGACGATAGGCTCTACTTGGCTCAGCCCGGCGGAACGTTGAGTTTTAAGGGATTTAGTATCGCCAACAGCGGCATCGAAGAGCACAGCGCGGTGGCCGCCGACCTCGACAACGATGGCGACGCGGACTTGGTCATCGGCGGCGACGGCGTGCGTATCTACCGCAACGATGGGCCAAGCGCCAGCAGCGGCGTCACCTTCACCGATGTCTCGATGCTTGCACAACTCGGCAAGTTTACGGGCGAAGCACTGTTTGGCACCTCGGTCGCCGACCTCGATCGCGACGGCTGGCTCGATGTGGTAGTCGCTGGCCACCGCTTCGAGCACCCCATCAGCGATGGCACGGGCGGGGTCATCAGCTGGCCCCACATCTTGCACGGCACGGGAGGCATGGTTTTTGAAGATAAATCAGCGGTCTTGCCGGTCAAGCCGGCCATCACTTTTGTTATTTCGCTGGTCGATCTCGACGGTGACGGCGACCAAGACTTGTATTTCGGCAATGATTTTGGCGCACAGGTGGGGCCGAACCAGCTGCTGCGCAACGACTCGAAGGGGCCGGGGCAACCGCTTGTGTTCACCAATGTGTCGGCGCTGTCGGGGACAGATATTGCGGGCAATACCATGGGAATCGGCTTGGGCGATGTGGACCACGACGGGAGCATGGACCTGTTTGTGAGCGGGTGGACTGGGCAGAACTCGCTGCTGCACAATGCGAGCCAATTGAGCGGGTTGATGGCCTTCGACGACGCTACGCTGGCGGCTGGCGGCTTCTTGACCGGCAGCGGCGACGCGACCTGGGGCGTGCAGCTCGTAGATGTGGACAGCGACGGCTGGCTCGACACGCTCATGCCCAATGGCCATCTGGTGCCGGGCGGCGCGGAGGCGGGCGGCGGCACGCCCGGCGCGGGTGGCAGCAAGGGGGGCGGCAAGGGCGATAGCGGCGGATTCGGCCCATTGTGGGGCAACCCCCCGCTGCAGGCCGACAACCTGTACATAGGCAAGCCCGACGGCAGTTTCAGCGATGTGAGTGAACAAGCCGGCTTTGCCGCCCTCGACTCGGGCCGGGCGCTCAGTGTGGGCGACATCGACCGCGACGGATTCGCCGACCTAGTGTTGGGGACCGTGACGGGCGCACCCCACGTGTATCGCAACGGCTGCAGCGCCAGCGCCGCGTGGCTGCACGTACGCCTGAACGGTGTCGCCAGCAACCGCTCGGGCATCGGCGCACGCGTCACCGTAATCGCCAGCGGCATCACATATATTCGCGATATTGAAGCAGGATCGACGAGCGTCTGGTGCAGTGGCGAGCCGGCCGCGCTCTTTGGTCTGGGCTCGGCGACGGTGGCGACGCAGGTGCAGGTGCGCTGGCCCTCGGGCAAGGTGCAGAGCTTTGCCGATGTGCCCTTGCGGCGGCGCTTGCTGATTACAGAACAGTAGATTACCAATAGGTTAGGGTGGCGCCCATTGCTGCCCGTCGCTACACACGCAGCCGTTGTTGCCCATGGCCGAGGCAAAGGCGCAGTAGCCGGCCTTGGCGCCCAGCTTCTTGCACTGCGCTGCACAGTCGTAACCCTGCATGTTGCCTTTGGTATCGCAACGAGCGAGGTAGGCGTTGGCCTGCGTGCAAAAGGTGTAACCGGGCTCGCAGACAGGGCCGTCGCAGCCAGAAATCGCCAGCAGAAGCATAGCAATACCGAGAAGTTTCGCCATCTTCGCCCCCTTACGGCAACGCCAGGTTCAGGTAGGCCGTGAACTGGTCGCCAATGAGCGGCCCGCCGCCCACATCGTAGATCTGCCCTTCTAGGAACTGCACGCGCCGCCACGCCAAGTTGACGAAAAGCTTGCGCCCAGACAGGTAGAGATTGACGCCCACATCGAGCCGACGCTGCGCTGAACTGTCGGAAGCCCCGTACACGGCGGCGCTGCCGGGCTGGGCGACGAAGCCATCGTGGCTGGTATCGAAGTCGAATTGAGCAATACGAATCGCCGGTTCGATGGGGATCGCCTGAAACCACGGCAAGACGTAACCGGCGCCACCCCACACCGCGTAGCGCGAAAAGCCCTTGGTGAGCGGGCCGGGGCGGACCGAGCCGTACAGACCCTCGGCGCGCAACGAAAACCCATGGAATTTTAGCGTACCCTCGATAGCGCCGCGGGCTTCTTCTAAGAAGCGGCTGTCGGGGCCGAGCTCCATGCTGGCGAGCGATGGGGTGTACATAGTCGAAAAACCTAGGGTTCCCCGCAAGTCGCCGCCCTCGAGATCCGACTCGGCGTCGTGGGCATTGCCGCGGGGCGACCAGACCACGCGGCCCGCATAGACGTAGCGGTTGTCGACGTTGCGCAAGACCGACGGGCCCTCACCGTGAAAAATCCCTGCCCAGTAGCGCAGTTGGCCACCCGAGACGGGCACGTCGCCGCGCACCCGGATGCCGCGATCGCGCCCCAGCCCAAGCTTATTCAACGGCAAACCGGGAATGATTTGGCGGCCTTGATCGGGGATCATGTCGTACATCAAGAACGGAACTTTCATCTGGCCGATGTCGACGGCAAAGCGGCTGTCGCGCCAAGCGATCGAGGCGTAAATGTTTTTGGACAAGAAGACGCCGGTCGAGACGTCGAGGTCGAGGTTGAAGCGGCCGGTCCAGTCGGGGCGAAATTCGAGCGCCGAGCTGCCCTTCAAGCGGGCGTTGTTGATGGCGAAGCTGTCGTAGTCGTCGAGATTAAATGCGGAATCGCGGCGATACTCGTAACCTGGCTGAAAATAGGCACCAAAATCGACGCGCAGCTTGCCCGACTCGAACGCACGTCGACCCACTGGCATCGAGTGCTCGCCATCGGTCAGCGCCGCGGCCTCGCTGGTCACCACCGCAGGCAGCGCCACGGGCCCTATTTCTGAAGCAAGCGCCAAGCCCGCATTGCTACACAAGAGGCTAAACACGAAAGCCAATATGCTCGGCCGCACCATCGCCACCTGCACCCGCAGCATGAGCCGCATGGGGTGGTTGTACGGCAAGAGCGGGGGAACGGCAAGCGGATTTGCGTTGCCCCTTGCTGCAACCTCCGGTTTTGGCGTAGAAGATAGGCGGACTGGCAACGCGGTAGGAGCACGGGCAATGGCGCGCAAGACCACACGAATCTGGGTACTGGCGGTGGGCGTTGTGCTGGGCTGCAGCCAGGCCGGCACACCACAACTGCCCGCAGATGCCCTGGGCGGCGACAGCAGCAGCAGCGGCAGCGCCCCGTGCAGCCTGCCCGACAACAACGAATTCGGCGTAGGCAAGGCCTGTGCCAGCGACGGTGACTGCGCGGGCCAAGTCGCAACCACCTGCCTAAAACAAAGCGGCGACAAGGGCTTTGGTATGTGTACCAAGCTGTGCGTCACGCCCGACTACCCCGGCTGGTACCGCTGCGGCCTGGGCGCCGAGTGCGTGCCCCGCGGCGGTGGACCGGCCGTATGTGCGCCGTCGGTATGCAAAACGCGGGTGCTCATCGTGCCCCCGGCCGTAGAGGCGCTGGTGCCCTGCAACGTGGGCCAAGTCAACGCGTGCGGCATCGGCCTACTGTGCCAAACCTGGATGGATTGCGCGGCGTTTGGCAAGGGCAGCGAGTGCCCCCACGTAGTCGAGGGCGAGGACAAGGCGCCCAACTTCTGCGTACGCCACTGCAGCCAAGACAGCGACTGTTGCGGCGAGGCATTTTGCTGGTGGCGCCGCGAGTTCAGCTACCTCTGGGTGGGCAACTGCACGCCGAATGCCTGCAAGAAACCGTCTGGAAACTAGCGCTACTCGGGGATGCACTGGCCGTCGGGCGTCGATACAGCGTTGGGGTCGGGCTTGTTGATAAACAGCAAGTCGGTAAACTGGGCCGAGCAACTGCTGGGGGCGCAGAAGTACGGTTTGCCATTGGAGTAAATGCACTGGGCGCCGCTGCCGCAGTCCGAATTGAGCTCGCAGGGAATGGTGCAAAAGCTCGACAATTGGGTCTGTTCTGCGGGTAAGTAATAGGGATTGTCGCCCAGGCAATAGCTCTTCGCGTAGACTTTGCACGCCGTGCCGCCCGCCTTGCAGGTGGCGCCGACGCCGAGCTCGTTGGTGCCGGCGCCACAGGCGAAGCCCTTGTCTTTCTTCTTGTAAATCGCGTAGTAACCGTCGAAAAGCTGGTTGCATTCTTCGGGCATGCAGATTCCGCCCGCCATGCTCTGGTGGCACATGGTGCCGGCGCCGCAGCCGGTGGCCGAGTCGCAGGGCATGCTGCAAAAGGCTCCGTATTTCTTGGCGTCCATGATGCAACAGTTGGCGACCTGGCCAGCGCACATGCCGGTACCGGGCATGCAGGGTTTGCCCACGCCGAAGTCGTTGACTTGACCCGCCTTCCAGCACAGCGAAGTCTCTAACTTTTCTTGCTTCGGGTTTTCTTTGACGCACACACCGTTTTCAAAATGCTCATAGTTTTCGCAGCCGTTCTTGTCTTTCCAAGACGGGAACCAGACTTCGCTGGTGTCGACGTCGGAAAAAGCGGTGTCTACTTGAGTATCGACCGGGGCTGAGTCGGCAGATGTATCGGCCACGGCATCGACAACTACATCGGGGAGTGCATCGGGGAGTGCGTCGGG
>CAISBR010000111.1 GCA_903883645.1 uncultured Myxococcales bacterium | reverse complement strand
TGGCCGGGGGTTGGACATGGCCCCGGGGGGCGCCCGTGGGCTGCGAAAGCGGCCGGCGGGCGTCGGTGTGGTGGTGCGCCTGGGGCCGTGAGGTCCCTGGCGCTGCGGTGGGGCGGATGGGCTGGGCGGATTCCTGGCCGTTAGGCCAAGAAGTAACCAATTGAAATGACTATGTTCTTTGCGGGACCCATGCGGGCAAGCAAGCACCTAGGTCAGCCGGCCGCCTCGCTGTTTGCGGGGCGCACGCGGGCACGCCAGGCACCTAAGTCCGTTGGCCACTTCGAAAGTCACACAAGCAAGCCCACGTCTGCTCCGGGCCCGACGGGGGTCGCGGAGCGACCCACTGCGCGGCAAGGATGCGCACCCGCAGGGCGGCGGGCCGGCACGGCCAAGAAAGCTGTGCAATTCTGCTGTCTCGCGTGCCGGATCGCCGCAGCGGCGCCGGGGGTGTGGAATTTTACGCAGTGGCCACGCGCGCCGCTGTCGCAGCCTGACGGCGCAAAGCGCCGGGCCGCCCACCTTGACACCACTGCTCACCACGCCACACCCTACCCGCGCCACTCCAGGCCGGGCACGGCACCGCACCCATGACGCTATCCCCTTGCCGCACCGCGTCACGCTGCACCTCCACGGCACCCGCGTGGTCCGCCCTCCTCCTCGCCATCGCCGTCGCGACCATTACCGGCAACCCCGCACACAGCCAAGATAATCCCCCCGTCGACTTGCCCACTGCCCTGAGCGCCGCCGATGCCGCCGCCGCACGCTCACAATGGACGGCCCAACGCCAGGGGTACAAGCAGGCCTGCGACCTGGGCAGCCCACGGGCGTGCTTGCAGCTAGCGGTCCTTGAGTACCGCGGCAGGGGCGGCCCCGTCGACCGCGCCACCGCCCGCCAGCGCATCGCCCGCCACCGCCAAGCCGCCGAGCAGGCCTGCGCCGCCCGCGATGGCGAGTCGTGCGTAGCCGTGGGCCAACTCCTCGCCCAAGGCGTCGGCCTCCCCAGCGACGTGACGGCGGCGGCGCAACTCATGCACCGGGCCTGCGGCGTCGGCTCGGTAGCCGGCTGTGCCACGTGGGCCGAACACGTCGCCGAGGGCAGTGGCACCAGCCGCGACCAGCGCGCAGCCCTGACGCTGCTCGAACGCGCCTGCGAAGGTGGCATCCCCGACGCGTGCACACTACGCGGCGCCAAACTAATCATTGACCCTGTCAACCTTTCTGGCGACGTCACGGCCGCGCATCAGTGGTTCGACCTCGGCTGCGCGCGGGGCTCGCTCTTGGGCTGCTTTGACTTGGCCGTCTTGCTCACCCAAGGCGCTGCCTGTCGTGCCGACCCCGCCGCGGCCACAGCGCACTGGCAAGCGGCGTGTTCCGGCGGTTATGCGCAGGCCTGCACCTACTTGGGATGGTATGCGTGGGCCGACGAGCTCGCGGGCAAGGCGCGCCGCCCACACGCCGTCGCTTGGCTGGCGCTGGCCTGTAGCGGTGGCGACGCAGCGGGCTGCTACTGGCTGGGCAAAAGCTGGGACGACCCCAAGCGTGGCCCTCGCGATGTGGCCAGGGCGGCCGAAGCCTATCGAGAGGGCTGCTTGCGCGAAGACGGCGACAGCTGCAGTCGCCTCAGCGTCTTGTACTTGAGCGGCGAGGTAGCCGCCCCCGACACTCCGCAGACCTGGGACACCTACGAACTCGGCTGCCACGCTGGCGAATCGCGCGCTTGCCGCGAGCTGGGCAGGCCGATCCCCGGTGCGGTCAAGGGCACGGCAACGGGCCACCGCGGGCGCGGCTGGTTCGCGACAGCGTTGGGCGTGGCGGCCGCACCTGTGCCGCAAGTGGTCCTAGGCGCAGCGCATCCACTGGTGCTCGCGTGGCCAATTCGCCCGGCGGCATTTGTCATGGCGAGGCCTTCCTCTCTCAACGACGGCCCTACGCTGCTGCTGATTCCCGACTTTGAGCCGCAGTATCGCGTCGGCGAGGGCTGGCGGTACGCGGCGATGTTGCGGAGCGTGCTCACCACAACGGCAGAGACTTACTCGACTTGGGGCCTACTCGCCGAGGCCGGCGCCATCTACGCCCACCAGCAGATGGGAGGCCTGCTAGGTACGGGGATCGAGTACGGTTTCCACAGAGGCGGAGCTCTCGCAACCATTGGCCTGGGTATGCGCCTTACGTCGATCGGCGACCAGGTCGAGACGGCCGTCGTTTTCGATTTCCATTTTGGCGCCGTGTTGGGCTCGCATCGCTAGGTAGCGGGCGCCAGCATGACCAAACCGCGACCGTTGTGCCCCGCAAGCCGTTGACACCGCAGGCCCACCGCCGCACGCTCGCACCCTAGCGCCGCAGCCAACTCACCGCTGCGCCCAACTCACCCCCGTTTCTGCCAGCCAGCAAGAGGTCACCATGAGCGAGCCAACCCTGCGTTCTATCTACGATGTCGCCGCCGACCTGGGGCTACAAGCCGACGACCTCGAACCCTATGGCAAGGTCATGGCCAAGCTCAGCCCGGCCGTGCGGCAGCGCCCGCGCCACACCACCGAGCCGGCCAAGCTGGTGCTGATGACCGCGATTACCCCTACGCCCGCCGGCGAAGGCAAGACCACCACCACTATCGGCCTAGTGCAGGGCCTGCGACGCCAAGGAATCCGGGCGGTTGCGGCCCTTCGCGAGCCAAGCCTTGGTCCGTGCTTTGGCGTCAAGGGCGGCGGCGCTGGCGCAGGCAAGTCGACTATCGAGCCCTCGCAGCGGATCAACCTGCACTTTACCGGCGACTTGCACGCGATCACCTCGGCGCACAACCTGCTCGCGGCGATGATCGACAACCACCTGCAGCAGGGCAACGCGCTGAATATCGACCCGCGCAAGGTGGTGTGGCCGCGCGTCATCGACATGAACGACCGCGCTCTGCGCCAAGTGATGGTGGGCATGGGCGGCACGGCGCACGGCATTCCGCGGCAAGGAAGCTTCGATATTACAGCGGCTTCTGAGGTCATGGCCATGCTGTGTCTGGCCGAAGATGCCGAAGATCTGCGCACCCGCATCGACCGAGCCCTGGTGGCCTGGACCCGCGACGGGCAGCCGGTGCTGGCAGGCCAACTCAATGCGTCGGGTTCCATGCTGGTGCTGCTGCGCGAGGCCCTGCAGCCGAACCTGGTGCAGACCTACGAAGGCGCGCCGGCGGTGGTGCATGGCGGGCCATTCGCAAACATCGCCCACGGTTGCAACTCGATCGTGGCCACCCGCACGGCACTGCATTTGGGCGACATTGTGGTGACCGAGGCGGGCTTTGCCTTTGACCTCGGCGGCGAAAAGTTCTTGGATATCAAGATGCGCACCGCCGGTCTGCCCGTACACGCGGTGGTCTTGGTCGCCACGACCCGGGCGCTCAAAATGCACGGCGGCACCGCGCTGGCCGATGTGGGCAAGGTCGACGTTGCGGCGGTGATGCGCGGCATAGCGAATCTTGACGCGCACTTAGATAGCATCCAGAAGTACGGCATCCAGCCCGTGGTGGCGATCAACCGCTTCTTGACGGATGCCGACGAAGAGCTGCAGGCCGTGATCGCCCACTGTGCCGCGCGGGGTGTGCAGGCCGCCGTGTCGTCACACTTTGCCGATGGTGGCGCGGGTGCAGAAGAACTGGCCAAAATCGTTTGGCAAACCGTGCAGAAGTCGAGCGGCAAGTACCAGCCCATGTACGCCGTCGACGATAGCATCGAGCAAAAAGTCGCCGCCATTGCCACCAACATCTACGGCGCTGACGGGGTTGAGTGGTCGGCTGAGGCCAAGAAAGACCTGCGGCAACTCGAGAAATTGGGCTACGGTAAGCTGCTTATCTGCATGGCCAAGACCCAGGGTTCGCTCAGCGACGATCCGAAAAAGCTCGGCCGGCCCAAGGGCTGGAAGCTCAACGTCCGCGGCCTGGTGCTCAGCGCCGGCGCCGGCTTTGTGGTGGTGCTGACCGGCGATCTGATGCGCATGCCCGGCCTGCCCGCCAAGCCCGCCGCCGAGCGGATCAACCTGGTAAATGGCGAGATCGTGGGGCTTTCGTGATGCCTTGGACGCTGATCGCCGCCATCTTGGGCGGTTTGGGCGTAGCGACCGGTGCCTTTGGTGCCCATGCCCTGCAAGCCCGCCTAGACCCTCAGCATTTGGATTGGTGGGACAAGGCAGTGCGCTACCAGTTCTGGCACGTGCTGGCGCTGCTGGCCGTCGAGCCGGCGTGGCGGTGGGCTACGGCACAGGCCCGTCCGGACCTCGCTCAGTGGGCCAATCGCGCCGGCTGGGGCTTCCTCGTCGGTATCGTCCTATTTTCGGGCAGTTTACAGGTCATGGCCCTGACCGACATCCGCAAGCTGGGCATCATCACGCCACTCGGCGGCCTGTCACTGATCGCCGGCTGGGTGTGCTTGGCAATGGCCGCCCGACGCTAATTCAGCTGTTAAGGCGCAGTGTCGGCCCCGCGAGGGCGCAGTGTCGGCGCTGCTAGGGCGCAGTGTCGGCGCTGCTAGGGCGCAGTGTTGGTGCAGATTCCGCTGGTCGGATTGCAGCTGTCGGTGGTGGCCGGGTTGCCGTCGTCGCATTTGGGCGCTGACTTGCAGCTAAACGTGCCAGCCGCCGCCACGCACTCGTCGCCCACCGTGCAGCCGTCGCCGTCGCTGCAGGCCCCGGCGTGCAATTCGTGGCGGCACGCGGCGTTGGCGGTGTTGCACAGGTCGTCGGTGCAGCTGTTGCCATCGTCGCAGTAGGCCGTGTTGCACACATAGCCAGGCGGTACGCAGACTTGCTGCACGCACACGCCGTCGCCGCAGTCGGTCGAACTGGTGCACGCCCGACCGCAGAAGCCGTCGATACACAGGCCGCCTTCGCCGCAAGCGCCACCTTCGTTGCTGCACGTGCCGGTGTACCAGCGTCGAACCACCTCGGGGCAGCCGCTCATGCCCGCCACCGTGCACAGCATCACGCAGCAAAGTCCAAGGAAGCGCAGTGTTTTCATGTTAGCGATGCCGTCCCGGCGACTCGAGCTTGCCACCGCTCGCGGCAAGCCGTGTGCACTCGTCGACCGTGGCCACCGGCGCATAGCCCGTCGACAGCACCAAGCTACAATCCGCGAGGCACTTCGTCTGGTCGTGCAGCCGACCGTGGCACGACTTCTGCCGCTCCATATCGGCCAGCAGCGCCAGTGACTGCAGCGACTTCTGCGCATCGGCGCCATACACCGACGTGCTCGGCACCTGTTTATGCAGCGAAATTGCAGTCTTAAAATCCTGCCGCTTAAATGCGTCTTCGGCCTGGGCAATATCGGCGCCGGCACGTTCCTCGAGCGAGACCTTGTTCAGAGCCTCGTTCGGCTCACTGGCCAGCACATCGGTCTGGTGGGCTTTTTGGAACCAGCTTTTCGCCTCGGACCACTGCCGCCGCAGCATGGCGTCGCGCCCACGGGCCATAGCATCTTGATATTGCGCAGCATTTAGAGCACGCGGATCGACCACTGCCTTGGGCTCTAGCCTTTCGCTCGGCTCTTGGTCATCGACTTTGCGCGCGGTGTGGCGGCTAGGCCGGTCGCTGGCCACCCGCTCGTCGTACGGTTGCTTGTCGTCGAGCCGCGGCGCCACAAACTTGAAGAACGCAAAGCCAACCAGGACCACCAGCGCCATCAGCGCCACCAGGATCACCGCGATCGCGGCCAGCTGCGGCAAGAAGCTGCGCTGCGCCGGCGCATACGCGGGCTCGGGCGGGTGCTCCATCGGCGCAAACGCCTGGTGGGCGCGCTGCGAGTACTGCGCCATGGTCGGCGGCCGCGATGCCGGCAGCAGCGGCTCGGGGTCATCGTCGAGATCAACGTCTGGCATCCCTTCGATCTGAAATGAAAATGCCACGGTACCAAAGCGCACGCGGTCGCCGTGCACCAGCTCCGCGTGGTCGATACGGCGGTCGTTGACGTAGGTGCCGTTGCTCGAGCGCAGGTCTTCGACAGCAATGCGGCCGGCGTCGTCTTGGGTAATTTTCGAGTGAATCCGCGACACCGACACGTCTTGCAGCACCACCGCGCAGTCTTTGCCACGACCGATGAGCACCGTGGGATGCGCCAGCTCCGTCAGCTCGCCGACACTGCCAGGCATGGGCACTAACCGGGCGTAGATGGGCGTATTCATGGGCCGCGAATAGGCCGCACCCTCGATGTGCAAGAAGAAGTCGCCGATGCGCACCTGGGCCGAGCGCGGCAGTTCGGTGACCGCATGGATGCGCCGACCGTTGACCCAGACGCCGTTGGCGGCCTTGAGGTCTTCTACAAAGCAGCGGCCATCTTGCGTAAACACCCGGGCATGGCGACGCGAGACGTTGTCGGCCGCTAGCTGGATGTCAGCCTGCTGGCTGCGTCCGATGATGAACTCGCCATCTTCGAAGGTGTATTCGCCGATCAGCGCGCCGTTTTTGTCCTCGATGATCAGCGTGAACAACGGCGCCCCCTGCTTGTCGCGACCGCGAGTGCCTCAATGCACCGCTGACGGCGGAGTCGATCCTCTGCTGGCCAGCGCCGCATCCTAGCTGCCGATGCCTGGAACTACCTCGACCAAGGCCGCCTCGCCCTTGTGCGCGTGCTTGACCTCGCAGATCTGCGACAACACATGCTGGCCATTGATGTCTTTTACGAACACGGCCACCGCATCCAGACTGCGCAATACCCGCGCCCGCGCCACCGACTCGGCCACGCCGGGGTGGTGCAGTTGCAACGCGTGCACGGCGCGCAGAACAAAATCCTCCGTATCGCGCGCCACAAACACCCCGAGCCACGTAGGCAGAGCATCGGCGGCGACCGAGAATACATCGTGCAGTTCAAGGCTGACCGAATCGCCGAACAGCACCACATCGGGGCGAAGCCGCAGCGCTATCTGCAGCGCCGAAGCACCACTGTCGCTCAGCAGCGCGGTATCAATGCGCACCACCTGCTCGGCGGGCAAGCGCAACCGCTGGCCATCTTCAAACACCGCAAGTCGCACACCGGCTGGGAAGATCAGGCCCAAGGCGTTGAGCACCGTGCGCTTGCCGACCCCGTTCGGCCCCACGATCGCGATGCTGCGGCGCTCGCCGACCATGCGCGCCAGCACCTCGGCGGCATGGGCCGAAACTGTGCCACGGCCCACCAGCAGTTCGAGTTCAGGCGCCTCGGCGCGGGGCTTGCGCAGCACCACGGCCGGGCCAACCGGACACGCCGGCGGCCATACCACGTACACCGAAGTGCCATCGACCAGCGTGCCTTCCATCTGGGTGCCGCCGCGCGCGCTTTGGCCGGTGGCGCGCACCAAGCGGTCCACGGCCAACGCCAGCGCGGCCTGGCAGCTAAAGCGCTCCGCGGCCCGCTCGCGGTGGCCATCGCGCACAACATGCAACTGATCGTGGCCATTGACCTCGATCGCTTCGATGGTCGGGTCGTCGAGCATCGGCTCAAGGGGCCCAAACCCAGTGAGTTCGTAGATCAAGTCGCGGCAGATTTGGCGCGAATCGTCTTCGGGCGCCATGGCCCCCGCAGCCACGGCCCTATCGACAAAATTGGTGACGCGGTCTTCGAGCTCCGCCCAGTCACTGTCCGTCATCTGGGTGGTATCGGTCGGCAGCGAGGGCCGCAGCTCTTGCATAGACTCGCGGAACAGCACCGCCAAGCGGTCGTGGTATCCCGCCGCCAGCGGACCCGCAGGCGCGAGTGGCGCGGGCGGCGCGATGGGCTCGGGATAGGCCGGAGCGAGCTGGGGCTTGGGCTGCGAGGGCTGCTTGGGCTCGGGCACCGGCATCAGCGCCGGAGCTTGGCTCTGCGCCCGTGCGGGGGCTTTGATCGCGCCCGCCAAACCGGGAATGGACGAAAGTGCCGAAGCCGCAGACCCCACGTCGCCGCCGGCCTGCAGAAGGTCGCCATGCAGGCTCTCGAGCGGGCCGGTCAAGCGATCCAAGAAGTCGACGCCAAGCCCGCCCTCAGGCTCGGGCTGCTGGACCAGCTCGGCCGGCATGTCGAGGGCCTCGATGGGCTGCAGGTCGGGCGCCCCTTCTACTTGGCCGGGGATCGCAGGTGGCGCAGACATGTGGAGTGTCGCGCGCATATTTGTGGCCGCCTCGGCGCTGCCGCCACTCAGGTCGGGCAGGTCAGGTACGGCTGGCGGCTCGGGCTCGGCCAGGGCCGTCACTGCCGACAAGTCGGTAAATGTCATTACGAAATCGCCAAGATAGACCTTATCATCGGGGCCAATCTCGACGGCTGAGGTGATGCGATGTCCGTTGACGTAGGTGCCGTTGGTCGACCCCAAGTCCTCGACCGTAAAGCGCTTACCAGCAGTCCGCACCATGGTGTGGCGCTTGCTGATGTTCTGTTTGGGCAAGATCACGTCGTTGCCCTTGACGCGGCCGATCAAGACCTCGGGCTTGTCGAAGTGGAACGTATAATCCTGACCGCTTCGCTCGCGGATCGTGATGGCAAACATGCAGAATCCCCACTTCAGCGCAGCCCAGGAGTTGTTGGCACCGTGGCCGCAAACACCGCGCTCAACCTCGTATCGTGGTCAACCAGGGCAAGAACGTCAATAGACTGGGCGATACCGGCAACAATCCGAACTAAGCGCGGCCAGTTGGAGGACCCGCACACGCCGCAACCAGCGCTGCCGGCTCCGTTGTCCACGCACGCTGCACAGCCGCACCCGCGGCACCGGCAACCCAGGCCGCCGGCAAATCGCCAGCCGCCAGCCCGCCAAGCGCCACAACACGCCCTGGATAACCCCTTGCCACTGCAGCAAAATCGGACCACCCAAGCCCAGGATGACCGGGCTTTGACGGCGTCGGCAGCACCGGCGACAGGGTGACCCAGGCCGCGCCCATCGCCAGAGCCGTCGCCACCCCAGGGGCATCGTGGCAGCTGCGCGCGATCGGCACGGTGCCACACGGCCAAGCCGTGGCCTGTGCTTCGCTAACCTGAAACCATGCCAACTTAAAGGGCATCTCGCGCGGCGCCTCGCTCACTTCGCTGCCTAGGGGCGCCGAGATACCGAGCTTCAGGCCCGTTTGCCCAAGCCACGCCAAGGGTTGCAAGTGGTCGGTCCACCACGCCCAACCATGCCCGTGGCCACGCAGCCAGAGTGCTACCGCATCGCGCGGCAAGCTCGCACACTGGTCGAGAATGGCCAGAAACTTCGCGAGATGAAAGGAGAACTCTGCCCCAGCCAGCGGCGTGGCAAAGTTCGGCTCATCGACCAGCAGCGTCAGCCGCGGCGGTGCGAGCCGTGTCATCCCAGCAAACCTGTGAGCGGACTCGACGCGGAGGCATACAGCCGTTTCTCAATACGACCAGCCAGATACGCATCGCGCCCGGCCTGCACGCCGAGCCGCATCGCCCGCGCCATACGCACCGGATCGCGCGCACCGGCGATCGCCGTGTTCATTAGCACCGCGGTGCAACCCATCTCTAGCGCCAAGGCGGCATCACTGGCCGTACCCACGCCGGCATCGACCAGCACCGGCACCGTCGCTTGTTCTAGAATAATGCTTAGATTATGCGGGTTACGAATCCCTAGACCGGAGCCAATCGGCGCGCCCAGCGGCATCACCGCGGCGCAGCCCATCTCTTGCAGTTGCTTGCACAGCACCGGGTCGTCGGTCACGTACGGCAGCACCACAAAGCCTTCGCTAACCAGGATCTTGGCTGCAACCAGCGTCGCCTGATTGTCGGGGAAAAGGGTCTTTTGATCGCCGATGACCTCGAGCTTGATCAAGTCGCCCATGCCCGCCTCGCGGGCCAAGCGCGCGTAACGCACTGCATCTTCTGCGGTATAGCAGCCCGCGGTATTGGGCAACAGGGTGTGCCGGCTGCGATCGAGCGCGTCGAGCACCGTTTCTTTGGCCGAAAAATCGATGCGACGCACAGCCACGGTCACGATCTCGGCGCCCGACTCGTCGATGGCTTCGCGGGCCACCTGATTGTTGGCGTACTTGCCCGTACCCACCAGCAAGCGCGAGAAAAAGGTGCGCCCGGCCAGAGTCCAGCTATCTTGCGTGGTCATTACAGCTCCAAGGTGTCAGCCACCGCCGACAAATGTAACGATTTCGATATGATCACCGTCGAGCACCAGCGTGGTCGGATGATCGGCGCGCCGCACCACCTGCCGATTGCGCTCGACGGCGACGCCAAAGGTCGGAGCATTCAGCCGTTGCAACAGCTCGGTCACGGTCAGGCCAGCGGGTTGCGACGCGGGCTCACCGTTCAAGACGATCTGAATCGACTGGACTTGTGCGCTCATGGGGGGCTCGCTGCGGGCGCGGTGGCCGGCTCGTCGAGGGTGGCCTGCAGTCCGAGCAACAGCCCGATCAGCGGCCAGACCACCACGGCGATCTGGGTGTAACCAAAGAAAAAATCAACGGCACTGTGAACGATGAGGCCACACAGACCGGCGGCGATCGCCAGCGCGGCACCGCGATCAGACCCCCATCCCCGGCGGAATGCAAGTCGCACCGCGCGCCCCACCACCACGAGCAGCAATGCCAACACCGCCACGCCCAGCAGCCCAAGGTCGACGGCGGTTTCGAGCAGCAGCGAATGCGCGCGGGCGCGCGGGTCATAGCCCTGCGAGGGCACGTACTCGCGGTGAATTAAAGCGAATCGGTCCGACCCCCAGCCTAGCCATGGCTTGCGCTCCCAGAGCAGCACCGCGGCGCGCCAGTAGTGCCGACGCTCCAAGTCCATACCGCGCCAGGCGCGCACGGCATCAAAACGACTGACATCAATGGGATGACCGTCGGGCGGCGGCAAAGGCTGATCGGCTGCCACGACGGTACAGTTCAGCAGAGCCAGCGGCGCGCCCACCCCCGACACCCGCAGCACGCGGTCGCGCATGATGTCGGCCGCCACCACAAATTCGCCTGTGCGATTGGGAAGTTCTAAGGGTAAAGCGACGGTGATGGTCGCACCGGCCGGCAGGTCGGGCATGGCCGTATAGTCCCAGGCATCGACAAGTTGGTGACCGGTGCGCGTCAGCCAAGTGTGCACCACGTGCGCCGGCGCTTGGCGGTTGGCCAGGTCCCACGCACCGCGATTGCGAATCTGCAGAGGCACTTGCACGTGATCACCCGGGTGGCCGACGCAGCCCGCCAGCCACTGGTACTGCGGCCGGTACGAGCGATCGTCAAGGCCGATGCGCGCCCGCATGTCGGGATTAGCGGCGTACGCAACCAGCACCAACAGGGCATAACCTATTGCAATCAATCGCCAACGCCGGGGATCGGGTTGCCAGCGCGCCGCCCAAGCCAGCGCCAGCGCCCCCACCATGCCCGCCAGGAGCCCGGCGCGCGAATAGGTCAGCGACAGCAGCACCGCGACCA
Organism: uncultured Myxococcales bacterium; assembly: GCA_903883645.1. GTDB lineage: Bacteria > Myxococcota_A > UBA9042 > UBA9042 > UBA9042 > SXRM01. Next base: position 93,464 of record CAISBR010000111.1, on the reverse strand, counting down.
GCGCCGCCCACAGCAGCAAACCTGCACGCCGCCAACGGTTTTGCCCGGGCGCACTCGCCGCCACCAGCAGCAGCGGCGCCGTCAGCTCTAGGTACGCCGCGCAAGTGTTGGCGTGGTAGAACACGGTCGACAGGCGCTGCTCGCCCAGCATCCAGGTCGGTTCATCGCGAAATTGCAGGAAAATGAACTCGGCGCCGCGCCCCAGCAGCCGCTCAGCCGTGCCCAGCAGCGTGATGATCGCCAGGCCCAGCACCGCGCCGCCCATCGCCCGCCGCCGAAAACCCGCGTGGCTCGCCCAGTACGCCGCCAGCCCGGCCAGGGTGGTCTGGCCCGCGATGCGCAGCGCCGCCTTGGCCACGTAGCCGCGATCGGCACTCGCCCAGGTCGCGCTGGCCATGTGCACCAAAGCCCAGAGAAACAAAGCAAGAAGCGGCCATTTCAACGCGCGCAGCGAAACCTGGGGGCGATCGCTCGGCTGCCCGAAGAACCCCAACAAAGTCGCGAGTATCCCCACAGTCGCGGTCAGCGCCGCCAGCAGCTCCGTGGTGGTCAGGTGCAGCGGCCCCAGCGGCAGGCTGTCGCGCAGCTCGAGCGGCCCCAAAGCCAGCAACGCGGCCAGGCACAGGCCAAAAGCGTTGGCGAAGCGCTGAGTTGTACCCTTGGGCAAGGTAATCATCGCCTGCTATACCGCCGACTGCTGCTGCGCCGCCAGCTGCGCCTGATGTTGCGCCCGCACCCGCAGACCCAGCTCGCGATGCACCAGCGGCAGCACAAAGGCCAGCAGTACCAACTCGGTCAGGGCTGTGGCCAGCGCCGCCCCCACGCCGCCGTAGGCCGGAATCAGCGCCAGATTCGCCAAGACATTCACGGCGATCAGCGCCACGGCAAAGGCCATCTGCGCCTTGACGAGCCCCATCGCCACCAGCATGTGCGTCTCGAGATAGTTGATAAACGTCAACACGACGGAGGGTGCCAGCGCCCGCAGCGTCGACCCCGCCGCCGCATATTCGCGACCGTTCAGAATCGAGATCAGCAGGTCGGGCACGGTCAGCAGCACCAGGGCACCACCCAACCCCGCCAGCAGCAACACGTTTCGCGTCGTGCGGTGCAGACGACTGGCCGCCGCCGGGTCGCTATCGACGGTAAGCGACAGCGCGGGAAAGGTCGCCGCCAGCAGCACCGCCGGAACAATACTCATGTTCTCAAGCACTTTGTAGGCGGCGTTGTACAGACCGACGTCGACATCGCCGCGCAGCATTCGCAGCATCGGCACATCGATCTTGAAGTAGATGAGGCTCGCCACGATCGCAAAACCGAGCGGCAGCACCTCGCGGGTAAAGCGCTGCAACATGGGCATCGAGAAGCCGAATTGCGGCGTAACGACCCGCATCAGCAGCATGACGGCGTGCCCCAGCGCCACCAGCGACGCCGCCAGCATGGCCACCGCGATCGCCACCATCACCAGACCCTTGTCGTGCGCCACGGTCGGCATGGTCGGCACCAGCGCCAGCGCCACCGACACGCAAGCCAGCTGCGCCCCCGCAAACACCGCCGACGAGCGCGCCTCTAACTTCAGCTGCTGAACACCGCGAAACACTTGCCAGATCGACTCGATCGTCGACACCGCTAGGCCCGAGAGACCCGCCAGCGCCACCGTCCAGCCCAGCGGGCCGGGCCGCGGATGGAACAGCGCAGTCGACTTGAACTCGGGGTCGGCAAAATGCCACCAGGTCAGGCCGGCCATGACTAGCAAGTACAGAAGCGCCAAGACCATTTTCAGCGAGAACACATGGCCGATCAGCTTGGCCGGCGGCACATCGTGCTTGGCCACCTCGCGCGCCAAGAACAGGCCCAGACCCATGTCGGTCATCTGCACCCACAGCAGAGCGAGGGCGGCCGCATAGGTATATTGCCCGTAGATCCGCGGACCTAGCGCGCGCGAAATCATCGCTACCAAAAAGAAGCGCAGCGACTTCTCGGCCAGCGTGCCCAGGGTCTTCCACCCTATGTTGCGGGCGATCTTGCTCGTGAGCACCGGGGTAGCCTACTCGCCTGCAATCACAGCGCCAAAGGTCTGCAGCAGGATGCGGGCGTCGAGGGCCAGCGAGAAATTGCGCACATACCACACGTCGTACAGGGTGCGATCGGCGATCGACACGTTGCCGCGCAGACCATTGACCTGAGCCCAGCCCGACAGACCAGGCTGCACCGTGTGCCGCAGGTCGTAATCCTTGAATTGCTCACGGAATTTGGCGACGAACACCGGCCGCTCGGGCCGCGGTCCGATCAGGCTCATGTCGCCCACCAAGATGTTCCACAGCTGCGGTAGCTCGTCGATCGAAGTGCGCCGCAACATCCCGCCCACGCGCGTCACCCGGCTATCGAACGAGCGGGCCCAGCGCGGGCCATCTTTTTCGGCGTCGACAGTCATCGAGCGAAACTTGAGGCAATCAAACGACTTACCATCCTTACCGACCCGCTCTTGCCGGTACAGCACGGGCCCGGGAGAGTCGAGCTTGACCGCCACCGCCACCGCCGCCAGCACCGGCGCGCCCATCGCCAGGGCCGTTCCCGAGGCCGCCACGTCGATAGCCCGCTTCAGCAGGCGCTGCACAGGCAGAAAGGGCGGCAATTCCGAAGGCTTTTCGTACACGGGGCCCTGCTGCGCCACGGCCTGGGCCACCTGCTTCGATGGCCCCGCCTTGTCGTGCATGTCGGGCGCAAACGCCGGGTCTAGCGCCTGCGACGGCTCGACCACCTGCAGCGTACGGGGCAGGCTCGACGGCGAATTGTGCGTGTTCTTAACGCTTTCCATCTCGCTCCTGAGTCCTTTGCTACCGGTGCTGCGACCGCTGCTCTAGCGCCAATTCCACACAGTCTGCCATTTCTCGCAAGAAAACACTGCGATCGAACCGACGCGCCTGCTCCCGGCAAGCCCGGGGCGCGATCGCCAGAGCATCCAGGTCGAGCGCCGCCTTGGCCAGTGCCTCAGGGGTCGGATCGTCAAAGAAATAGCCGGTTTTGCCGCCCACGACCGTCTCGAGCGCGCCACCCCGGCCAAAGGCCAGCACGGGCACACCCGCGGCCTGCGCCTCGACCGGCACAATGCCCGCATCCTCTTCGCCCGGAAAAACCAGCATCCGCGCCTTGGCATACCAGCCCGCCAGTTCCGCTTCGGCCACACGCCCCACAAACCGCACATTGGGCGTGGCCATCTGCTGCAGCCGCAGCCGCTCGGGCCCGTCGCCCACGATCACCAGCTGACGCTCGGGCAGCAAAGCCCAGGCGCGCACAGCCAAATCGACGCGCTTGTAGGGCACCATGCCGCCCAGCACCAAGTCGTAGTCGCCGCCCGGCTGGGTGCGATCGACGGCCTCGAACTGGGCACACTCGGTCGGCGGCGCCACCACACGGGCATCGCGACGATAGAATTCTTTAATCTTATTAGCAGTATTCTGGCTATTGGCCACAAAGGAATCGACGCGGCCCACCGTGCGGGCATCCCAATTGCGCAGCCAGCTCGCCGCCAGACCGATCGCGGGGCGCGCCAGCTTGAGCATCGGCGAACTACCCGAAAGATAATCGTCGGTTCGATCCCATGCGTAGCGCACCGGCGTGTGGCAGTAGCACACATGCACCGCACCCGGCCGCACGATCGCACCCTTGGCGACGCAATGGCTCGACGACACCACCAGATCAAACGCAGTAAGATCCAAGTGTTCTATCGCCAGCGGATAGATCGGCAGCAGCCAGCGGTGGCGTTTACTGGCCCCCGGCACGCGATCGGCAAGCGAGGTTACATGGCGCATGCCCTCGATCCGTGGCGAGGCAATCCCCGGCGCCCGCACCAGCGTATGCACGGTAGCCTGCGGAAATAACTCACAAAGTGCATCTAGAACCCGCTCACCACCGCGCGCCGTCACCAGCCAGTCGTGCACCAGGGCGACGCGCTCGGGCCGAATCTGCGCCAAGGCGGGCTGGGTGTGCGGCGATTGGGCCAAGTTGCGCGGCGATTGGGCCATGAGAACGCGACTCGCAAGCCCACAATGGCAGGCCAAGAAGCGCGATAGTTTAGAGGTTGAGCGCCGAATTGTCGACTGCACGGCGGGCGGAGTCGGCAGGTGGGGCCGCCGCTCCCGCCAAGTGGGCTGACGCAGTTTCGCAGCGGGCGCGCTTGCCAGTTCGCGGCAAGGTTTGGCAAGGTTGCGCCGCAGTCGCCCATCGCGGCCGGATTCCACATGCCCCTTGGCTCGCCCACGCCGCCCGATTGGCTCGCCGCTCCACAGCGGCGCGGGCTCGCCGTGGTGCTGCTGCTGGCGTACGCGTGGCTGTTTCCATATAGCGAACAGATCAATAATCCCAATGAGTTTGTGCGCATCTACATGGCGCGGGCCATCGTCGACCACCACACCTATGCGATCGGCCGGCGCGAGGCTGTGCCCGGCGGTGGCTTTGCCGATCGCGGCTCAGTTATGCAGGAGTGGGGCTACGTCAACGACAAGGCGCTGATGTGCAACGACCCGCGGCAAAAGCCACCCGATTGCGCGGGCGCACTGTATCCGGCCAAGGCGCCGGGCATGTCGCTGCTGGGCGTTGTGCCGTATTGGCTGCAAAAACAAGTCTTTGCACTGCGCGGCGCGCCGCTGAGCAAACCCGCCATCGTGTGGTGGCTGCGGCTGTGCTGTGTGGTGCTGCCCAGCGTCGCGGGTGCGTACCTGCTGATTTTGCACCTAACTCGCCGGCTGCGGCGGCCCGAGCTAGGCCTGGGCGTGGGGCTAGCAGCCGCGCTGGGCTCGCTGTCGCTGACGTATGGGCAGATGTTTGCGGGCCATCAACCTGCTGGTTTAGCGTTGCTTTTTGCCTATCTTGCCGGAGCGCGCACCGCGACCACGGCCGAGGGCACGGGCACGGGGCGACGGTGGGTAGTGCTCGCGGGGCTAGGCATTGGACTGGCGACGCTGATCGAATTCCCGGCGGCACCCGCGGGGTTACTGCTCGCCGGCTGGCTGCTGCTGCGGCGGCGGCGCTGGAGCGACCTGCTGTGGCTGGCTCTGGGCGGACTTGGGCCCGCGCTCGCGCTCGCCCACTTCGATACCGTGGCCTTCGGGGCGCCGTGGCAGCTGCCCTACAGCCACCTCGAGAATCCCGAATTCGTCAAAGACATGGCGCCCGGCTTTATGGGCATCGCGCTGCCGACCAAAGAAAAACTTGCGGGTTCGCTAGTTTCGCCATTTACCGGTCTGTACTTCTGGGCGCCCTGGGCGGCGCTCGGGTGGCTGGGCGTGCTGGCGGCGCGGCGCACGGTCGACACCTCGGGGCTGTGGGCGACGCGGCGCGGCGAGGCGCTGATCGCGTGGATTATCTGCCTGTATTTCTTGTTTTTTCAGACCACTCACGCCCTGTGGCGCGGCGGCTGGGTGGTCGGCCCGCGCTACATCACGGCGATCGTGCCGTTTGCGGCCCTGGCGGCGGCCCACGGGCTCGACAGTCTGCGCGGCGTCTGGCAAAGCTCGGCGAGAATCATCTTTAGTGTCGGCAGCATTGTGGCCATCGTGTTCGCCGGCGCCGCCACAGCGGTGTGCCAGGGCTTTCCGCTCGAGGTCTGGAACCCGCTCAATGAAGTTGCGCAACCCCTTATCGCACATGGGTTTATTTGGTCGAGTCCACTGTATTGGCTGGGCACCTCGGCCCTGGTTGGCGCCCTGCCCTACTTCGCAGCGCTGGCCACGGGCATGGTGGCAGTGGCAGGCACGATGAACCCGTTTTCCGAAAAATCTAATCTGTTTCGGATGGTTACAACCCTGTGCTTGCTCGGCGCCGGCTTGGCGATGGCCGCGGTGCTCTGGCGCCTGCAGCCCCCTGTGCCGCGCGCCGGCAACGATCAGCGCAGCACGGTGCGCTATTTAATGCAGACGTGGTGGCCGCAAGCGCCGCGCGGCAGCAAGCCGCTACCGGCCGAGCCTGTGCAAAATCACTAGAGATTAGCGGCGATCTTTTGCAGGCTGACCAAGATGCGCTCGTCGTGGCCCATGTGACCGCCTTCGAACTCTTCGAGCGCGCACGGCACGCCGGCTTTCTGCAAGCGATCCGCTAGGATACGGTGGCCGATGTCGAGGCACCACTCGTCCGACGTGCCCGCATCGAGAAACAGCGTTTTCAACGACTTCAGAGCGGTCGCCCGCGTGGGCGCAAACCGCACGGGGTCGCAGTCGAGCCAGCGCTGCCACACTTCGGGGCGCAAGTCGCCGGTCTGCATATCAAAAGGCAGATCGCACAAGATGCCGGGCACGCTCGGATTCGGCGAATAGGCCTGGGCGTAAGCGATCACCATCATCGCCGAAAACTCTTGCGAACTGCGCGCCGCCTTGGCGATGAACTGCTCGACGAAGTCGATCGGCTGGGTATAGCGCCGCAATACTTGAAAACACTTGCCTAAATCCATGCGATAGCTGAGGTCGAAGGCGCTGTCGCCGGCGATCGAGCACACATGGCCAAACACGTCGGGCCGCTCGGCACCGGCCAGAATTGCACCGTAACCACCCGAGCTTTTGCCCATCACCCCGCGGGCAGCGCGGTGCGCCACGGTCCGCAGTTCGCAATCCACCGCCCCAACCAGGTCATTACAGAGATAATCTAGGTAGTTGCCACACACTGGCGAGTTGCGGTACTGCGCGCCACCCAGCTTGGTAAACCCATCGGGAAAGGCGACGAGCATGGGCGGCAGCGTGCCCGCCGCGATCAAGCGATCCAGTGCGGCATGAAGCGGCTCTTCCCAACTCTTTTCGCCAAGTTTCTGCCCACCCCAGCCCGCGTAGCCGGCCAGGTAGTACACGACGGGAAAGCGCCGCTCGGGCTCACTGTCGTACTGCGGCGGCACGTACACGGGCAGCAGACGGCGCGCAGGATCCCCCAGCAAGTTATTGTGTAGACTAGGACTTTCGACAACGAGTTGACGATAATGTGTGCGAAGCGGCGCGGCCGGCATGGCGAATTCCTGGGCGCCGGGGTGGCGCAGCGGCGCAAGCAAACACGCTTCTCGCTGCAGATTCAAGACAGTCCGCCGCCGACCGCCTATACTGCGCGGGCTATGCCCAAGTTCCGCACCGCCGATATCAACGACTTCTTTAACCTGACCGGCGGCGGCGTGCGGCGCTACCACCTTGAAAAACTGCGCTATATGGCCAAGCGCGACGACATTGAGTACCACCTGCTGCTGCCGAGCGACCGCGCCGCGATCGAGGTCTTCGGCAACGCTCGCGTGCATCACGTGCCTGCGCTACATGTGGGCGCGGGCTATCGCTTGATGCTCAATCCCCTGCGATTGCGGGCCGTTCTGCAGACAATTCAGCCCGATTTGGTCGAGGTGGGCAGCCCATACAACACCCCGGATATGGTGCGATTTGCCCTGTGGGGCCGCGATGTGCCGATCGTGGGATTCTGGCACGCCAATTACCCGGTTACCGATATCGGTCGCGTATTTGCCCGGCAAGGCGAGCGCGCGGGCAAGCTGGGCGAGCGCCTGGCGTGGTGGTGGGCGCGGCGCACCTATGGCCAGTTTGCGGCGACGATGGCGGCAACGGATTGTATGATCGAGCAGTTGCAAGGCAATGGCGTCGGGCGCGTGGTGCATACGCCGCTGGGTGTCGACACGCAGATGTTCCACCCCAAGCACCGCGATCACGCGTTGCGGCAGAGCTGGGGCGCGGGGCCCGAACAGGTGGTGATGGCCTGGGCCGGCCGTCTGTCGGAAGAAAAGAATTACCACGCACTTCTGGGTGCTTATGAGATCTTGCGCAGCACAACCGACCACAAGCCGGTGCTGGTGATCGCGGGCCATGGCCCCGGGCTGCCCGAGGCGCAGGCGCTGGCCGCCCGCTACCCCGAGGTGCGCTGCCTGGGTTTTGTCGAGCAGTCGCGGCAAATGGCGAAAATCCTGGCCTCGGTCGATGTGCTCGCCGCGCTGTGCCCCTACGAGACCTTTGGTTTGGCGGCGGTCGAAGCCATGGCCTCGGGCGCGGCGGTGCTGGGTGCGGCGCAGATGTCGATCGGCGAATTGCTCAGTGTTTGTCGCAGTGGGATTGCCCTTGAGCACGCGACGCCCGAGTCGGTGGCCGAGGCGTGGCTCGAGCTTTTGCGGCCGGGACGGGCGGCGCTGCTGGGTGCGCGCGGCCGGGTCGAGGTGGAACAACGCTACAGCTGGCGGGCAACCTTTTCGCGTATTGTGCAGGTGTATCAGCAGGTTTTGGCCGAAGCGAACCACGCCCGTTTGCTGGGACCGGCGATTACGCCGCTGCTGACCGACGATACGGCGCCCTCGAGCGATGACCACGAGCTACCCGAAGAGCGATTGCACCTATAAAGCCTCTGACTGTACTGGTAAATTCAGAGGTTGCACCCCGCCAGGATGTGGCTCGGCCGGCGGGCAAAGTGCCAAGCCCAATCGACCCGCAAGCACCGGCCCCAGGCCTTTGACCCCCTCGGGCGGCGACCCTCGCACGCAGTGCGTCTGGCGACAATGCTCGACCAGGGCCGCCGCCAGACGCGGACCGATGCCAGGAACTCCTCGATAATCTTCGATACTCGCGCTCTTGCCGTCGATACAGCCGCGCGCCGGCAGCTGCGAGCCGGCCAGCGGCTCCCCTAGGCGCTCGGGTCGCCGCGGACCGGTCGGCGTGCGGCAACTCCACGCCAAAGCCCACGCCAAGGCGAGGCCTGCCAGACGAATCACTAGTGGATCTGTGCGGTTCTTAGCCATCATGGGTCGCTTCGACCCAGTAGGCCGCGCTGCGCCAGACTAGTCCAGCCGCGGCTCGCGACGATGATGTGATCGACCAGCGCCAAACCGAGCAAACGCGCCGCATCGGCCATACGCCCGGTAAACGCCACATCGGCCGCGCTGGGCCGGCTGCGCCCAGAGGGGTGATTGTGCACAAGCGCCAACGCCGTCGCCCCCGTGGCCACCACCGCCCGCAGCGCCTGGGCCGGCCGCACCGCCACGTGCGCCACCTGCCCGCGAAAATGCGTCTCGCTCCGCAGAAAACCGTTGCCATCAAGCCCGATTACCACCAGCACTTCGACCGGCAGCAGCGCCATGTGAGCATAGCGGGCCGCTAGGTCCGTTGCCGAGATGAGCCGCGGAGCGGGCTGCCGATCGCAATCGCCAAGCATTGGGGTACCGGGGGCGACACGGCGCCGCACCGCTGTACAAAGCAAGCTCCGTGCCAGTTCGAAAGACATCACAAGATACTGATATACATTGCTACTTCGGTCATGCCGTGGCTTGAGACCGGTATCAGCTCGTCTCAACCGGTCTCAGTGATACCACTAGCCCCCGCTCGGCCCACCCAGCCGCAACTTCCTTGACCGCAGCCGCGGTACAGAGACAATACAGGTGGAGTGCTGCACTTTTTGCCGTTCCACGAGTTCGCCCATGCTTGACTGCCACACTGTTCGCCGCCCCCGCACCTTGGGCCAACTAGGCTTGGTGTTTGGCTTTCTTGCTGCGCTTACTGCGCTGAGCGCCTGCTCGCCCGCAAGCACGGGCACTGCAGGCGGCACGCCCACGACCACGCCCGACATCACTGTCACCGTGGTCGACCCGGCCCCTGGCGACAAGGCACCCGTGCTCGGCAACGTGTTTACGCTCAAGGTTTCGGCCAAGGCCGGCAAGGGCACCAAGGTCACCGGCGTCACCGCAACCTATCCAAGTGGCACGGTAATCAAGCTAACCGGCGCCGGCGAGTCGTGGACCGCCCAGCTCGACACCACCAAAATGCTAACCGTCGCCACGCCCGACAAGGCCTGCGGCAAGAAAGCCACGGTCGACATCGCGGCAGTCGGCACGGCAGGCGGTTCGGGCTCCACCACCCTCGATATCGACGTGGATCACTGTGCCCCCGTGCTCGAAATGATGAGCCCTAAGGCGCCTGGCCCCGGTGAGGCCAACCCCGTCTTTATTGGCAAGGTTGCTATTTCAGTAAAGATTACTGATCCCAAGCTACTCAAGGCCCAGCTATTCGCCACCGTCGCGGGCGAGACGACCGCCGTGCAGATCGGCGAAGATATCACGCGCACAGGCACGATCACCGCGGTGCTCGACCGGACCAAGAACGACTCGGCCACGGTGCACCTGTCGCTCAAGGCCATCGATCTAGCTGGAAATACTGCTGAGTTGCTGCGCGACGTGTCGGTGCTGCGCCAGCCGTCTTTCTTGGGCAATACCGACGACAACGATCTGTACCCCAAGTCGATCGAAGACGTGGTCGAGCTCGATTTTGACGGCGATACCATTTTGGACGAAGTCATTGGCGGCGATTTTGGCGTGATCGTCCGCCGAGGACTGCCGGTTGTGGGCAAAGACACCCAGCCGTCGCTGACCTTTGACTCGGTCGACGCCCTGACCAAGAACCCCTTGGCCCAGCTAAGTACTTATAAAGACAAGGTGGTTTCGGTAACGCGGCTGCTGGCGACCCACATTGTGAGCAACAACGCTGCGGCGGCACCGGCCAACCTCGACCTGGTGGCGGCGGGCACATGGGACGGCAAACCGGCGCTCATCGCCCTGGTGCTAGCGTCGCAACCCGATACAAAGACGGGCAAATTGCGCTATGGCTACCGGGTGATTCAGGTACATCTGGTGCCCGATGTTGTCAAAGCCGCCGAGCTGGGCGACCTGGATGCCGATGGCGTGCCGGATGTGATTGCCGCGATGGGCACCGACAACACCGGCCTGCTGACCGTGCTGCTGCAAAAGGACCCGACCTGCTATATCGGCAAGACGGCGCTGCCATGCAACACTGCGGATCCAATGAAGATTACTGATTCAAATGTGTTCCGCCAGGGCGATCACCAGCCGCTGCACAAGGGTGTGGCGGCGATCAGCTCGATCGCGGTGGGCGACTTCTTTGCCGACAAAGAGAAGCTGGTCGATGTGTGTGTGGGCGACGCGGCCCGCCCCTACGTCACTTGCTACGAAAACACCACGAAAGACGGCGCGTTGCAGCAGGGCGAAGACGGCTTTTACTCGGCCGACACCGCCGATACCGCCATGATCTTGAAAGTTGAATTCAGCTCGCCCAACGGCGCGGACGGCCCCGACCTGATCTACGCCGCCAAGAACGGCACGGTGCGGTGGATCAAGGGCCAACCGAACGGCACCTTCAATTTCGACCCGGCAAGCAGCAACTTTCGGACGATTTTAGGCTTTGTCGCCACTGACTTGCGCGTCGCCAATGTGGGCCCCACCGGCACGCCGTGGCTGATCATGGTCTCGGGCGGCCGCCAAGTGACCACGGTGCCGGTGTCGCTCAACGAAGACAACATGCGGCTCGAGTGCTTCCGCAGCTGGGTGATGGGCGGCTCCGTCAAGAAGACACTGGCCGCCGATTTCGACAGCGACGGCACGCTCGACATCATGGCCCTGGCGGCCGGACCCGATGGCACTCCAGTCTATCGAGGCTTGGGCGCTGGTGATTTTCGCGCGCCGCATGTGCACCATATGTGCTACGTCAAGCGCGGCACCAAGCGCTTCGGTGTGTCGAATATCGTGCAGGCGGTGGCGGTCGATCTGCAGCCCGACGGCAAACCCGACATCGTGGCCATGGGCGATTTGGGCGACTCCATGCTACCCGGTGCCGGCGAGGGCAATTGCGGCCTCGAGATGTCGAGCCCCAAGCTGTTCCCAGTTTGGCCGTGGCACGCTTGGCTCAACTCTTCAGGACTACCGGGGTTTACGCCCCGCGCCACGGAATTCAATCCGAATCACACCAAGTACCGGGTCGAGGCCGGCGTCAAGACCGACTGCACGATTGAAAACGGCAACGCGCCGCAACCCTTTGGCGCGCCACGGCGATTTGCGGTGGGCGACCTGAACAACGACAAGATGCCCGACATCGTGATGCTGCGCAAAGACTCGAGCTACTACGTGGGCGACAAGGACCCGTCGTCAGATAAGTGCGCGACTTGCAAAGTATTTAAGACAACGAACGAGGTCAAGAACGACTACGGCGACGAGGGCAAAGAGGGCGACTCGTGCTGCCATTACTACGCCGTGTCCGACACCGACAAGACCTCGCCGCTCCACGGCTTTGGCGGCGGCGCGCCCCTGCCGCGCGCTTCGCTGTTCGTGCAACTGTCGGGCAAGAAAGACGCTCCGCTGGGCTTCGATGTCACGGGCAAGACCTATACCCCGTTGCCTGTCAAGGTGAATTACGCGCAGGCCGGCGGCATCGAGCCCGTCGACGTGGTGATCGACGACGTGAGCGGCGACAAGAAGAACGATGTGGCCGTAGTCATGGGTGATTTTGGCAGTAAGGGCCAGACTGTGTCGATGACGTCGCGCGTGCGCGTGTTCTTGGGCAACGGTGCAGGCGGAATCAAACATGTTGATCAGACTGGCGATTTCCGCGACTTGCTCGACGACGCAGGCCTGTGGATCGGCAAGGAAGCGGTCGAGTACCGCCGACTGTACGGCAGCCCCGTCGCACTGTTCGCGGCCACCTATGGCAGCAAGGGCTTACTCGGCCTATTCGCAGTCGAAAAGGTCGCCGACGCCGTCGATGCCCTGATGTCGACCGGCAGCGGCGGCACGTTCGAGCTGGCCAAACAGGTGCCGGTGGGCAGCGGCGTGGCGAGCTGCAGCGGCCGCGACGTCAACGGCGACACGATCACCGACCTACTCTGTGCCAGCAGCGATGCCGTGGGCTACTTGAAGGGGTTGTTGACCGGCAAGGGCGACTCGTTCGAGGCCAAGACCAACCTCGTCGAAAATGGCGCACAGTTGCTCGCAGTCGAGATCGGCGATGTCAATAAAGACGGGAAGATGGACCTCATCGCCCTGGACGGCACGACCAGCATGGTGCAGTTCTACTTGGGCGACGGCAACAACGGTTTCGCCGCGTACACGGGCCAATTGCTGCCGCTGTCCGAAGTGTTGGCGATTCAGTCGATCGATTTTGACGTCGATGGCTGCAACGACCTGATGGTCACCAGCAAGATGGGCGTGACCGTGTTGCGCAACTTGGCGTGCGACAAGCCGAACTAGCTACTTTGGCGGCCGCCGGGCGTAAAAGGCGTCGACCACCGCCGCATCGATGGTCACCCGCACCGCGCGCTCGCCGCTGACATACACCGAGCCGGTCGGCGCCCCCTTGACCTTCTTGACGCCTTTACCCGCACAAACCGCGACTTCGGCGCGATCGCCCTTGGCCAGGCCCGACAGATGGGCGGCCAGGATGGCGCACGCCCGGACCTCGGCCTCGCTGGGCGCGGTCTGCCCCTCACTCCGCAACACCACATGCGCACCGGTCTGGTCGCGCACATGCAGCCACACATCGCGCCCGCGCAGCAGCCGCGTCACCAGCGCATCGTTACCCTCGGCACTGCGGCCCACGAGCACAGCCCGCCCCTCAGGACTACGAAACAGCTCGACACCCTTGGGTAATTCAGCGCCCGCCTTGCGCGCGATCTGCCGCTGCTGCACGTCGGGTTTGTGCTCCCCGCCGATCTTTAGGCGCAGCGCCCGCACGCTCTGCAGCCACGTGTCGGCATCGCGAAACAGGTTGCGCGGGCGATCACCCAAACTTTCGCGGTCTTGTGGGCTCGTCTGCTGCCAGCGCTGCGCCCTCTCGAGAAGCGGGGGATAGCCAAGCTGCACACTCGCCAACACCAGCAGCCGCTGCTCGGTGGCCTGCCGCCGCTCGGCGATAATGCGGCTACCGGTCGCAAGTCCGCGCGCCCGCTGAAACATCTTGGCCACGTTCTCGGCCGCACTCAGCTCGGGCCGCAGCGCCACGGTGATCTGCTGCTCGGGCTGCCACGGCACCGGGCCCGACCAACTGCTCGCCCCACGCGGCACCTGAGCGAGCTGGCCTTTGAGCACCTCGCCCGCCAGCCGCAGGGCCTCTGCTTGGTCGGCCCGCGCCTGATCCTGCGCAAGATTCTGCAATAATCGCTTTAACTTAGCAGACTCCGTCTTGAGCGACTGCCGCGCCACTGCCGTGCGCTCGGCCAGACTTTGCGGCAGCGTGGGCAACAGCGGCGGAGTGATCTCGCTCATCTAGCCTTTTAGGGGCCGCAGCAGGGCCACGGCGTGCTCGCGCGGCCCGGGCACACTCAGCGCCTGCACCACGCGCCCCAAGGGCTGCAGCAGGGCGCTCAGGGCCTCTGGCGGGCCTTTGCCATTGACCGCCGCCACCCCTTGCGCCGACAGCAGCGGCCAGCCCTTGGGCAGCCACTCGGCCGGCGGCCACACCGCGCGCGCCGTCGCCAGATCGAACTCCGCCGCCAAGAAGGCGCTGAACAGCGTCGTCGGCACCGTACGCAAGTGCTTTAGCTGCAACGAATTCGCCGCCTCGGCCACAAATTGCGCCCGCAGCTTGCGCGGCTCGACCGCCACCACTTGGCAATCCGGAAAGCAGATCCCCAGCGTCATGGCCGCAATGCCGGCGCCGGCCCCCACATCGACCAGCCGCGCCGGGGCCTGGCCCAGCTGCCGCAGGGTTGCGGTCACCAGCACCAAAGCTTCGAGCACATGCTCGCTTACGCCGGCCGGCGACGGGTCGCCCACCAGGTTCACGCGCGCCTGCCCGTCGGCCACGAGCTCGAGCAAGCGCTGCAGCGGCGCCGACCAGCTCGATTCCCATGCTAATTCGTGTTGTTCACAGGTCTCTGCCAGCTTTGCGATGGCCTCTTGCGCCGCGCTCACGGCGTGCCCTTGGGCGCTGCATCGGGGGCTTGGCCATTGTCGCGCATCATCTTGGCCTCGGTCTCTGCGCTAGTAATCGCTTGATCTAACAGTGTTTTCACTTCAGCTCCCTTGTCGCCATAGCCCTTGACCACGCGATCGCGCAGCGCTTCGGCCTTGGGCTTTTGCCCCAGCGCCACATACACCGCCGCCAGTGTCGCCACCAGGTTCGGCTCGGGCTTGTCGCCCGCCACCTCGATCTCGAGCAGCTTCTGCGCCCGCGGCAAGTCGCCCGCCTGGAGCCATACCTCAACAATCTCAATTGGTTTTAGAATCTTGGCCGCGACCGCCTTCTGCGCCTCTTGGTCCGCGCGGTCCGGCGCACCGGTCATGGCCAGCGTCACCACATGCAGCATCGCGGCATCGCGGTCGGTCGGCTGCTTCTTGCGCGCAGCTTCGATAAGCGGCAAGGCCATGGTTGGCTGGCGGTTTTGCAGATACAGCTGGGCCTGCAGCAGCGCCATGCGGTCGCCGTCGGGGTCATTTTTCAGCGGCTCAAGCGCGGCAATCGCCTCGGGCACACGGCCGTTCTGCCGCAGCAAGTCGGCACGCAGCAAAGCAATGTTGTGGCTTTCGGGCAGCGCGGCAAACGCCTTCTCGGCAATTTCTAGCGCCTTGTCGGCCTGCTTGTTGGCCATGAGCACGCCCGTCCAGGCCAGCACCGCCCGCTCGTCTTCAAACGGCGGCGTCAGGGTGTCGAACAGCTTGGCCGCCTCTTCGTTCTTGCGCTGACTCTGCAAGATTTGTGCAAGCAGTAGGCCCGCTTCCAAGTCTTTGTGTTCGCGCACAGCCTGCCCTAGCAGCATCTCGGCCTGCTGATCTTCGTGCTTGGCCAGCAGCCACTGCGCCTTGGCGGCCCGTGCTCCGGGCGGCGGCGGGTCCGCCTTCAGGGCCTGGTCGAGCAGTGCCCCCGCATCCGCCAACGCCTTGTCTTTTTGATCGTTGGGCAGCGTCGGCACCCGCGCCAGCTGCAGCATCGCCTTGGCGGTCAAGGCTTCGGGCAGCCCGGGCGCCGCTTGCAGAGCCTCGTCGCAGCGTTGCAAGGCCTTAACAGGCTGTTGCTGCGACTGTGCCACCTGCGCCAAGAACAGTTTCGCCAGCGGATCCGCGGTCTTTTGCAGCGCGGCATCGCACGAGGCCACCCCCTGCTCGTCCATGTGCTGGTCGAGCTGCGACACCCCCTTGGCAAACTGGATCGCCGCCAGGCCGGGCGCAATCGCCTCGGCCGCCAGCAGATCCTCGGCACTCTGCTTAAAGCCGCTGGCGGCGCGAAGGGCGTTGGCCCGCACCACCAACCACAAAGCAACCACTTGATTTTCAGCGACAACTTGGGCCTTGGTCATCGGCGCATCGGCCAGCGGCTCTACGATCGTGCCGTCTTTCAAGCGCACACCCAGGCGATAACGAGTCAGCGTCAGCGGCGTCTGCACACCTGCTGTTTCCGTAACAAACTCGGTTGATTCGCCGCGCGACTGCAGCAAAGCGCGCACCAACAACGCAGCCTCGATCGGGTGGATCGCCTGGGCCTTGCCAGCCTGTACTGCAGAAAACAGCGCCGGCGTGTCCAGGGCTTGACCCCTGCGGCGCACCTCGTAACGCAGGCCCTCGAGCTTGCCGACACCGCGCATCGCTTTGATCTTGCTAATTAAATCTGCCGTCGACGAGGCGCCTTTGGCAAATTGCTCCATGCTTGCGTCGGCCTGACCTGGCAGCGCCGCACGCTCGAGCGGCAAGCCCGCAGCGCGCAATTTCGCTGCTAAGTCATTGCCCTTCGCCCCCGTCGCGGCCTTTTCGCCAGCGGTTTGCGCGGCCGGGGGCTGCAGCTTGCACACCGCCGTTGCCGCACCCGCGACCACCGCTACACCCATGCCGATGATCAGCCACTTGCGCGAGCCGCCAGCCTTTTCTTCGGTGGGCGGCGCCGCCAAGGCTTGCAGGCAGGCGGGGCAGCGGCTGTCGTCGGCGCTGGCTACGTCGATCAACTTGTCACATTTGGGGCAGAACTTCTTCATTTCGCTATGGCTCCGCGGCGGGGGTCGATCGTTGCGCCCGCGCCAGTCCGTTGTTGTCGACAAACCGCCGCAACCCGCCAGGGTCGTCGGTGATCAGCGCCGCTATCGCCTGCGGCCCGGCCAGTTGTACAGCGCGCTCCCAGGCGGCCGGGTGATTCAAAGTCCAGGGCCAAACCGGCCAGCCGCGCTCCTGCCATTGCTGCAGCCGCTCGACCCCCAACAGGTCGCCGCAGGGGTGCAACTGCTCAATTTCGCCAGGATCGCCCACTAGTTGCAAGTCGAGCTCGTTCTCGACCAGCGTGCCGCGCCGCCAGGCCGGAGCCAAGTTGCGCAGCCAAGCCAAGGCCTCGCGACTAAACGACGAAAATACCCACAGTTCGGGTGGATATTCCCCAATTCGCCGCAACAGCACCTCGACCAAGCGCCGCGCCGCCGCATGGCCTGCAACCTTCAGCTCGATGTTCAACCGCAGGGGCCGCGCCTGGGCCCACTCGACCACGTCGTCGAGATGCGCCACGGGCTGCGGCTGCAAGCTGGCGACACTCGGCCGCAGCTCGCGCAGCTCGCGCCACTTCAGCTGGTCCAAGCGCCGCGCATCTCCGCACAGGCGCTGCAGATCCGCGTCGTGCCACAGCAGCGGCTCGCCATCGGCACTGAGCTGTACGTCGCACTCCACGCCATCGGCACCTTGATCGAGCGCGATCTGTAGAGAAGCCAAGCTGTTTTCGACGGCAAGCTGCCGTGCGCCGCGATGGCCGATCACCCACACCATGGCGTTCCAGTGCGTCGTGCCCCTGGCGGGCTAGCCGGCGCGATCGGCGTCAAAGGTCACCAACTCGGTCTGCAGCATCAAGAACAGCACGTGCAGCAATGCGAGTCGTTGCGGGCGGTTACCGTAACAGTCTTCGTAGGCTTGGCGCGGCGTCTTGGCCGACAGCAGCACGGTCACGGCCTTGGACTCGCGCGCCTGCAGCTTCAGGTCCGACAGCGATATCAGCGGATTATGCCGTTGATACAACTGCTTATCTAGCTTGTCTTGCAGCAGGGGGTCGAGCGCGGCCAGCGACACCCGCTCGCGCACACCCTCGGCGAGGACCGAGATCGGGTCAAAATCGAGCGGCACGATATCGCTCGGCGGCTCGATGCCATCAAAGAAGGCGTATGTACCCGAATCCCAACCAAAAGCGTCGATGAAGCGCGCGTGTGTCTGGCGCTCGAGCACTTGATACAGCTGGAACGGCTTGATGAGGTTCATGCCCACCAGCAAATCGCCCAGTTTTGAACCTGTGGCACGCGAGCGGGCGATCGCCAAGTCGACGTCGGCCTGGCTGATGTAACCGTTGGCGACCATGAACGGCCCCAGCAGTTCTTGGTGCTGATTGCTCGTGATGTACTGTGTGCGGCCCCGGCGAAAGTAGATCGACTTGGTCGCATCGCCGCGGTGCAGTTCAAGGCAACCCGTGGCCCGATCGGCAAAAGCCTTATACAGCAGGCGCACAAACACCCATTGCGACAGCGGCCCCGACAGGCTGGGCGGCTTGGGCGGCACGCTGGCCGTCTCGACCAGGGCACTCAGCGAAGCCAGCGAACGGATGGGCAAGAACGGCCCGTTGCCGTGGGCCACCACATCGTCGAGCGTGGCGGTCTTGGCGCGCAGCAAAGCTTCGAGCGACGCCTGTGTCAGCCCCGCCAGCTCGCCACCGTTCGCGAGCTTGATGCGGTATAGCGCCGGTTGTTGTGCCGAATTTCGCACAGAATCCGTGCTATTATCAAGGGCTTGCGACCTCTGCGTGCTCTGCACGTCGCGCGTCGTGGGCCGGTTGTAGCCGCTCGCATCCGCACCCTGCGCGGCCTGGATTTCGCCGGTAGACCGTGCGGAGTCCGCACCCGCCCGCGGCCGCAAGAAATCGGGAACAATCTCGTATGCGCTCGACGAGTTGTGCTGAAAGACCGGGATGTCGAGCGGCGTCAGCTGGATGTTCTCGGGCGTGGCGGTCAACGTGCCTTCGTGCGCCCCCACGGCCGAGCTGAACTCGGGTTGCGCGGCAATAGAGCCTGAATTGGCCGTTGCGGGCGCCAGATCATCGAGCGGAAACGGCGCGGTCTGAAATTCGGGTCGCATGGCCCGTGCCGCAAGCGAGCGAGCGTGGGGATTGGTCGAAGGGGGCGCCATCACCGCCACGCTGACGGCACGCACCGCGCTCGACCCTTCAGACGCGGCCGCAATCGAAATTTCTCCGGTATTACCGCGGGCTATGCGCTCTTCTTGGGCGCGCAAACGTGGCCGCGACGGGCTTGTCGTGCCGTGGCCCGGTGCACCGCTCGCCGACGGCGCGGACACCGCTTCGTGGGCACTGCTCGGCTGCGAGGCCGCCCGCCGCGCTGACGCACCGGAATGGTCAACCGGCGAGGTATCGCCATGGCCCCCACCTTGCCGCCAACGCATCTCTTCGGTTTGGGGAAGCGTCGGTCGCGCCGCATCCGCACCTTCGACCGGCAGAGGCGGCAAGCCGCTGCGCGCACGGGTTTCGGCAATCCGCGCGCGAATCTTCTCCATGTCGTCGGGCGAAAACGAGATCGACGCCACTGCCGTGGGCGCATTGGGCGTACCGGGGCGATCGAGCAACTTGTCTTTGCTTTGGGCGGCCGACCGCTTAGACGGCGATTCGTCGGGGATAGGCGGCGGTTCCTCCACATCGGCGGCAATAGCCGGCACGACGGCCCGCGTCAGCACAGGGGCGCTCTCTTCCTCACCGGCAAACAACTGCTCGAGATAGGTCGACATCTGCCCAGTGGCCACATGCTGCCGCCGCTCGAACATCACCTTCATGATGTCGTCGTGCATCGCCATGGCGGTGGGGTAGCGCTCGTCGGAATCGCGGGCCAGCGCCCGCCGCAAAATATTGCGAATATCCTCATCGATATAGCTGTGTTTCTTAAACTTATGCTCGATGCGCGCGTCGCGAATATTGACCAGTGTCTCAAGGTCCGTCTTGGCCAAGAACAAGCGCTTGAGCGTCAGCGACTCGTACAGGATGATACCCAACGAGAAAATGTCGCTGCGGTGGTCAAACGCGCGGCCCGTGACTTGCTCTGGGCTCATATAGCCCAGCTTGCCCTTGAGCACGCCCGACCGCGTGGCATTGTCGCGATCGCCCGACGACGCCTTGGCCACGCCAAAGTCCATGACTTTGACCTCGCCACCCTCGGCCAGCAGAATATTCGAAGGAGAAACGTCGCGGTGGATGATGTTCAGCAACCGCCCGTAGTGGTCCTTGGCATTGTGCGCGTAGTGCAGGCCCTTGGCGGTCTCGGCGGCGATATAAAGGCAAAGCTCAGGCGGAATGCGCATTTGCGTCTGGGTCGCCCGCGACAGGACCTTGAACAAGTCGTGACCGCGCACGTACTCCATCGCGATATAGAAAATGCCTTCGATTTCGCCGTTTTCGTAGGTCTGGACGATGTTGGCGTGCTGCAGCACCGCGCAGAGCCGCGCCTCGGCCAGCAGCATGTCGATGAAGGTCTTGTTCGAGGCAAACGAGGGCAGGATCTTCTTGATAACAACGATCTTTTCAAAGCCGCCGACGCCGCCAACTTTGGCGCGCCACACCTCGGCCATGCCGCCCAAGCCGATGCGGTCAAGCAGCTCATAGCGCCCGAACATCGTGCCCAAGAACACCTCGCTAGCCTACCCAAACGACATCGCCGCGCCCCAACGGCACGGTCAGACGGCTCAGAGCATCCTACACCTGATGCCCCGCTGGCAACTGCTGCTCGCCTGCCAAGTGCGGCAATTTGCCACAAAGTAGGTGCGCGCCCACGGGTTGCAACCTCTCACACTCGCGCCCGAAACTCTGGATACCAGACGGGATCTACGTCGCGCCGCGGCGAGTCGGCCGCAAGGACGCGAGCTTGCACCCCACAAAAAGGACAGGTCCGCCCACAGAAAACCCAATGCGATCGGATCGTTCGTTGGGGGCGCCGCTGTCAATTCTTTTCGAGCTGGTCCAGAAATACCTTGCCCGCACGACAGCTTTCGCGATCTCGGTCATTCGGCGCAGCTGCAACTTTGCGAAGTTGTAAACAAAGTCCATCGCGTTCGCCGGTCTTGGCGCAGGTGCGCTCGGCGACGTCGTCGCATGGCCCTTGGCACGCCGCGGCAGCGAGCGCGACGATCGACAGCAGCAACAAGAGACGAGCGGCCATTACTGTTCCTCCGCAGCGGCGCAGTTCGCTTCGCCCACCGGCAGCCATTGGGTGATCTCAAGGCCATAGCCCGACACGCCCCGCAACCGCCGCGGCTGATTGGTCAGCACCCGCAGCTTGCGCAAGCCCAGGTCGCGCAAGATCTGCGCGCCGATGCCAAATTCCTGAAAGTCCATCTTGGCGGCGTGCCCGTCGTCGGCCGGTCGCTGCACCCCCGCCGCGCGATCGGCATAGGTCTGCAGGGCATCGCCCAGGGCATCGGCATCGCGGTCCACATCCAGATACAGCAGCACGCCCGCGCCTTCTTCGGCGATCCGCTTCATCCCCGCCGCCAGGTTGCGCTGGGCCGACGAGAGGACGAAACCAAAGGCATCCGCCAGCGGATTGCTGCGGTGCACACGCACCAAGGTCGGCTCGCCCGTCGTCACATTGCCGTAAATCAGCGCCGCGTGGGTGGCCGTACCGATGAGCGAGCGGTAGATGGCAATACGGAAATCACCGTACTCTGTGGCTAATTTACTCTCAGCCTCGCGAATCACCAGCGGCTCTTTTTGCAGGCGGTACTCGATCAGATCGGCGACCGACACCACGCGAATGCCGTGCAGCGCGCCGAACTCGAGCAGGGCCGGCAAGCGACTCATGCTGCCATCGGGCGCCATCACCTCGCAGATCACCCCGGCCGGCACTAGGCCCGCAAGCCGCGCCAGATCGACCGAGCCCTCGGTCTGGCCCGCCCGCACCAGCACCCCACCCTGGCGAGCGCGCAGGGGGTAAATGTGCCCGGGGATTCGAAAATCTTTGGCCGTCGCATCCGGAGCGATCGCCCGCAAGATGGTATGCGACCGGGCCCGCGCCGACACGCCGGAGCCGTGCACATCCACCGCGTCGAGGCTCACGGTAAATGCAGTGCCCAGGCGAGCTTCGTTCTGCGGCGCCATGGGCGCGAGCTCGAGGCGGTCGACCAGCGCACCTTGCATCGCTAGGCACACCAGACCGCGGCCATGCTCCGCCATAAAGGCGATTGCCTCGGGGGTGACTCGCTCGGCTGCAATCACCAAATCCCCTTCATTTTCGCGATCTTCATCGTCAACCAGGATCACCATGCGACCTGCGGCGATGTCGGCAATGGCTTGTTCGATGGGCGCAATCCGCAGCAGGGCAGGATCGGGGGCTGGCGCGGTTTGCATCGCGGTGAACTCCAAGAAAGTGAAATGTGTATCGGGCAGTTAGGGCTCGAGCGGCGACAGTCCGCGGGCCCCATTCTTGCGCTGGGCGGCGGCGTCGCAGGTCTCGATGGCGGGGCGGGCGATGCGGCGGGTCAGCACCACGGTACCGCTGGGCGCACCGCTTTCGGCAGCTTGCAGCGCAGCCTCGACATCGTGCTGATCACCGGTAAGCACAGCATGGCCTTGCCCCGCCAACTCACTGGCAAAACGCAGGCGCAGCAGGCGCGTTTCGGCCACTTTGAGCGCGCGATCGACCGCAGCAAGGGTGGCAATCGGCGTGTGGCACTGCAAAATCCCCAGCGCGTCTTGGCGGTCTTGCGCCGCCGCACTGGTGGTCAGCTCGCCGTGCAGGGCGGCACGCAAGCCTTCGTGGGCATAGGGCAAAAGCAGCGTCTCGGTCACTTCGCCCGCCAGGTCGCTGGCCGCGCGCTGCAAAGCCGCCTCGCAGCTGGCCACATCGCCGCCAAACACCACCAAGAAGCGGCCGGGATCGATGTCGCCCGCGAAAATCACGTGAACTGGCGCCTCTTTAACGAGTGCATCGAGCGCGCACAGCCCAGCCGGCACCGAGATGAGCTCGATGGCAGCCAAAGTGTCGTGTTCGGTGGCAAAAGCCAAGAATTGCTCCAGGTTTAGACGATGTGGAAGAAGCCGTGCAGGGTGCAGCGGCGCTGCTTGGTCCAGGTGCGGGCGTTGGTCAGCCCTTCGCCCGTAGTGCCGGCGATGGTCCACGCGGTGTAGCCCTCGCCACCCAGGCCCAGACCCGCGTACGACGGGGCATTCTTCACAAAAATCGAGGTGTTCACAGCCTTGGCCATGCGGTCCAGGCGGTCAATCGCCATCGAGTGCATCGTCGCCGTGTGCAAGAAACCGTGCTCGCAGCGCACCGCCGCCTCGATCGCCGACTCCCAATCCGGCACGCGGAAGAAGCCGAGTACCGGCAACAGGCCCTCTAACTGCACGAAAGGATGCGACTCTTCGACCTCGGCATAGGCGATGCGCGTCTCGTCGGGCACGGTGACGCCGATCTCGCGCAAGATCACGCTGGCGTTCTTGCCCACGAACTTGCGGTTGATATGCCCGTCTTCAATCAGCAATTTCTCGAGCGCCTGCAGCTCGCGGTCTTTGACCTCGTAGGCGCCGTTCTGGTTCATCTCGCGCTTGAGCTCATCGGCGATCTTGGCCACCGCGATGATCTCTTTTTCGACGATGCACACGATGTTGTTGTCGAGCGACGCGCCAGCAATGATGTTTTTCGCCGCCTGCCGCAGATTCGCAGTCTCGTCGACGACGGCGGGCGGATTGCCCGGCCCGGCACACACCGCGCGCTTACCCGAATTGAGCGCCGCCTTGACCACCGGCCCGCCGCCCGTCACGGCAATCAGGCGAATTCCGGGGTGTTTCATCACGGCGTTGGCCGATTCGATCGACGGCTCGGTCACCATCGTCATCATGTTGTCGGGCGCGCCGGCCTCGACGCAGGCCTGATTCAGCATCTGCACGTACCAGGCAAGCGTCCGCTTGGCGCTGGGGTGCACGTTAAAAACCACCGTATTTCCGCCAGCTAGCATCGAGATGCCGTTGTTCAGAATCGTCTCGGTGGCGTTCGTCGTGGGCGTAATCGAGCCGATGATGCCGAGCGGCCCGAATTCGTCGATCGTCAGGCCGGCATCGCCCGTGTGGGCGGCGGGCTGCAGAATCTCCATGCCGGGGGTCTTCAGCGCCACTAGCCGATTCTTGTTGATCTTATCGGCTACCCGACCCAGGCCCGTTTCTTCTACGGCGCGCCGCGACATCTCTTCAAGGTTCTTCAGCGTGACCTGGCGCATGTTGTCGATCGCCCGGGCCCGCACATGCACCGGCGTCTTGTGCATCTGCTCGTAGGCGGTGCGTGCGGCGTTGACCGCATCGTCGACCGTGTCAAAAAGCCCATTCTTGCCAGGGGCATAGCGCGGGGTGCTGATGGTCGGGCCACCGCCACCGGCCGCAGGTGTGCCAAGGCGGCGAACCACTTCGGCGACAATGGCTTGGATGCGCGCTTCGTCCATGACCTTCTCCCTCGGCGACCGCAGCGCTGGCCTACACCAGCAAAGGCGTTTCGCTCAGCAGACTTGCAGGCTACTCGCCGTCGCTGCTCGGGTACTTCTCGTACACCGACTCGCCGTCGGACTGCACGCTGTCGACGATCGCCATGATCACGTGATCGACCGGACGATCTTTGGTGGCCGAAGTGAGCCGCGCCGATGAACCCGCCGCAAATAGCACCACTTCGCCGTCGCCCGCGCCCACGGCATCGACCGCGACGATCACCTTGCCGGTCGCCTGGTACTTGGCGTCGAATTCGCGGACCAGCAGCAGCCGCAAACCCACAAGTTCAGGCTCTTTTCTTGTCGCGACTACCGTACCGACTACCTTGCCGAGCAGCATCTGATCCTCGCCTGCGGGCCCTGGGCGACCCCGCTGGCACGGCCCCGGAACATGCCCGAATGCCGTGCTTTTTGCGCACCATGGCAATGGCCACTGGCGTTAAGGCGCAGGCCAGTGCGGCAAAGACCGCGCCCACCCCTGCAGCGAGTGGTGAGCGCAGCGCTGTGGCCGCTCCGGCTAGTGCGAGACGCCTTGGACCGTGGCCAACTAGACGATCTTGTTGTCGGACTTGGCCGGACCGCGACCGAGCGGCAGCGTGGCGTCGACATTGGCGTGCGGGCGCGGAATCACGTGCACCGAGACCAGCTCGCCGACGCGCTCGGCCTGACGCTGACCGGCTTCGACCGCCGCCTTGACCGCCGCCACATCGCCGCGCACGATCGCCGTAACGTAGCCGCCACCGATCTTCTCAAAGCCGACGAGCTCGACCTTGGCGGCCTTGACCATGGCATCGCTGGCCTCGACGAGAGCCACAAAACCGCGGGTTTCGATCATTCCCAATGCGTCCGACATGATAACTCCTTCCAACAGAAATGCTTACAGAAAACAGAGAGTTCACTAACTAGTTCGCCAATTTGCTGCTGGTCATTCCGGCCAATGCCGGCGACTCAGCGCGTCGACGCCAGACCATCGACCCCTTCGAGAGCGGCGATCGCAGCGGCGCGGGCCGAGTCGATCTCGGATTCGCTGCCCGACATCCACAAGCGGCCAAAGGCGCCGAACGGGCGCACTTCGATAAGCTTGACGTTCGCCGCCTTCTCGGCCTCGTTCGCAGCGTAGGCGGCATAGCCAGCCGGCTCTGTCTCGAGGATAAAGAGGCTGTCGCCCGGCAGAATCATGTTGCCGTACGAGTCCTTATTGATAATCTGAGCCTGGTACGGCTCGATCGACCGGATGACCTGGTTGGTGGCAATGCGCGGCTTCATGCGCTGCGACTCTTCGATGCCCAGGTCTTCGAGGATGGCGCGACCGGCACTGCGGACGGCACCTTGATCGGAATCGTGCACTTCGAGCAGGCCAAAGGCGCGCTCAACTACCTGAATTGCCGGCGTCACGGTGGTGGCCTTGAGCGCCACATCGGTGATGCGGTTGACGGCGATGCCGGGCGCGATCTCGACGTAGAGCGCGGCCATGCCGGGCAAGGGCAAGAATCCGCGGGCAGTTTTACCAATGAACGACGCCAGTTGCGGCTGCAAACTGTCGAGTACGATGAAGGTGCGCAGCGCGATCGCCATGGCCCCTCGTACGCCCCTGGTGGGCGCGGGCAAAAAGAAAGAACAGGCCGGCACGCGTGGCCGGCGTCGCCGCTGTTGTAGCCCAAGATCGCCGCGGTGCAAAGTGCGCAAGGGCCGCTCAGCGCCGATTTTTGCGATCGCGGGCCACATCAGCTGACAAAGATGGGATGCGCCGCGACGGAGGCTGCCCAAGGTCAAAAATGGCGGGCGGAGACGCAGCCGTTCGGGATCGCCGCAGCAATTTGCAAAACTAGTTGAGATTCGACGCACTGCGCCATGGTGCCCCGGCGATTGTGAGAAATTGTGGTCGCGGAGCGGCAAGAAGGCTTGACGCTGTTGCGGGCGAACGGTACGAGAGCCATGCTGTGGGAACCTGCGAGCGACGCGCACTGTCGACCGGGGCCACCGAGGAGCTGGACTGATGGCAACGTGTCCGCGCTGCGGCAGAAGCAACGAAGGCAAGTACCGATTCTGCCTTGGCTGTGGTGCTGCATTGGCGACAACCGAGGCCAAGCCGGCGCTCGGCGCAGCAGCAGGCGTGGCCAAAGCTCCGCTCAAGCCGGTTGCGGCGAGCGCTCTCGGCAGGGTCGAAGCGGAGGCCGCAGCCGCAAAAACGGAGGCTTCGCAGGCGGTTGCTGCCCCGGCCGCTGGCGCGCCGCCCACGAAAAGTGATGCGCTCGCGAAAGGTGATGCGCCCACGAAAGGTGATGCGCTCGCGAAAGGTGATGCGCTCGCGAAAGGTGATGCGCTCGCGAAAGGTGATGCGCCCACGAAAGGTGATGCGCCCGCGAAAGGTGATGCGCTCGCGCGAAGCGGTGCGCCCGCAACGACCGACGCCGCGGCAACGGTGGCGGATGCTCACCCGGCCGACGACGCGTCGGCAAGTAGGCCACCGGCCGCTAGCAGCATCGCAACAAGCATGCCGCCGCTGCGACGCTCGGCCAGTTTGCTTGGCATTGCCGCACGTTCGGAGCCATTGCCCCACCGCGATACCCAGCCGCGCCAGCCGATGCGAATCGAAGGCGAGTCATTGGGGGCAGCCGCCGCTGTCGAACTGCCGCCGCGACCGGGTAGCAGTGGCATCGTGCCCGTAAGCGCAGGTGCGGCCAGGACCGAAGCCCAACCGACGCTGCCCGAGGCGATCAGCGATCATGGCCGGGCGCGACTGACTGGGGCGCCTTCCGCGCACCCGGTGCGGCCAAGCGACCTGATGCCACCGGTCGGCCTGCCGCCGCTCGTGGCGCGCCCTGTGTCGGCGCACGCTGAGTTTGCGCCTCCCAAGCCCGAGACCCTGCCGCCCGCGGAACGCTTCGAACCCCTGACTGCCTCGCCAAGCGGCATCCTGACGCCACTGATGGTGCATCCGGCGCTGGCCGACAACGCTGGGCTCAACAGCATGGAACAACTCGGATTCGGCGAGGACGCTGGGCACCGGCCGCCGCAACACGCCGCACCACAGCAGACCGCGTCTGACCTGCAGTCGGTGAGACACGCGGCACTGGTCAACCTGCCTACCGATCGCGATATGCAGCGGCGCTCGCAGATCCCGCCCCCACCGAGTTCGATCCCGCCGCCACCAAACTCGATTCCGCCGCCGCCGAACTCAGCTGCGCCGGCGCCGGTAGCGATTAAGCCCGAGCGCTTGGGCCACGTAGCCCTCATCGACGACAACGGTGCGGAATCGATTCAATTCCCGCTTGTCTTAGGCGAGAACCGCATCGGCTCGGGCGAGGGTTGCCAGCTGCGCTTCCCCGACGACGGCTTCTTGACCCCGGTGCACTGCGTGATCGATGTGGAGTCGGGCAAGATGACGCTGCGGCCGGTGGATTATGGCAACGGCGTGTTCGTGCGCATCGCCACGCCGGTCGAATTGCACCACGGCGACACCATCCGCATTGGCCAAGAAGTTCTACGTTTTGAGCGTCTTGAGCGGCTGACGGCCGAATTGAACTATGCCAACAAGGCCGAGACCGTCGGATTTCCGCTGCCGCGCGAAGTTTGGGGCCGTTTGTGCCAGATCGGCCTGGGCCGGCAAGTGGCCAATGCCTATCTTTTGGGCACGCCCGATGTTTTTCTGGGCCGCGAACGAGGCGACATTTTGTTTCCGCGCGACGGCTTTGTATCGGGCTCCCACGCAGTGGTGTCGGAACGCAACGGCCGCTGCTTCTTGAAGGATTTGGTCAGCTCGAACGGCACGTTCGTAAAGGCCAAACAGGCGTCGCCGTTGCGCAATGGCGACTTGTTCCTGCTCGGCCGCAACTTGCTGCGCGTGCACCTTGGTCCGCCGGCCTAGCCGGTACTTGCGAGATTGCGTTTGGCGAAATGCGCCACCTGTGAAACACTGACCCCGACCTCCCAACCAGAGTGCGAGTATCATCATGAGCAAGGCAACCCCGTCCCAGACCAGCACCCAGGCACGCGCCAGTGACCGCCGCGAGCTGGCGCGTAAGGCCTTCGACATCCAAGTGGGAATTGCCACAGATCATCGGCTGTTCGTTGGTCTGGTGAGCAATATTTCGGCAGGCGGCCTGTTCATTGCCACCGAGGAACACCTGCGCAAGGGCGACTCGGTCGAAGTGCGCTTTTCGATCCCGGGGCATACCCATGTGTTCGATAAGACTGCGACGGTGATGTGGACGCGTCCGCTCAGCGAGGGCAGCAATCAGCGCACCAAGGCTGGAGCCGGCGTGAAATTCGCTGATTTGAGCGAAGAAGAGATGAAGATGCTCAACGCCTTCTTGCAGATCCACGAGCCGATCTTCTACGACACCTGAGCTAAGCCGACTCCGCGACGGCAGCCCAGCTCGGCGCGATGCGCGCACCCTAGAGCAAGCCCCGTACCCCCAACAGCAAGCCGAGTTCCCTAATAGGCAAGCCGAAACTGTTAGAGCAAGCCGAAACTGTTAGAGCAAGCCGAAACTGTTAGAGCAAGCCGAGATTGTAGCGGCGGCTCCAGACTTCGAGTCGTAGCTCAACAAGTTCAGGCAGTTCGAGCGGCGCGGTGTGGCTGCCGCCGGGCACTTCGCACAGTTCGGCGCACGGCAGCGTCGCCGCCAGTTCGCGCTGTAGCTTGACCGGGGTAAAGTGGTCCTGAATCCCCGCGATCACCAGGGCAGGCATCGCCAGCTCGGGCAGCCATGGCCGCGCGGAATGGCCGGCAACACTTTGCAAGAACTCTAAGAAAACCAGGGGGTCCATACCCGCCATATGGTTAAGGTAGGGCAAGAAATCGTCGCGCCGAATCATGCGCGGATTGATCTCAGTGGCCACGGCGATCTGGTACGCCCACTCGGTCGGCACCACGCGCTGCCAAATGCGCCTTAAGCCGGTCTGGTACTTGAGCGCCGCGCCGGTAAGCAGCGGCAGCAGGCGAGCGCCGATATCGCTGCCCTGAAAGGTGTCGAGGGGGCGCTCGAAGGCACCGCAAATGGGCACAATGGCTTGCGTTTGCAGCGGTCGCAGGTGCGCGGCTTCGAGCAGAACTTGCACGCCCATCGAGTGCCCGACGAGCACCACCGGGCCGCCGCCAGCCCAATCGACCACCGTCCACAGGTCGCGCGCCGTCTGCTCGATGCTAAGGCTACTTGCGTCGGCCGGAATCTCGCTTTGCCCGTGGCCGCGATAGTGAAAATGCACGACCCTACAGCGGTTTTCGAGAACTGGCCGCAGGTAACGCCATACATAGCCGTCGCAACCCACGCCGTCGCACAGCACCACCAGCGGGCCCTGATGGCGCCCCGTTAAGCGTACCGACAGCAGGGTTCCGTCGGCTGCAGCCACCGATACCGACTTCACGGCAGGTCCTTTGGCGCCGCTAAGGCTTCGCGCCACAGCTTGGGGCCCGAAAAGACAAAGCCGATCAGCAGGTAGCCAGCCATGACCGCGTGCGTGACCCACAGCCCCGTGCGCAGCAGCACCGATAAGTAGATGTAGGCGCCGATCGTCAGTTGAATGGCCTTGATTGCCTTGTTCTTACTCGCTTTAAGCTTCGGCAACGGCAGGTTCGACACCATCGCCAGCGCATTCAGCAGCATGGCCACCGGCAGCCACGCGAGCCAGCCGGGGTGCAGGGTGTGCCAGCCCAGCTCTTGCCAGCCCAAGAAACCGCTGCAGATCATCGCGCCCGACACGGTCGACGGCAGGCCCAAGAACAGCAGTGGCCCGATCGTCGAGGTCATCACGTTGAAGCGGGCCAGGCGCACCACAGTCATGATCGCGTAGAACAGCGCGAGACCCTTGAGAACTACCCCGGCGGGCAGCCCCAGAACTAGCGCCTGTGGCCCCCAGACCGTCGGAACTAGCGTCTCGCATAGGCCCACTACGAGCGCAGCAGGCGCGGCGCCAAAGGCGGTGGCATCGGCAAAAGAGTCGAATTGCACGCCGAATTCGGTGGCACCCTTCAGCGCCCGCGCCACGCTGCCGTCTAGCTTGTCGAGCAGCACGGACAGCAGCACGAGCCAGGCCGCGAGCGTAAAGTCGTGCAGGGCCAGCGAAGCGTAAATCGACGACAGGCCGCAGCCCAGCGCCGTGGCCGTAATCAGGTTCGGCGGAATGGTGCGCGGCGGCACGGGGTCAAAAAGTCTCACGGTCTTGGCCTTGTCGCGCCCAACGGCAGCGGTCAGGTGCGGCGCCGAGTGCGCACGCAGAACGGCTAGCTTAGCGCGCCTCGGCGTCAGCCGGCAATTGGCCCGAATCGGCAGCACCTGTCGCGCTTTTCGCCGGGCCTGCTAAAGTTTGACGCCCTGCCCTGCCTGAGGTTGCCCATGAAGCCGACCATCCGCCACTGGAAACCGCAGATGCACATTGGCCCGTCGCTTGTGCTGGTGCGGCAGATAGGCGCAGGCGGCATGGGCGAAGTCTGGTTAGCTCAAGACGAATTGCTAGATCGCCCGGTTGCGGTCAAGTGGCTGAAGGCCGAGTCGGACCTGGAGGCACTGGCACTGCGAACGCTGCTGGAGGCGCGGGCGGCGGCGCGGGTGGTGCACCCCCACGTGGTGGCCGTACACGCGATCGGCGACGATCAGGGTCTGCCCTATATCGAGATGGAGTGGGTCGATGGGCCGTCGCTGCGGCAGGTGCTGTCGCGCGGGCCCGTGCCGCGGACCCAGGCTGCGCTATGGCTACAGCAAGTGGCGACGGCCCTTGACGCGGCGCATCGGCTGGGGGTCATTCACTGCGATATTAAACCTGAAAATGTGCTACTGCGGACCTTGAGCGACGGACCGACCGTGGCCAAACTGGCCGATTTTGGCCTGGCCCGCAGCCGCCAAGATGGGCGGGCCGACGCCCAGTTGAGCCACGGCACCGCCGCCTACTTGGCACCGGAGCTGGGCAATAGCCCGCCGCGCGCGAGTTCGGACCTGTTTGCGCTGGCCGTGATGGCCGTGGAGCTGCTGACCGGCACGTTGCCTGCGCGGAGCGACTGGCAAGCACAACCACGGATAGATGAAAACCAATTGCCTACAGCTGCCGTCGCGCTGCTGCGGCGGGCGACGGCGGCGAATCCCCTTCAGCGCCCTGCATCGGCGGGGGCGTTTGCCGACGAGCTGCTGCGCGCGCTGGGACTGGCTAGTCTGCGGTCTGGCCTACCTGCGGCCGACTTCAGCGCCACAAGCGCGGAGATCGCGCTACCGATTCTGGGTGGGCTTGCGCCGCTTGATCTGGCAATTCCACTTCTGCTCAGCGTGCTTCCGCCCCACATGGGTCTGCTAGAGCTGGCTCTGGGCCTGCGACCGCCGGCCGAAGTGATGGCTGCGCTGCGCCACGACGGAACCGTGACAGGGCCGGCCGATACCCCGCAGCTGGCGCCACAGATCGACCGGCAACAGCTGATGCAAAGCCTGCCGCCGCGCGCGGTGCGGGTGGTGCTGGCGCGGGCGGCGGGAGCGATCGAGACGGGTTGCGCACAAACCGAGGCAAGTCGCGAAGATGCAACCCGTCTGTACCTAGCGGCACGGCGCTTGGGCGACGCGGCACGGTTGGCTCGAGAAAGTGCGGCGGCAACCCAAAATGCGCAGGCGCGGCGCCAACATTTGATGCGAGTGGTGGCGCTGTCTGCGTCGGCGACCCAGGCGGGGCCGTGGCTGGCGGCGCTGCTCGACGTCATCGAATGGGACCTGCGCTGTGGCTGGCTAGAGCTCGTGCGGGCGCCCCTGGCCGAAGCACAGGGGTTGCTTGCCGACCTGGCGCTGCCGCCTGCGGATCCGCTGCGGGCGCGGGTCGAGCTGGCCGATGCCGCACTGCGCTTGGGCTGCGGTCAACTGCCTCAGGCGCTGCACCGCTTGGAGAGAACGGTGCTGGCCATCGCGGCGCTGCCCGCCGAACACGAGCTGGTCGAGTCTTGCTGGGCGCTGCAAGTGGCGGTGCTGGCCGAAGGTGAAGAGCCAGCGCGAGCGGTGGAAGCTGCACAAGCCGTTGAAGTAAATCGACTTAGCCAAGCACATGTGCGGGTGGCATTGGCCACCAGTGGCGCAGCTCTGGCTACCGGCGAGCTGAACAGTGCGGAACGGCAGGCCCAACGAGCGTCGGCGTGGGCCAGTGAATTGGGCGACCCGCTGTTGGCCGCTGAGGCTGCCCTGCGCCGCGGCGAGTGCGATCTGCGACGCGGCAGGCCCCAGCGTGGGCGCAAGGCCGCTGAAGATGGCCTGGCACTTGTGGAACCGCTTGGTACGGTGGCGACGACCGCCCGGGCGCTGTGGTTGGCGGGGCGGTGCTGGCAGCAACTTGGCCAGCCGCTCGCGGCGGCGCGGGCGCTGAGTCGAGCCGAGCAACTGGCGGGCGAAATGGGCTTGCCGCGCCTGCGGTTGGATGCCCTGCTGACTCTGACCGATTTGGCCCAGACTGGCGGTGCGCTGGATGTGGCGCAGGCCTGGGGCGACGAGGCGGCGCGACTCAAGCGGCGGATGTTCTAGTAGCTAATCCTGCACAAGCCACTGATCTAGCTTAGTTTTTAGCAAGTCGCGCGCTTCGCGAAAGCGCCGCAGCTGCTCGTGGGGCGGCAGAGTCGGGTCGGAACTCGCGGGGTCGGCAATCGGCCAGTGCACGCGCTGGGCTTGACCTAAGAATAGGGGGCAAACCTCTTCAGCACACAAGGTAATGACCGTGTCGACCGTAGCCGGGTCGATGGTCTGCACCGACTTGGAGTAGTGCGTGCCCAGGTCGATGCCCAGCTCGGCCATGACCGCGATCGCATACGGATTGACGTGCGATGGTTGGCTACCCGCGCTCTGAACCACCGCGCGGTCGCCCAGCAGTCGCCGCGCCAAGCCCTCGGCCATTTGACTGCGCGCCGAATTGGCGACACACAAGAACAAGATTCCGCTGCTATTGCTCATACTTGTACCCCTATGCCTGGGCTGAAGTAGCGGCGTTGCAGCCACAGCGCTAGGTGCACAAGGCCGAGCAGCGCTGGAACTTCGACTAGGGGGCCAATCACCGCGGCAAACGCGGCGCCACTGTGCAGGCCAAAACTAGCGATGGCGACGGCGATCGCGAGCTCAAAGTTGTTCGACGCTGCGGTAAACGACAGGGTCGCTGCCTGGGGATAATTCGCGCCGGCGCGCTTGCTGAGCCAAAACGACAGGCTGAACATCACCACAAAGTAGATCAGCAGCGGCGCGGCAATCCGCAGCACATCAAACGGCAACTGCACGATCGCCGCCCCCTTGAGTGAGAACATCACCACAATGGTAAATAGCAGCGCGATCAAGGTGATAGGACTGATACGCGGCACAAAACGCTGTTCGTACCAGTTGCGGCCCTTGGCGGCGACCAGCACGCGGCGACTGATAAGGCCCGCGGCAAACGGAATTCCCAAGTAAATCGCTACACTTTGCGCGATCTCGCCGATGGTGATGTGCACCACCGCCGACTGCATCCCCAGCCAGCCTGGCAGCACGGTGGCGAAGAAGTAGGCGTAAATCGAGAAGAAAAGCACCTGAAAGATCGAGTTGAAGGCGACTAGGCCGGCGCAGTACTCGGTGTCGCCCTTGGCCAGGTCGTTCCACACGATGACCATGGCGATGCAGCGCGCGAGACCGATCAAGATAAGCCCCAGCATATACTCGGGTTTATCGTGCAAGAACAGGATCGCTAGGCCGAACATGAGCAGCGGCCCAATCACCCAATTCTGCAGCAGCGACAAGCCCAGCAGGCGCTTATTGTCGAAGATCAGGCCTAATTCTTGGTAGCGAACCTTGGCCAGCGGCGGGTACATCATCAGGACCAGGCCCACGGCGATCGGAATCGAGGTGGTTCCCACGCTAAGACGTTGTAGTGCCTGAGTAAAACCAGGAGCGACGTAGCCGAGCGCGATGCCGAGGGCCATGGCTGCGAAGATCCACAGCGTCAGGTAACGGTCGAGAAAGCTTAGCTTACTGGCCACTGAGGGAACAATTACGTCAGCATTCATGGGGCACCTCGCACGGGGACGGCCGCCAGCAGGTCAAGCCGAGGCCCCATGGTGGGCGGCTGCCAGGGCACAACCACCATACGAGCACTCAACTTCTCGACTTCATGTATAAAGCGCGCTTCATGGCTGCGTCGCTGCACCAAGGTGGGGTCGGTAACCTGCAACGGCAGCAGGCTCTGATTCACCACCCAGGCAAACGGCGCAATGTCGGCGCGGGCCAAATCCCGTTGCAGTTGAGCGGCTTCGTGTACCGGTGTCGCCTCGGGCAGAGTTACCAACAAGATGCGCGTGTAGGCGGGATCGCGCAGGCGCGGCAGCAACTTGCGCACCTCAGCGGGCGCTTGCCCCGCAGTGCGCAACACCTCGCGGTGGTACGACTCGGCCGCGTCGAGCAGCAGCAGCGTGTGGCCGGTGGGCGCGGTATCGATCACCACAAAGCCCTGCTCACCCTGATCGACTACGCGCGCAAAGGCCCTAAATACAGCAATTTCTTCAGTACA
The DNA here is from genome assembly GCA_903883645.1 of uncultured Myxococcales bacterium. Classification (GTDB taxonomy): domain Bacteria; phylum Myxococcota_A; class UBA9042; order UBA9042; family UBA9042; genus SXRM01. The sequence continues at coordinate 58,705 of CAISBR010000111.1, read as the reverse complement.
CGGGCTGCGCAGATCTTCGGCGAGGAGCGCAAGCCCTGCGGCATCTAGCCCCGCCCCAGCTGTAGCCATCGTCTCTGCTGTATAAGCAAGCACTTCTGCCTGGGGATCGATGCGGCTGACCTGCAGGCCCGCCACCGCGCTGCCCAGCGTCTCTTGCACATGCGCCGCAGGATCCGTTGTTGTCAAGCGGACTTGATGCCCCAGCCGCGCCAGCTCGACCGCCACGCTGACCGCCACGCTGGTCTTGCCCACGCCGCCCTTGCCCATGGTCAAGATCACGCCGCGACCATGCTCGGCCAGCGCGGGCAGCAGACTCGCCAAGGACGGCAGCAACTCCGGCACAAACTTAGCTTCTGTGTCATCGGGTTGCGAGCCATTGCCGGGCAAACCACCCAGCAGCCGCCGCAGTGCCGCCACCCCAACTAGGCCAAACGGCAGCAGCGGCAACTCGGCTCGCGGCAGCGCCTGCAGACCCACTGGCAGCTCGCGCAGAGCCTCGTCGCCGCGCCGTTGCATGGCCACCGCCACAGGGTCGGCCGAATCGACTAGGCGAAACAGGCCGTTGAGGACCAGTGCCTGGTTGGCTACCCCCAGCACGGCGAGCTCGCTGCGGGTGCGCTCGGCCTCGTTTAGCGCCGCCCGTTCCGCCCGCGCCACAAGGACCAACTGCGTGCGATGGCCATCGATGAGGGCCGCCCGCGACTGCGAATAGAGCGCCTGCTGCGCCTGCAACCCGGCCAGGGGCCCCAAACACGAGGTACCGCCCACATTGCTCTCTAGAAAGCCCGACCACGCCGCCGGCAGTTCAAGGAGGCGAAGGGTGTGGCCTGTCGGCGCCGTATCAAAAACCACGTGGTCGAACTGCGCTGTCACGGCGGGGTCGCCCAAAACCTTCGAAAACTCGTCGAAGGCCGCGATCTCGACCGTACAGGCGCCCGACAGCTGCTCCTCCATGCTCGCCAGTGCCACGGCCGGCAGCAATTTGCGATAGGGGCCAATGACTTTGTCGCGGTACGCCGCCGCTGCCGCCTCGGGGTCGATGTTCTGCGCCCACAGCCCCGGCACCAAGGCGACGGCCACAGGGGTCGAACTCAAGGTAGTTTCAAGCACTTCGTCAAGATTCGAGGCCGGGTCGGTGCTCACCAGCAGGACCCGCTTGCCGCGGTCGGCGAGGCCAATCGCGGTGGCACAGGCGACACTGGTCTTGCCCACGCCGCCCTTGCCGGTAAAAAAGAGATGGCGCACGGGCGTTTGCAGCAGGTTCATCACAGGCCTCCAACCAGCGCCCGCAGGCGTCGCAAAGTGCGCGGCTCCACGCAATAGCAAATGCGGGGGCCATCGATCTCGCCGCGGATCAGACCAGCTTCCTTCATGACTTTAAGATGTTGCGACACAGTCGACTGCGCCAAGGGCAGTTCGTTGACGATCTCGCCGCAGACACACGCCGTCTTGCGGATAAGTAAGCGCAGAATCTGCACACGCGCCGGGTGGCCGAGCGCCTTGGCCAAAGCCGCCAATTCGTCATCTGCGGCCCCGCCTTCGATGGGGCGCAGGTCAAGCGAGGCGTCGCTCGTCGGGCAGCACGTTGATTCGAGCAAAGAGGCCATACTTCCTCGGATCGCCATCGGGCGAATCGTTAATCGACGATAGGTATGCCCGACAAACATGTCAAGGGCAGGAGAAATAGGAAGAGGTCAATCGTTGACATTCGCATTGGCGGCGCTATCGTTGGATTGCGATGGGCGCAGGCCGTGCCGCGCGGCAGCCAGCTCCTCGCGCCAGCCCAGGGAGTGCATCATGACCATCAAGATTGAAGTATTCGACCCGGCCATGTGCTGCTCGACCGGCGTATGCGGTCCGAGCATCGATCCCGCCCTGATTCGCTTCGCCGCAGACCTAGAGTGGCTGGGCGAGCAAGGGGTAGAGGTCGAGCGACACAACTTGTCGCAGGATCCGGCCGCCTTTGCTGCCCAGCCCCTTGTCACGCAAGTGATTGAAGTGCAAGGGATTGAATCGCTACCAGCGGTACTGGTGGGCGGCGCGATTAAGAGCAGCGGCGCCTATCCATCGCGGGCACAACTCGCAGCGTGGGCCGGCGTGCCCGTCGGCGTCAGCGCCAAGCCCACGATCGACAAAGGCGGCTGCGGCTGCGGGCCCAAGGGCTGCTGCTAAGGCAGAGGAGTTTCGCAAATGAAAATACAGGTTTACGGCACCGGCTGCGCGCCATGCAAAGTCATGCTGGCCAACACGCAAGCTGCGGCCCGCCAGCTCGGCTTGACCGACGCGGTGCAGCACGTTAGCCGCATCCAAGACATGCTCGAGGCGGGGATTACCGGCACCCCGGCGCTGGCGATCAACGGCGAAATCAAGGTGATGGGCCAGGCGCTCGACGTGCCCGCCATCGTGGCGCTGCTGCAGCAGGCGTAGCACAAGGGGTTGATTGTGAATCAAAAACTCATCCTCGGCGCGGTGATTGCCGTGGTCGTGGTCGCCGGGCCGCTGTGGCTCAAGCGGCAGCAAGCCCAGAGCACGCAGACAAACCCCGCGGTGATTGCGCCGACGGCCAAGCCCGTGGCCGCGCCGGTTACCAGGCCCCTGCCCCGCTTTGTCGATGTGGGAACAACGAGTTGCGCCCCATGCAAGGCGATGATGGTGGTGCTGGGCGAGCTCGAAGTACGCTACGCCGACGCCCTCCGCGTCGAGTTCATCAACAGCCACGACAACCCTGATGCCGCTGAAACTCTTGGGATTCGCGCCATTCCAACCCAGTTGTTCTTTGCACCCGACGGCCGCGAACTGTATCGCCACACCGGCGTCATCCGCAGCGAGGCGGTGGTCGCCAAGTGGGCCGAGCTCGGCTACCCGCTCGTCGCCAAGGCCGCGCCATGACCCAGAGCGACCTGCTGTTTCAGTTGACCGATGCCGTGAGCGGTACGCCCGCGCTGGCCCTTGGCGCGTCGCTGGTGTGGGGCATTATTAGCGTCCTCTTAAGCCCATGTCATCTTGGCACAATTCCGCTAGTCGTGGGCTTTGTGGGCGCTGGCAGCAAGACATCGCGAGGCCGGGGAGCCGCGCTGGCATTCTCGTTTGCGGGCGGCATGTTGGCGGCCATCTTGCTAGTTGGGCTGATTGTATTCGGTCTGGGGCACGCGCTCACGCGCCTCGGGTCGGTTAGCAACTACTTGATCGCAGTTGTGTTCTTGCTCGCTGGCCTAAACTTAGTGGGCATCTTGCCCATGCCCGAAAAGGGCCTGTCGCTGGGCTCGGCCAAAGGCAAGGGCCTAGTAGCAGCGGCAACCGTGGGTCTAGTCCTGGGGATTGGCCTGTCGCCCTGCACGTTTGCGTTCATCGCGCCCATTCTTGGCGCCACCGCCGGCAGCGCGGCCCGCAACCCTGCCCTCAGCGCCGGCATGTTGCTCGCATTCGGCATCGGACACTGCGGCGTGATTGGCGGCGCCGGCTCGTCGACCGAGTGGGTGCAGCGCTACCTAGACTGGAACGAGGGCTCGCGCACCGTGCAAGTCGCAAAATTCGCTTGCGGCCTATTGGTATTGGCGGCAGCGGCCATGCTGGTCTACTTGGCATAGCGGCGTGGGAGCCTTTGCCGGCAGCGAAGCGGCCCCAAACTGGCGCTAAAACGCAAAGAAAATTGCGACCTAAGATGACATCAAGTACCAGGCCTTCTTGGAGACGCGGGGCAAGGCTGCTCCGCTCAGCACGAATGGTCCAATTCTGCCGCAAATAGAGCTAAAAATGCGAAAGGCCCAGGAATTTCTTCCTAGGCCTTTCTTGGAGTCGCGGGGGCAGGATTTGAACCTGCGACCTTCGGGTTATGAGGGCATGACGGGGACGCTGGCACAGGTTGGCACCGGATAGGAAGCGTTGGCAGAATGCGGAGTTGAAAACAGTCGGCGTTAGCACACCGTGGTCAGCTTTGGCAGACTTTGGCAGACGTTCTGCTGCACGGGTGCTGCAAGAATATCCAGCGCTGAGCGAGCGATTTGCCCGGTCAACCGGAGCGACTGAGCTGATCTCATTCAGACGTCGCGGGCGTTCCAGACGCATGCTAGACTGCGAGTGGCGGCGACCCCGCGCGGAGGACGTGATGCAGGACGCTTTGTCCCAGAGATTGGCGGTGCTCAACGAGAAAAAGCAACAAGTCGATGGCGACATGCATTCGTGGGTCGAAGATGTTGACAGCCTTTACGCTGCCGCCACCCAATGGCTTGCCGCGGAGGCCGAGGGCGGAATACTGCGGTTGATCCCGCAGTCTGCTGAAGTTCGCGAGTCAAACTCCGAGGCCTATTCGATGCGGCAACTCGCCATCCAACTGGACGCGGGGCCGTTGCTGTTGCTTGTGCCTCGCGGTCGCAACGTAGTCGGGGCCGTGTTGAAGCACGGGGGCCGGATCAGCAACGCACGGGGCCGCGTCGACTTGGTGAACTTTGAGGATCGGCGGGCGCTCGGGTTTTTTCGCGGTCACAACGGGCAATGGTTCATCCCAACGCCGGACGCGAAAGATCCGTGGGCCGAGTTGGACAAGGATCGGTTTCGCGCTGCCATGGCGTCGTTGCTGCAGTAGGATGCCGCCATGCAGATGGACCAGGTCTGGAAACATCACTTGCGTTCCGAGCGTGCGCGGCAGAGCTTGGCCGCGGATTCCGACGCTTGGACTCCATTCGGCGGAAGACTCCCGGCTGTCCTGGTCGAGATGGCGACCGAGGACGAGCGTCGAGCAGTCCTCAGTCTCGTTGCTGCCGCGGAGGCCGCCATTCTCATCGAGTGCGATCGGATCGCCCGGCAAGAAGTGTCCGCCCGCGCTGTCGAACTTCAAAATCTCATTGATTCGGCGCGTGACCAATTTGAGAAAGGCAAACGACGTGGCGAACTTCCGGATCTCGGCGCCGCACTGAACGTCCTTAACGCGCACGGCGATGGGATGGTCAAGGCTGCAATTCTCGGATTCCGGCCGTTGATCGAGAACCGCCATTGGCTGGCGCATGGCCGACAATGGGTCGCGCCGCCGGTGGTGGACGCGCCCGGCGCTTGGTCGTCGATTCGGGTGCTTTTTGAAGCGCTCGTTTTCCCCATGCCGTCGCAGCCCACGGGTTGGGTGTAATCGTGTACGTCGTCAGTCGAGCGCTGGAAGCGGAATTGGTTACCAACGCGCTTCGGACTTGGCAGTGACCGACAACGACGCCTGCCGCACCGACGAACTCGCGGCCGCAATTGCAGTCGCGCAAGCCCACCGAGCCACCTTGGCCGCCGAACTGACGGCGGTTGACGCCAAGATCGCCAAGCTGTCGCGGAGACTCGGCGAACTGGAGGATCGCGAGCGACCGGAAGCAGTCCCGAACGTGGCCATGACACCCGCCGACAAGATCGCCCTCTTCCGTCGGCTGTTCCGCGGTCGCACCGACGTCTGGCCACGGCTCTGGCAAAACACCCGGACCGGCAAGAAGGGCTACGCTCCGGTCTGCGGCAACGACTGGGTCAAGCCGATCTGCGGCAAGCCCAAGGTGAAATGCGGCGAGTGTCGGAATCAAGCATTTCTGCCCGTGACCGACACCGTGCTGCAGGATCACCTGCAAGGCCGGCACGTGGCGGGCGTCTACGCGATGCTGCCCGACGAGTCCTGCGCGTTCCTTGCTGCGGATTTTGACGACGCGGACTGGCAAGGCGACGTGCTGGCTTTTGCGAGGGCCGGGCGGAAGAAAGGCATCGAGGTCGCAGTCGAGCGATCGCGTTCTGGAAACGGCGCGCACGCTTGGATTTTCTTTCAGGAACCGGTTCCGGCGGCCGCAGCGCGCAAACTTGGCTCGCTCCTGCTGACTGACGCCTGCGCGAGCCATCCGAAGCTGTCGCTGAAGTCCTACGACCGCTTGTTTCCAAGTCAGGACGTCATGCCCAAAGGCGGTTTCGGCAACCTCATCGCGCTGCCGTTGCAGCACGGGGCGCGTCAGGCGGGCAACAGCGTGTTCGTGGACGATGCGCTTCGACCGCATCCCGACCAGTGGGCGTTCCTGGCTGGACTCAAGCCGGTGACGCAGGCACAACTGACTGAACTGATTCGCGTCGCGGAAAGGAACGACGCCATCCTCGGCCTGCCGCTCTGGCCCGAAACCGAGCACGACCCGGAGAAGCCGTGGCAACGTCCGCCCTCTGGCGCGAAGCCGAAGCCGATTGCCGGCCCGCTGCCGACGGAACTCTCGGTGACCGTGGCCCAGCGCTGTTTCATCCCGACTGTGAACTTGCCGCCCGCGTTGATCGATCGCCTGCGCCGACTCGCGGCGTTCGCCAATCCGCAGTTCCACGTCAAACAAGCGATGCGGATGCCGACGGCGCAGACGCCGAGAATCATCGCTTGCGGCACGCTCGACGGCGACTTCCTGTCGCTGCCGCGCGCGAGTCTGGTCGCGGTCCAGCAACTGTGCTCGTCGCTCGGAATTCCCGTTCGCGTGACGGACGAACGACAGCTTGGCGAAGAAGTTGCCGTGACATTGCTCGGCACGCTTCGACCGGCGCAGAAAACAGCAGTCGATGCGATGCTGCCGCACGATTTCGGGATACTGGTCGCGCCGCCCGGCAGCGGCAAGACCGTCATGGGCGCGGCGTTGATTGCAGACCGGCAGCGCAGCACCCTTGTGCTCGTGCACACGCAGACACTCGTTGACCAGTGGCGTGCACGGCTGGCCGTGTTTCTGGGCCTGCACTCAAAGGAAATCGGCGTGATTGCCGGCGGCAAACGCAAGGTGACCGGGCGAATTGACGTTGCGACGTTGCAGAGCCTCGTCCACTGCGACGCGGTTGACGACATCGTTGCCACATACGGCCATGTTATCGTGGATGAATCTCACCACGTCTCCGCAGTGTCGTTCGAGCGTGTGCTCAACGCCGTCCGCGCCAAGTACGTGACCGGGCTGACTGCGACGCCCCGCCGGCGCGATGGTTTGCACCCGATCGCGGAGATGCAGCTCGGGCCAATTCGCCACGTGCTGCAGCAAGCCGAGACCGCGGAGGCGCAAAGCGTCGCTCGCCGTTTGGTCGTGCGCGAGACGGGCGTGCAACCGGAGTCGCTGCCTCGCGATGCCAGCATCCAGGAGGTCTACGCCGCGCTGGCCCGCGACGAGGGCAGAAACGGCCTGATTGCGACCGACATCCAGGCTGCGGTCGCACTGGGTCGGCGGGTTCTGGTGCTCGTCGAGCGCACAGAGCACCTGACGTGGTTTGAAGAATTCTTGACGCGGCAAGGGGTTTCGGTCCAGTCGCTGCACGGCAAACTCAAGGCAAAACAGCGCAAGGCGGCGTTTGCCGCGTGGCACGATGTCGACGGCGAAGTGGGGCGCGTCCTGCTCGCTACCGGGCGCTACGTCGGCGAAGGCTTTGACGATCCGCTGCTGGACACGCTGTTCCTGACCTCGCCGCTGTCTTGGCGCGGGACGCTCGTGCAGTATGTCGGCAGATTGACGCGGGAATCGCCGGGGAAGCGCGACCTGGTGGTGTACGACTATCTGGACGCGGAAGTCGCGGTTTTGCGGCGGATGTTTGAGAAGCGCCGGCGGGGCTATGCCGCGATTGGGTTCGCCACCATCGCGAACGCCAGCCCCGAAGCTTGAACGGCCATTCGGCACAACATCCTAATTATATTTACGTATCTGAGCGGAGGCAGAACCGTCACCCTTCGGGTTGCAGCGCGCGACCCGCAGGTTGTCACCGTCCGTGGCTCAGTATGCAAGTGCTTATGGGCGTTAGTGTTTTTCGGATGGTTTCGGCAGACGAAGGCGGTCGCGACGATTTGCTGCACCGGTGCTGCAAGACTGAATCGCAAAAACGAAAACGGCCAGATTCGTCCGCGCCAAGCGCTTGGAATCTGGCCGTTTTTCTGAGTCGCGGGGGCAGGATTTGAACCTGCGACCTTCGGGTTATGAGCCCGACGAGCTACCGGGCTGCTCCACCCCGCAGTCAGGCCTTGTAGAGCAGTTGAACCGGGCTGTCAACGCTCCTTCCCACAATTCGACCGACCCTGCGTCGAAAGACGCACATGCCTCGGCGCCTGCCTAGCGAGCAGTATGCATTTCAGGGGATTGCGCCCCCGCAGCCGCGCCAGGAAAAGTGATCACGCAATGGCGTCGTCGATTTCTTCGATAAGGTCTTCGGCGTCGCCCCGCGGCCCCACGTGGTGCTGGGCGATGGCGAGCCGCAAGGTCTCTACTGCCAGCGGCCGGGCCTGGGCATGGGCCCCCAAAGCCACTAGCGCTTGGGCACGCCGGAACCACGCCATCATCAGGTCGGGCTGTAGCGTCGCGGCGCGCTCAAAGGCGTGCTCCGCTTCGGCATAGCGACAAGCCTCAAAAAGTGCCTGGCCCAGCGAGAACCAAACCAACTCGTTGTCGGCGTCTTCGGCCAACATGGCGCGGAAACTCTGAATTCGCGAATCGTCAGACATTGGTCACAAGATGCCGCTAAAGCCAGCGGGCAGGGCGCTGATTGTGGCGCAGCAACGGCCACAACGCTACCCGGATCACCGGCTTATGCCTTGTGTACTACGTTTTTTTGCAAGGTTCCCGCCATGCCGTACGCTGCGGGCGGCGTGTGGGCGGCGGGTTGCTGGGCGGCGATCCCCGCGCGAGTTCGCCCAACTAGCCGAGGTATTCGTGAAGCGCCCTACCCTCAAGCCCTCGATGACCCAGTCCCTGGTCGCCCTAGCCGGGTTGACCGCCTTGGCCGGTACGCTGGCGTGGCTAACTCCGCACAGCGCGGCGCAAAATCCGACCCCAGCGCTGCCGCCGCAACCGGTAGTCGTACTGCGGCCCCCGGCCCCTGCTGCGCCGCCCGTGCTGCAAGCCTCTGAGATCAAGACGGCCCAGCCCGGACCTGACGGGCGCTTGGTGCTGCCGCGGGCCAACCATCCGCAACCCACTACACTGCAAGATGATCTTCAGCGTGCGGTGGGCGACCAGCTCGCCAAGACTGGCCTGCCCTACGGCGCAGTGGTGCTGCTCGATCCCCGGACGGGCGCGGTGCTGGCGATGGCGGAAACGCGCGATGCCGCTGACCCGGTGGGCGCAATTGGCGACCTGACGCGGCCGACCGTGCCTGCGGCCTCCGTGTTCAAGATCGTCACCGCGGCCGCTCTGCTCGAATCCGGACACTCTGCTGATCTTAAAGCCTGTTTTCACGGTGGACTGCACGGTCTCGACGCCTCGCACCTGGTCGAGCGTGCCGGCGACAAGCGCTGCGAGACCCTGACCGAAGCCCTGGCCCGCTCGTCGAACGCCGCTTTTGCCCGCTTTGCCCTGCGCGATCTGCAGCCTGGCCAACTCGCAAAAATGGCGAATGCGTTTGGCTTTAATCACACCCTGCCCGGCGATGTGGCCGTAGAGCCGTCGCCGTTTGCCGAAGCGACCCTACCTCTTGAGCGTGCGCGCAACGCCGCTGGGTTTGCTGGGTCGCAGCTGAGCCCACTGCACGCCGCATGGCTCGCTGCAGTTGTCGCGAGCGATGGACATGTCCCGAGAATTTCGGCACTTGGCCTAGGCGATCCCAGCAAGATGGGCCTGCCTTCGCCGCCGCCGATCAGCGAGGCCACTGCCCGCACCCTGCGGACAATGATGGTGCAGACCACGGCCGTGGGTACGGGGCGCCGCGCTTTTTCGACTCGGCCGGTCGCTTTGCGCGGGATCGACGTGGGCGGCAAGACGGGTTCGCTGTCGGCGCCTGAGGGCGAGATGTTCCGGCATGTCTCGTGGTTTGTTGGGTTTGCGCCGGCCGACCATCCGCAAGTGGCCGTGGCCGCGCTCGCGATCAACGGCTGGAAATGGAAGGTCAAGGCGCCGGCGCTGGCCCGCGATGCGCTGGGGGCCTATTTCGAGAAAGCGGGAGCACGGACGGCCTTCGAAATTCCGGAACCGGCCGCAGAGCAGCCCGAGGTTCCGCCGCCCGGCGTGATTGGTCCGACCGAGGCGGGCCGCATGGTGCCCCACCACGGCGCTCCGCTAGCCAGCAGGGGGCTTGACGGCGCCCGCCACCACGGCTAAAGTGTCGCGCACCGCTGGCCACCGAGCGTGGCCCGCATTCGCAAATCGAAAGACCGGTTACCACTGGGGGATCGTCTAATGGCAGGACCGCAGACTCTGAATCTGCTTATCTAGGTTCGAATCCTAGTCCCCCAGCCAAACCTTGCAGAATCGCGGAGTTCGCACCGCCTAGCTGCCCAGATTTGCCACGCCCCGTTAGTCTAGCGGTCAGGACACGGCCCTCTCAAGGCTGGGACAGGAGTTCAATTCTCCTACGGGGCACCACTTCAGTACTTCGGAAAACCCGGATTACACAAACCTTGAGGTCGACATCCCCGGGCCCCCTGCCCGACAAGGTGTCGGCCTTTCGCGTTTTTGGGCCAAGCAACCCTTTGATTTTGCAGCGCGATCCGTCGCCGCCCGCCCACCGAGTGCCCATGCTGCACGACGCTACGAATGCCGCGATCGGCCGACCTTTTGGCCGCTGGGCACAGGTTGCCGATCACGACTGGCTCGATTGGCGCTGGCAACTGCGCAACCGCCTGACTTCACCGGCTGATTTGGCCGAGGTGCTTGGGCTTGACGCGGCTGATCAGCAGTTCGTCGCGAGCGGCGCCGCGTTCGAAGTGGGTATCACGCCTTACTTTGCGAGCCTGTGTCGCGCGGGCGACCCGCTGTGTCCGCTGCGGCGACAGGTGGTGCCCGACCGCGCCGAGGCTGTGAGCCGCACGTTTGAGCGACAAGATCCGCTGGGCGAAGATCCGCACCGACGCGCTCCAGGTCTGGTGCATAAGTACCCAGATCGCGTACTCCTTTTGATTACTGACCGCTGCGCCGCCTACTGCCGCTACTGTACGCGGGCGCGGTGGGTGGCGGGCGATCTTGAGCGGCTGGGCGAAGATGAGCTTAACGTTGCGATCGACTACATCGCGCGTACGCCGCAGATCCGCGATGTGCTGATTTCGGGTGGGGATCCGCTGCTGTGGTCGTCGGCGCGTCTGCGGCGGCTGCTAGACCGCTTAGACGGGATCGCGCACTTGCGCTGGGTGCGAATTGGCACCCGCGTGCCGGTGTTTGTGCCCATGCGCATCGATGCGGAGCTGGTCGAAGCCCTGCGACCGCGGCGGTTGCCGGTGTACCTCAATGTGCACTGCAACCACCACGCCGAGCTGACCCCACAAGCGGTTGCCGCGCTGGGGCTTTTGGCCGATGCGGGCATTCCTTTGGGCGGCCAGTCGGTGCTGCTACGGGGTGTGAACGACGACATCACCACGCTGCGCGAGACGTGGTATGCCATGCTGGGCGCGCGCGTGCGGCCGTACTACTTGTTCCATTGTGACCCAATTACAGGCAGTTCGCACCTGCGCACCTCGGTGAGCGAAGGGCTTGAGCTGATGCGCCAGGCGGTCGGTTTTACGAGCGGCATGGCAGTGCCCAAGTACTGCATCGATCTTGAGGGGGCCGGCAAGATTCCGCTGTGGCCCGAGTATGTGCAACAGTTTGATCGCGAATGGATTTCTGGCATCAGCTACGCGGGTGAGCCGTGGCGCTACGTCAATCGCCTCGACCCGCCGTAGGGGCCTAAGCCGGGTTTGCTGCGGATGCTTTTGTACCTGGGCGCGGCTACGATGGTGGGGCGTCTGTGTCGCGCGCAGCCTGGGGGTCCTTTGCCGTTTGTTCGCCGCAGCTTACTGGTACTCGCTGTGCTGATCGCCGCGGGGTGTGGGGCCAAGCAGCTTGCACCGCTGCATGGGCCGCCGCTGACCGCGCAAGCCGCCGCTGATCAAGCCGATCGCGCCGTTGCGGCCGAGAATTGGTCCGAAGTCCTGACGCTGAGCGAACGCGTGGCTGCGCCCGTGCCGACTCACCTTGAATTTGTTGCTATTCGCGCGCTTTGGGAGCTGCATCGCGATGCCGAAGCCAAGGCCGCCGAAGCGAAGTTGCTGCTGCACATCAAGGAAGCGAGCCCTCGCGATGCCCTGAATTTGGCGGTGTTTCATCGCTCTACCCGCAGGCAGGCTGCAGCAGCATGGCTCTGGCTCGCGGCGCTAACGCGCAATGGCTGCGACCAGGCGCCCGAGTCAAATGAGCTCTGTCGCCAGGCTGCGCTGACCCTGGCCGCCCTGGATCGCACCGCAGAGTGGACCGAGAGCGTGCTCGCTGCTGCGCCCCATGACCCAAAAAAACACTTGTACTGGATGCGTTTTCTGACGTCGCTCGCCGCTAAGTGGGGCAATCCGCAGACGCTGCTGCCGTGTCTGCTGGCCGACGCGGTGCGCAATCCTACCGAAGCCCAGGGCTGGTGGCTGGCCTACGGCGTGGCGCGCACGGTGGCGGGCGACGAGGCGCGGCAGGCTTGGCGGACGGCGATTCAGACCAGCGCAACCCCTACAGCGACCCTACTGCAAGTGGCGACACAGGTGGCGTGGCAAGAGGATCGCCAGTCCACAAGCGAACTTCTGCGCACTGCGACGGCCCGTGGCGACAGCCCCGATGCGCCCGGTTTGCTGGCGGCAGCGCTGGCCCGGCAAGACGATAGCGGTGGACTGCAGAAACTTGCGAGCGAGTCGGTCGAACAATTCACTACGCCTTTGGCCAAGTTGGCGCTGGTGCGGTCGCTGCTGTCGGCGCGGCTTGGCAACGTGGCTAGCCCTCTGCTGAACCAATGGGCAACCCCGAATGCCGAGTGGCTGGCTCTGCGCGCCGAGGCTGCACGCCAGTCGGGCAATCAAGATGCTGCTCGCGCCTTGGTCGCGGCCATCGACACCGCGCCCGGCGACCGCTCGCTCGGCTGGCTGATCGTCGGCGAGACGTGGAAGCGCAGCAATCCGGGCGAGGCCCTACATGCTATTGAAAAGGCATCTGAAACGGAGGGGCGTGGGCAGCGTGCCGCCGCCGCACTGCGCACCCTGTGGCTTGTCGCAGGGCACCCAACGGCTGCAGCGACCACCGCGGTGCGCGCCTATGCCCGCCAACTCGAAGCGCGTACACCTTCTGCAAGTCCTGGTGGAGCAGCCGCTTTGGTCCTGCCGAGCCTTGAGGATTCGCGTCGCGAACTGCTGGCGTGGCTTGGCGGCCCAGAATGGCAGGACCTCGCTCAAGCGGTGGTGCAGGGCTTTGCAGTGGCCGGCGTGGCCCAGCCCGAACAGCTGCGCGAAGTAGCGGTACAGGCCGCACAGCGCGATGATCTCGACGGATTCTTGGCAATTGATGCCGCTGCACGCGCCGCGGCCGACGAGCGCTTTGCCCAGCTGCCTACCAAGCCGCTGCTCATGCAGCTGATTCGCCGTGGGGCTTGGCTGGCGCGCTGGCTGCACGAGTCGGGTGTGCGCGACTTCGACGATGGCCAGCTACTTTGGTCCAGCGTAACGGTGCTTTTTGACAGTGAATTTGCGGTGCAGGCCCGACAACTGCTGCACCAAGCGCTGGGGCGCACCGCCGCAGGTGAATACGAGCCTCCCCTTGCGCTGCTGCAAACACTGGCGACTGCTGGCGGCGCCTCCGCTCTAGTCGGCGAGGTCGCGCGGCGCCGTGCACTTTTGGCCGGTAAGCCAGGCGATGCAGCGCTCGACACGCTCGAGGTGTCTGCGCTGCTCGCAACAGGCCAGGCAACGCAAGCGGTTGCGACCCTAAATCGCGCCGCCGCCCGCACCGACTTGCCGCCGCGAGCGTTGCGCCCCCTGCTCGACCTGGCGGCCCGCTATGGATTGTGTGCGTCGATCCGGGTGCTAGCACCGCGCTTGGCCAGCGAGAGCGACCTGTACTCGCTGCGTGCGGGCCTTGAGCACGGCCTGACCTGTGCGCGCCGCCTGGGCGATACCGAGCTGGCTCGCAGCCTCATCAAAGTCGCGTATGGCCAGCGGCTCGACGCCAGTCGCCTCGACTCGACGGCCCGCGCCCTGGTGCAGGCTGGGTTTTACGCCTTGGCGCTCGACGTGTATCCCCAACTCGCCCAGTTGCAGCCCCTTACCGACGAGTCGCTGCTCGATTGGGCCAAGGCGCTGCTGGCCACTGGGATGCCCGAGCAAGCGGCAGACCTGCTGCGCCATGCACAGACCCCCGGCCGGCAGGTGGCGCGGCTGTGGCGCCAAGCCTGGAACCTGTTCGAAAACTTTGGCCAGCCCATCTTAGCCGTCGAATTTGCCAAGAAAACATTGGCCTATGACCCCGACACTGCCTCGCTGCGGAGCCGGCTCGTCGCGATGTTGCTGCGGCTTGACCAGCGCGCGGCGGCGGCAAGCGAGTTGGCCAATTTGGCCGAGGCGGGGATGGACGAGCGCGACGCCGTGACAATTCTGACCTTTGCCCGCCGTGCCCGTGCCCAGCGCCCGCTGCTCGATGTGCTGGCGCCGCTGACTGACCCCGACCGCGATACGGCTTGGCTTCGCGGCGAGTTGGCTGCGGACCTCGGCGACCGGGCAGCGGTGCAGGCCACGGTGCAACAATTTCGCGCCAAGCACACCACGGAGCCGCCCGAAGCCGTGCTCTGGCTCGAGCGCGTGGGCCTTTTGCACGATGCGCGCCAGTCGGCGGTGGATCAACTTGCGTCGAGCGAGCCGCTGGGGCTGCACCGCGACCGTAGCCAGTTGCTGACTGCGGCCGTCGAGCTGCGCCACGACCCAGGTTCTGAACAAGAGTTGCTAGGTTTGGTGCGCATCTACCTGTCGCGGGCCGCCCGCTCGGACACGGCAGCGCTCGAGACCGCGGCCCTGCTCGAAGCCCTGGGCTGGCCCCGTCACGCCGACGCTATAGCCAAGACTTTGGAGTCGGGACAACCCCCGCATCTGGCTACCGCGATTGCCCATTTTGCTTGGCAGGCCGGTCGGCAGCAGGCGGCGGTGGTCGCATGGGAGCGCATTCGGGCGCAGCTGACCGTTGACCCCGAATTGCGCGAGATCTTGCACAACGCCCAGTTATCGTCGATCGGCGAGCTGCGCAACCGCGCGCCGTTCTTCGCTTTGATGCGCACATGGGCCTACCTAGAACGCGCCGGGCAGTATCCGCTGCTGCTGGCCTGGATCGCCGAGCTGCTGCAACTGGCCCCCGAGAGCGAGTTTTTGCACGCCCAGCAGCTGCAGTGGCTCGTGCAGGTGGGGCGACTAGCCGAGGCCAAGCGGGCCCTGGCGACCGCTCGGCAGCGCTTGCCGCACTGGTCGGAAGACATGGCGGCTACGGCGAACCTGTTGGCCCGCGAGGCCGGCGCCGCGAGTCTGAGCTCCAGCCTACAGCCTTCGAGCGAGCCCGTGCGCACTTCGGCGTGGTGGCTGGCGCTGCTGCTGACGGTCGGTGAGGCGCCACCGCCGGTCGAGCGCGAGGTGCAACGACTGCTGGCCAGCCAGCCCGAGCTGCGACTCGAGCTCGCGATCCGCCAGGCCGCCATTGGCAAGGGGCCTGAAGCCATCGCAACTTTGGGCGAATTGCCCCTTGCATGTGCCCTAGATCAGCTACCACGCACCGCCGTAGCGATGGCCGCCGCGTTGGTTTCTGTGCAGGGTCAGGCCCCCGCCGGTACGCTACAGCCGCTGGCACAGACCACCCTGCTGCGCTGGCTCGACACTGGCTACGGCAGCGATGGCGCGGTGCGGCTGGCCTTTGAGCTGAGTCGCCAGGGGCACCCCGAGCTGGCCGCACTGGCTCTGCAGCGGGCGCCAACCACCAATCTTGCCGGGCAGACCGACGGCCTTGAGCGGCGACTGCTGGCCCTGCTGGGTCACGCCAGCGACAGCGACGTTGTGGATGCGGCGCTGGCCTTCGTCAAGGGCAATCGCAGTGTTTACAACCTGGGCGACGCGGCCGATCGACCAGGCGAGCTCCTGTTGGCTACCGCGCGATCCTTTGCCGACGATGTGATCAATGTCTTGGTGGTGGCGGGGCGCAACACGGCGGCCGCGGCGCTGGCCCAGGTGCTGCGCGAGAGCGAGCCCAACATTGGCATCGCGGCTGGAATTGAGTCTACGGCGCCGGCGCCGCTTGTCGAGCGGGCCCAGGCTTGGCAGCCGGCTGCGCTGACGGAGATCCTTGAGCACCCCGAGCTGGCGACCACCGCCGAGCAGTTGGGGCTGCTGCCCCAGTTTGCGGCCCACAATCCCCAGCACGCGTGGCAGGCTGTCGCCCGTCTGGCCAAGACGACGGAGGAACCTTGGCGCCTGTGGCTGGGTCTGGCACGGGCGCTGCTGGCAACGCACGACCTCGACTACGCAAGGCGAGCACTGGCCGAGGCCCACGCGGCGGGAGCCCCAGCCGCCGCCCTGGCCTGCCCTGCCAGCGCACTGGGAGAAACTGGTGCAGCCAAGCAATGTTGGCGCGAACAACACTTGGTCGAAATGGACCCTGCCGATCTAGGCGACTTGGCTGCGCCGCTGGCGGCCGATCCGTCGGGCACGCTCGCACTCGCGATGGCGGCGGATGCCACCGCAAGTTCTGCTGCTGGTTTCGCTCATGTTGTCGCGGCATTGGCCGAGCGTGCGCTCGATATGGGCGAGGCTGCGCGTCGGGCCCTGGGCAGCTGGCTAGCACTGGTAGTCGGCGGCATGCGGACCGAGGTGCGGCGACTGGCCACACTAACGGCCATGGAAGATCTTGGGCAATTCGGCCTGGGCGACCTGGGCATCGCCGCGGCGCGCGCCATGTTCGACGCCCACCCCAGCGGGCACAGCAGCCACAACGACTATGCGTACTCGCTGTACTTGGCCGGACGCTCGAACTCGGAGGCGCTGCAGCACGCCCGCGTCGCCGAATGGTCGACCGACGGCGAAGCGGCGATGGCCTCGCTCGACACCCTTGCCGCGATCGTCGACCGCGAAGGACAGACGGCGGCGGCGATCGCTATCCAACGCAGAAGTCTCGCTGCGGGAGCCGCGGAGTGGCTGCGCAGTACCAACCCACGCCGCCCCCGTACCGCGCGCCCACCCATGGCGCTGCCCTTGGCCCGCTATGCCGAATTCCTGGTCAAGCAAGGGCAACTCCGCGAGGCGCAGCAGGTAGCGGCCCAAGGACTGCGGCTCGCCGAGGCGGACGAGGAACGCGAAGAACCAAGTGCTGTTGGGCGATTGCGCCGCATCTTGCGCATCACGCTGCGCGCCACGGCCCCCGCAAAGGTAGCTCAATGACCCCTTCGCCCTCGCCTCAACCGGCCAAGTCGCCTAAGACGGGCGGGCTCTCGACCTGGCGTCGCCGCATCTTCTGGATACTTCGCTGGAGTTTCATGGCATTGCTTGCCATACCGCCCCTACAAGCACTGCTGCTGCGCTGGGTCGATCCGCCCGTGACCGAGACGATGCTGGCTCGCAGCGTGCACAACTGGCGCGAAACCGGCGAGTGGCACCTGCCCGACTACCGCTGGGTCGACCTCGACGAGCTGCCGCGCAGCGTACCCACAGCGGTCTTATCCAGCGAAGATAGAGCGTTTTTCGCCCATCACGGCTTCGACGTCGCCTCGATTCGCCGCGCCTGGGCCCGCTACCAAACCCACAGCACCGGTGCCGTTGTCGGCGGCAGCACCGTCTCGCAACAGGTCGCGCGCAATGTGTTTTTGTGGCAGCACCGCTCGTGGGTCCGCAAGGGGCTCGAGGCCTGGTACACCATCTGGCTCGAAGTGTTCGTGCCCAAGAAGCGCATTCTCGAAGTCTATGTGAACATTGCTGAAATGGGCCCAATGACCTTCGGGGTACAGGCCGCGGCAGACCACTGGTTCGGCAAGCCCGCGAGCAAGCTGCGTATGAACGAAGCCGCGCTGATCACAGGTCTTTTGCCCGATCCGCGCGAGTGGACGCCCAAGACGCCCCATGTGCGCCGCCGCGCCGCCTGGATCGAGCGGGCGCCGATGAACTACCCTAAATAAGTTAGGTTGTTACTTGGCCTTAGCCGGTGCGCGCTCGGGATCTGGCGTCGGCACAGGCTCGGGGATGGCATCGCGGTCTTGCCGAAGCGCCCGAATGATCAAAAACACGCCGAACACCACCAGCGGTGCGCTCAGGTATTGCCCCGTCGTGGGGTGACCCAGCACGCCGTCGATCGACCGCAAGAAGCCGTCCGTCCGCAGCTGCTCGTCTTGGTACTCTTTGAAATTCTCGACGAAAATGCGGATACCAAAGTACATGGTCAACAGCACGCCCGCCAGCAAGCCCGAGCCCGCGCGGCGAAAGTTCTTCTTCTCGACGTACATCAGCACAACATACGTCGCCAAGCCCATCAGGAATTCGTACAGCTGACTGGGATGGCGCGGCATGCATTGCTGCAGCGTACAGGCGGCATCGGGCGGCGGGCACAGGTGCTCGATGCGGCAGTAGCGCACAAACTGCACCGCCCACGGCACATCGCTAACCCGGCCCACGATCTCGCTATTAAAGAAGTTGCCCAGCCGCACCCCGCCCGCAGCGAGCGCGACGGCAGGCGCCACATAATCGCCCACCCGCGTCCAAGTTGTCTTGTGCTTGCGGGCAAATAGCCACAGCGCGGTGATCAGGCCCACGGTCGCGCCGTGCGACGCCAGCCCACCCTTCCAGAACTTGATGATCTCGATCGGATTGGCCAGATACGTCTTGTATTCATAGAAGAACACATGCCCAAGCCGTGCGCCACCGACGATCGCCACCACGCCCCACCACAAGAATTGTTCAGCAAAGTCAACGCTTTCGCCGTTTCTGAGCGCCTGCCGCCGCCACACGTAAAAGCCGGTGTAGATGGTCATCGCAAACAGCACGCCGTAATAGCGAATCTGCAGCGGCCCCAGGTGCAGCAGCACCGGATCGAGGTCCCAGTTCAAGAAGGCCAGCATCGTCGTCCTATGGGTTGGTTGCCCGCGTTGGGTTGGCAGCAGCGTACAGCAAGCTTAGGCCCGCCCGCTGTAGAACACCTGCATCACATCGATCATGCCCTGCAAATCGCGCGCGCCCAGTGTCTCGGCAGCCGAGTGCATCGCCCACATTGGGCAGCCCACATCCACAACTTGAGCCGCCAGTTGCGCCGCCGTAATCGGACCAATCGTGGTACCGCAGGCCATATCTTGCCGCACCACAAAATCTTGCACTGGCACGCCCGCCGCCTCGCACAAAGCGACAAAAGTTGTCGCCGAAGCACCTGTCGTCGCATAGCGGTCGTTGGCATTGGCCTTGACCACGACCCCTGCATTGATGCGCGGCGCATGCTGTTTATCGTGCATATCCGGATAGTTGGGATGCATCGCGTGCGCCATATCGGCGCTAATGCAAAAGCTCTGATTCAGCGCTTGCACCGCGTCGTCGCCCGCCGCCGTAGCGGGATGCCGCGCCGCCACCCGCACCAGTACATCGCGCAAGAAGCTCGACGCCGCGCCCGAGCTCGTCAGCGATCCGGTCTCTTCGGCATCAAAAAACGCCGCCACGCGGGTCCGCACCGGCGCTGGATCGCGCGCCACTGAGCCAAGCAGGCCTTGCAACCCCGCATAAACCATCGCCAAGTCGTCGTGCCGCGCGCCCAGGATCAGCGACCCATCCACGCCCACCCGCTGCGGCGGAGTATACGGCACCAGGTGCAGATCAAAGCCGTCGATCGCCTCGAAATCCACGCCCGACCGCGCCGCCAACTGCGCCAGAGCCTTGGGGATCTCGTCGCCCGTGCCAAAGATCGCGTTCAGCTGCGTCTGTGGATTGATCGCGCCCTTGTCGTTCTTCTCGCGATCCATGTGAATCGCCAGATCCGGAATCACCGCCAGCGGTTCGGCCACGTGCACCAGCCGCCGCGTCACCACCGGCAGCCCGGTTAGCTCGTGAAAACGCGGCTTGCCGTCGCGTGTGCGCAGTGTCTCGTAGACCGCGCCCGCCAGCGCCAACGGCCGATCCAGCCACGATCGCCGAATCAGCCCGCCGTGGAACTGGGTATTCCACTGCACCACCCCGGCCGACTGGCTCAAGGGGTTCAAACGCAAGCGCAAATCGGGGCTATCGGTGTGGGCACCCACGATCGCATAGCCGGTGTGAACGGGCGATCGCTCGCCAATCACCAGCGCGATCAGCGACTTGCCATCGGGATGCACCAAATACAGGCGCTCGCCCGGCTGCGTAGCCAGACCCTGTGCCAGCGATCTCTCAACGAATCCAGCCGCTTTAAGCCGCGCCACCGTCTGCGCGACCGCATGAAACGGCGTCGGGCTCGCGCCCAGCCAAGCCATGTAGTCATCGGCGGCATCGACCGACGCAGGCCCTTGATTCTTAGTGGCTTTACGAGTTGTGGCGGCCGTCATGGCGCTCCCCTAGGCAGAGTGGGCAGCCATGAGCCGCACGCGAACGCCAAGCAGAATCCGCGCTTCGACCGACTGCCAAGCCAAACCGGCGCGGTACGGCTTCCGGGCCCAACAAGCCCGAGGATGGCGGAGTTCCCCCTGAAGAATCGGAGGGTTCGCCTGCCACTCGGTCTACTCGAAGGTGGACTCGGGGCCCACGGCGACGATGTCGATGCCGTTCTTCTGGCAGAAGGGCACGAAGCCCAGCTTGGCGATGCTGCGCAGAGCGCGGGTCGACAGGCGCACGCGAACATACTGAGCCAGCTCGGGAACCCAGAGGCGCTTGTACTGCAGATTGGGCAGTTGGCGCATCTTGGTCTTAGCATTCGAGTGGCTGACGCGGTTGCCGACCATGGGGCCCTTGCCAGTGATGGTGCAGATGCGAGACATGGAGTACTCCGTTTGGGCTAGAATCACACAGGAATTCGGCGGTCGGCGCGACCACGGGCTGCACCAACGAGGGCGCAGGGGGCGATAGTCTATGTGCGCGGCCTGCTTACTGTCAAGGTTGAAAGCACGCGCGCCCTAGCCGATGGGTCTTGCGAAACGCCGCGGAACAGCGGATTCTGTGGCGATTGGAGGCTTCTATGCGCCGCACCCTTGCACCTCGCCCCGCCGCCGGCAAGCTCGTCAGCCTAATTGCCCTTTGCAGCCTGGGTGTTCCCAGCATCGCCGGCCCATTGGCTAGCAGCGCTTGGGCCGCTCCCAAGAAGTCGAAATTCGCGGAAGGCAAAGCCGGCGTGGCGATCTCGTCGATGACTAAGGGCGCCAAGGTCCTCATCGACGATAAGTTGGTCGGCGAAGTGCCGCTGCCCGGCCCGGTCGAGATCGATGCCAACGCCCGCCACACGGTACAGGTGCAAAAGCGCGGTTATTCTCCGTATATCGACACGGTGCTGCCGTCGAACGGCCAGCTCATCGAAGTCGAGGCCGACCTGGTCGCCACCGGCGGTATCGTGCGGGTCAGCAGCCGCAACGGCACGTTAAAACTACAGCTTTTGGTCGACGGCCGCGTCGCCGGCTTCACGCCCTTCGACGGCGACGTGCCCCCCGGCCTGCACACCCTTGAGGCGCGCGCCACCGGCTACCTACCCGAGACGCGCTCGGTCGACATCAAGGCCGGCCAAGAGTTCACCTACGACTTCGACCTCAAGCTCGTGCCCGAACCCGTTGTCAAAGAAGACAAAAGCCTGCTGTCGCGCTGGTGGTTCTGGACCGCGGTCGGCGTGGTGGTGGTCGGGGGCGTCGCCGGCGGCGTGCTGGGGTCGCAAGACTCGCACATATCGGCCAAATCGCCGGATCACGTGCTGCCGCTGCAATAGCCGACCGCGCCATCTTACAATGATTTTGTGATGTTAACTGGCTACCTTGCCGTCGCTCGCGCTGTGGCGGCGCACGCCGATCTTGACCACATGGGTCTCATCGGCCTCAAGCACTTCGAACGTCAGGTTGTTCCAGGCCACCGTCGCGCCATTCTCGGGCACGCGACCGATCTGCTCGATCACAAAGCCACCCACGGTCGTCGCAGTCGAGCTCTCGGGGAAGTCGACGCCCACTTTCTCAGCCAGTTCGCGCAGTTCTGTCGCAGCCTCTAGCGTCCACGTGCTCGCCGAAACCTGCTCGATCTCCGGCTCCGGGTCGTCGTACTCATCGCGAATATCGCCCACCAGCTCTTCGATCACATCTTCGAGCGTCAGCACGCCCGCCGTACCGCCGTGCTCATCGACCACTATGGCCATGTGCACGCTTTTCTTCTGAAAGGCCTTGAGCGCATCCGACGCCTTGATGCCATCGGGCAAAAAGATCGGCTCGTGAATATGCTCAAACAGCTGAAACGGCTTGAGGTTGCTCTCGCTATTTAAGTGCAGAAGATCTTTGGCAAAGAACACACCCGCAATCCGATCGGGCGTCTTGTCGTACACCGGATAGCGCGAGTAGCGGCTCGACTGCACCTCGGTCACCACTTGCTCGAGCGTCGCGTCGATCGGCAGCGCCATCATCTGCGTGCGCGGGGTCATAATTGCCCGTACCGCCCGCTGTTTCAGGTTAAAGACCGCTTGCAGCATGTCGCCCTGGTCTTCTTCGATCGAGCCCGCCTCCGAGCCGATGCGAACCATGTCTTCGATCTGCTCCTCGGTCACTTCCATGGGGTTGCCGTGGGTGGTACCGCCCAGCGCCCGCACAATGTGCATGGCAAACCAGATCATACCGCGCGTAAGCCAGCCGGTAAGCAGGTGAAACCACCACACCACGTGCATCAGCGGCAAGAACCACTCGGGGTGCATCTTCGCCAGCGTCTTGGGGGCAATCTCGCCGGCAATCAGGATGATCGCACCCAGCCCCGTCACCGCCAGCGCCACCAGCCAGTCGGTCGTGCTGCGGCCCCACTGGTAGTGATCGCTCAGGCTGAGCATCAGCGAGGTAGTCACCGACGACGCAGCCACGCTCGCCAGCGTGTTGCCCGCCAGCAGCGTGGTCAGCACGCGCGACGGGTCCGTCAGCCAGAGCCTGAGCCAACCATCGGGTCCACGACCTGTTTCAAGGATTTTGCGCACCCGCAGCTCGCCCATCGCAGTGATGGCGGTCTCGGTGCCGGCAAAGACAAAGCAGCCCACGAGCGCTAGGGCGAGCGTCAAGCCTGCGAGAATGAACCCCTCGTGCGCTTGATTGGGTGCGGCGCTAGCAGCTTGAAGTGCTGTCGCCGCAAGGGTAGGGCTTGGGTCCACTGAGTCTTTGCGCCAGTCGGGCGTGCGCCGCTAGGTTGCGTCGTGGGGCCACGCTACCATGCCGACGACTGCAAATCAACAAAGCATTGCAAAGATAACGCCTACCTGCGCGCACCAATGGTCCGCTAGCTCTGGCTCATTGCACCGCCGAGCATACTTTGACGCCCGAGTTAAACACTGGCGAAACGCCGTCTACGCAGTACTTTAGCGCCGGATTCCACTTCTGGCAGTCGGCGGCGCTGGTGCAGTACAGGGCGCACTCGGCTCCGGGTCCGGTGTAGGCTTTGATGCACTTGAATTCGCGGATCGCGGTGCCGTCGGTGTCGACCACGTTGTCGTTCGCGCAGACGCTGCTGGTGCCGCCGCACGAGCACTGTTTGGTGCACACCCCGGTGGTGCCGTGGCCGCCGACCTGCATGGCCGACTTGCTGCAGGTGCCATACTTGCACTCGGCGTTGCTAGTGCAGGCCTCGCCATGCAACTTGCCGTCTGCCTTGGTGATCACCGGGGTGCTGTATTGGCAGTTGGTCAGGTCGGGCGTGGTCGACCCGGTGGCGCAGCCGCTAAGCGCCAACGTCAGCAGCAGACCCGTTCGCAGCAACTTGAACATGGGGGCTCCAAGGCGCACTGGCAGCCGGCTAGATCTCGCTGCCGCGCAGCGCCGCATCGCGCAATTGATAATACGTTTTCAAGATCTTACGCACGTAGTCGTCGGTCGCCGCAAAGGGCGTCGCGTCGCGACTGGCCACCCGCATCGAGCCGGCGTGGTAGCCGCTGAGCACCTTGACCAGGTCACCCTCGAATCTGTTGGCGAGCACCCGCAAGAACCGCGCGCCGCCCATGATGTTTTGCGCCGGATCGTGCACATCGTCTACGCCGAGCGCCTTGGCGGTCGCGGGCAGCAACTGCATCAAGCCCACGGCCCCTTTATTGCTCTGAACATTGGGGTTTGCGCCGCTCTCGACCATCATGACCGCCCGAACGA
Source organism: uncultured Myxococcales bacterium (assembly GCA_903883645.1). Lineage (GTDB taxonomy): Bacteria > Myxococcota_A > UBA9042 > UBA9042 > UBA9042 > SXRM01. The sequence continues at coordinate 34,720 of CAISBR010000111.1, read as the reverse complement.
GATGCACCGGCAGGTGGTAACGACCTGCAGCTTGCGCGAGCTCGACGGCGTACGGGCCATCGTCGGGCAGGTTACTAGAATCATTCCGATTTCCTGCCCCATCATTGCGACCCAGCCCTGCCCCTTCATTGCGACCCAGTGGTGCATCGTAGTGGGCGGGCGGCAGGTCGTCGCGCGGGGGCGCGGGCGTGGGCGAGCGCTTGCCCCAGGCGTCGCGGCGCACCGTACCGCCGGGCGTGCTGCTGCCGGCTACTGGTGCCGAGGGCGCCCCGTACCCTGTTGAATTCGAAAGAATAATTGTTCCGCCGCCGCCGCTCGACGCGACCCCGCCGCGCCAGTTGCAGCCGGCCGGGTCGGAATAGTCGACCTTGCACTTCTTCGCAATCTTGGCGTCACTCCAGTGGGTCGAGCGCATTTGGCTGAGGTTAAAGAAGCGAGGCGTCGAGGCCCCGCCCTGCTCGCGGTCGCCCAGGTCGCACTGAAAAAACACCTCGGCACAAGCTGCCCAGGCTAGCCGCGGCGCCATGTTGCCCGCCAGCGCGAACGCAGCGGCAACTAACACCATGTAAACCCTTATGGCAGCAACGATTTTCATCCAACTCCGTCGCAAGTGCACGCTCGACATAGGGCTACTGCCGGCTGTCGGCCACAACTCAGCAGTATGCCAGAACCTTCCCGGCCCGCCAGATCTATCGCGATTGCGCCCGGATCGTGGTACAAGGCCCCGCCGCGGCGGGTCAGGCTGCGCGAGGCTACTATGCCAACATCTGTCGCTCTGGTCGGCTTTGGGCCCTGGGGCCGCAACATCGCCCGAAATCTGAATCAGCTTGGGGTGTTGACTGTCGTCTGCGACCCCGACCTGCAGGCGCGCGCGGCTGCCAAGTCCGCGTATCCCCAAGTAATTACCGTTGAGCATCCCGAGCAAGTGCCGACCGACTGTGCCGTAGCGATCGCCGCGCCGGCCGCCCAGCACGCGGAGCTGGCGCGGCTGTTCTTGGGTCGCAAGCAGCACGTTTTTGTCGAAAAACCGCTGGCTTTGCAGGTGAGCGAGTGCGCGCCGCTGCTGGCGCTGGCCAAAGAACACGGCTTGGTCCTGCAGGTCGGCCACTTGCTGCACCACCACCCGGCGGTCAATGCGCTCGACGCGCTGATCCAAAAGGGCGCGCTGGGGCGGCTGCAGTACCTGACCTCGAATCGATTGAATTTAGGTCGCTTTCGCCGCGAAGAGAATTCGCTGTGGTCGTTTGCGCCGCATGACATCGCGGTCATGTTACGTCTAGTGGGCTCGCTGCCCGAGCGGATCTCGGCCACCGGCGGCTACTTCTTGCACCCACAAGTTGCTGATACTACGCTGACTTCGCTGTCATGGCCGAGCGGCGTGCAGGGTCACATCTACGTGTCGTGGCTGCATCCGTATAAGGAACAACGGCTGGTGGTGGTGGGTTCCGACGCGATGGCCGTGTTCGACGATCAGCTGCCCTGGGCGAGCAAGCTCGTGCTCTACCGCCACGGGGTCGAGTGGCAAAACGGCGTGCCCGTGCCCCGCAAGGCCGACGCCGAGCCGGTGCCGCTGGTGCAAGACGAGCCGCTTCTTCGCGAAATGCAGGTGTTTTTAGACGCTGTGGCCGATCCGACCCTGCCGCTCGTGGCCGACGGTGCCGAAGGTACGCGCGTGCTGACCGTGCTCGACGCGGCGGAACGTTCGCTGCGGCAGCAGGGCACGCCGGTGGTCTTGGCGCCGCCCAGCAGTCGGCCCGTGCGCATCCACCCCAGCGCGGTGGTGGGCGATAAGGCGCAAGTGGGCGAAGGTACGTCGATTTGGCACTTTGTGCACGTGATGGACGGCGCCCGCATCGGCCGCGACTGCTCGCTCGGGCAAAACGTGTTCGTGCAAGACGGCGCGGTGCTGGGCGATCGGGTGCGGGTGCAGAACAACGTCTCGATCTACAAGGGCGTAACCCTGGGCGACGGCGTATTTTGCGGCCCCAGCTGCGTCTTTACCAATGTGGTCCGGCCCCGCGCCGACGTCAGCCGCAAAGAAGAATTCGCCGCCACCCTCGTGGGCACAGGCGCAACCATCGGCGCCAACGCCACCATCGTCTGCGGCAACACCATCGGCGCACATGCTTTTATCGCCGCCGGCGCCGTCGTTACCCGACCCGTGCCCGCCCACGCGCTCGTCAGTGGCAACCCCGCCCGCGTGCGCGGCTGGGTATGTCGTTGCGGCGAAAAGCTCGCCCTCGCCGCCAAGCCCGCCGTCGCTGACACCGCCGCCTGCCACCGCTGCACCCAAGTCTGGCGCAGCGACGGCGAAAACCTGATCCCCGTCAACCACTAGCCATTACGAGGTATTTGATGGGTCTGCCGCCCGTTCCGTTTTACGATGCCGCCCGGGCCTTGCTGCCCTACCGCGAACAGTTGCACGCCGCCCTGCAAAGGTGTCTAGAACACGGCACTTTCGTGCTCGGACCCGAGGTGCAGCGCTTCGAGCAAAGCTTGGCCAACTACTTGGCCATTCCGCACGCGGTCGGCGTGTCGTCGGGCACAGATGCCCTGCTCGCGACGTTCTTGGCTCTGCAGACCGATCACGGCGCCGCCGCCCCACTGCAGCCGGGCGACGATGTCCTGACCACGCCATATTCCTTCATTGCGTCGGCCACTTCAGTCCTGCGCGCCGGGCTGCGACCGGTCTTTGCCGACTTGGCGCCCGGGCAATTCCACCCCAGCGCCGAAGAGTTTGAGCGCGCTTGGACGCCCAAGACCCGCGCCGTGCTGGTGGTGCATCTGTTTGGCGAACCGCTCGATCTGGCGCCAATTGCCGCCCTGTGCGAGGCCCGCGGCGCCGTGCTGGTCGAAGACTGTGCGCAGTCGATCGGTGCGCAGTTTGCCGATGGCACCCACGTGTCAACCCAAGGAATTGCCGGCTGTTTCTCGTTCTTCCCCGCCAAGAACCTGGGGGCCCTGGGCGACGGCGGCGCGGTGGTGACCCGCCACGACGGGCTAGCCGCCAAGCTGCGCGAAAAGCGCCAACACGGCCAAGCCAAGCGCTATCAATTCGAGACGTTGGGGGGCAACTTCCGCCTCGACGCGCTGCAGGCGGCGTTCTTGGGTGTGTTGCTGCCGCACTTGCCCAGCTGGCTGGCCGATCGGCGGCGCAGGGCTCACAACTACCTGACGCAGCTTGGTGATTTTGCCGCCAAGCACCCCGATCGCCTGCAACTGCCGGCCGATGCGCCGGGCCACGCCTGGAATCAGTTCGTGGTGCGCTCGAATCAGCGCGATCAGCTGCAAGAAGCTCTAAAAACCGCTGGAATTCCCACGCAGATCTACTACCCGTCGGCGCTGCACCAGCAGGGGGCCTTGGCCGCTGCCCAGCCGCCCGCACACCTGCCCGAGGCCGAACGCGCTTGCCAGCATGTGCTCGCGCTGCCGATCGCCCCGGGCCTTACCGCCACCGAAGAGCAGCGCGTGATCGATGCCGTGCTCGCCGCGTGGTAGACTCGTCCGTCGCCCCGTCCTACGCTTTCGCCTTGGAGTACCATGAACCGCAAAGTCCTCAATCCTTATAGCACTATCCGCGCCCACGACGATGATGACGACGACGACGACACCCCGCCGCCCGCCGAGAAGCCCGTGGTCGAGAAAGAGGCCAGCAAGCCCGATATGACCGAGCGGATGCTCAAGGCCCGTACGGTGATGATCTCGTCGGCGATCGACGACAAGGTGGCGGCCCGCGTCATCGGCGAGCTGCTGCTGCTCGAGTCGGACGATCCGACCAAGCCGATCACGCTGTACCTGAATTCGCCTGGTGGCAGCGTCACTTCAGGGTTTGCAATCTACGACACGCTGCGCCTCGTGCAGCCGCGCATTCGCATCCTGTGCGTGGGCCTTACGGCATCGATCGCCACGATCATCCTGCTCGGCGCCAACAAAGAGGATCGTCTGAGCTTGCCGAACACGCGACTGCTCATCCACCAGCCGCTGATTGCCGGCAATGTGTACGGGCCGGCGAGCGACCTTGAGATCACCGCGAACGAGATCTTGAAGACCCGCGACCGCCTGAACAAGCTGCTGGCGGCCGAGACTGCGCAAGACCTGACCCGCATCGAGGCGGATACCCACCGCGACTATTGGATGACCGCGCAAGAGGCTGTGGAGTACGGGCTGATTGCGCGCATCGTCACCACGCGCGCCGAGATTGGGCAGTAGAAATCCCTACATATCGATGATCACGACCCCATTATGATCATCATCGCGGCCGGCGTCGCGGTCGCGGTCCCAAAGCGGTGGCCGTTCGAGCGGAAAGCGCCCGGGCGGTTCGAGCCGAGGTTGCCGCCGGTCTTGCCGCAGCTCTTCCTCGCGTCGCTTGATTTGCTCAATGATGAAGGCGTCGAGCATGGCAACCTCCAGGCAGGCACAAGGCCTAGTCAGGCGTTGAGCCTAGTGGCTGATTTGGCCCGCGGGCTGGACCAGCCGGAACCCCTCTAAGGTTCCTAAAGAATCGGACGCGCGAACCCTGGCGAAAGTTCAAGCGCCGCGTAATCGACCCATTGCTCCTACTGTGCTCGGGTCATCTGGGCCGGCTCACCGCGAATCGCCCCTGACCGTCGAGGAGCATCGCCTAGCTCCTGTGGTCAAGCTAGCATCGCACTGGCAACCCGGCAAATTTGCGATCCGTAGCGCTGACGAAAATGTCAGGCCGTGCGGTGCAGCGATTCGATGAACTCAGCGAGCTCAGGGGCGAACTGCGAGTCGAGCTGACCGTCGCAATGCAAGCTCAGCGGCGTCGGCGGCGGCTGTGGTCCCCGGCGCAAGACCGCGAGCACGCGCACGGGTTCCGCGTCGGCCGGCCGGTGGCGCAAAGGCCAAAATTGCATTGTAATATTGGATTGCTGCATGGCATCAGCCAGTCGCTGCCGCTGCTTCCAGGGGTAGACCAGACAGCCCACCCCCTCGGCGCCGATCGCGTGCTGCAGCGCGTTCATGAAGGTCGGCAGGGCAAGACCGGCATCAAAGTGCGCCAAGCGGCGCTCGGGGTCGGGCGGTGGCTGGTCGGGATACAGGCGAAACGGCGGATTACACAGCACCAAGTCGGCAACCAGCGGCAAATCTACAGCAAGATCAAGGTTTTGCACCGTACTGCGCGCAACCAATCCGTTGTAGTCCAGGTTGCGGCGCGCGCGATCGGCCAGCTGGGGTTGCAGCTCGTACAGGTGCAGGTGGGCCAGCGGCAGGGCCAGGCCGGCGGTGATCGCAACCAGACCTGTCCCTGCGCCCAAATCGGCGAGATGCTCGACCGTGAGCCCCAGCTGCCGCGCGATCCGCACGCCAAACCACGCCAGCGCCAGCGAGTCGACTGACGTCCGATAGCCCTTGCGCGCCTGCACGAGGCCAACGCGGTCGCCCCAGAGCAGATCGAAAGTCTCGTTTTCGTGCAAGATTGGCTGCATCGCCGGGGGGCGCAGGGGCGCCAGCATCACCGGTTAGTGGGCCACAAATCGCTGCGGTCCGCTCGCCAGCGGTAGGGGCGGCAGCACCACCGGCAGCGCCTGCTCGGCCAAAACACCAGCGGGAATCAGGATCTGCGCGGTCATTTCGCCCTTCTGCCCCTCGCGAAAGAACAAGTAACCGGCCAGACCAGCCAAGACAACGCCCGCACCCAAGCCCACTCCCGAAACGAGCTGCTTGGTGGCATACGACGACTTGAAGTCCTCGACATTGGAGGCATACAGGGTCTTGCTGGGGCTGGCGCACGCCTTAGAAGGGTCGTCGCAATAATACGCTTTCATGTCGCCGAGGTAGCCGGACAGACCCGCGCCGACGCCGAGAGCAACCACCGCGCCGCCCGCAGCAATCCAGCCTGGGGTCGACTTGTACCAAGCGCTGCCGCCGCTGCCGCCACCCGCGCCGGGCTCGACGACGTTCTTGTCCGCTTTTTCGCCCAGAATGGTGACGAGGACGCGGTTGACGGCGCGCGGGCTGATGCCGACCTTGGGGACCTTGACGTCGGTGGCGGAGCGCACAATGCGGGCGCTCGCAACATCGACCAAGTACGAATTAAGCTTGCCGCCGCTGACGCCGACGACGCAAACCAGATTGACTTCAATGTCTTTGCCCACCAGCACGGCGTCGGCTACGAGGCGCGCTTCGGCGGCCTTCAGGTCGGGGTACATCAGGCCGACGTGGTCTTCTTCAAGCGCCAAGTGCGACTCAAAACCGATGTCGGCTGTGAACTTGGCGACCGCGCCGCCCTTGACTTCGACCTTGTGCAGCATAGAGCTCTGCTCGCCCGATTGCAGGCGGATCGCGTAGAAACCGGGGATCAGGTCCGCCACTGTGGCCGGCGTCGCTGCGCGGTCATTGCCGCCCAAAATGATCCGGGCGCCCACTGGATTCGAGGTGACCTCGACCGAACCCTTAGGCATTTTCTCGACTTTCTTGACCTCTGCCTTGAACAACTCGACCACATCGGGGCGGTAGTTGTCGTCGGTGACCGGCGCCTTGAGCCCAAAGGTGGTGATCACGGTGCGAAAGATCTCGACGGCCGACGGCTTGTCGCCTGCCGCCACGTGGGCAGTGGCCAGCTGGGCTAGAACATCTAAGTATTCTTTGCGCAATTTCTCGTCGGCACCGGGGGCAGCAATGGCACCGCGGTAGCGCGACTCGGCTGTCACCAAGGCTTTGATCGCACCCTGAAAGTCGGCGTTGTCGAGCAGGTCGACACCCCGCTTGCGCGCTTCGCCCAACTGCTGGCGGCGCTCGGCCGTCACGGCAGAGGGTACCTGCTCGCGGTCTTTGCGGACCTTGTCGGCCGTCGTCTTGCCATCGACCAGGATCACATCACCCGGCGCCTCTTGGCGAAAAGCCTTAAGCACTTCGTCGAGATAGGGCCCTGTTTGGGTATCGGCTACTTCGCCCGACCGCAGCTCGATCACGGCCATCGTGCGCTCGACCTCGCCGTCTCCCGCCGCGTAGGCCACGGGGGCCAAGGCGAGACTCGCGGAGAGAGCGAGCAGCAAACCGGCGATCCAGCGACCGCGGGCGGCGCCACCCAGCGACCGCTTCGAGCTACCCAACGTATGAACTGCACAAGAAAAACGATGCTGCACGTCTGCCCCGCGATGCCGATTCCGCTCGACTGACTACTTTTGCGGCCTTCGGCGGCTGCATCATAGGCCCGCCAAGCGCAACGGTCAAGCGATCGGAGAGCGCACTGTGACTCAAAAACTGTTGAATTATGAGCACCTTCAGTGCAACCGGGTTGTCTGACGCGGGTCACTGATACCGATCGCTGATACCGGTCTCAGTCTCGATACCGGCCCTTCGCTTCCATCTGCCTGAAACTGCAGCAGTTAGCTGTGGCATGGTCGATGCAGGGAAGACGCGCGCACCGCAGCGGTCGCGGGGGAGGGGAGCCATGCACAGACAGTTCGCGGCTATCATGTTTAGTTACATTCAGTTGGGTGGCTATTGCACGCTAGGGCTGGCGGTGGGCGGCTGTGGTACGCCCGCTCAACCGCAGCAGCGGCGCGACGCCCAGGTCGACGATACCCCGCAACCCGGGCTGCCCGCAGCAGTCGATGCCCCTGTGGCGGCGACGCCCACGCTGCCAGCGCTGCCGCGCTTGATCATCAGCGAGGTGCTGGTAGACCCGCTGCTGCGCGACGAGGGGGTCGGCGACTATATCGAGGTCGTCAACTTGGCGCCGTCGCGGGTGTTCCTGGCGGATCTGGCACTGCTGCTGCCGAACGGCAAGCGCGTGGCACTGTTGCGAACCTCGCGGCCTTGGCTCGAGCCCGCAGAGGTCGCAGTGGCCCAGGGGCTTTCAGGCGATAATCGCATACTGGTCAAAGGGTTGCGCTTGCCCAATGCCGCCGGACGGATTGAACTGCTGTGGCGGGGCCGCAGCGTCGATGTCGCAACTTGGCTGCGCAAGCGCCCGTGGCCAAAGGTAAAGCCCGGCACCGCCTGGGAACGTCGCAGCCCCAACCTCGACGGGACGCTGCCACTGGCATGGCGCGCCGCCACGGGCGCCGTGGATCGGCTCGAGCGCGGCTCGCCGGGCAAAGTCAACTGGCCATGTAAAGAGTTGAGAGGCACACCGCTTGAACAACCTTGCCCAGTTGCCCAAAGGCACGCTTGCCGTGGTTGAGTGCCGCCGCGCCGCGCCGACCAAGTCGAAAAAACCGAAAGGCCAACCCCTGTGCAGAGATTGGCCCTTCGTTAAGTGGCTGGGGGGGGACTTGAACCCTCGACCTAGCGATTATGAGTCGCTCGCTCTAACCAGCTGAGCTACCCAGCCACCGAGCGGTCGGCAATGGCCGCAAGGCCACCACCGACGACGTCGGTTAACGCTTGCTGAACTGGAAGCGAGCGCGGGCGGCGGCGCGACCGTACTTCTTACGTTCTTTCGAGCGCGGATCGCGGGTCAGCATGCCGGCGGCCTTGAGCGGCGGGCGCATGTCGGCGGCGTACAGGGTGAGCGCGCGGCTGATGCCGTGGCGAATCGCACCGGCCTGGCCGGCCAGACCGCCGCCCATCACCGTGACGCTGACGTCGAACTGACCGGTGCGCTCGATGATCTCGAAGGGCTCGTTGATGAGCATCTCGAGCGTCGGGCGGCGCAGGTATTCGGCGATGGCGCGGTTGTTGACGGTGATCGTGCCGCTGCCCTGAGACAGGTAGACACGGGCGGTCGCTTCTTTGCGGCGGCCGGTGGCATACCAGCGCTTGGCGACGGCGGAATCAGTAACGCGACGGGTGGTGGCCATGAGGTACCTTGTTGCGGGCGCGCAAGCCCGCTCGGAAAGATGCGTAGTTCGCGGTGCGATTAAACTTCGCGGACGAGTGGGTTCTGCGCGGCGTGCGGGTGGCTGGCGCCGTCGTACACCTTCAGCTTGGTGATAAGCCGGCGACCGAGGGGGCCCTTGGGCAGCATGCCCCAGACCGCCAGACGCACGGCCTGCTCGCTGTGGCGCTGCAGGAAGATGCGCGCGGGCTCGCCTTTGATACCACCAGCAAAGTTGGTGTGGTGGTAGTACATCTTGTTCTCGAGCTTCTTGCCGGTCAGCTTGAGCTGGCTAGCGTTGATCACGACGATGTAGTCACCGGTATCGGCGTTGGGCGTGAAGGCCGGGCGATCCTTGCCGCGCAGCATGTTGGCGAGTTGCACCGCGGCGCGGCCGAGGACCTTGTCTTTCAGGTCAACGATGTACCACTGGTGGGGCGCGTCTTGGGTGCGCACGCTGACGGTCTGCTTGGTGAGGCTCATCTTAGATCCTACTGTGCTGGTTCGCGCCGTGTCCTGGCAAAAGGGAGGGCGCTCAAACCGGGTTCCTGCTGTCGTCGTAACGCTGGCCCAGCTGGCAGCGTCGCATCCGGGGTCGCTTGATTGCGAAATCTCAGGGTTTCCTGGGTGATTTCAGAATCTTGCCTCGCTACGGCCGCAGCGCGACGCCGCGCGAGGGCCAAAACTTTACGCGCTTGCTGGCCTTGTTGTCAAGGCAAAACCGGCAGCGCAACCGGCAAACGCGGACTAAGCACCTACGGCGGTGCGCAGATCGGCCACGCGGTCGGTGCGCTCCCAGGTAAACTCGGGCTCGCTGCGGCCAAAGTGACCACCCGACGCGCTTTGCAGGTAGATCGGCCGGAGCAGATCGAGCTGCGAAATGATGAGCGCCGGGCGGAAATCGAACACCGCGAGCACGGCCTTTTCGATGCGGTCAGCGTCGAACTTGGCCGTACCGTGGCAGTCGACCTTGACACTGGTGGGGCGCGCCACGCCGATCGCGTACGAGACTTGCACTTCGCATTCGTCGGCAAGGCCGGCTGCGACAATGTTTTTCGCGACGTAACGGGCGTAGTAGGCGGCCGAGCGGTCGACCTTCGACGGGTCTTTGCCCGAGAAAGCGCCGCCGCCGTGCCGACCCCAGCCGCCGTAGGTGTCGACGATGATCTTGCGACCCGTGACGCCACAGTCGCCATGGGGGCCGCCGATGACGAATTTGCCCGTGGGATTGACGTGGAATTTGGTGTCGGGGGTCAGCAAGTGCTTGGGCAGCACGGGCATTACGATCTGCTCGAGCACGCCGGCGCGCAGTTCTTCGTAACTAACTGAGTCGCGGTGCATCGTCGAGAGCACCACGGCCTCGATCGCCGCAGCCTTGCCGTTCACATAGCGAATCGACACTTGGCTTTTGGCGTCGGGGCGAATCCACGGCAGCGTACCTGCGTGAAGCACCTGCTCTTGGCGACGGGTCAGCTGGCTGGCCAACATGATCGGCAACGGCATGAGCTCGGCGGTTTGATTGCAGGCAAAGCCAAACATCAGGCCTTGATCGCCGGCGCCCTGCTCGGGGTCCAGGCCGCGGCCCACGTCGACGCCTTGCGCGATGTCGGTCGACTGCTGGCCGATCGAAACCAGCACGCCGCACGACTCGGACTCAAAGCGGTCTTGGGGGTCGTTGTAGCCGATTTTCTTGATTGTTTCGCGGGCCACCGTGCGGTAGTCGACGTTGGCGGAGGTGGTAATCTCGCCGGCGATGACCACGAGGCCCGTGGTCACCAAGGTTTCGCAGGCGACGCGTCCGCGCGGGTCTTGACGAAGGATCTCGTCGAGAATCGCATCCGAGATCTGGTCGGAGACTTTGTCGGGGTGGCCTGCGGAAACGGACTCGCTGGTAAAGGTGAACTCGCGCATTTCGTTGCTTTTCCTCTCGGTCCCGGCGTTGATCATCGAGCGCGGGGCGCGAAAGGATCGACGCGGAGTTGGCGGTTGTCAAGTGGCAGCGTGCGCCGTGCGAGTCGAATAGGGAGGTTGAGCGCAACGGCGCGCCCTGTGGGGCCTGATGCATAGGATGGAATTGCGCGAAAGAAGATCCTAAAATGCGGGGTTTGGGGCACGGTGAGCCCAAGTGGCAGGCCATGGCTGGGCGCGAGCGCAAACGTACGGGCGAGCAAACGCGCATGTGGGCCTTGGGTTGCCTGGCGGCAGCGCTTGCAGCTTGCGGTGGCCGCTACGAATTCGAGCCCTATGCCTATGGGGCTTTTGACACGGCGCCGCCGCAGTTTGGTGCGCCGGGCATGGACGTCAGTGCGGGCAGCGACTTGGGCAGTGGCGCGGGCGACGCCGCAACCAGCGGCTTGGGCGACAGTGCGGCCAGCGACGGCGCGCTGAGTGACGGCGCGCTGAGTGACGGCAAGGTCAGCGACAGCGGCGGCGACGGCAGCACCTGCGACCACAGCGGGGACTGCGCTCTGGACTCCGACTGCCCCAAGACCTCGTGCAACAAGGGCATTTGCAAGGCCGGCTGCTGTGTACTCACTGCGCTCGCCGACGGCACCAGCTGCAACGACAACAGCGCGTGCACCATCAGCGACGCCTGCAAAGCCGGCAGTTGCACGGGAACCGCCAAGGACTGCAGCGATCCGTATGCGTGCACCGACGATAGCTGCGACGCCAAGACCGGCAAGTGCGTGGCCAAGGCGGCGAAGGGCTGGTGCTTCATCGGCCAGACCTGCTACCAAGATACGGAAGCGAATCAAGAAAACCCATGCAATGTGTGCGACGCGGCCAAGAGCCAAACCGCGTTTTCGCTCGGCCAAGGTTGTTGCAGCGTCGCCGCTGACTGCCCCAAGGGCGGCCCATGCGACGTGCCGACCTGCGACAAAGGCACCAGCACCTGCAGCATGGCCAAGGCCGCGGGCTGCTGCAGCAGCGACCTAGAATGCAGCGACGGCAACTTATGCACACTCGACAGTTGCGATGTAGTTACAGGAACTTGCGCCTACCAAACCATCAGCTGCGCGAGCCCCAACCAATGCCAAGACGGCGTGTGCGACCCGGGCAGCGGCCAGTGCAATTCGGTGACCAAGGGCGGCTGGTGCATGATCGACGGCGGCTGCTACAGCGAAGGCGACCCCAACCCCAGCACGAGTTGCAAGGTCTGTAGCTCGCTCGCCAGCCAATCCGGGTGGACGGTGATGAGCGGCGCCCTTTGCAACGACGGAAATCCTTGCACTTTTGGCGATAGCTGCGGCGCCAATGGCAAATGCGTCGGGACGCCCAAAAGCGGCTGCTGCCTGAGCGACAGCGACTGCCAACAGAGCGGCGATCCATGTGCGCCCATGCAATGCAGTGTAGGCATAGGCAGTTGCGTGCCAATCCCCGTCGCCGGCTGCTGCACCGCGGGCACGTGCTGCGACGCAGGCTCGCTCAGCATCAAAAGCGCCGGAAGCACGTGCGGGAGCGGGCCCTTGAGCGTGGCCTACCAGTGCAGCGGGCAACAGGTGCAAAAGCGTGAGACTTGGGCGGGTTGCAACGGCTCAAGCCCCGATGGCTGCTCGACCGCGGCCGGGGCGCAAGTGGTCGGCGCGTGGCAAACGGTCAAGACCTGTGCCGCCAACACGGTCTGCACCGCCACATCGGCCAGCAGCGAGCCCACATGCAAGACCACGCAACCCACAGGAAGCTGTGCCAATTCCTGCGGAACCAAGGCGAGCAGCGGCTCGTGCTACTGCGACGGGTTCTGCACCGCGGCCGGCGACTGCTGCACCGACTTCTTGGGCCTGTGCGGCTGCACCAGCGGCGAGTGCTGCAACGTGGCGCAAAGCTACCCCAAGACGGCGGGCTCGGCGTGCGGCGCGGCCGTCAGCGAGTACTCGTGCACAGGGAAGACGCTAAAAATCCGAAGCGGACAGCCAAGTTGCGATGGCAAGAACACCTGCGTGACCAGCGGCACCGCGGTGGTGTGGGGCGGCTGGAGCACGCTCAAGACCTGCGGGGCAAGCGAGAACTGCGCAACGGGAGTCGACGCAATTCCAGGCACTTGCGCCCCCATCCCCGCCGGCTCCTGCAATGGCCGCTGCGGCACCCAGGGCGACGGCAGCTGTTGGTGCGACAGCTTCTGCAAAGAATTGGGCGACTGCTGCGCGGATTACGATACCAAGAATTGCAGCAAGTTCCAGACATGCGGCGCTACGGCCACCGGTAGCTGCAACGGCAATTGCGGCAGCCAAGGCGCGGGCTCGACGTGCTGGTGCGACTCGGCGTGCGATACGTTCGGCGACTGCTGCTCAGACAAGATCATTTGCAGTTGCCTGTAGTTGTGCCGATGACGCCGCCGATTTTTGACAGCCATGCCCACCTCGACGACCCGGACTGGCCGGTGGCGACGACCCTTGCGCAACTGACGGCCTTGCCCCATTGGCGCGGCACGCTGACGGCGGGCTATGGGCCTGAACGCTTTGAAACAAGCCGACTTGCGTGTCAGCGCGAGCCAAGGGTGCGGCGGAGCCTGGGGCTGCACCCGTGGTGGCTGGCCGAGCGCGATAGCCTCGCCCGCGAGCAGGGTTGGCAGCTTCTGCGGGCGGAGCTAAACGAGCACGGCGCAGCGGCGGTCGGCGAGATCGGCGTGGACAAGAACCGGCAACACCAGCAGGGCGGCGATGACCAGCAAGCGTGGCTCGAGCGCGGGCTGCAGCTAGCCAAAGAGCTCGAGTTACCTGTGGTTTTGCACATTGTGGGCTGGCACGGCCGGGCCCTGGCGGCGCTGCGCAAGGTGGGCGGGCCGTGGCGTGGCGCGGTGCATCGCTACTCGGGTTCGCCGGCTTTGGTGCGCGAATACATCGACTTGGGCCTGCACATTGGCCTTGCGCTCGAGCCGCGCGAGAATGCCGACAAGCGGGCGGCGGTGGCGCGGGTCATCCCGGGTGAGCGGCTGCTGGTCGAGTCGGACTGGCCTTTTGGCGAGCTAGACTATCTGCAAGCACTTGAGGCAACATGGGTTTTGGCCCAGCGGATCGCGGCATGGCGGGGCGAGGATGCGACGGACCTCGCCGCCCGGCACAATCACGAAACCCAACAGCTGTTTTGGAATTAGCCAATGGAAACGAATACTCTCCCAGTGCGGCTAGGTAAGTCGCGGCCGGCGCAGCGGCGCTTTGACCGGCTAGTGCGGCTGGTGCGCGTGCAGGGCTTTGAGCGGCTGCAAGATGCGCACGTGATCGTGTTTGGTGTAGGCGGCGTGGGCGGTTACGCGGCCGAGGGGCTGGCGCGCTCGGGCATTGGCCGGCTGACGCTCGTCGACTACGATGTAGTGTGCGCCACCAATTTAAACAGGCAGATTCAGGCGTTAGCAGGAAATGTGGGCAAGCCCAAGGCCGAAGTGCTGGCGGAGCGGCTGCGGGCGATCAACCCCCAGCTGCAAGTGCAGGCGATCTGTACGTTTTATGAGGCCAGCAAGGCCGACGAGCTATTGCCACTCGACCAGCCGCCCACGTTTGTGGTCGATGCGATTGACCACGTGACCGCCAAGCTGCATCTGCTAAATCGCTGTAGAGCCAATGGGATAGCGGTGGTCAGCTCGATGGGCGCGGCGGGCAAGCTCGATCCGACCCAGGTGCGGGTGGCGGATCTGTTTGAGACCCATACCGATCCGCTGGCGCGCGCCGTGCGCAAGTCGCTGCGCAAGAACTACGGCTGGCCCGAGGCGGGCAAGGGCAAGGGCAAGCAGGCGCTGTCGGGTGTGAAGGTCGTGTATTCGCTCGAAAGTCGCCGCTATCCCATCCCGCCCGACTGGGACGCCGAGCACGGCTTTCAGTGCGTGTGCCCGCCCAGCGAGTCGGGGATCGACATGTGCGCCCACCGCAACCTGATCGAAGGCTCGGCCGTGTTCGTCACATCGGTGTTTGGCATGGCGATGGCAGGCGTGGTGGTGCGCGAACTTGCTGGCGAATTTCTGGCACCGACCCTGCAAGAAGTGCAAGCGAGCAATGCGGCGGCTGGGCACAGCGAACACTGCGAGGGCGACGAGGCCTAACTAGTAGTCCGCCATGCTTTTCTTGCTGTCGTCGCCGCGCACGCCGCCCGGCGTACCCGTTCCCGCAAACGACATCAGCACATAGAAACTGGTCCACGAGGCCGCCTGCTTGGCCGCACCGCGCACCTTGTCGGGCACCACTTCGCCCTCTTGCCGGCCACCTTGCCGCCACGCCGCGACATGATCGCGAATCGTTTCGATGGCAAAGGTCTGCTCCGACTTGCGCGGCGGCGCCTTGGCATCGTGCACGGTCAGCCAGCGATCGCACAGGTTGATGTCGCCGGCCGACAGGCACAAGTACGCAATCAGCTCGGCAAATCCGGCGTCGAGCGGGGCATCGAGCGGCACTTCGAGCGCGGCCGCGCTGGCCCGGTCCATCATCCGCGCCGAGATCAGCGCCCCGGCGACAAACGCCAGGCCGTGACCGTAACCCAGAACCGCCGCCAGCAAGAATCCCGCCCGGGCAGCCATTGCAAAATTGCCCACTTCGGCCCATTCGGCCATCGCGTCGAGCACCTTGCCCGGCCACGCCGAGTCGGGCAGCTCGGCCATCGCCATCAGCTGGTCCATCGCCGCCCGGCGGTCGGGCTGTTTCGCCAAGAACGCCTCAACCGCATCCAGCACATCCATGATCGTGGGCGCGTGGAAGTTGTCGGCCCACTGCACCGAAAAATCCGGGTCGATGAGGTACAAAAACATCCGCGACAGGCGGTCTTGCGGCCAGTACGGCAGCTTGTAGCGCTCCCATAGCTCGTGGACGCTCATCCACACCAGCACCCGCGCCGTCTCGTCGTCGGTATTGCACTGGCCGAGCCACAAGTCTTCAACATCACTCTGCATCGACGCCGCCGCTGCCTGAGCAGTGAGCGTCTCGCGGTCGGCCTTTACGCCCAGCGACGCCAGAGTCTGCAGCAGCTCATCTTCGGGGCAGTTGCGCAGGTTGGCCTGGTTGGGGTCCCAATTGCCAAGCTGAAAAGCGCCCGGCTGAGAAGCGCCCGGCTGAGAAGTGTCACCCATTTTCTACTCCTTGAAGTTGCTATGTTTTTACGACAGCTTGGCGAGTTCGGCCAGCACGGCGTCGGCGTGGCCTTTGACACTAACCTTCTTCCAGGCCGCCGCCACCTTGCCGTCGCGATCGATCACGAAGGTCGAGCGGATTACCCCCTCTACCTCTTTGCCATACATGATCTTTTTGCCAAACACGCCCCAGGCGCGCATGAGCGCTTTGTCCGCGTCGCTCAGCAGGGCAAAGTTCAGATCGTACTTCTTC
This sequence comes from uncultured Myxococcales bacterium, assembly GCA_903883645.1. Taxonomy (GTDB): domain Bacteria; phylum Myxococcota_A; class UBA9042; order UBA9042; family UBA9042; genus SXRM01. Next base: position 18,631 of record CAISBR010000111.1, on the reverse strand, counting down.
TTGAACTTTTGGTGCGCCGCGAGCGAGTCGCCCGAGATGCCGAGCACCACCGCGCCCTGCCCCACCGCCAATTGCGCTTGGCGATCGCGGAAGTCGCAGGCCTCGGTCGTGCAACCTGGCGTGTCGTCGCGGGGGTAGAAGTACACCACCACGGGGCGGCCGCGCAGACTCGACAAGGTCACGAGCGAACCGTCGTCGGCGGGCAGGGTAAAATCGGGGGCAAGCGAACCAATTTCGGGCATACGGACTCCTGGTCGAAAAAGCGGCGACTCGCGGCGCGGCGCAAAAGCTGGCCGATCTCGTGGCAAATCGCAAGGGCGCGACCAGCGGCAATTGATCCCAAGCGCGAAAGCCCTTATGGTGCAGACAGGCTCAGTGCCGCGGTTCGAGGTCAAGGTGCGAATTGCCATCATCAGCGACGTTCACGCCAATGTGCAGGCCCTGACCAAGGTGCTAGAACGCTGCGAGCGCGAAGACGTCGACGAGATCATCTGCTTGGGCGACGTGGTCGGCTACGGGGCGAATCCGAACGAATGCTGCGACTTACTGCGTGAATACTGCAGCGTCGTGCTCATGGGCAACCACGACGCCGCCACCGTGGGCGTGATGGATGCGGATTATTACTACGAATCAGCTCGCCGGGTGCTGTACTGGACGCGCAAGGAACTGACGGAAGAAAACTTTCGCTGGCTCTACACGCTGCCGTATTCGCACCAGCGCCCCGATCTCGACGCCGCATTTTACCACGCCGCGCCAATCCTGCCCTCGGGCTTCTACTACGTGGTGCGCAACGAAGAGGCCGAGGCGCTGACCCGCATGAAAGAAGGGTTCTTTACCCACAACTTCATCGGCCACTCGCACCTGACCACTGCGTACGAGTACACCGGCAAGAAAGTGCGCGACACCTCGGGTAGCTATGCGTACAAAGAGGGCAGTCGCTATTTGCTCAACGTCGGCTCGGTCGGCCAGCCGCGCGATCGCAACCCGCAAGCGTGCTTCGTGATTTTCGACAGCAAGACCAAGTCGATCCAGCACGCCCGCGTAGCGTACGACATCGCCAGCGCCCAAGCGCGCATCCGCGAAGCGGGCCACGACGATAAGTTCGCGCGCCGCCTGTCGGTTGGCCAGTAAATCGCAGTAAAGTCAAGAAGATACTAGCCGTTCGGCATGACCCGGGCTCGCAATCGCCAGCGGATCAGCTCCTTCTTCTTGCCGGGCGGATCGGTCGGCACGACGCGCAGCAAGAAGCCTTCGCCGCTGCCATTGTTGACCAGTATGGTGCGCGCAGCAGTCTCGCTCACGGGGATTTGCCGCAGGTCGGCCTTGGTACCCAAGTCGCGAATCAGCAAGGTGTACTGCCCTGCCGGCGCCGCCGCCTCGATGCTCAACTGCTGCATCCCCGACTCGCCGCCTTCGACGCGGAGCCAATCGGTCGCCGCCGAGTCGCCCGTGTCGCCGTTGTGCCAGGCGCCCAAAACCATAGGCTGCGCCGACTCTTCTGTGTTGTTGGGCTCGGTCTCGGCCTGCTCCGCCGCGCCAATGATGCGGTAGCGCAGCGTATAGGGCACCTCGTCGGGCCGCAGCTCGCCGCCCTTGGGTGCGTGTCGCGAAATCACTATAGAATCAGGGAGCTGCCTGGCCTCGCCCACAAACGCCAACGTGGTCTTGACCTCGCCCGGCTGCAACCGCCGCGCCGCCAGCGTCCGCCGCGAGCCATCGAGCAGCGCCAGCCGCAACCACGACTGTTCTTGGCCGGGCGGCAATTCGACCTCGACCTGCAGCAGCTGATTCTCTGGACTACCCGAAAGCGCAAAGGTGTCGCGATCTTGCGGCCCATCCAGAATACCGGACCAGGCCATCTCGGGCTGCGACTCGTTGCCGGGCGGGTCGTCGTTCGGCTCGGTCTCGGCATGGAGCGGGCGGGCCTGGCGCTGCACCGCAAAGGTGTACAAGTCAGACATGGACTCGCCCGGAACTTGGCCCGGCGCCTGCACTTCGCTGATGCACAGCACCCGCGGCTCGAGGCGCGGATTGAGCAGCCGCAACCGCTCGCCCTGCCCTTTGCCACGGTGCGAGTAAGCAAATAGCGGCTTATCCGAGTCGCGGTGCAGCGTGAACTGCAGGTCCATGTTGGGCACGCCCTCGGCGCTCAGAATCAGCTCTTCGCTGGCCAGTGCTTGCGGCAACAAAAAGCAGTCTTGGTCGCCACTTTGCCCCGAGCGCCGCTTGCCGATCACCCCTTGCACCTGGTCGCCCGGCCCCAGCGGATTGGCGTGCGCCACATCGTCGTTGGGCTCTTGCTCGCGCGGATTGGGCGCGTGACTGAGCCATGCCGCCACGCCAATGGCCGCCGCAATCAACAGCAGGGCCGCAAAGAACAGCCAGATATGCGCTTTCTGCCGGGTCGGCGCGGCGGCGAGTAGGCGCTCGGCCTCAAACACGTCGGACGGGCGCAGCTGGGCCGGGGCTGGCTGCGGCTTGCCCTGCGGCAGAGTCTCGAGCGCCGGAAGCACCGCCGACGGCCGCTGCTCGGGCGTTGCGGGCACGGTAGTCTCGCGAAATTGCGATGTGAGCGCCGCGACCAGCGCCTGCGCCATCTGATCCATGTCGTTAAAGCGCAATTGCGGGTCTTTTTGCAGCGCCTTGGCCACCACCTGCTCGAGCACCTCGGGGATGTTCGTGCCCGGCGCCACATCGCGCATCTTGGGCGGGGCCTCCATCAAGTGCGCCTTGAGAATGTCGAAGGTATTCTTGTGTTGAAACACGTTCTTGCCCGTGAGCATGCGAAAGGCGAGTGCGCCCACCGAGTAGATATCGGCCCGGCCATCGATGTCCGCAGCGCGGATTTGCTCGGGGCTCATATAGAACGGCGTGCCAAAGATATCGCGCTGGCTGTGGATCGTGTACGGGTCGTCGACGCCTTCTACCTTTGCTAGGCCAAAATCCAGGATCTTCACAAAGTCGGGATGGGCCGCGTTCTCGACCATCATCACGTTTTCGGGTTTGAGATCGCGGTGCACGATGCCGTGGCGGTGCGCTTCCGCCAGCGAATCGCACATCTGCAGCAGGATTCGCACGGCACGGTCGGCCGGCAGCGGCCCCTCGCGGTCGAGCAGCGTGTCGAGCGCCTCGCCCTCGATCAGCTCCATCACTAGGTAAAACAGCTCGGCGTAGCGGCCAAAGTCGTACACCATCACGGTGTGCGGACTCGACAGGCGCGAAATCGCTCTAGCTTCGCGGGTAAAGCGGGCAATGAGCTGCTTCTTGCTGATCAAATTCTCGTGCAGCAGCTTGATCGCCATGATCTTGCGCAGGTGCACCTGTTCGCAGCGGTACACCGCGCCCATGCCGCCGCGACCGATCAGCACTTGGATCAAATAGCGATCGTCAATTAACTTGCCTAGATATGCACTCTGCGGCTCGCCGTCGTCGTCGGTCATCGAGGTGAGCAGCGTGGGGGTATCCGAGGGCACATCGGCGGCCGGCTTCTTGGGCGGCGGCAGCTTCTGCGCGGGGAACTTAGCCGACGGGGCCCGCGCCGGCATCGACAGCGCAGGGATAGCTTCGCCCGCAGCACTATTGGGATTCTTGACCGTGGGCGCAGTTGCGGCCGCGCTCACAGTGAGCGGCAGCGGCGGCGGGGTGCGCTCATCCATCGCCGTCGTGTCGTCGGTCGGACGCGGCACAGGCCCGACTACGGTGGGCACATGGCTAAGATCGTCATCGGTTTCGGGCAGTTCGTCGGCGGGCGTGGGGGTAACCTGGGGCGCAGCAGGCGCAGGCGAGTCGAGCGGTGCGGCGATGGGCGAGTCCGACTCCGCAACCACGGACTCGGGCGGCAATGGCGTGCCGTCTTCGCGGCAGAAACGCTCCGCGCCGCTGTAGCTTTTGCCGCACGCAGGACACGTCTTCATAGGCCAACCGCTCCGCCGTCGTGCCAAGGGTACTGCAAGGTCGCTAGTGCGATCAACGGGTTCAATCCTGTCGCGCGCCCCAGCGCTTGGCCGACTTGCCGGCCATCCGCTGCCACGACGGGGTATAATACTGGGCAAACGGCACGTCGATCGGCTCGCGAACCGCACCGTCGGCGCTGGTGATCCACAAACGCTGGCCTCTACCGTCCTCATTCGACGTGTAGATCAAGCGCTTGCCGCACGGCGACCAGGTCGGCTCGAGCGAACGGCGCCCTTGCCCGGGCGTTAGGCGCTGCATCTTGCCCTGCAGGGTCACGGTCAGCACGTCGAGCGCATTGCCGCGCTGACCCGAGTAGGCGATCTTGCCGTCGGGCCCCCAGTCGGGATCGGCGTTGTAATTGCCAGCAAAAGTCAGGCGACGCTGCCCCGAACCATCGAAATTCATCACATAAACCTGCGGCTCGCCGGTGCGGTCCGAGATAAACGCAATGTACTCGCCGTCCGGGCTGATCGAGGGCGAGAGGTCGTTGGCGGGGTTGTTGGTCAGGTTGCGCACCGGCTCGCCCGTGTGATCGAGCAAGTAGATGTCGGCCTGATCGCCGTCGTTGATGGTCGCCACAATCTCGCCGCGCGGATGCTGGGCACAACCGCGAAATTGCAGGTCTTTACCGGCGGCAATCGGGGTCGGAGTTTCGGAGTTGGCCTTGACCGGCACCGGCCCCTTGGTCTTAACCGACTTGGGCAGCGTGGGCGTCAGGTCCGAGGTCGCCATCAGCTGAAAGGCGTCGAGCTTAAAAAGGCTAGGCATGCCGGTGCGAAACGAGGTGTAAGCCAGCCCACCATCTTGCAACTGCACCGGGAACATGTGGATGCCCGGGTCGCCGACGATGATGCGACGGTTGGCGCCGTCGGCATCGACTTGCCAGATGCAGCGCTGACAGCCGGGACCGGGCGCGCTGTAGTAGATGACGGTGTCGAAGCTGCCCTCGACGCCGGTGATCGCGCCCTGCACACCGTTGAGCACACGGTGAGCCATCGAACGCAGCGAAGTTTGTGGGGCATTTTGCAGCGCGTAGTCTTGCAGCGGATACAGGCGACCGTCGTGCGCACCCACCAGAGCGGCCGACAACTCGAGGTAGCCTGGCTGCTTGCCGGGCTTGAGCGACAACGCAAGCACGTAGGCCGCGCCGGCCGACACGGCTGGACCCGTGCGCACCGTAAAATTGGGCAATGCGGTCTTGGTGATCTGCCCCGCCTGCGCCGATGTGCCGCGCAGCGAGCGGACAAACCCCGACAGGCGCGCATCGTTGGCGACCGTGGCCTCGACGAGCTCGCAGTCCTTCTTGGTGGTGGCGCACACAACCGGCAGCACCAGCAGCGCATCGAGCGGCCGCTGCGTCGCTTCGACGATCACGTACAGGCCCGAGTCGTCGCTCGGCTTGTCGTCGGCGTGCGCCGGCAGGGCCAACAGGCCGATTAAGCCAGCTAGCAGCGGCCCCAGCCATCGGCTCGTTCGCGTTTGCATCCCAACCCCTATAGCCCACCGCGGGCCCCCACTGATCTTGTGCACAATGCGATCGCTAGCTTCGCCGGTCAAGCGTCGCCCAGCGGCCCCGAGGCGAACGGCAGCGGGGCTTCGGTAGCGGCCTCGGCGCGCAATTGCACAAGCCAGGCGCCCACTTGCTCAAGATTCCCTGGGTGCACATACAGCCGGGTCAGCAGCGTATGGTCGGCATACCGCTCGAAAAGCCGCGTCGCCCGGTCGAGTTCGAGCCACTTCACCGGGCCAAATGGCGGTTTTTTGCGGACATAGATGGCGCGACCGCGATCGGCGGCGTGGTATTTCGACAGCGCGCCCTTGCTCGTAACGAACAGATGGTCGACGCCAGCGGCTTGCAACCGCTCGACCAGAGGGGCGATCGGCTCCGGGATGCCCGCGGGCGACGACTCGGTCACCAGACGCAACGGCTTGTGCTGCAAAATGCCCGCCGCCCAGGGCGACTGCGCCTCAAACTGCCGCAGAATGCGCCACAGGGCATGGTCGTCGAACTGCAGGTAGGCATCGGGGTCGGCCGGCGCGCGCACCACCTCGCCCACCTCGGCGTAGAACCGGCGCAGCATCTGGTCGTAACACACCGATTTCTTGTGAAAATACACCATCAAGAACATGTGGTGGCGCGACAAAAGGAAGTCGTCGAACGAAAACAGCGCGCGGTCTTCGAGGCCCAGGTGCAGGTGGCCGCGGTCGTCTTCGCGGTGGCACAGGTGCGCAATCAGCCAGGCCACATCGAAATTGCCATACGAAACACCGGTAAAGTAGCTGTCGCGCAGCAGGTAATCCATGCGGTCGACATCGAGCTCGCCCGACACCAGCGCCGCCAGCAACCCCCTGAAATTGCGACCGGCGACATGAAACACTTCGGGATCACAGGCTACTTCGTCGCTAATCAGCGCCGCCACATGCAAGGCCTGCACCCCCAGCGGCGCCATGGCCCGGTCGATGACATCGCGCAGGCCCGAACCCAGCAGAAAGAGGAGCGTATAATGCTCGTGCGAGCCCTGCTCGGTGCTCAGCGGCTGGTGCAGGTTGGGCACCCCAAGCTCGGCCCCGGGCGGCAGCAACACTTCGGACGAGTGCGACAGCGGCGGATGGCCCAAATCGTGACACAGCGCCGCCAGCCGCAGGGTCTGCCGCAGCCGCGCCCGCTGTTCGCCCACAAGCCAGTCGGCCTCGCGCAGCGCCGCGTCGAAGGCCAGGCCCGCCAAGTGCATCGCCCCCAGCGAGTGCAAGAAGCGACTGTGGCCGGCTCCAGGGAAGGTAAGTTCCGAAAATCCGAGCTGTTTAATGTTGCGCAGCCGCTGCAGCCACGGCGAGTCGATGATGACGGCCTCCGCCGGCGTGACGGGGATCGGGCCGTGGATGGGATCGCGAATTTCCATAAATTCATACCCCTATATTGAAGCGAACGTTCACTTTAGCTCGGGCCAGCGCTGGGCGGCCCGTTGCCGCAGCTCGGGATCGGCCACATCGCTAAGAATTTTCTTGGCTTGTTCGCGCAGCGGCGCCCACGCGGGGTGCTGTGCGACAGCTCTGGCGAGCGCGCCGATGGCTTCGTCGGACTTCCCTGCCACCACATCACCGTAGGCAGCTGCCGAGATCCACTGCGGATTCTGCTCAGGATCGGCGACAAAGCGGCGGGCAAACGCGTCGCGATCGCCAACTTGGCCTGCCACGGCCAGCACATAGGCATCGAGTGCGGTGTGGCCGCGAAAAGCTTGGGGTGGCATATCGCGCACTAGCTTGAAAGCACGGGCATACTGGCGGCACTGCATCCCCCAGCCGATCGCGGCGAGGCGCGCCGAAACGGCCCGCTTGGTCGTCTTCTCGAGGGGCTGCACAAACCCTTCTGTGGCGAGACAATTCTTGGCACCCAGCGCCGCATCGAGGCCGTTGCTCCACACGCCCGGGTCGTCGCGGTCGAGGCGCAAGGCGGCCTGGGCTTGGGGCAGAGCCTCGGCCGGCCGACCCGCCAAAACCAGTTGATGGGCAAGGTTGATCCGCATACGCAGCGAGTCGGGCTGCAGCCGTACACCGCGCTCAAACAGGGCGATCGGCGTGGTCCAGTCGGCCGCCACCGCCCGGGTCTGCAGCACCGCCGGCACCAGCAGCAGCAGCGACAGGGGGGCAACCACCTTGATCGTCAAGCGATCTGTCGCCAGCGCCAGCGCCACCGCCAGCCACAGGGTCGGCGTGGTCAGCAGCCGGTCGGCAAACTGCACGGTGGCCGGCGTCAGCAGCTGCGACAGCGGCAGCCAGGCCAGCACAATCCCCAGCGGCAGCAGCACCAGACCTTCGCGGCGCAGCAGCTGCGGCTCGTTGGCGTCGCGATCGAGCTGCAACTTGCGATACGGCAAGCCGATCAGCACCAGCAGCGCCATTAGCCCTAGCAGGCCCAGCACCGCGAGTGCGCTCAAGTGCTGCGCCGGCGGCCACACGGCAAAGGTGTAGTCGGGCGCCAAGTCCGCGGGCCAGAACAGGCGGCCAAGCGCGCGGGCCGTTAGCTCAAGACCGCTTAGAATGCGAATGCTTGGCTCAACATGGGCCAGCGGATTGTCGTGCAGCGGCACCTTGGCGGCCAGCAACGAGCCGATGTTCCAGCGCCGCCACGCCACCCACGCGCCGGCAATGGGCAGCAGCGCCAGCACGGCCGGCAACAGCCTTTGGCGACTAGGTTTATCGAGCAGCGCCCACGCGCCCCACCACGCCAGCACCGCGATCGAGCTCTCTTTGGACAGCAGCGCCAGCGCCGCCCACAGCGCCAGCCAGGGGCCATGCCGCCGCAGCGGACCACCCAGGCGCAGCTTGAGCAGCTGATCAGTACCCAGCAGCAGCAGCAAAAGCGCTTGCAGCTCGGGGCGATAGGCCACCTGCATCACCGCCTCGGTGTGGAGCGGGTGCACGGCGAACAGCGCCACCGCCAGGCCGGCCGTGCGCTCGGGGTGGCGGAGCTGGGCGGCGCGCAGCCAGTCGCGCAGAACAACATAACCACATACGCATACTGAAAGCAGTAGAAGCAGTTGCACTGCATGGCGGGCGAGCGGCGCGGTGAGGCCCAGGGCCGTCTCGAGGCAAAACCCCAGCGTCACTGCCGGGCGCGACGGAAAATCGCCCAGCCGCTCCGCCGGCCCAAAGTAGCGGCCCGAGAAAATCCCTGCCAGATCAGGCGGCCAGGCCACGAGCGGATTGCCGGTAATCGCCGCACCGTCGTCGTGCACGTACTGGGCCTGAAGCGCAGCCGGCCCATACGCGGCAGCGATCAGCGCCAGCAGAGCCAGAATTAGCAGCAAGAGCTTACGGTTACTCGTCATCGGCGCCCCTGGGCGCGGCGGGCCAGGTTGAGAAGGAAGCCGATGGCCACGAGCACGGTGAGCGCGCTGGAGCCGCCGTACGAAAACAGCGGCAGCGTAATGCCCACAACCGGCAAAAGCCCAATGACCATACCGGCATTGATGAAGAACTGCCAGAAGACGAGACCCGAGACGCCGATCGCGAGCAGCGCGTCGAAGCGCTCCGTCGCGCGGTTGGCAATGGCCAGCCCCCAGCCAACTACGCCCGCATACAGCAGAAACAGCAGCGAGGCCCCGGCCAGGCCAAAGCGCGTGCACAGCGGTGCCAGGGCAAAATCGGTATGCACAAAGGGCAGATGGCGCAGCACGGACTGGCGCGCGTCGGCGTCACTTTTGCCCCACAGCCGCCCCGACCCCACCGCCCACAGCGCCTGCTCGGCTTGGGTGCGCTCCGAGGGGGCACGCGGGCGATCTTCCTCTTCAACAATCGACTGATACCAGGCCTCGGCTCGGCCTTTTTGGTAGTCGCGGATGACGCCCGTCTCCCACGCGACGCTGGCGCCGAGCACGACCACGATCAGAGCTAAAGCCGCAGAACGACCGCGAATTCCCTCGTACAGGATCATCGAACCGCCGATCGCCGCCACCACCAGCGAAGTGCCCAGGTCGGGCTCGCGGTTGATGAGCACCACCGGAATGGCCACTAGCAGCGCCGGGCGAATCAGGTCGCGCAGGCGCCAATTCTCGGTCGCGCGGCGCTTGTCGAACCAATCCGCCACCACCAAGATAATCGAGAGCTTCATAAACTCGCTCGGTTGCAAGCTCATCGGTCCAAGCTCGATCCAGCGGCGGCTAAAGTTGATCTCGCGGCCGATGACCAAGACCAGCAGCAGCAAGATATTGAGGGCGAAATACACCGACATGCCCACGCGGCGCACGTAAACCGGGTCGATGGCGGCCACTAGGCCCGCGCCGGCCAGACCGAGCACGACCCAGATGGTTTGGGTGCGGTGGTAGGTGGTCTGCATCAAGCTATCGGTAAAGACTAGATTATCGATGGCGATCGCACAGATAGCCAGGGTACACAGCACGCCGATGATGGTGCTGGGGCGGCGCAGGTGCACGGCGACGCTCATGGTGCGGCCTCTTCGCCCGGTTCGCTGGGCGGCGCCGGCTCAGGCTCGACGCTCGGGGTGTCGTTGCCATCGTGCGGCGCACCTTCGTCGGCCGCGTCGTCGGCCTGCTCTATGGGCAAAGCCTTCTTCTTTTCGCGGGCTAGCGGCACCTCTTGCTCGGGTGGCGCCGGGTGCTTGGCGAACCAGGCATCGACGATCTGCCGGGCAATGGGGGCGGCATTGTGGCCACCCGAGCCGCCGTGCTCGATCAGCACCGCGACCACCACCTTGGGCGTACCCCACGGCGCCCAGCCCACAAACCACGAATGATCGTTTTGCAACCATGTGGTCAGCCGGGCCAATTGCCCCGGATCGTCTTTGAGACGCTCGGCCATTTCTTTGCGGAGCCGCTGCGGCGCCTGGGCCGTACCCGTCTTGCCGGCCATCACCACCGAGTCGGGTTTGCTGCCAAAGGCCGTGCCGCCCTCTTCGTTCACCACGGCGCGCAAAGCGGTGCGAATGAGCTGCAAGTTCGACTTCTTAACACCGATGTCGCGCCCCGGCAGGCGATTGGGCGCGATCAGCTTGCCGGCAGCGTCTTCAAAACCCTCGATCAGCGTCAGCGATGGCAGGTGACCACCGTTTGCCAAGGCCGCGTACACACGGGCGATCTGCAGCGGCGACGACAGTACGTCTTTCTGCCCCACCGCAGTCGACAAGGCAAAGCCCGGAAAGTAGCCGCCCGGCACATGCTGGCGGTACCAGCTTCGCGAGGGAACACGGCCGGTAGATTCATGAATTTCGACACCTGTGGGTTCGCCAAAGCCTAGCCGGCGCGACCACTCTTCAAGCCGCTCGATGCCAAGCTCTTCGCCCACCCGGTAAAAAAACACATCGCAGCTGCCGCGCAGGGCTTCGTGCACGTCGACGTCGCCGTGACCGCGACGGTTGTGGCAGTGGAAGCGCCGGCCGCCAAAGTCGTAGTGGCCGCTGCAGTTGTACTCGCTTTTACCAGTAATTACGCCCTCTTCGAGTCCAGCCAGCGCTGCCACCACCTTGTACGTCGATGCCGGCGGATAGCCACGCAGCGCCTTGTTGAGCAAAGGGGCGTAAGCGCTGAATTCTTCGAGCGGTCTCGACTGCGGCGCGTGCTTGCCCGACAGCTCGTTGGGGTCGAAACTCGGCTTGGCATACATGGCCAGGATGTAGCCGGTCGACGGGTCGATCACCACGGCCGCGCCCGAATACACATCCTTCATCGCCACTTTGACGGCGCGCTGCAGGTCGACATCGAGGGTCAGTCGCACCGTCGCCCCCGCCACCACTTGCCGCGGCTTGAGCGCCGCCACCAGATCGTCGAGATCGCGCGCCGCCTCTTCGCCACCCGGCTTCTTGACGATCAGCTGCTCGCCGTCAAGCCCGCGCAGCGCCTCGTCAAACGCGAGCTCTAGCCCCGAGCGCCCCACGCGATCGCTCAGGCCAAACCGCGCCTGGCCAAAGGGCACCAGCGGCTCCACGTCGCGCGGCCCCACATAGCCCATGTAGCCCAGCACGTGGCTCGCCAAGAAGCGATAGGGATATTCGCGTTGAATATCGGCCACTACCCGCCCCTCAGGCAGCCGATGCAGGTTGGCGCGCAGCACCGCCACTTCGTCGTTAAAGGTGCGCCGGCACAGCGGACAGCGCAGGATGTGCGGCTCCATGCGCAGGTTTTGGCCATCGTATGGGCACTGCTCGCCATCGTGAAAATCGCGGTCACAGGCCGCGCAGTGCCAGCCGCCGCTCCCCGTCGCCACTAGCCGCCGCTGATCGAACGGGCAGGTGCGCTTTGGCGGCACGGCCTCAAAGTGACGGCCACAAGTCGTACAAAATCCGTGGGGTTGCTCGCTCGTCAGTTCAAGCGCGCTCGAGTCGTACGGGCAATGGGTCGACACCAGGTCGCGGCGCACGGTCAGCGGTCGGCGCTTGCGCGGATCCACCGGCTTCTTCAATTCATTAATGATCGCCGCGCGCTCGGCGTCAGTCATGTCGAGCAGTTCGGCCAGGGTCGCGGCGATCGGTTCGATGCGCTCGGGCTTGACGCGATTGGTCATAATTTCAAGGGTATGGCTCTCGATATTGCGGGCCAGCACCGTGCCGTCGCTCGTCTTGATCAGGCCGCGCGGCGCCTGGGCCCGCACCCGCGAAACCCGCTCGATCGCTGCGTACTTCTGGTAGCGGTCGCCGCGAACCACCTGCACCAGCACCAGCCGCGCCACCAGCGCGCCGACCGCCGCAAACAGCACCACCAGCGCCACGCGAAAATGCGGACGAAAACGCTGCGGATCGTGCGATTTACCGAGCGAAAACCCCATGTTCTAGCGCCTCAGCAGCAGGTTGCCGTGGGCGTGGCTGTCAAACCGGCGGCGAATGCGCTCGAGCAGCCAAAACTGCAGCGGACTCACCAGCATCGTGGTCAGCGCCAGCGGCAGTGCCGTCGACAGCACCTCGCCATAGGCATCGAACGCGCGGTGGAACACCGACTCGAACCCCAAGAAAAGTCCGCTGGCCAAAAGCGAAATCGCCGCCGAGCTGGCCATCACCGGCAGCGGACTGACCAAATCGACACGGGTCTGCAAAAAGCGCCCGATAAGGGCCACCAGCACCGCGATCTCGGTGTACACGCCCACCGGCGCCGACAGCGAAAACCCATCTTTGAGCAAACCGACCACAAAAGCCGTGAGCACCGCCGGCGTCGTCTCGAGGCGTGATCCCAGATAAAGCGCAGAGATCAGTGCCACATCCGGGGCATAAAGCTGCACATCGAGCCGCCCGAGCAGAGGGCTCAACAGCGCGAGCAAGAAGTAGGTCAGCGCGACCCAGGCCAAGTACTTCACGGTGGTGCGTCCGGGGTGTTGGCGGGGTCGATGGTGCGGCGACCGCTGGGTTTGCTGGGTTCGGCGGCGGGCTTGCCCTCGCTGTCGCCCGTCGCACCGCGGTAATTCACCACGATGAGCACCTCTTCGAGCGTGGCGTACGACACGGCCGGCGCCAACACAAATTCGTAATACGGGCCTGAACGGGTCGGCGCGCCCTCGGCAATGTGACCGATCTCAAGGCCAGCGGGGAAGACGCGATCGTGGCCGGTGGTGTAAACAGCATCGCCCACCCCGAGGGGCATGCCCCGCTGTGCGTCGTCAAGATGGACAAATTGTGCTGCAAATTCGTTGCGTTTACCGCGTCCCCGCACCGAGCCAACCACGCCTTTGCCCGGCACTGTGGCGTGCACCTGCGAGCGCGCATCGGTCACCAGCATCACATCGGCCCAGTTGCCGCTCAGTTTCTCAATACGGCCGACCACGCCGTCGTGGGTGATCACCGCCTGGCCTTCGCGCACGCCGACCGCGCCCTCAACGTCGATCTTTAGCCGAACCACCTGAAAAAACTGCGAGACATCGCGCCCCACCACCCGCGCTGGCACCGTCTCGAATTCTTTGGCGCGCTCGCGAAAGCCGCACAACAGCTTTACCCGCGCCAGCTCGTCGGCCTGGGTGCGCGACCGCAGGGCCTCGCCTAGCAATATCTTGTTCTCGCGCTCTAATTCGCGGTTGCGCTCTTCGACCCGCGTCAGCACCAAGTAGGCCGAAAATAGGTCGCCCACGCCGGCCACCACGTCGTGACTCACGCGCGTCACCGGCGAGGTAATAGCCAGCAAACTCCGTTCAACAACAGAGGTTTCCTTGCGTTCCTTGCCGTGAAAATACATCGACGCCACCGGCGCGATCAAGGCGACGATCAGCAGCAGGGTCGGTCGGTATCGCGTCAGTAGATCGCGCCACATGGTCTTCCGCGCCCGGGGCAGCCGGGGCAAGAGCAGTGTACCGCGGCCGACTGTATGCGGCTATCCTCGATCAACATCCTGTTCTTGCTAAGCTATCTTGCGATCGTGGCGCAGCGACGTCGCCAAATGGCCGGCCAGCAGCACCGAAGCGACCACCAGCAACGCCGCCGGCAGCCAGAACAAGGGGGTCGCACCGGCCGACGTGCCCACCTGCGGCGACAGCGCGCGGTCGATGAGCAGATTGCCCCAGACCGCTGTGACCGCCAGCGCTAGCAGCGTAAAGAAGGTGCGCCGCAGCCAGCCGGCCGAACGCCGCCAACGCATGAAATTACCTGCCAAAATATTGGTTGCGACGCCCATCGCGAGGTATACCCCCCAATCGCTCGCCTGAACATGCAAGGCTACGCCCAAGGTCGCGAGGGTACTCAGCAAATGGGCCGACATGGCCCAACGCAACCACCACGGCGAGTGCCGCAGCTCGTGCACGGGCGCTAGCGTCACCTCGGCAAGAGTCTCAAGCGTGCCGTGCGGCCCCGAGTGGCGCGAAACGGGCGATAAGTCGGTCGCGCGATCGTCGGTCGACGGCGGCTGCGGCGGCTCTGGCACTGGTGCATGCGGCATCACGGGGCGACGTTGGCAGGATGCGCGGCGAGTTGCAAGTTGTGCGGGCGAATTTCAGCGCGGCGGATCTTGCAGAGTTTGAGTGCTGGCCTATCCTTCCGGGCCGCATAGGTAGGGTACCTGGCGGGCACGCGACTTGGCTTGAGGGAAACATGAAGAAGGAACAGATCATTCTGGCGCTGATCGCCGTGTTTATCGGCGGCTACATTGTAGGGCGGGTCTCGTACAAGGGTTCTGGGGCGCCGGCCGCTGGCCCCACCCAGACCGCACTAGCGCCCACATCGGTCGAATCGCCTACAGCTGCGCCGACTTCGGCCCCCGCGCCAGCCCCCACTTCGGGTCCCGCCGCGGCGCCGTCGCCCAGTCCGTCGGCTGCGGCTCCGAGCCAACCGCCCAGCGCGCCTGCCGATCCTAACCAGATCTGGCACGCCACCATCCACGACGACGACGCCAAGCGCGGCCCCGACTCGGCGCTGGTCAAGATCGTGCTGTTCTCGAGCTTTGGCAACCAAGAGTCGGTCGACTTCGCCCCGGCGATTGATAATATTGTCAAGGACTTTGGCGACAAGGTGCAGATCCGCTACAAGCACAAAGTGGTGCCCGTGCCGCATCCCGACGCGCTTTTTGCCGCCGAGATCGCCGCTGCCGCGAACACCCAGGGCAAGTTCTGGCCGCTGTTCGACAAGCTGATGAAGTCGAGCTCGATCTCGCCGTCGCAAATTGAGTCGGCCGCCAAAGAGGTGGGCGTGAACTGGGCGAAAGCCAAGCAAGAAGTCGATGCCGGCAAGTACCGCACCCAGGTCTACCGCGACTCGCTGCTCGCCAGCGAAGTGGCCGCCAATACCTATCCGAACATCATGGTCAACGGCGTGCGGCTGTCGGCGCCCAAGACCTACGACCGCTTAAAGCCCATCATCGAAGAGCAGATCAAGAAGGCCCCCGACTATGCCAAGCAATACGGCAAGAAGGGCAACGAACTGTATGCCGACATCATTAAAGGCGGCAAAAGCTTTGAGCAAATGGCCGGACCCAAGCAGACCTTCGACCTGAGCAACAGCCCAATTCTGGGCAAGCCGAATGCCAAGATTCAGGTGGTGGTGTTCGAGGACTTCCAGTGCCCGTTCTGCAGCAAGATCGGGCCGAACATGCACGAGTTCCAGAAGAAATTCCCCAACGACGTGGCCATTGTGTACAAGCACATGCCGCTCGATATCCACGACAAGGCCCAGGGCGCGTCCGAAGCGTCGATGGCGATCTTGCAGCAAGGCCAAGACAAGTTCTGGGCGTACCACGACGTGCTTTTCAACAACCAGCAGTCGCTCGACCAAGACAGCCTGACCAAGTATGCCGAGCAGATTGGCGCGGATATGGGCAAGTTTAAGAAAGATCTGGAGACGGGTGCCGGCAAGTCGGTCATCGGCCGCGATGTGCAAGAGGCGCAGAAAGCGGGCGTCAGTGGCACGCCGGCGGTGTATGTGAACGGCTTTAAGTACCAGGGGCCGCGCGGCTATCCGCCCGAGGGCTTGGAAGCCGTGGCGCGCGCCTACTACGGCCTATAAATCTTAGATTCCTAGGGCACTTTCGATCGCGGCCAGCAGGCCACCCAGCTGCGCGTCGTCGCCCATCCAGTCCTGCGCATCCAAGGCCTGCAGCTCGACCACCGCACTGCGCGCGTCGCCGGCCAAGTCGCCCGCCATCGACACCAGAGCTTCGCTAATACTTACAAACACTTGCAACCCATTCGCCGGCAACGTGCGGTGTTGTAGCAGCGCCCAACCTCCGTCGCGAGCAAACAGTGCCCCTGCCAGCAGCCCCTCGTCGTCGGACCACGCCACCGCCAACCGCGGCGGGTGCCCCTGGGCCCGCAGCGCCGCACAGGCCAGCAGCGCCCCGTCGAGCGGCGTGGCCAGGCGATCGCGCAGCACGGTGAGCGGCGAGCGCAGGGTGGCCGCATCATCGACCCCCAACTCTTCAAGATAGCTGGCAATCTCGGCTGGGGTCTGCCACCGCTCGACGAGCTCGATTGCGGCATCGGGCCACTGGGCGATCAGGCGGGCAAAGGGCGGTTGGTTGGGCATCGGCGACTCGCTGCGCACGCTCGGCGCACGGGTGACTAGAGCGCAACCCCGCGGCAAGGGCAAGGGCTTCCGCCGCAAGGGGTGACACAGCAGGGTCGCACGGCTAGACTGCCGCCGCCCCACAGGGCGCAGCGAGGAGCCATGGCGCACACCGCCGAGCAGCACCAATCTGGAACCGAAACCGCTCCGGGAACGGGCAGTTTGCAAGGCCCCGATGTGCGCGTGTGGCTCAATGGTCGCATCGTGACCGCCGACGAGGCGCGTCTGCCGCACCTGACGCATGCGTTTCACTATGGTCTCGCGGCCTTCGAGGGTATTCGCTCGTACCAGCAGCGGCCCGGCCAGGGTGCGATTTTTCGTCTGCGCGAGCACATCAAGCGCCTGCTCGACAGCGCCCATATCGCCACCATCGACGCCGGGCTGAGGTTCACGCTCGACGAACTGTGCAGCGCCTGTGTCGAGACACTGAAGGCCAATCGCTTAGATGCCGCGTACTTGCGACCTGTCGTCTACATTGGCGAAGGCGCTATGGGCATCGGCGCGCGCGACAATCCGATCCATGTGATGATCGCGGCCTGGAAGTGGGGCGCGTACCTGGGCGAAGAGGGACTGCAGCGCGGCATCAAGGCGAAAATCTCTGCCTTTCAACGACCTGGCCACGCCACGGTAATGAGTAAGGCCAAGATCAACGGTCAGTATGTCAACTCGATCATGGCCAAGCGCGAGGCGATGGCGTGCGGGGCTGACGAGGCGATCCTGGTCAACGAGCAGGGCTATATTGCTGAAGCGTCGGGCGAAAACCTGTTTATGGTGCAGCAGGGCCGGCTGGTAACGCCGCCGCTGGGGATGAACATCCTCGCCGGAATTACCCGCGCGACCATCTTGCAGGTCGCCCGCGACTTGGGGGTCGAGACGGTCGAGCGCATGTTCGCCCGCGACGAATTGTACTGTGCGGAAGAGGTGTTCTTGACGGGCACCGCCGCTGAAGTCACGCCGGTGCGCGAGGTTGATGGCCGGCGCATCGGCGCGGGGTCGCGCGGTCCACTGACCGAACAGCTGCAGCGGCGCTACTTTGAGACCGTGCTGGGGCGCGAGGCGCGCTATGCGAGCTGGCTGACTCCTTATTCGATTTAGGTACTTACGCGGCATGTGGGGCTATTGAGCCTGCATCGCCGCCCTTCTCAGTGCGAGGTCAGCGTGGCTTTGTTCGAGCGCTTTGAGCGGTGGCAAGATTCGGATTTCGATGCGTTTGCCGAGCCCAAGTGGGCGTCGAACCGCTTTAATCCCGAGCGGCAGCGCGTGCGCGAGCGGTTGCGTTCGCTGCTCGAGCAGGCCGTGGCGCTGCAGCCCGAGGTGGCCGAGGGGCTAGAGCTGTGGACCAGCCGCCACGAGCCCAATTTCTTTAATCAGCACGCGGTACAGCATCAGCTGGCCCTGCTGACACGGACGACGGCCCAGCGCGAGGCAATCGAGGGCCGCGACGCCACGCTCTCGGCTACCCTGCCCGACCGCTACCACCCGCACATTGGCCTAAAAATCGACACGGCGGGGATTGCGCTGCTGCTGCGCGTGCCGGCCGAGGCGAGCCACGATTGCGCGAGCCTGCCCAGCGAACTACTTGAAACTGCTAGCGAACTTGCCGCAATGCTCGGTGTCGACAGCGCGGGCGATACCCTGCACGTCGAGCGCCGCTGGCCCCGCGAACAGGCCTTGCAAGCTGATGATTCAATAGAGCAACTGGCCCAATGGCTGGCTCTGACCGGGCCGATGCTGCGCCAAGCTCTGCAGCCTGTGGGCGAGGCGCCGGCGCCCGTGCCGCCGCAAGCCGATGCAATACGTAGTGGCGCGGTGGCACCTGCTGCAAAAATCCAAGCTACGGCAAGGGCTTGGCAGCCCTATCGCCCGCAGACGCCGGCCGCTCCGCGCAAGACCCCGCTGCCCGAGCGGCCAAGCCTTGAGCGCATTTTGCCGATGGGTATGCGCCAGTTGCTCGAAGAACAGCTCGCGCCTGAACCCCGCCGCGATGATCAGGGTCGCGACTGGCGCCCAGGGCCGGCAAACCAAGATAATCGCCAAGGTTTTCGGGATGATCGCCGTGCCCCGCCGCCGCACCAGCAGCAGGGTCAAGACCCACGCTGGCAGGCCCAGCGACCGGGGCCGGGGCCAGAGCCAGGGCGCGCTGATCCGCGGCAGGAATTGCGGCAGGATCCGCGCCAGGATCCACGCCAGGATCCA
>CAISBR010000110.1 GCA_903883645.1 uncultured Myxococcales bacterium | reverse complement strand
CCGGTGGGCATCGCAGCCGCGGGCAGGGTAGGGATGCCGCATCCGTGCCTGTGGTGAAGCAGCATCGCTCGCACTCACGCCGTCACCTTGGCCATCGCGCGGCCGCGATCCTGACAGGGACGCCCCATCCCAGGGCATATCGCAGCCGCTTTGCGCGTAGGCACGCCACGGCCCTGGGCCGATAGCAGGTTGCGGACTTTCGTGATGGTCTGGGCGCATCGCCGCTTCGCGTCGACCCGGCCACGAGTTTGGGCGAAGAAGGTCAGGCCAAGACCGCAGCACCCTGCGCCCAAACCGGCGCACCGCGCCGCCCTTCGGGTTCGTGTCCGTTGCGCATCAGGGCCGACTGCGCGGCCCCCGATTCTACAGGCTACGTGCCCACTTCCCCACACAATGTCGTACCGGCCAACGCGCGCGACGGCGTGCACTGGATCCACCCCAAGGCACGGCGAAGCTGTCCGGCCGCTGCGCCTAGGCGAAATCCGCCGCATCGCGCTCGATTAGCGCTTGTAGCTGGCCGCGTCCTTCCAGAATCGTTGTGCGCGGCCAATTCGCGTCGGTTTGGGACCCTTGCCATGTGAGATGGACGACGGCCCACCTCTCTGAACCCAGCGCAAAAAGCACGTCGTCCCTATCCTGGCGACGTGCAACCGCGTGTGGATGGGTGCCCGCCAACACATGGTCGGGTGGCGCTTCTTGCTGAAGCTGCAGTTCCAACGCCTGCCGCTCCCTATCGCCAGTTACCGCCACCCATGGCTCCAACACATTAATAGCAATCACTTCACCAACCTCTTGTGGCCAGTCTTGGGCCACCGTGTTCAGCGCAACAAGCTGCCTCCGGCACCGGACAAGCCGAAGTAGGCGCAAAGCCACGCACGATGTGTCAATAGGCGCCTCAACCGCCTTTACACCCGCAGCCTGGAGTCGTCACACCCGCGGCCCATCCGCGCCATGCGCGCAACGGCGAAGCACCTGCACGCTAGCTCATGAACCTGGCGCCCACGACCCGACGCCAGCAACCCGCAAACGGACATGCCACTCCACCGCCCCGGTCGCTCCCGCAACCAACAGCTCACCCAAAGCGACTCGCGCCACAGGCAGCGGCCGTGCCTCCGCGCCCGCCGCCCCGAACGAATCCGAAGAGCTTCGCGCGCGAAGCTCACGCGCCTGCAACAAAAGGCAAAAGACAAGGCTTACACCTCGGTACGAGGCCAGCTCGGTCCGATGCCAAGGGCAACACGAGGTCACCAGTCGCGCCACTCGCTGCACAGGCCCTCGCCCGACCCATAGTTATGCCAATTGATACCGGCGGCCTCTGCCGCAACGTTCATGAACTCGCACAGGTCCTCGCGCTCCGTAGTCGCGATGACGTCGTATGCGTCATTCAGGTCGTTGTACGCCAACACAGCGACCCTGAACTGCGCAACTTTGGATGCTTCGCTCGCCTTTGGGCCAAGGTGCTCCAACGAAACCAGTAGTTGGTCGGCGATAGCCTCTGCGCGTGGCCGCGTTCGGCCCCAACTCCAACGCCAGAAGGGATAGTAGGACTTCGCTCGCCGTAGCCCCTCTGCGCCAACTGACAGCGGCCGGTCACCGCGCTCGCCTTCTAGGGCATGGCGGGGCAAAAGCGTTTGGGCCGCCAGTTGCGCGAAAAGGTTCCCTGATGCGCTGGCAGCTGCCGCTGCAGTTGGCGTCGCCGACCTCGCGGGCTCCGCCCCCGCGTGGGCATCGTCGGCTGTGGCTGTTGTCGGTGCGGCCACGCGGGAGGGCTGGGCTAGCGGTGGGCGCACAGGCTCGCGGCACCCGCCAAGGCCCGCCGCCAAGATTACGAAGCTCGCAAGGCTTGGAATAGCCCATCCGCGAAGCAGTGCACGCTGCGAAGTCGGCCGCTCTGTCACCACCACATCAACGAGGTTGATTATCCACAGGAAAGGCATCCGCATCCTCCACCAACCCGCAAAAAACTCAAATCCTCCGGCCTTGACCGTTGACTCTACGCTGCTGGCTAAACGGCGTCAACGCCACAAAATTGCGGAATTTCAAGCAAGAGCGCCCGGTCTGGCATGGGCTCACACCCGGACAGCCGCGATCCACCCACGCCCGCCACCGCCCTAACCTAAGAGGATCGCAGCCGCGCGCCGTGCAGGGCTGCCCCATCCGTGCCCATGATGCACCCGCATCGTCCGCACTCACGCCGCCACCCGACCACCATCGCCACCGCGATCCTGCCGGGTACGCCCCATCCCCAGCCACATCGCAGCCGCTTCGCGCCCACGGCCGCCACCACCCTTAGTCCGTCCCCTGCTCGACCGCTTCGAGCTGGCCGATCCGCGC
Organism: uncultured Myxococcales bacterium; assembly: GCA_903883645.1. Classification (GTDB taxonomy): domain Bacteria; phylum Myxococcota_A; class UBA9042; order UBA9042; family UBA9042; genus SXRM01. Next base: position 4,191 of record CAISBR010000110.1, on the reverse strand, counting down.
CACCTCGTGGGTCATCGCCTGGCTGCGCGCTTGGGCCCGCTTGTTGACTGCGTCGGCCAGCGCCGTGGTCAGCTCGGGCGCCTTCGCCCCGCAACAGCAAGCGCCCTGGCCAAAAAACGTGCCACCAGTGCTCGACATTGGCCGGCTACCCCACTTCACACTGGCTTCACGCACGCCTCATTCCGACTTCACCTGCGCCCGTTAGTCTCAGCACACACAGCAACGAGGCCAACGACATGAAAGAAGAAGCGAGCCGGAGGGCAACCACAGCGGTCGGAACCAGAACCACAGCGACACGGCGAGTTCGGTCGGCGGCGCTGGCCATCGCGGTCGCGGGAACCATGTGGTCGCAAACGGCATGGGCCGGCTGGGGCCCTGGCGGCTTGGGGCGGCTATTCGCGGCCACCTTGGTGCCGCTCCCGCTGCTTGTCCTGCAAATCAGCTTGATTTCGCTGTCGGCGCAGTTGCTCCAGCGCGTGCCGAGCTTGGCGCCATGGCGGTACGTGGGCTGGGTGGCCGCGACGCTGAGTGCCCTTGTCGGCCTCATGATTGTGTCCAGGGCGGGCGCCGAACATGACCACTGGCCAGCCCTGTACGCCATCGCGGTGCTTGCCCCGCCTGTGGTTGCTCGACTTGCCACCAGCGGCACACATGGTGTGTACACGCTGTTCTTTCTGCCGCAGCTGGCCGTTCTGGGCTGGTATGCCAGCTACTATCACCAAATCCGCGAGTTCCTGGTATGCCTTGAGCCGCCCTGCCTGATCATCCTGACCGCACACCACGCTGTTGTGCGCAGGCGGCACCCAGCCCTTCACCGGCCCATGTGGCCGGCGCTCGTCGGATTGGCCGCCAGCTTGCCTGTGCTGCTGTGGCTCACTGCCTACGGCGCTGCGTGGGTTGGCCTGCCGTCGCCATGGGAGTTCGACCTCCTACCGTGGTCGACGTTGATTCCTAGCCGTTTTGCGCCGGAATTCGGCCTGGGAGATCGCGATCAGTATCGCCTTTGGGCGGATTGGCTTGGGCTGCATATTGTTTGGGCAGGGGCGGTGCTCCTTGCTCTGGCCTCTGTTCGGCTGGGTTGGCTTGGTCAGCGCCCCGCGGCCGCGCATGAAGCTCGCCGGGCGGATGCCCAGGACGGGCCTACTGCAACGACACCCGCTGGCACCGCGCCGACTCCTTCGGCAGCGCATCCGCCTGCCCCGCAAGCTCAAGGCCATCCAGCTGCTCAAGATCCCTCATGAACACCGCCGGGCTCAGGCGTGGCTAACGCAACATCAGCTCGGTCGACGCGTGACACCCCAGCTCATCTTGCAGTTCGAGCAGATTGCCGGCGGCAGCGCCAGTGCCCAGGAAGGAAGAAACTACCTCATCTGCCGCCGCGCTAGCGCGAATTCCGCACACAGCCCCCGGTCAACGCCAACATTCCCCTGAATTTCAACCCGAAGCCGCACGAGCAGGCCGACCGCGAGGGCGGCCGCGTGGTGGGGCTTGGCAATTGTAGGCGCGGCTTGCAGCCGCCGGCTCACACGCCACGCACGCTGCGATCCACCCAGACCCGCCACCACTCCAAGGGGATCGCAGCCGCGGGCAGGGTAGGGATGCCGCGTCCGTGCTTATGGTGAAGCAGCATCGCTCGCACTCACGCCGTCACCTTGGCAATCGCGCGGCCGCGATCCTGGCAAGGACGCCCCATCCCCAGCCACATTGCAGCCGCTTTGCGCGTAGGCACGCCACCGCCCTGGGCCGATAGCAGGTTGCCGACTATCGCGTTGTTCCGGGCGCATCGCCGCTTCGCGTCGACCCGGCCACGAGTTTGGCCGACAAAAATCAGCCCAAGGCCGCAGCACCCTGCGCCGAAACCGGCGTCGCACCCTCTGGATGCGCATCACCCCTCACGGCATCGCCGCAACCCGCCGAAGGTGCTCCACCAGCCGCCGGGCCCAAGCACACGTCGGCGCCACACCACCCGCAAGGTCAACGAGCGCGAGCAGGTCAGGCGAATGGGCCTGCTTGTCATAGGTGCCGCGCTCACTGTTGCGGGTGGCAGCCGCAAACTGCTGCCTTATCGTACCCTTGGACACTGCCGACGCCACCTTTGTGGGCAACCGCGCCGCGTCAAAGCCTGCGCCGAAGTAGCGCTCGGTCGCGGCTCGGTCGACTAAGAACCAGGCCTCCATCACCTGAACCATCAAGCCGGCCTGTTCGTCATCGGCGCCAACCGGGCGTGACCACTTGTCTTTGCCTCCAGCAAGATGCTCCCAAGCGTGCGCCGAGCTGGCCGCAACGGCCCGCTCGCTGTCGACGAGCAGCATTGGATAGGGCCCCGAAGTACCGCTATGGTCTGCGAGACTCGCCTTGTCCCAACCAGTCTTCGCCAGTTCGGCAGCAAACCGCTCTTTGGCCCGCCACCGCGAGCCGCAAGGTTCGACCGACACGACAAGCCCGGGAGCCGCCGCGCCCAGCGTCGTCGCCAGGCCCTGTCGAATCCGAATCAGGAACGACTTGCTATCTGCCATGGATTCGCCTGGCCCGCCCTCGGCCAAAACCTGAACGGCTACCATCGTTTACCGCCGATCGAACCTCGCAGCCACTGGGCACCAAGCGAAAGCGGTGCGCCGCCCTTCTTCAATGGAATGGTCGACGGCCGAGCTTGCTGGATGTGCGTTTGCCCGTCGCGCTTTTCGCAGACCAGGACGACCTCGGGCGTGGCTGAAAAGCAATCGACAAGAATGTCCGAATGCGTCGTGACGATGACCTGAGTCCTTGTGGCAGCCTCTCTGAGGAGCTCGGCCACGGTCGGGATCATGTCGGGGTGCAGGCCCATCTCGGGCTCTTCAAACACGATAAGCGGCGGCGGCTTGGGGTGGCAGAAGACCGCCAGCATCGCCAGCACGCGCACCGTACCGTCCGACAGCCGGTCCATCGTCAAGTTGCGGTCGCCCTCTGTCACACGCAGCGTGCCCGCGCCGCCAAGTGTGTCGAAGCCGATGTCGCGTAACCCAGGGGCCAAGGCGTCCAAGTAGTGCAGCACGCGGGCCTTCACCTTGGGCTCGCCGCAAATCCGGTTGAGCACGAGCTGGTAGTTTCGCCAGTCCTCGTCTACCCGATTCGCCGGCTGACTGGTCGTCTGCGCATTGCGAACTTGGCTGTCCCAGCCGAACGGCCACGAGCGAAATGCAGAGGTGAACTTGAACGAATCCGCGACGTAATGAACTAGCGGATACTCTGTCGGATACGCACGCTGGGCGAGGACGGTATCGTCGACCCGGAACTTGTCCTCGGTGTCGACACGCCGATTCGCTGCCTGCGTCTCAGACGCCGCCGCATCGCGAATGGTCGCCACCCTGCCATTGGCATCGTAGTACACAACCTCTCTTGGCTCCTCAAGAAAGGTGCCATTGTTCGGGTCCAGGTCCGTCTGGCCGACGATGCGCTCCCGCCAGAGCCAATGCTGCCCACCGCTCCCCGCGCGAATGCCAATTTGGTATGTGGGCGACGATTCGCTGGGATGCGACCCCAGGTCGACGCTCAGTGCAAACTCGCTGCCTTTGCCGTTCCAGACGACTGTCGACGGGTCGCCAAGGACCGTGCGGGCCTGCTCGAGCCCTTCTGGCAACCGGTGCAGGAACGACAACGCGTTGACCAGGTTCGACTTACCAGACCCGTTCGGCCCAATGAGCACGTTCAACGGGCCAAGCTCCACGGCGGGCGACTCCGGACCGAAGCTCAGAAAGTTCTTGAGTTCAATGCGCTTGATCAGCGTAGCCACGACCGTCTCCTACACCACCAGCGGGCCGACTTTTGCCGGCTCCCTGCTGTGGGCCAGCGCGGGCGGATGCTGCACCATGCGCGCCTTGATGTCATCTAGCGAGAAGATAGCCTTGTAAACGTGGGTAGTTGCGAAGCCGGCGGTAGCCTAGTCAGAACGTGCAGTAGGCGCAAGCGCATTTTTCTAGGACCCGCCGGCGACCGTCTGCCACGTCAGTCCCGCCAGTCTCCGTGCCTGTCCGCTGGTTGCCTGCAGTTTTGGTGGTTTAAGTGGAGTGCTGTTCTGGGCGCATCGCCGCTTCGCGTCGACCCGGCCACGAGTTTGGGCGACAAAGGTCAGGCCAAGACCGCAGCACCCTGCGCCCAAACCGGCGTAGTACGCCGCCCTTCGGGTTCGTGTCCGTTGCGCGACTGCCGGCGTCT
>CAISBR010000109.1 GCA_903883645.1 uncultured Myxococcales bacterium | reverse complement strand
TCGTCGCGAGCCAATTTTCGCTACGGGCGCTGGCTGCTGCTCAACAATCCAGGGCTGCTGGTACGGGCCGCCACGCGGCATCTACCCTTTGCGATTCGCTGGTTGCGACGCATTGCCCTGCGCAAGCTGCAGCCGCCCAACGCACTGCCGCAAGTGCACGCGGCCGAGCTGGCGGCGCTGGCCGAGTCGAGCGGCCTGGGTGACCACCTGCACCGCATCGAAGCGCATAAACAACTGCGCGGCGACGTGGTGGCAGCCGTCCAATCGATTACCCGTAACCTGTTGCGTGCCATGCTGATTGCCGTGCTCGGTACGCTTATGGTGGCGGCGCTGTGGTTCCAAGCGCTCGACCTTCTGCAGACTGCGCAGCTGGGCCTGGCCGCCAAGACGATGTGGTTTGTGGCGATGACCTTTCTATTTTTCAGCGGTTTGACTGCAGGCGGTATGCTGCTGCTGCTGCGCGACCGCCCGGCCGACGAGCCGAACCCGCTGCCCGAAGCTGCCGCCCGGATCGCCGCCCAGATCGGCGTGCCGCTCGTCGCCTTTGGCCACACGCACGACGAGACCGTGACCCGACTGAATCAGCCGACGTCGCGCGGTTGGTATTACAATACTGGCACTTGGATCGCAGTCTTTACCCACGATGTGTTGCTGCCGCGCGACCGGGTACAGTACACCTTCTTGCGCATCCGCCGGCAGGAGGGCGAGCTGCTCAGTTGGCAGCCTACGCGCGGTGACCCGATCGAGGTCGTCTTACTTGATGAATAATTTCAGGCAGTAGAATAAGGGTGCCTTCCTCTAAACCTTCCTCTGAACCTACTCGGCAAAGTCGCCGGCGTACTCGACCACGCACAAGTGCCGTAGCGCTTGATGGGGGCCACAGCCGGCGCCGCTGACGGCAAAGACCGGGTTGAGCAGATTGCTGCGGTGGCCGCGGCTTGGCACGCCGTCGTCGACGACAAGCTGGATGACTACCTGCAGGCCGTCGCTCCAGCCGTACGAGATGTTCTCGCCCGTGGCGATGAACCACTTGCCGTGGCGGCTCACGCGTTGGTGCGGCCAGCTACCGTCGGTGCCTTGGTGGCCAGTGCGTCCGCTCGGTCCGCTGTCGCGGGCGTGGTCGCGGGCGGCGTCGGTAAGACCCTTACAAAATCGGAGCGGCTGCAGAGGGTTCTGCGCCTTCAGCGCCGCGATGGCTTCGTCTACGGCCGCAATACCCTCGTGCGTTCGCAAGAACTCGGTTGGCCCAAGGCGCATCAGCGTGCCTTCAAAGCGCGGCCGCAGCGCCTCTAGATGCTCAGCAAATTTATGGGGCTGGGTGCGCAGCGCGTTGGTATAAGCCAAGACCTCGCGCTCGCTCGCCGTCAGGTCGGTGGGCTCTATGCAGCGCCCGCCGCCCGCCACCGATGCCGCCCAATCGGGTGTGCGACCAGGGTCGGCGGCGCCGGGTCGTGCCTCGTCGCCAACCTGGCTGGCAGAACACGAGACCACCACTAGAGCATGTGCTGCAGCCAGCAGCCAAACTGCGGCGTTGTGAAGGGGGCGTTTGAGCATGGCAACGTTCCTAGTTGACTCGGCGTGCCATGGTAGCCGGTCTGGTCGAACCGCGCACGCCCGGACCGCCGATGGTGATGAATATCAATCATTTCATCAAGTAGAATAAGGGTGCATCGCTCTAGCTTGGCCGCGGCGGCAGTGCGATGTTGTGCAGCAATGACAATCGCCCCGCCCGCTGCGTTGACGGTGCTGGGCGCCGGGCGTAGCCTCGCCAAGCGCCGCCGGAGGATCCGCGCGCAGCCCAACGAAATTGCCGAAAGGAAACCGCGATGACCAAGATTCTAGACACCGTACTGCTGCTGGCGCTGCCGGCCTCTGGTAAGTCCGAAGTCCGCCGTTACATGGAGCATTTGACCCCAGAGCAGTGCACGCGCGACATGTGCATGGGCCCCACGCTGCAGCTCGACGACTACCCGTATGTGCACTTTATGCACCGCATCGACGATGAGCTGCTGGCCCGCGGTGGCGAGGCGATTTTTTACGGCGGCTCGGAGCGGCCCTTCATCGACGGCCTGACCTGGGGCACGCTGGTGGCGCTCATCAACGAGGACTACGACGACCTGCTGCACCACCGCGTGCACAGCGTGCCGTCGGCCGCGCAGTTCTTGTTCGACCGTCTCGACAACGCCCGCGCTAAGGTGGGTCAGCGTCGCGCCCTCGACCGCATTGCCTACGGTGTTCGGCGCGATATTGCCGCCGCCATGGAGGCGGAAACCCGCGAACAACTGAACGAAAAGAACGCGGTCAGCGCCCAAGACAAGACCGGCAAGACCGTGATTATCGAGATGGCGCGCGGTGGAGCCCATGGCTCGGCCTTTCCGCTCACGCCGCCGCAGGGCTATCAGTACACCATTACCCAGTTGTCGGACGATATCCTAAAGAATGCTGGGGTGTTGTACGTGTGGGTGACGCCGGAGCAAAGCCGCCACAAGAACTACGAGCGCGCCCGGCCCGACGGCCAGAGCTCGATTCTGAACCACGGCGTGCCGCTCGAGGTCATGCTGGGCCAGTACGGCTGCGACGACATGGAGTACATGCTGAGCAAGGCCGATAAGCCCGGAACGATCAAGATCGAAAGGGTTGTTGAAGCGACCGATGCCGCCGGCAAGCGCGTGTTTGATACCCGCGTGTACCATGTGCCCGTGTCGCGCTTCGACAATCGCGAGGACTTGACCACGTTTGTGCGCAAGCCGCGCGGCGAGTGGCAGGCCGCCGAGGTCGCCAAGATCCACAAGGGGCTGAGCGACGCCCTTACCCATCTAGCTAAGTAGGATTACAGGAAGGCACCCTTCTTCTACATCCTGAAATTGCTGGGCATGCGTTGGTAGTGACAACGTGTGTGCGATGTATGGCGTCGGATCGCCGAACGCCTAAGTCGCCGTGTCGAACACCACGTCGTCGAGCGCATGGCCGTGGGTCGGTTCCGCATCGCGCAGGGCCTGCAGCGAGGCCAGTCGCTTCCGCAACGGCGCCAGCGTCAAAGGCATACGACCCGTATCGGCGGCGTGGGGGTCGACGTGCAGCGGCAGGCCCAGGTCTTGCATCGCCACACTGACCTCGCGTTGCACATCGTCGAGCGTAAGCCCTGGATCTGCAAGCTGCATCTGCTGGTATGCATCTGCCGCCACCCGCGCCGCGTCGAGCCACGCGACATTGCCCGTCAGCGCCCGCTGCACCGCCGCCAGGGCCGACCGCCGTGCGTCGCGCAACAGACCCGTGCGGGCCGAGGTCGCCACCGCCTGCCGCGTTGCCGCCGCGAGCATCATCGTCGCCGGTGCAAGTACGCAAAATACCAGCGCCAGATTCGCCTCCGTCGCCGATAATCGCGTAGTTTTTTCGACCAGTTGCGTGGCTACATACAGGCCCGCCACCGTCGCCAGCGGCCCGCCGGCCAGCCGCGCCGCCCCCGCCACATGGTCGAGCGTCAGGCCCGGCAGGTTAACGGGCAGGGCGCGCAAGGGCTCGCCACCGTTTAGCTGTAGGTACTCGTACTGCCGCCGCAAGGTGCGCCGCTCGGGCGCTTGCCCCCGCAACGCCTCATCCGGAAAGTGGAAGTCGATGTCACCCGCCTCGCTCACCCGCAGCTCGCCGCCCACGCGCCCGCTCAAGTGCGCCCCGGCGCTCAGGGCCGCATCCGGGCTCAACCCCTCCGTCAGCATCAGGTCGATTACGCCGACCCGGCCGTTGCGCGCGGCCGCCAGCCCAAGAATCCGCCCCGGCAGCGCCTCGTCGGCAAACGCGCCCGCCGTGGTCCGTCGCAGCGCGCGCACAATCCGCATCGCAAGGTCGTTGGTCGGAACAAACGTCTCTATAATCGGAGCCTTACGAGCTGTGGCCACCCAGCGGCTCGGCGAGATATCGCGCTCTGGTTCGCCCAGCCGCGCCACCGCCCGCCACAGCGCCCGCGCCCACACCACCAGCAACCACAGCCCGCCCGCCACCAGCGCCAAAATCGCCGCCACCGCTAGCACCAGCACGACCGCGCCGCAGCCCTCGCCCACATCGGCGTCGAAGCTGAGGCCATCGAGCCAACTGCCGCGCGACTTCTCGGCAGGCCGGTCGCCCGAACCCGAGGCCAGCCCCCCCCGCTTGCCTTTCTGCTTTTGCTTCTGATTTTGCGGGGGATCCGCCTCTGCCTCGCGGCTAACCGACTCGTCGAGCTCGGGCTCATCGCCCTTGGGCTCCGCGCGCAGCGGCCGCGCCAGCTTGGGGTTGCGCCACCATGCCGGCAGCACTAGCCCCTGTACCACGTAACCCGCTACAAGTCCTAGCACAATGACCAGCAGCATCGCGCCCAGGCCCTCGGCGGCGGTGACCAGCCGGTCGTCTTGCGCGGCCTTCCACACCTCGCGCAACGTCTCGAGCCCGGCGAAAATGCCCACAAAAACCAGCCAGGTCGCACCCAAGTTGGCCACTAGCGCAAACAGCCACCACGCCAGCCGCTTGGGCCAGCCCAGGGAGCGCGCCCGCCGCAGCGTCGCCACGTCGTCTGGTGCGAAATTATGCAGCAATTGGCCGCCCCGGGTCACCTGCAGGCGGCACGGCACGCGACCGCGCAGACGGGCCAGAACCTCGCCTACCACCTCGGGATCTTGCGCCAGCTGCGCCGCCAGCGCGGTTTCCTCAAACGGACCTGGCCCCGCCTCAAGTGCGCGAATCACCAGCACTTCGCAGTGATGCACCCGCTTTTCGAACTTGGTGGCCGGCTCGCCTGCCGCATCCGCCCGCGCCGGCAGCCCTGGCATCTGCAGCGACGCCCGCCCCGGTACCACCTGCAGCGCCCGCCGGGTCGCCCAACCCGTCAATCGGGCCAGCACCGGCGTCGCGAGCAGCGTCCACAAAAGCACGGTGCCAAGCTGTCCGTCCGTCATGACGTGCCCTCCACTTACTTGAGTGTATAGAATAGGTTACAGATTGGTGGCTGGCAGGTGCCGCCGGTGACGCCCTTGCTGCAGTACAAGCCGCTTTGGCAGTCGAACAGGCAGTCTTGGCCCTGGCCCGGCATGGGGGCGCAGCGCAAAGTGCCTGTCTTATCGGGTACACACGAGCCCTGCGTGCCGCACTCGTTGCCATCTTTGCACGGCGTGCCAGTGGCAAAGTTTGCGGTGCAGGCCAAGGTGGCAAAATTGCAGAAGGCGCCGTCTTGGCAAATGTCGTTTTCGCAATGCGTGCCAACGGGTTGCTTGGCTACGCACTGGCTGCCTGTCGGGCCAAACGCGCAGACCAGGGCGTCTTTGTCTTTGCCGGCGCTGACGCTGCAGTTGGCGTGGTTGTTGCAGTTGGCGCCCGCGGCGGGTGGTGGGCCGCAAATGAAGGCGTCGGCCTTGCAGACCAGGCCGGGGCCGCATAGGAACGGGCCATTTTCGCCCATGCCGCACGCTTGGCCGTCGCCGGGCATGGCCACGCAAGTCTGTGGAGTTTCTTGGCAAACGGCGCCAGGCGCACACAGCACGCCGTTGGCACAGGGCGAGCCAATTGCGGGCTTGGCGGTGCACAGCTTGGCCGCAGGGTCACACCAGAGATCGGCTTGGCATTCGCCGTCTTGCGTGCACGCCTTGCCGAGGCCGAGTCGGGGCTGGCACTGGTTGTACACGGTGCCCAAGCAGGCGTTGGCTTGGCCGCACTGGTCGGGGGCGGTGCAGCTTTTGGGCACCGACGCGCACTTGCCGCTGCTGCAGAGTAGTCCGATTCCGCAGGGGATTTCGTCGCTTGACGCGCAGGCATCGCCCAGTTTCTTGGCCTCGACGCAGACGCCGCCGACGCAGCCCGTAGCGGGTGGGCAGCTATCCTGGTAGCTGCACGCGCCGCCGACCTTGGCCATGCCCATGCAAGTGCTTGTATCGCTGTCACAAAGTAGCGACTGACACTGGCCATCGCTGCTGCACGCGCTGCCATCGGGTAGGCGCACGACGCCGCATTTTTTGCCGACGCAGCCGCTGCCATCGGCACACGCCAAGTTGCCGGCAGCGCATTCGCCTGCTGGTCCAGGCACTTGAACCATCATGTCGTAACAGGGTCCGGGCCGCAACGCGCCCTTGCTGGCCATGATGCACCCTTGCAGCGTTGTGTCGATCCAGGCCACGCACTGCTCGGCTTTGGCGACGTCGAGCGACAGGACGCCAGGGGCTAGAAAATCGTTGAGCTTCTTCATGTCGTCGAGACAGCTGACTTCCATGTACGGCGTACACAGCTTGTCCGTCAGCGCGCCGTCTTTTGGCGTGGTGCAGCCGCAGCCCAGCGCCCGTTTGCACGCCATGGCGGCCCACGGCTTGCAGAACGCCATGATGTCACTAGTTAATGTAGGCTTGCTGGCCGTATCGCTAGACGGCGTGTCGCTGGCCGTGTCGCCTAGCTCACCGCCGCCCGCGTCGACTGTGTCGCTCGCTTTACTGTCGCTCGCTTTACTGTCGCTCGCGCTGGTCGCGGCGCTGGTCGCGCTGGAACCGCAGCCGGCAAACACTACGAGACAACTGGCGAATAGGACAAAACTGCGCATAGACCCTCACAAACCGACCCCATGCCGTGGTCGAAGGTGGCATGGCGGTGCGGTCTGCGCTGAGGATCGTCTGGGTCGGCCGAGGTGTCAAATCCCCCGCCACCACCCGCTATTAGTACCAGTCGCGCTCGACCCGCTGGCTGGGCGACGAGCTCGGTGCCGCCGCCATACGCGGAGCGGGCCCGCGCTGGTTCTGCTGCGGCTGCGGATTCTGCGGACCGTTTTGCTGGCCATGCTGCCGGCGTTGCTCAGGCCGCGCCTGCGGTTGCGCGTGGTTGGGCCGCTGCGCGTTGTCATGGCGGGGCGCGTTGTCGCGGCGGGGCTCACCCTGCGGCGCCTGGGTGCGGGCCGGCTCGCGACTGGCCTGCGGCTTCTGCTGGCCGCGCGGCGACTCGTGGCTGCGGCGGTTCTGCTGGCCGCGGCGCTCAAACGGCTCGCGTGTCTCCATCGGCAGCGACGGCAGGTCGGCGAGCACGATGCCCATCGCCGCCGGCAGCACCACCGGAACCGCTTGCTGAATGCGGCGTTCAATATCGCGCAGCAGCGGCCGCTCGTCGGGATCGCACAGCGCCCACGCCACCCCACTCGCCCCATTGCGCGCCGTGCGGCCGATCCGGTGCACGTAGCTATCGGGCTCGTTGGGCAGCTCAAAGTTGATCACATGGCTGACGCCGTCGATGTCCAGGCCGCGCGCCGCGATATCGGTCGCCACTAGCACGCGCACATCGCCGCCCTTAAAGCCCTCGAGCGCGCGTACCCGCTGATTCTGCGAGCGATTACCGTGGATAGCCGCCGACTTGATGCCCGCCTTCTCGAGACCCTGCGCCACCTTGTCGGCGCCGTGCTTGGTGCGCGTAAACACCACACAGCGCGTAACCGCCGGATCCGCAAGCAGTCGCTCGAGAACCGCGCGCTTTTGCGACTTGGCCACGTGCATCACCGCCTGCTCGATCAGCTCGACCGTGGTCGCCGCCGGCGTCACCGCCACTTCGACCGGCTTTTGCAGCAGTTCGCTGGCCAGCATCCGAATCTCGGGCGCCATCGTCGCCGAAAACAGCAGCGTCTGCCCGCGCTTAGGCAGCATAGTCACGATCCTGCGCACGTCGCGTACAAAGCCCATGTCGAGCATGCGGTCGGCTTCGTCGAGCACCAAATAGCGCACGGAATTCAGGTTGAGCAGCCCCTGACCCTGCAGATCGAGCAGCCGACCCGGCGTGGCGACCAAGATGTCGACCCCTCGGCGCAGCGCATCGACCTGCGGCCCCTGGCCCACGCCGCCGAAAATCACCGTGGACTTCAGCCCCGTAAACTGCCCATATTGGCCAAAAGACTCGTCAATTTGCAGAGCCAGCTCGCGCGTCGGGGCCAGCACCAGCACCCGCAGTCGCTGCCCGGGCGCCGGCCGCTCTTGGCGCAGCAGGTGGTGCAGCAAGGGCAGGGCAAACGCCGCGGTCTTGCCAGTGCCGGTCTGCGCGCAGCCGAGCACGTCGCGCCCCAGCAGCAGCGGCGGAATGGCCTGCACCTGAATCGGCGTGGGGGTTTCGTAGCGTAGAGTCTGCAGCGCCCGCAAAAGCTTGGCATCGAGCTGCAATTCCTCAAACTTAACAATAATATCCGTCATCCTATCCTTCCATATCACACACACGGGCGCAGGCTCTGCTTGGAGCGCGCGCCCACCTGCCCCTCGCAGCGCGGCCAATTGCCGCAGCGTGCGCTGACGCAGGACCCGAACTTGCCGCAGTTTGAGCGGGCGATCGGGTACGATTTCAAGCTACTTGCATGAGTCGGTTCGGCAATCCGTCCCTCGGGGAGGGCGCCGCAACTGGCCCGCTTGGGCAAAGCACCTGAAGTTCTGGTCCCGGCAAGACCTGCAAAATCTGCAAATCCTAAAGAGGAGGCCGAGCTTTCGCTCGGAGCTGCGCGCGAACCCAACGCCTGGGCGCAGCGACCAGAGGCGACAGGATACGGACACTGGGGCAAAAGTCAAGGTCGGGCCAAGGTTTTTGCTCGAGCGGCCCTCCAAGCCCTTGACGGCCGACCGCAAAATGCGCCACATCGCTGCCACCACCCGCCGCCGGAGTGGCCCCCAAGGCGTGCCATGTTTCGTCGTTCTTTGTGCGCTGGCCTCGCCGCTTGTTTCGCGGTGGCGTGCGGCGAATCTGCTGCAGCTAAGCCTAGTTCGGATGTATCGGCCGATGCGCACGTTGCCGAGGATTGGACCGCAGACGGCCCGCACCCGGTCGGCCATGTCGATTTTGTACTGCACGACGCCAAGCGCAATCGCGACCTGCGCGTAACGGCTTGGTATCCGGCAGCGGAGTCAGCGCGGGCGGCGGCCGAAAAAGGTAGCTCTCTCGCAGACTTCTACCCTGTCGACTCGCCCGAGCACGCTACCCTGACGGCATTGCTTGCCACGGCGCCCAAGTGCGTGCGGGCCACCACCCACTCGGCGGCCAATGCGGAACCTGCCGGCACCCTGTGGCCGCTCGTGGCGTTTTCGCACTGCCATACGTGCTTGCGTTTTGAAAATACGACAGTAAATGAACGGCTTGCGAGCCATGGCATCGCGGTGGTGGCACCCGATCACACCGGCAATACGCTGTTCGATTTCTTGGTGGGCACGTCGGCGACGCTGGGCGTGGGGTTCTTGCAGACCCGCGAAGACGACCTGCGCTTTGTGGTCGATCAGGTACTGGACTCTAACAATAGCGCGATTCCACAGGCGATTCGTGGCAAGTTCGACCCGACGCGGCTGGCGGCACTCGGCCACAGCTTTGGCGGGGTGGCGATCGGCAAGGTGATTCAAGACGATACGCGCTTTAAGTGCGGGTTTGCTATGGCCGTTCCGATGGCGCAACCGCTTCTGCCCGGCGTCAGCATGGCCGACATCCACGTGCCGGTGGGGTTCATCTTGGCCAAGGAGGACAACTCGATCCTGCAGATCGGCAACAACTTTTTGCTGAAGAACTATGCCGACGCCAATCCGCCCGCGTGGCTGGTGCAGGTGGCCGACACGGGGCACTTTTCGTTCGCGGATATTGCAGGCATCGTGCCGAGCTTCAACGCGGGCTGCGGTGCAGGTAAACGCATGGCCGATCAGAGTGCTTTTGAGTACTTAGATAATGTTACGGCCCGGCAGATCGCGGCGCGGGTGGTGGGCGCGTTCTTTGCTGAAAACCTGCTGGGCCAGGCGAGCGCCAACGCGGCCATAATCGCCGCCGAGCCGCCGGGTGTGGTCACCGCTACCCAGCGCTAGTGCTTGTTACTTAGGCAGATTCGCTTCGATCTGCGCGATGACCTGCGGGTCCAGCGGATCGACGGCCGGCTCAAAGCGCGCCACCACTTGTCCAGTCGGATTGACCAAGAACTTGGTGAAATTCCACTTGATCTCACCCTTTAGGGCCGGCTCAAGGTCTTCGGTCAGCGTCTTGAAGAGCGGCGACTTGTCGCCCTTGGCGCGCACCTTCTCGAACAGCGGGAACTGTACGGAGTATTTGGTCGCGCAGAAGGTCTGGATCTGCTCGGACGAGCCCGGTTCTTGGCCGCCAAAGTCGTTGCAGGGGAAGCCGAGGACGGCCAGGCCCTTGGCGGCGTAGCGCTCGTGTAGGGCCTGCAAGCCTTTGTATTGTGGGGTAAATCCGCACTCGCTCGCGGTGTTTACGATGAGCATAGCCTTGCCGCGGTACTGGCTGAGCGAGACGGGGGCGCCGTGCAAGTCCTTGACTTGGTGGTCGATAATTGGGCCGGTGCTGGCGACGGTGTCGGCTTTCACGTGAACCTCCTTCCACCCACAAGCGACCGAGCTGGCGGCGATCGTGGCGAGCAGAGCAAAAATGCGAATGGATTTGAGTATCATGCTTCGTCCTGTGCTGCACGTGGCGGGCAGCCAAGCTAGGATGCGCGATGTACCGCGGCGGGTGCGGTGGCGCCAGCACCACGGTGCCAGTTTGTGGAACGCACAGCACGCAATCGACTCTTAACCGCTTGTTTTGGATGATAAAGTGCAGAGCAGATACCCCCAAGACCTGGCGCTGCCCGCGGCGGTGGGTGCCGAGACGGTGCGTCGGCTGGCCAAGGCCTGGTTGCTGCGGACGTGGCGGGCGTTCTTGGCGCTGGAACTGCCTGACCAGCCTGATGGGCCTACCTGGCGCGAAGTGCGCGAACTAGCTGTGTTGCAGACGAAAACGTCGCCCGCGAACCTGTATGCGTGGCTGCTGCGGCCCACGGCGGCGATGCTGGTCAAGACCGCCACCTTGGACCCGTGGCTGCCTCTGCAAGTCCGCGTCTATGCTGCATATTCGGCCTGTTTGCTGCTGGGGATTGAGGCGGCGGCCCAGGGCTGGTTGACACGGCCGCTGGCCTGGACCGGGCGGCTGCCGCCGGGGGCGTCGCTGCTGCTTGGGTTGGCATGGGCCGAGCAGGCGGGGCCGCTAATTCTGGCGAATGGACAGGTGCCAACTCTGGGTGCGAACGAGGCTTTTTACCCGATCCACCCCGCGTATCCGCAGCTGCGGCTGGCACTGGCCGATGTGAATCCGCTGCCGGTCTTTGCCGAGCACCCGTCGCGCCGCGGCAACGTGGTGGGGCTGGGCGGTGCGCCGCTGCCGCAGTGGATGGCGGGAATGCGCGAGGCGTTGGACATCATAGACACTTATCTGCCCGAAGTTGCGGACGAAATGCGCGTGCTCCTGGGTCAGCTGCTGCCCGCCGGAGTCGATGGCGAGACCCACCAGTCGGCGAGTTACCTGCAGGCGCCGGGGTCGGTGTACCTGACGCTGCATCCCGACCCGATGACGCTGGCCGAGGCGATCATCCACGAGTTTCAGCACAACAAGCTGAATTTGCTGCTAGACGCTGACCCGCTGCTGCACGGCGACGAGGCGCGCTACCCCAGTCCGCTGCGACCCGATGCGCGCCCCCTGCGCGGGGTGCTGCTGGCGGTGCACGCGTTTCAGCCGGTGGCGGTGCTCTACGAGCGGATGGCCGGCGGGGCGCATGTGGCCGCTAAGAAACACGATTTTGGCAAGCGCTTTGACCAAATTCTGGCGCGCAACCGCGACGGCTGGGCAGTGCTGCGCCGGCACGCTCGGCCCACTGAACTCGGGAGGGCGCTGCTCGCCGACATGGCGCGGGTCGAGGGGCGCTTTGCCAACCGCGTCGGTGCTGATCCAGATAGTCCAAATGATTTCAATGAGTAGAAGAAGGGTGCCTCACTTCCGACGTTCCTTCCGTCTACGCAGAGTCGGCCGGGGCTTGTCGCGCGGCGATGCCGCCTGCCTGCGATCCTGACTGGCTGGTCAGTTAATGTTATCTAGCAATATCAAGAAGTAGAAGAAGGGTGCATCACTTCTGCGACGATGGCGGCTACGGTGGCATCGCGGAATTCGAAGCCGGCGCCGAGAAGCACCCGCGGCACTACGCGCTGCGAGGCCAGGATTTCGCCAGCGAACTGTCCGACTGCCAGCTGTAACGCCAGGCGCGGCACGGGGAACAGCGCGGGTCGGTGCAATGCGGATGCAAGTGCATGAGTATATTCAGCATTTGTGGCCTGCGCCGGCGCCGCCAGATTCACGGGGCCATGCAGTGGCTGTTCGATCAGAAACCGCAGCGCCCGCACCTCATCGCGGAGCGAAATCGCCGACCAGTACTGTTTGCCGTTGCCGAGCGGTCCGCCGATACCCATACGCAACGTCGGAAGAAGCTTAGCAAATGCCCCCGCATTCGGCGCAGCGACTAGGCCTGTGCGGGCCAGCGCAACCCGAACTCCTGCCGCCGCCGCCGCTTGTGTGGCGCCCTCCCACTGTTGCACTACGTCAGCCAAAAAGCCTTTGCCTACAGGAGCTTGCTCGTTGAGCTCCGCGTCGCCCGCATCACCATAGATGCCAATCGCCGAGCCCGAGACCAGCACCCGCGGACCATCCGGGCTCTGCGCCATCGCCGCCGCCACGGTCTGGGTGCCAAGGACGCGCGAGTCCATGATTTCGCGCTTGTATTCTGCTGTCCACCGCCGATCGCCCACGCCGGCGCCAGCCAAGTGTACAACCGCTGCGACTCCACTTAGCGCCGCCGGATCCAGTTGCTTTGTTTGCGGATTCCACTGAATTTCGTCGCGATTCTGTGGAGGACGCCGCACCATTCGCAGCACGCGGTGGCCGTCGCCCAGCAGGTCTGCCGCCAAGGCGCTGCCGATTAGACCCGACGCCCCAGAAATGGCAATAACGATAGGCTGTTGCGTAGTCTTACTCACAGCCGGGCCGCCAACTCTGCGCCCTGGCGAATCGCGCGCTTGGCATCGAGCTCAGAGGCTAGGTCGGCGCCACCAATCACGTGGAATTTTGAGTCTATAGGCCTGCCATTGGGCCCCAACTCGACCGTATCGCGCACACACTCTTGACCCGCACATACCACCACGTGGTCCACCGCCAGCAGCTGTTCTTTGCCACCTTCGCGAATGTGCAGCCCGGCATCGTCGATGCGCAAGTACTCAACTCCACTCAGCATCGTTACGCCGTGCTGCTGTAGTGTGGCGCGGTGCACCCAGCCGGTCGTCTTGCCCGGTCCGTTGCCCATCTTGCCGATTTTGCGTTGCAGCAGCCATACTTGCCGCTTGGGCTCCAGCTTGGTCTTGGGCACTAGCCCGCCGGCCGTGTGCGACTGCAGGTCAATGCCCCACTGCGCGGTCCAGTCTTCAAGGGGCTGCGGCGAGTGCTCGGCCAGCAGAAACTCACAGATATCAATGCCAATACCGCCGGCGCCGATAACCGCCACTTTGCCGCCCACAGGCTTGCCGGCGCGCAAAACATCAGGATAACTTAATACTTTAGCGTGATCGATGCCCGGAATGCTTGGCATACGCGGCGCAACGCCCGTGGCCACCACGATCGCGTCGAATTGGCTATCGAGCTCGCCCTTTTGCACGCGATGGTTGAGCTTGACTTTGACGCCTGTGACGGCCAATTGGGTAGTAAAGTAGCGAATTGTCTCGCGAAATTCCTCTTTTCCCGGCACGCGCGCTGCCATGTCGAACTGGCCACCGACGACGTTGCCGGCCTCAAACAGGGTGACGTCGTGACCGCGCTGGGCCGCCACCGTCGCCGCCGCCATGCCGGCCATCCCGCCACCGATCACCGCGATCTTCTTGGGAATCTGCGTCCGCGCATACACCAACTCGGTCTCGTGGCACGCGCGCGGATTGACCAGACACGAGGCCCGCCGATTGGCGAACGTGTGGTCTAAGCACGCTTGATTGCAGGCAATACATGTGTTGATGCGGTCGGCCTGCCCAGCGGCAGCCTTGTTGACAAACTCGGGGTCGGCCAGCAGCGGACGCGCCATCGACACCATGTCGGCATCACCGCTCGCCAAAATGTCTTCAGCCACCTCGGGTGTGTTGATGCGGTTCGAGGCAACCACCGGAATCCGCAGTTGATTCTTAATCACGCCTGTGGCCTTGCGGAACGCCGCGCGCGGCACCGAGGTCACGATCGTGGGCACCTGCGCCTCGTGCCAGCCGATGCCCGTGTTCAGCACCGTGATGCCAGCCTCTTGCAGCGCCAGGGCGGTAGTGATGATTTCATCTTGCGTATTGCCATCTTCGACGAGGTCGAGCAGCGACAGACGCACCATGATCGGAAAGTCAGGTCCGAGCGATTTGCGAATGGCCTTGACCACTTCGAGCAGCATTCTGCCCCGGCCGTGGATGTCGCCGCCGAACTCGTCGCTGCGCTGGTTGGTACGGCGGCAGAGGAACTGGCACAGCAAATAGCCTTCACTTCCCATTACTTCTACGCCGTCGTATCCGGCCTGTTTGGCGAGCTTGGCTGCGCGGGCAAAGTGGCCGATGACCTGCCAGACGCGCCGATTGCTCATCGCTTTGGGGGTAAAGGGGTTGATTTTTGCTTTGATTCGCGACGGAGCCTCGCTGAACGGATGGTACGAGTAGCGCCCGGCGTGGATGAGCTGCAGGAAGATATGGCCGCCGTTGGCGTGGACGGCTTGCGTCACTTGGCGATGGTTCACGACGTCGCCCATGGCGTTCATGGTGCCGCCGCCGGGCAGTAGCCAGCCTCGCCGGTTGACCGAGATGCCGCCCGTGACAATCAGACCTACGCCGCCCGCCGCTCGCTCGGCGAAGTATGCGGCCAGCTTAGGGTAATTCCAAAAGCGGTCCTCAAGGCCGGTGTGCATCGAGCCCATCATCACCCGGTTGCGCAGGCGGATGGGGCCAAGGTCGATCGGTTGCAGCAGGTGCGGATAAGGCTGGGTCATTTTACGACTCGGCGCGTCTCGGTCGCGCGCGCGCAAGTGTATACGATGGGTCGGCGCGGTGCACGATGTTGGGCGGCCCAGGTCGAAATGGTTCGACTTTTCAGCCGGAATCGGCCAAACTCGCCGCCTTGCGTGCGTTTGCCGGGGCAGTGCGCCTCCAGTCGACCTCCGCACCTGGGAGGCGCTGTGGCTCAGACCCTGACCGATATTCTCTCTGCAGCGCTGGCGGCGCGGACGGCGCTCATCGTCAGTCTGCACGCCGAAAAAACTACTGCTTATCGTATCTTGCATGGTGGAGCCGAAGGGGCGCCTGGCCTGGTCGTCGACCGCTATGGCGACACGCTTTTGGTACAAACGTTCCACAAGCCGCTACTGGCCGAGGAGCTTCAAGAGCTTCAGACCTTCTATGCCACCGCGCTACCGGGCCTGAACATGGTCTACAACGACCGCAGTCAGCCTTTTTCGCGCGTGGCCAATGCGCTGCTGGGCCAGGAGCAGCGGCGCGCCGAGCTGCAGATTGAATTTGAGGAAATTGGCGTCAAGTATCGCTTCGCCGCGCGTCATGGTGGGCAAGACCCGTGGCTTTTCTTGGACTTGCGGGCCGGGCGGCGTCGCGTGCTCCGCGAGGCACACGGTAGGACGGTGCTCAATACCTTTGCCTACACGTGCGGCATTGGCGTGGCGGTAGCGGTGGCGGGTGCAGCCGAGGTGGTAAATGTGGACTTTGCGGCGTCGAGCCTGCGGGTCGGGCAAGACAACGCCCGGCTAAACGGCATCGTGCAAGGTATTTCGTTTGTGCAGTGTGATGCGTTTGCGGCGCTGCGCCAATACTCTGGGCTCGGGCAGGCGTCGGTTGTGCGGGGCAAGCGGCTGCCGAATTTCCCAGCTCTGGCGCCGCGGGCCTTTGACCTGGTGGTGCTCGACCCGCCGCGGCTCGCAAAGAGTCCGTTTGGCGTGGTTGACTTGGTCAATGATTACGCTGCGATCTTTAAACCCGCCGTGCTCGCCACTGCCGAGGGCGGGCTAGTGCTCTGTACAAACAACGTCGCCGAGGTCGAGCGCGAGGTGTGGGGTGACCAGCTCGAGCGCTGCGCCCGCAAGGCGGGCCGGCCCATTCAAAACATCGAGTGGCTTGAGCCGGAGGCTGACTTTCCGAGCCGCGACGGCAAATTCCCGCTGAAGGTGGCCCTGCTGCGGGTGTAGAGCCGGGGTGTAGAACGACGCAGCCTTATTCTACCCATTGAAATAATTCGGGTAGTTGTGTGGAGGCCCCAGGGTCTCGGACCCCACAGCGAGCGGAAGACGGGTGGCTAGAACATCGCCCGCGTTTCCTGCTACGATCCGCGCCGGCCGGCGGTCCCCAGCCATCGAACCTCGCGCCCCCAAGGGAGAGAGTATGTATCCTAAGTTACTGATCGTCGCAGCAATTGGTGCCGCGCTATGTGTGGCCTGCGGCTCCAGTTCAAGCGGCGGCTCAAGCGCATCTTTGCCGAGTGTTACCGTAGATGGCTCGGGCGCCGACTCGGCTGCAAGTTTTGGAAAAGACAGTAGCACAGGCAGCGACACTGGCTCGACCAGCCAACCGGACATTGCCCAACCGGACATTGCCTGCATCCCCAACTGCGCGGCCAGCGGCGCCAAGTGCGGTCCAGATGGCTGTGGCGGCCAGTGCGGCTTCTGCAACGACAATTGGGCTTGCGTTACAGGCGTCTGCAAGGAGCTTGCCTCGCCTGACGCTTGCGCAAAGGTCAAGTGCGACGCCAACGCCAACTGCATCGTCGGCACCAGCGGCGCGGCCGAGTGCAAGTGCAAACAGTTCTGGACCGGCGACGGCAAAAGCTGTGTCGATACCAACGAGTGCTTGAGCAAGAATGGCGGCTGCGACGCAAATGCACTCTGTACCAATCAGCCCGGTGCCGAGCCGACCTGCGCGTGCATCAAGGGCTTTAATGGCAATGGGATCAAGTGCTTCGACGACGACGAATGCAAAGCTGTGCCTGCGCCGTGTACCCAGCACGCCGCGTGCAACAACACGCCCGGCAGCTTTGAGTGCGTTTGCGACAGCGGTTTCAGCGGCACCACCGTGTGTCAAGACATCGACGAGTGCGCCACCGGCAAGGCCAAGTGTGGCGCCAAGCAGGCGTGCGAGAACCTGATTGGCAGCTACTCGTGCATTTGCCCAGCTGGCTACACGAAATCAGCCAGTGATTGCAAAGATATCGACGAATGTGCCACCGCATCGGCGCAGTGTTCACCCAACGCCACTTGCAGCAATACCTCGGGCGGCTACACCTGCGCGTGCAAGGCGGGCTTCACCGGCGATGGCAAGGTATGTACCGAAAATGACGTATGTTTGACGGTGTCCTGCAGCCCCACCGCCCAGTGCCAGAAGGACCCCGCCACAGGCAAGGGCGTCTGCGTGTGCCTACCTGGCTACCAGGGTGATGGCAGCACTTGCACACCGGCTGTGGTCAATATCACGTTGCAGGGCGCATGGTTGGCCCCCACCAAGTCGGGCGGCGTGTGCTGGGACCTGAGCATGACCGGCGCCTGCGTCGCGCCCAGCAAGGACAAGATCGACGCGGTGACGGCCGCGATGGCCAGCCTCAACACCGCCTTTGTTGCTCCTGGCACCGCTGCGCTGAGCAAGATGGCTGCCGTGCAATCGGCTCTGGGCGCGCTGGGTGGCGGTGAAACCCGGCCCGATGCTTACGGAACGGCCGAGCTCAACAACGGCGGCGGCTCGTTCCCGCTGGCGACCCAAGCGGACAACTACATGCCGAGCTGGTCGAACGTCAACTGGACCAAGGTGAGCCTCGACAAGACCACGGAGCTGAAAATTACCCTGATGGACGCGGACTTGTTCCTGGACGAAGACGTCGGCTCGGTGGCGCTCAAGAGCGATGTGCTGGCTAAGGCCCTGCAACTTGGGGATACGGTGGCCATCCCGGTTTATACTCAGAGCGACCAGGTGCTCGCCATTGTGGTCAAGGTAACGGCGTGGGTCGGCTGCGGCGACGGCAAGTGCGCGAGCCCCGAGACCGCTGCAACCTGCCCAGCCGATTGCTCGACTACTGGACCCAAATGCGGCGACGGCACCTGCGCCACCGGCGAGACGGCGACGAGCTGTCCGACCGACTGCAAGGCCCCGGCGGGCACGTGCAGTGGCGTCTGTGGCAAGGAAGCGACCACAGGGGCCTGCTGGTGCGACGACCTGTGCGCAACGAACGGCGACTGCTGTGCGGACTACATGGCGGCCTGCGCGGTCGGCTGCCAGGACATGTGCGGCAAGGAAAGCCACGACGCCAAGGGCAGCACATGCTGGTGCGACGACTACTGCGCCACGAACGGCGACTGCTGCACGGACAAGGCCAAGTTCTGCCCCTAGCAGCAATGCAGCCTCGTTCTACTGCTTGAAATTGTTAGAGTGGGTGGCTCCACGCGGGGCTGGCGAGTCGGTGCAACTTACGCGAGCAGGCGCCGAGGAGCCCCGGCGGCTACGATCACCGGTCAGGCGAAGGGCGCAGTAAGGCACCCTTATTCTACAGCTTGAAAATAATGACTATTTGCTCGATGCCATCGCTCTGCCCCAACTGGTGGCGCGGGTCCGACAAGTTTTTTCGCGGCCAGCCGCGGCAAAGTAGGCGCTGAGATCGATCACCCAATTGCGGACCTCTGATGTGTCCGCGGGGGATGCGATGCGCCGTTGGTACGACCCGAGCCTGCTGCACGAAGTAACCATGCGAACTGTTGACGGAACTTGGTGGTTTGACCCCGCCGACCGCGACATGACTGCCGCTATTCTTGGAGCGATGGCGGACTCTCAGGCCAAGTTTCCGGTACAGATCCACGCGTTTACGTTCATGTCGAATCACTATCACGCAATTTACTCCATTGCGGAGCCCGAGCAACTCCGCAGCTTCATGGGGCATTTCCACGCAGCGGTGGCGCGCCTGGTCAACGACCGTCAGCGTCGCACCGGGCCAGTGTGGGCGCGGCGGGCGCACGTGGTGCCGATTCTCATGGAGCCCGAGGCGCAACTTCGGCGCCTGCGCTACGTGTTGGGGCAGGGCGTGCGCGCGGGCGTGGCCACGCATCCTCGCGATTGGGCGGGGGTTTCGAGCACGCATTGGCTGCTTGACGGCACCGAACTGGCCGGGGCCCATGTCGACCGGACGCAGCGGGCCCTGGATAGCCGCAATCTGACGGAGCCGCTTCCTGAGTCCGACTATACGCGACAGCTTGCGCCGAAGTTGACGCCATTGCCTTGCTTTGACGGCGTGCCGTCAGACGAATGGCGCCTACAAGTTAATGCAATTGCTGATGAAATTTCGCTTGAGGCCTTGGGGCGACCCGAGCTACAGCAAGGCGATTCCCCGGCTGGAGGTGTCGGCAAGTCGCCGCCGCCCAAGAAGAAAGCAGCCGCGAAAGTACATGCAGGCAGCATGGCCTCGGCGCGCGAGTACTTGGCGCGGCGCAAGGCGTTTGATGTTGCATACAGCGACGCACGCGAGCGGCAGGTTGCGGCTGCCCACCGAGCCACGACGAGCAAACGGGTGACCTTCGTGGCATTCCCGCTCTGGGCGTTTCCGGCGGCGCCTCCCTGCATGGCTCCTGCCAACCTGATTAGGGCGATTACACGTAGTTTCAAGGAGTAGAAGAAGGCTGCCTTTGTCTAGGGAGCGACCTCGGTCGGGTTGCCCACCACCCACCGCTGCTCAGCGTCGGCGTACTGCCCCAGGGCCTTGAGCCAGGGGCGTAGGTGCCGCGGAGTCATGCGCACTTCTAGATGGTACCGCCCAGGCTTGTCGAGCTTATAGCTCGCGACTTGCGCGAAGCCCTTGTATTCTTGAACGACCTGCGCCGGCTGGCCGTCGGTCGTGGTGCGCCATAGCAGTGTACGAATTTCCGTCGGGTCAGCCGCATTGCGCGTGTCCGCCTCGCTCCACGGCATCCAGGTCGCGGGGTAGGCGCGTCGCGGCGTCCGCAGCCAAAGTACATCGCCGATGTGCAGCTTTCCGCCCATTTCAACCCAAGTTTCGCCAGCTTTGCCCACCATGTCAAAGTCGTCGGGCTCGCCCAGTAGGTCGAACACCACCCAGTTGTGGCCGTCGCGCAACGCGCCTTTGTACGCTTCGACCTTGTCCTCCGTCGCGGTGCCGCTGCTCACCAGCACTCGGTCACTGACCAGGCGAAGCATCCGGCGATAGCTGTCGATCCGGTCGCCATCCGCCATCATCGGCATGCCACCTTCGGTCAGTAACTTCACAAGATTCGGATACTTATCGGCGAACGGTTTGCAGACGCCCTCATACTGCCCACCAGGACCACAGTACGCTTCGAGCTTGACGTTGCGGTGCACATCGTTGCCCACCAGCGCAGTTACGTGCTTCTGCGCCAGCACCGTGTGCCACTTCTCGTACGCCGCCTCGGGTTGCATATCGAGCATGATCATCAGCACCAAGTCGGGCCAGGGCGAGGTCTCTTTGGGCCCCAAGAAGTGCTCAAGCTCGAACACTTTGCCGAGCTTCGGCTTGCCACCCTGACCACCGATCACAGTAAGAAAGTTGGCGTGAATGTTGTAGATTTCCATCGCATCGATGCCCGAATCAACCAGGCGTTGTGCCGAAACATCCGTCTCCTCACTATGGGCATTGACCACCAGCGCGCCCGCAGACTTGACGGCAGCGACATGGGCTTGCACATCGGTGAGCGTCACCGCGTCCGAGAGCGATCCGCCCTCAAATTCAGTTGGAGAAACATGATGATGCAGCCCAACCGGCATCAAGTGGTTCGCCTCGAATCCGACCGTCACAATCAGCGGGTGCGCCGGCACCTCTTTGGTCGCGGGGCACTGGATTAGGTTGGCCTGAGGCGCCCCAACGGGGCCCAGCAGCTTGTCGCCCAAATCCTGTCGATAGTTGAGCAATTTCTCAAATGGGAACTCGCTCATGTGCGCGGGGTGGTCTGTCACAAACGCCACGTCGAGCGTCGAGGCACACAGCGCATCGCGAAACTGCTGCAGGCAGTCGGGGTTGGCTTTGCCCGTCACGTCGATTTCGCCATCGCAGGCATCGTGCGAGAACGCCGAGTGGATATGCACCACCGTACGCCCCCACTGCCAGCCTCGCCCCGTGGGCAGCGGAGGACCCGGAGGCAACACGGGTGCACCCGTCTCAGTGACGGTCGGCGTAACGGCGAGGTCAGCGGTCGAATCGGTCGGCGACGCGGTGTCTACTATGCTGACAGTCCTGTCTTTTGTGGCCGCAGTCGAGCTGCCGTCCGAGCTGCCGCAGGCGGACAGGGCGACGGCGGCGGTTAGGACGGACGACAGGAACCGGGATGGAGTGCGCTTCATGCCCTGCAGTCTTGCCGGAACCGGCCAACGATGCAAGCCTCAATGGCTGCCTTGTTCTACTCGCTGAAATTGCAGCGGCATTTTGGCGAACCGTGAGCGACGTCGTGGCGGCCACGTCCGAAAATGCAGCCCATCGCGGGCCCCCAAACGCGGCAGCACTCGGGCCTGAAGAAGAAGGCACCCTTCTTCTACTACGGACAATTACTGATGATTGTGTGCGAGCACGCCCCGCTAGCGGCCTCGCAGCTATCGGCGGTGCAGGCATTGCCGTCGTCGCACGCGGTCGCCCCCTTGCACTGCCCGCTGCCGCACGTGTCGCTGGCGGTGCACAGGTTGCCGTCGGCGCACGGGCTGGTGTCGGACTTGGCGCTCCACTTGCTTTGCGACGCGGCGCCGTTGCACACCTGGCAGGTCTGTGCGGGGTTGTCGCTGCCGTTCGACCAGCACACGCTGCCGATGGTGCAGCTCAGGGCCGTGGCCCGGACCCGGCGGATGCGCGAGTTGTTGCCGTCGGCCACCCATACGCTGCCTTGGGCGGTAATTGCCAAATTTACCGGGTAGTTGAATAAGGCAGCCATTGCGTTGCCGTCCTTGTAGCCCGCGCCGCCGGTGCCCGCCCACGTCGAAACCAAGCCGGGCTCGACGCGGCGGATGCGGTTGTTGTAGCGGTCGGCCACGTAGATGACCCCTGCGTTATCGACCGCTATGCCCCACGGGTAGTAGAAGCTCGCCACGCTGGGGTCGCCGTCTTTGCTGCCCGCCACGCCCGTGCCCGCGATGGTCGTCACAACGCCGTCAGCCGTGACCTTGCGCAGGCGATGTCCAGAGTATTCAGCCACATATAGCGTGCCGGCCCGATCCATGCCGATGCCGATGGGTTGATTGAACTTGGCCGCGGCGCCGCTCCCGTCGGCGTAGCCCAAGCTCGAGCCGGCCAGCGTCGTCACCGTGCCGTCGACCGCGACTTTGCGGATGCGGTGGTTGCCGTAGTCCGCCACGTACACCACGCCCGAGGGTGCGACCGCAAGGCTGTACGGCGTGTTGAACTTGGCCTTGGCCCCCTTGTCGTCGACGATGCCCGGCGCCCCCGAGCCGGCGACCGTGCTCACCGTACCGTCTGCGGTGATTTTGCGCACGGCGTGGTTGTCGCGGTCGACCACATACACGTTGCCAGCGGCGTCGTGGCCCACATCGGCGGGCGAGCTGAACCATGCCAATGCGCCGTTCGCATCCAAGAACCCAGCATTTCCCGAGCCCGCAAGTGTGGTTACGCTGCCATCGGCGGCGATTTTGCGAATACGGTGGTTGTTGGTGTCGGCCACATATGCCGTGCCGTCGTCTAATGCATCGACGCCCAGCGGCACGTTGAACTGCGCACCCATACCCGTAGCGTCCTTGTAGCCCGCGACCCCGCTGCCCGCCGGCGTGTCAACCCACACCTGAATGCCAGGCAAGCACCCGCCGCTGCTGCAGATATCGCCAGTGGTACACGCGTCGCCGTCGTCGCAGGGCAGGGTGTTGTTGGCGAACTGGCACTTGCTTGCGGGGCACGTGTCGGTGGTGCATGGGTTGCTGTCGTCGCAGTCCGCGTCTTTGCCGCAGTAGCCGTTGCAGCCCATGATGGGCTTGTTGAGGCACGCGCCGGTTTGCGTGTCGCAGGCGTCGGTGGTGCAGGCGTTGTTGTCGTCGCACGTGACTGCAGCCGCGATGCACGCGCCGCTACCGCACGCATCGGGGGCGGTGCAGGCCTTGCCGTCGCTACAGGCGGAGCCGTTGGCAGCAATACTAAATGTAGTCGGAGACTTGCTGGGATCGCAAACCTCGCAGTCGTTGGCTGGGTTGGGCATGCCCGCGGCGTAGCAAAGGCCGCCCACGCCGCAGGGCTTGGTCGAATCGACCACCTTGCGGATTCGCTCGTCTTGGTCGCCGCCCACCCACACTTGGCCCTGAGCGTCGACTGCGATGCCCGTGGGGGCGTTCAACTGCGCCGCGCTGGTGCTGCCGTCTTTAAAGCCCGGTGTGCCTGTGCCGGCGAACTTGCTGACCACGCCCGATGCCGACAGCGTGCGAATGCGGTGGTTGCTGCGGTCGGCGACGTAGATTGTGCCGGCGCCATCGACGGCAATGCCCCATGGATTCAAGAACATAGCAGTGTTAGCCGCGCCGTCCATGTAGCCGCCGACCCCTGTGCCGGCTAGCGTGCTCACCACGCCGCCCGGTGTGACCTTGCGGATGCGGTTGCCGGCAAACTCGACGAAGATGCCGTTGCCTGCGCTGTCGAACGCGATAGAAATCGGGCCGTTGAGCTGTGCCTTGCTGCCTGGGCCGTCGGCGAATCCAGCGATGCTGCCCGCCAGTGTGGTGACGACACCACCTTGGATGCGGCGGATGCGATGCCCAGCATATTCGACCACTAGCACGACGCCCGCCGCGTTGACTGCGATGCCGATGGGCTCTTGGAAGCGCGCCGACACAGCGGGGCCGTCTAGATAACCACTGACCGAGCCGGCGAGCGTCGCCACGGTGCCATCGGGGTCGATCACGCGCACGCGGTGGTTATAGCGGTCGGCCACGTATACTTTGTTGCCCGGGCCGACTGCGACATCGGTGGGGTAGTAGAACGAGGCCGCAGCGCCCTTGCCGTCGGCCAAGCCGCCCGTTCCGCTGCCAGCGAACAGACTTACGGTGCTATCGGGTGCCACTTTGCGGATCACGTGCCCGTCGTACTCGGCGACATAGAAGTTGCCGTCACCATCGAAATCTAGGCCGAATGGGCGCTTGAATTGCGCCTGGTTGCCCGCGCCGTCTTTGTAGCCGTACGTGCCTGACCCGGCGAGTGTCGACACGACGACCTGGTTGCCCGCGGTGCAGCTACCGCCCACGCACTGGTCGCCCAACGTGCACGAATTGCCGTCGTCGCACGCCAAGTTGTTGTTGGCATTCTGGCACTTGCCACTGATGCAGCTGTCTGTAGTGCAGGGGTTGCTGTCGTCGCAGTCGCTCGCGCCGCCGCAGTTGCCGCCGCAGCCGACGATGGGGGTAAAGGTGCACAGGCTCGTGCCGCCGTTGCACACGTCGAGCGTGCACGAATCGCCGTCATTGCAAGAAGTTGCGCTGCCGCCGCACTTGCCCTGTACGCACGCGTCGCTTTGGGTGCACAGGTCGCCGTCGTCGCAGGCCGACGAGTCGACGAGGGTGGTCCACTTGCTCTGCGAGGTAGATGGGTCGCAGATCTGGCATGAATTGTTGGGGTTTACCCACCCGGCCGTGGCGCATTGCGAACCGACGAAGCACCACGCCGAGCCGTCGCGCACCCGGCGGATGCGGTGGTTGTTGCCGTCGCCAATGTACAAGTAGCCTGCGGGATCAAAGGCGATTGCCGCCGGGTAGTTCAAGCGGCCCAAGTTGGCCTGACCGTCGAGCCAGCCCGCCACACCTGTGCCCGCCCAGGTCGAGACTTTTCCGCCTAAGATCTTGCGTATCCGGTGGTTGTAGCGATCGCCCACGTAGACTGCGCCGTCGGGGCCAATGGCGATGCCCCAGGGGTAGTAGAAGCGCGCGCTGGCGGCGTCGCCGTCTTGGATGCCCGCTACGCCGGTGCCCGCTACCGTGCTCACCTCGCCTGTTGCGGTGACCATGCGGATGCGGTGGTTGTATTGGTCGCCCACAAACAACGTGCCGCTGTTGTCAAAGCGCAAGTCCAGGGGGTAGTAGAACGACGCTTGGCTGCCGATCTTGGCGTCGGCGAACGTCGCACTTCCTGAGCCTGCGAGCGTGGTTACATTGCCTTTGCTATCGATGATCCGGATGCGGTGGTTGGCGTAATCGGCGACAGCAATCAAGCCGCCGGGGCCAACCGCGACGCCGGTGGGGTGGTTGAACTTGGCTAAGCCCGCGGGGCCGTCTCCCCAGCCCGCTGCGCCGGTGCCGGCTAGGGTCGTGACCGTGCCGTCAGTGGCGATCTTGCGAATCACGTTGTTGTTGTAGTCGGCCACAACCAGGTTGCCCGCCTTGTCGAGCGCGATGCCAAAGGGCAGGTTGAATAGGGCCGAAGTGCCCTTGGCGTCTGTGTAACCGGGCGCAGCGTTGCCGGCCAGAGTGGTGACTATGCCAGCCGGGGTGACTTTGCGAATCCGGTTGTTGTACGTGTCGGCGACATACGCATTGCCGCTGGCGTCGGCCGCGATGCCGTAGGGGTAGTAGAACGAGGCGTTGGCGCCGGTTCCGTCGGCATACGTCGCGCTGCCCGAGCCGGCCATGGTGTCGATGGTGAGCTGGCTGCCGGCCACGCACTTGCCGCTGGCGCAGGTGTCGGCGGGGGTGCATGGGTTGCCGTCGTCGCACGGCAGCGCGTTGTTGGCATAGGTGCAGCCGCCCGAGGCCGCCACGCAAGTGTCGGTTGTGCAAGCGTTGCCGTCGTTGCAACTTTTGGCGATGCCGCTGCAGGCCGCCTTGCCCAGGGCGTTGATGCCGCTGCAGTTGTCGCCGTTCGTGCAGGCGTTGCCGTCGTCGCATGTGGCCGTGGCCGCGAGCGAGGTGTTGACACAGTTGCCGCTGCTTGTGTCGCAACTATCGGCTGTGCAAGCGTTGTTGTCGCTGCAATTCTTCGCCGCGCCCGAGACGCACTTGCTGCTCGCACACACGTCGCCCACGCTGCACGGGTTGGCGTCGTCGCAGCCCAGGGTGTTATTGACCCACACGCACTTGCCACCCTGGCACGACTCGTCGGTGCACACGTTTTTATCGTCGCAATCCAAAGACTTGGCGCAGTAGATGCCGCAGCCCGCAATGCCCGTGAACTTGCACGAGCCGTCGGCCGGGTTGCACGTGTCTTTCGTGCACGCGTCGCCGTCGTCGCAGACCTTGGGCAGGCCGGCGCCGCAGCTGCCCGCCTTGCACTGGTCGCCGCTGGTACAGCCGTCGCCATCGTCGCAAGGGCCTAAGTTGTCTACATTTTTGCAGCCTGTTGCCGTGTCGCAGCTGTCGCTAGTGCACACCTTGCCGTCGTCGCAATTCAGCGCGGCGCCGCTGCACTTGCCGCCGGTGCACGCGTCGCCCTTGGTGCACACGTTGCCGTCGTCGCAGGTGCCAGCCGCGGCGACATATGCGCACTTGCCTTTGCTACAACTATCTGTAGTACAAAGGTTCTTGTCGTCGCAGTCGCCGTCGGTCGCACAGTTACCGCCGCAGCCCACAAGCGCCGCATGGCTGCACGCCGCACTGGTCGCATCGCAGGCGTCGGCGGTGCACAAGTCGCCGTCATCGCAGTTCTTTTTTGGACCAGCCACGCACAGCTTGCTGTCGCACACATCGCCCACGGTGCACGCATCGCCATCGGCATCGCACGCTGCGGTGGCCGCTAAGTGCAGGCAACCACTATTGGGATTGCACGAATCGATGGTGCACACGCTGCTATCGTCGCAGTTCAGCGCCGCGCCCTTTTGGCAGGCGCCCAGCTTGCACGCATCGCCGGGGGTGCAGTTGCTGCCGTCGGCGTCGCAGGGGTCGCCCTCTTTGGCGCTGCCGTCGAACACGCAAGCGCCGCTCGACTTGTCGCAACTATCTGCAGTGCAAGGATTATTGTCGTCGCAAATCTTCAACTTGCCAGAATTGCACACTTTGTCGGCGCAGCCGTCGCCCGCGGTGCAGGCATTGCCGTCGGCGTCGCAAGGGGCGTTGTTGGCTACGTTCTTGCAGCCGGCAATTGGGTCGCAAGTATCTGTAGTACATGGGTTATTGTCGTCACACATCACCTGGCTGCCAGCGCCGCACGTACCGGCCACGCACTTGTCGCCCGCGGTGCACACGGTGCCGTCGGCGTCGCAGGGGTTGCCCTCGCTGATTGGGCCGAGCGCGCACTGACCCGTGGTGGTGTCGCATTTCTGTTGTGCGCAAGCGCTGTTACCCGCAGTGGGGCAGGTGATGATGGTCTTAGGGTTCACCACGCAAGTACCCTTGCTTTTGTCGCAAAATAGCGTGCCGTTGCACGCGTTGCCGTCTTCTTTGGCCGCGCAATCGCTGTCTTTTTGGCAGTCGCAGGTGTTGACGCCCGAGGCGCACTTGCCGCCTTCGCACGTATCGCCCACCGTGCAGCTGTTGCCGTCGTCGCACACCGCGGTGTTGTTCAAGGCCACGCAACCCAGCTTTTTGTCACACGAATCGGTGGTGCACGCGTTGCCGTCGTCGCAGTCGGCCGCGTCTTTGGCGATGCCCTTGCACTTGCCTTGGTCGCATTTGTCAAAGTCGCTGCAGGCGTTGCCGTCGTCGCAGGGGGCCTGGTTCAGCACCGCTACGCAGCCGGCCGCTTTGTCACAGCTATCGGTGCTGCAGGGGTTGCCGTCGTCGCAAACAACTTGAGTCCCCACACATTGCCCGTCTTTGCACGCGTCGCTGCTGGTGCATTGGCTGCCGTCGTCGCAGGCGGCCTCGGCGGCGGGGTGGCTGCACGTGCCGCTGGCCGGGTCGCAACTGTCTAGGGTGCAAGGGTTTCCATCGCTGCAGTCCTTGGCCTTGCCGCCTTTGCACGCGCCGGCCTCGCAGGTGTCGCCCAAGTCGCAGGCGTTGGCGTCGACGCACGGCGCGGCGTTGGGCACAGCGCTGCAGCCCTTGACCGGGTCGCACACGTCGTCGGTGCAGGGGTTGCTGTCGTCGCAAGTGACCTGTCCGCCCGAGCATTTGCCCTGTTTGCACACATCGGGGCCGGTGCACGCGTTGCCGTCGCTGCAGCTCGCCGCGTTGGCCAAGTTGACGCAACCGGCCTTGGGGTCACAGGTATCGTCGCTGCAGGGGTTGCCGTCGTCGCAGGCCAACGGGGCGCCGCCGGTGCACACGCCGCCCTTGCACGAGTCGCCAGCGGTGCACGGATTGCCGTCGTCGCACGCGCTGCTTTCGGGGCACGCCGCCTGGGTATCCGCGCTAGTATCAGCATCTTGTGTGCCATAGGCATCCGCCGTGTCGCCCGGTACCGCGTCGAGAGGCGGTGCCGCGTCGGCAAGCGTGTCGGCGGCTGCCGTGTCACCCCCAAACGTATCGACTACATTGCCATCGAGCTCGGTTGCATCCGCACCAGGACTCGCGTCGATCGCCCCGCCCACCACGATCGAATCGTCGGCACCGCAGGCGGCCAGCAGCGTGGCCAGGGCAAGCGCCAGCAGGGCGTGCACATTTTTCTTCACAGTTGTGGAGCGACAAAGGCGGACCGAATTCGGCAGGCGGTGCATAGTGTTCTCCCAGGTAGGGGCGGGCACAAACTGGGTGCGGCGCAAGCAAAGCGGCGGACCCGAAGGCAACACATGGGGTTGGCTGGCAGCCGGTCGGCAACGGTACGCCACTTCACATGGGCTGACAAGCTCGATTCGCCCAGAGGCAATCGCCGGCTGCACAGCCCGGTCTGGCGTGCTAGGCTGGCGTCGCCGGGGGTGCACTTCCCGCAGTGCTAGGGCCTGCATATGGCGCATAACCGTTCGATCGTGTTGCTTTTGCCAGCATGTCTTGCCATGTCTTCTGCCGCATGTTCTGGCGGTGGGGCGGCGGCCGCTGTGGTCGCGGCTGCGGTCGACGCCACGGTCAACGGCGGCGACTTGGCCGTGGCTCGCCCCGATGCCGATGAGCCCCCCGATGTTGCCGTCGATGCTGCCGTCGATGCTGCCGTCGATGTTGCCATCGATAGTGGTGTATCGGCACCCGACACCCCTGCCGCTGAACTCGCCCCTGCCGACGTACCAGGGGATACGGAACCCGACCAGCCCGACGCCATTTCAAGTGATGTGGACCCCGCTCTTGGCCTGGATGCCGCCCTGCCCGATGCGCCCCTGCCCGATGCACCCCTGCCCGATGCACCCCTGCCCGATACTGGCCCGCCGCCCGATACGGGCCCTCCTCCGGCTGTTGAGTGTGCTCCCACCGCGGCGCAGTGCCCCAAAGCGCCGGACGAGTGCAACCAAACCGGTGGCAGTTTCAGCCCCACGGCCGGCAAGCTGGTGTCTGTGTCTCCAGCCGGGTTTATGCTGCAAGATACAGGCACTTGGGCGGTAAATTCCGGACTCATCGCCAGCATCGCCAGTACGACATCGGCCACTGCAACGAACCTCGACACTGTGCTGGGCGACCTGAACCGCACCGCTGCCAAGATCGCCTCGCACCCCGATGTGCCCTGTTTTAACAGCGGTTTTACCTGGGAATCGGGTGACCAAGACGTCGCCTACTGGATTCCACAGGGCATTGCCGGTACCGCCACCGCGAATGCGGCAAACAGCTGGGCTGGCAAGAAAGTGCTTGTAGTGTCATGGTACTATGACCCCGCCGCGACATCGGCGCCCAGCTTGAACAAGGGCTCGCGCCTCGCCGTGGTCGATGTGACCAACCTAACCGCCGCCAAATATCGCCTTGTGCTGCTGGCCGAGCCGGTGACAAAGAACGGTGTGGCCACGCTGCAGCCCATCGAGGTGCACGCCGGCGGGATCTCGTGGCAGAATAACTACTTGTATGTGGCCGATACCTCGCACGGTTTTCGTGTGTTCGACTTTACCCAGATGCTGCAGGTGCAGACCAGTGACTCGGATGTACTGGGCGAAAGTGCCGGCAATTTCTACGCATACGGCTATAAGTACGTGCTGCCGCAAGTGGGGCGGTACTCGCTCTGCGCGTCGAGTTGCTGCGCGCGGTTCTCGTTTGTCGAGGCGGACATGTCGACCAATCCGCCGTCGCTGCTGGCGGGCGAGTACTCGGTCGATACGCTTCTGGGGCGGCTGCACCGCTGGCCGCTCGACCCGCTGACCGGCCGGCTGCAGACCCAGGCCAACACTGTGCACGCCAGCGAAGTGTTGTATCCAGGCATGGTTAAGGTGCAGGGGGCGCAGTCGTGGAACGGCCACTACGTCATGTCGAGCAGCGCCGCCAAGGCGACGACGCCCAAGGGCGCTGGCAGTCTGTATCGGGCGACGGTGGGCGGCAACATAGCGGTGCACGAGTGGCCGCATCATCCCGAAGACTTTACCTATTCGCCAACCAGCGACAACCTGTGGTGCCTAACCGAAGACGCGGGCGAGCGGGCCGTGTTCTCCGTCAAGCTCCAGAGTCTGCTGGGTGGTTGCGGGCAGTAGCGCCACTTGCCCAGGCAGCCGACAAGCCACATCGCGGGCACGCCACTGCAGTCGGGCTGCGCGTTGGCTAGAACCAGGCGACGGCACCCAGCGTCAGCGTAGTCTGTGCGTCGGCATTGGGCACATCGGCGCCGGCGGCCGATTTGGCTACGCTACCCCTGAAGTAAAGGTTTGTATTGGCCAAGTCGCGCCGGGCTTCTAGTCGGATCGACAGGTTGTCGGTGGGGCGCGCATCGAGCGTCAGCGTGCCCGAGCCGAGCACCGAGACCCCGTCGGCATTGGGATTGGGCCAGAAGATCGGCGTGGCACCCTTGCCAACTTTTTCGCGAAAACCGTCGCCACGGCCGACGATGTAGAGCCATTCCGCAGCCTTGTAGCGGGCATAGAGCGCCGCGCCGAACCACGAGCTGACACTGTCTTTGCCGCCTTCCCAGCCGCCGTCGGCGTGGGCGAGCAGCGAAAGGCGCGTGCTGGCGTCGTATTGCACATAGCCGTCGAACAAGCTGCGCCAGGGCGCAATTTCGCCCAGAGTGGTCGCAGGTGCGCGCTCTTTGCCACCGTAATAGACCAAGTTGCAGGTCAGCGGGCCCGACAGCCAGTTGACCTGCAGGCCCAGCGCCGGAGCCTCTGTGGCATGGCTTACCGAGTTCCAACTATCAAAGATCATGGCAGTAAGCTTGAGTGTGTCCGCTGCGTCGTAGGTGGCCTTGACCCCAGTGTGGTAGGCGGGCAGGGCCATGAACACCGTCGAGCGCGACCAGTTCCACGAGTCTTTCACAGGCACGCTCTCTGGCCCCACGGTGGTCAAGAATACGCCGGATTCGATGAGCAAACCGCGGCCGACCGGCGCCTTCCAGCCCATATTTGCCTGTTGGATTACTCGCCACGTCGCGGCATCGACAGCGCCCACTCCGCTCGCAGCATTCGCTGTCGGTTCAAGCATATAGTAGGTATTGGGCGCTTGCCCCGCCTGCAGCACGAGCCGCGCTTGCATCGGCCCCTGCTTGGCTTGCGTGTCGAGCGCGACATTCGACAACGTAAACGCGCCGTGGCGGTTGTCGAAACCGCGCCAGTTGCTAATCCCATTCGACGGCCGGCCAAAATTCCATGCGTAATAGCTTTCTACATAACCGCCTACCGTCACCGCAGGCATGGTCGGCGTCGTGGCGCTGACCGCCTCAGGCAGCAGGGCCGCCGCGGTATCGGCCCAGGCGACGTTGCCCGTGAGCATGAGCAGCGCCGCCGCTAGTGCCGCGACATGGCAATGTTTCAACTTCATTGGGTTTTCCTCTGAACTGCGCGCCCATGCCGCAGGCGACTTCGCCGCGCAGAACTCGGTCTTGTTGCGCCCTGGGCGACGCGCAAGGGGCTGAGCATCTTGATGACCTTGGCTACGTCGCATCGTTGAACTTTCGCTCGCCGCAGTCGCACGGCCGGCCAGTTCCCCATCGCCCGCGCACGCCGCAACATTGCGCCCACAGAAACTGGCCGTCAACGCACATACCGCCCGTTGGCACAGACTTTCTTCGCCTCGATGCCACCCGTACTACTAGTGCGGATTTGGCGCGGGGGCCGGCCTGAACGCCCTGGCCCACGCTTGACCCGTGCGCCCCTCCTACTCACAATGGGTACGGCCAACGGCCACTCGCTGGTTCGCACCCTGGTGCACCGCCCTTGTCACAGTGCCGCTCAGAACGAACGATCCGATCGCATTGGGTTTTCTGTGGGCGGCCCTGTCCTTCTTGTGGGACGCAAGCTCGCGTCCTCACGGCCGACTGGCCGCGCCGCGACGTAGATCCCGTCTGGTTTTCAGAGTTTGCGGCGCGAATGTCACACGTGCAGAGGTCATTATGCTAGTCTTTTCAATCAATTTGGCCCGTATGCTGGCGATCGCGACTTGCATCGCGGCGCTGCCTGCCTGCGTGCAGGCCCGCTATCTGATGGACGAGCCTGGGCTCAATGTGGTGCTCGCGTGGCGGCCCACCGACGAACTGCGCGACCTGGGCGACCGGCCGGTGCCGCGCGGTCCGTGGCAGCCGCTCCGCGTGGATACCTTTGCCGATGCGCGCGGCGTGCCCACGGCGATTGGCGAGAATATTCAGCATGCTACGCACCTGCCGGTGACGACTACCAGCTTGGTGGGGCCGTTTGTCGCGGGTGGTGTGCGGTCGGTGCTGGCGGCGCAGGGGCTGCCCCTGGTCGCAGGTGCGGCCCAACGTGCGCTGCGCGGCGAAGTGCTACAGTTCTTTGTGAGCGAAGACAACACTTACAATGCCGACGTGGTGCTGCACCTGCAAGTCCAGTCCGATGAGGGGAAAGTGCTGTGGGATGGCACGGTTGCCGGCCGGTCCAAGCGCTGGGGCCGCTCGCTTTCGGAAGACAACTACGCCGAGGCTTACGGCAATGCAGTGGTCGAAGCGGCCAAGAACTTGTTTGTCGATGCTGGGTTCCAAGCTGCAGTGGGCAATGGCAGCCCCGCGGCGTTACTCGCTGAACCACCGCCCGCGGAGCCGACGAAGGGCCCGTAACTGCCTGCGCCTGGGCTACTTCTGCCAGCGCACCTGCACGTCGTCGACAAACCAGCCCGCGCCGCTATTGCTTACGCTGTCGATGGAGTCGATGCGGAACTGCAGTTGCAGCTTCTTGCCGGCAAACGCGCCCATCGGCAAGGTAATTTTCGCCCATGTGGTCTGCGGAGCGCTGTTGTCGAGCTGCGTTAAGCTGACCGCAGTGGCCGTGCCATCGACCAAGACCTCGACAAAGCGCTTGTCGAAGCTGGTGCTCGACTCACTTTCAAACCACGACATAAACTGCAGTTGGGCGTTGGCGGCATTGGCGGGCACATCTACGACTGGGCCCCGAGCGGTGCCGACCGATGGCATGCCGTTTCCGCCGAGCACTTGCTCAAAGGTCTTGCCGTTGTTGAAGTTCAGCGAGCACGCCGGCGAGAAGGCGCCCGGATCGGCGGCGGTGGCGTCGATGGCCCAGCCGGCGGTAAAGCTGGCTTCGTCGGCGGCCGGTGTGAACACCCAGCCCACGTTCTTGCCGCAGTCAAACGAGTCGGCGAAAATTACCAGGCAAGTCGGCGAGATCGCGCCCTTGCACAGGCCGGCGGCGCAGACCTCGCCGGTGGTGCAAATGTCGCCGTCGTCGCAGGTACCGCCCTCGGCCACGGCCTTGTGGGTGCAGCTTGCCCCGCCCGACGTGGTGTCGATCTGGCAAGCATCGGCGGAGCAGGGGTTGCCGTCGTTGCAGACCGAGTCACTGGGGCTGCCCAAGCACTTGCCGCCGCTGCACTTGTCGCCGCCGGAGCAGGGCGAGCCGTCGTCGCAGGGGCCGAAGTCGTTGGCAGGCTTGCCGATGCACTTGCCCGCCATGCACGCGTCAAGGGCGGTGCACGGGCTGCCGTCGCTGCAGCTGGTGGCGTCGACCACGCTCGTGCCCTTGCAGCTGCCGGCGCTGCACAGGTCGGTGGTGCAGGGGTTGCTGTCGCTGCACGCTGCGCCGCTCAAGTTGCTGTGGACGCACACACCCGTCTGGGCCACACACACGTCGGCGGTGCAGGCTTTGCCGTCGTCGCAGCTGGTGCCGATGCCGCCGTTGCAGGTGCCTTTGGCGCACGCGTCGTTCTTGGTGCACAAGTTGCCGTCGTCGCAGGGGCCCGTGGCGTTGACGCCGATGCACGAACCCAGTGCGCAATAGTCGCCGGTGGTGCACGGCGATTTGTCGTCGCACGCGGCGCCCGCGCTAGTGGCGGTGTGGCTGCAGCCCTTGCCGAGGGTGCACGCGTCTAGGGTGCAGGGGCTGGCGTCGTCGCAACTGCCCGGTCCTGCTTGGCATTGCCCGCCTTTGCAGGTCGACATTTCGGTGCAGGGGTCGCTGTCGCTGCAAGCACTGCCGTCTTTGAGCGGGGTACCGCCACTGCACACACCGGCCACGCACCCGCCTGCCACCCGGCACGCCTCGGGGCTGTCGCACAAGGTGCCGTCGAACTTCTTGCTGGCCAAGCACTTGCCGCCTTTGCAGGTACCTTGTTGGCTGCACGGATTGCCGTCGCTGCACGAAATGTCGTCGGCCTTGGGCACGGTGTCGCAAGTGCCGGTCTTGGTGTTGCAAGCGGCCATTTCGCAGCCGCCTAGGCCTGCGGTGCTGCACTCGACCGGCTTGCCCACGCACTGCCCCGAACTGTTGCAAGTGCCTACATTTAGACACTTATTTGTAGGTGAGCAGACCGTATCGGTCGGCAGGTTGGCGGCAATGCACTTGCCCGACGGCTTGTGGCACGAGTCCATGGTGCATTCGTTGTCGTCGTCGCACATGGCGTCCGACGTGCAGGTGGAGTCAAACACTTTTAGGTCGTCGATAAACGCGCCCACGCCGCCGTTGCTGATGCAGTCCGTCCCATCGAAAGTGAAGGTAAGCACAAACTTGCTGCCCGCGTAGCTGCTCAGATCGACCTTGACTAGGTCCCACGGGTTGGCCGGCGGATCCAAGTCGAGGAGCTGGGTGGTCGCGGTGGCATCGGTGCCAATGCTCAGAACTAGGTTGTCGTAGCTGCCGTTTTCCCAGTTGCCGGCCAAGCGGAACGAGGCGGTTAGTGGCGCGCCCTTGACCATGCTGCTGGCGTCGATAACGGGCGAAAACGCGCGCAATTTGCCGGGCAGGTTGTTGTTGGGGCAGGCGAAGTCTTTGCCGTTGTTAAAGTTCAGCGAGCAGTCGGCCGAGTAGTAGCCGGGATCGTTGGGTGTGCCGTCGATGGCCCAGGCGGCCGCGCCAGTGGGCGAGGGGTCGAGCGTCCAGCTCTTGGCGTCGCCTGCCTGGCAGCCAAAGGTGGTTGAGTACAGGATTTTTACCCCACAATTCGGAACAGCAGTGGTGGCGCACGCGCCAGTCTTGGCATCGCAGGCATCGGTCGTGCACTCGTTGCCGTCGTCGCATTTCTTGGGTTTGGTCGCGCACTTGCCGGCCTCGCAAACGGGCAGGGCGCACAGGTCGGCGCCGGCCGCGCAGGCCGCGTCGCTGGTGCAGGGGCAACCCAACTCTACGCAAGGGGCCGCAGCGTCTACAGAATCGCTCGCATCGCCGGCGGTCGAGTCCGTCTGGTTTGCGTCCGGGGCCACGGCGTCGCCGGTCAGGGTGTCAACGGCAGCGGTGTCGCCGGGCGCAAAACTGTCGGCGCTAGCATCACTTCCCGTGTAAGTGTCGATGGTTGCTCCATTGTTGGTGCTAGCTGCCGCGCCGCAGCCGGCAAGTGCCAAACTCGCGGTCAGCGCGCCGGCGGCAAAGGTGCGAAAGGTCGGATTGTGCTTCATGGTTCCTCTTGCGTGCAGCGGCCGTGACCCGCAGTGGACCGACCAGTGGCTCGAATTTGCAGTAGATTCTGCCCAAGGTCAAGCCGACGTCGCGAAGCGGCAGCGAGGCAAGGGCGACCAATTCCGCATCGTGGTCGCAACTCCAGACGGCAAGGCCGAAATTGTGGGCGAGTCCGGCACCCGCGGGCGCTGTCGCAAGGGTCAGCACGTGGTCAAAGTGGCGTGGACCAC
>CAISBR010000108.1 GCA_903883645.1 uncultured Myxococcales bacterium | reverse complement strand
TCGTCAAGCTGACGCCGAATGTGGGCGACATCAACCCCCACGGGCTGGCGGCCAAGCGCGGTGGCGCCGACGGCGTGTCGCTGATCAACACCATCAAGTCCGTAATCGGCGTCGACATCGACCGCATGGTGATCGAACCGCGCGTCGGCAACATGTCGACCAATGGCGGCTACTGCGGCGCGGCGGTCAAGCCCATTGCGTTGCACATGGTGGCGCAGCTGGCGCAGAACCCGAATTTCGGTATACCGATCAGCGGTATTGGCGGCGTAACCAACTGGCGCGACGCGGTCGAGTTCATTTTGCTGGGCTCGACCTCGGTCCAGGTCTGCACCGAGGTGATGCTCAAGGGCTACCGCATCGTCGAAGACATGATCGAAGGCCTAGAAGGCTATATGAAAACCCATGGTTTCGAGACCATCGACCAGATGGTGGGCAAGGCCATCCCCAACTATACGCACTGGGGAGATCTGGACCTAAACTACGAAATCGTCGCGAAAATCAACGATAAGACCTGCATCGGCTGCCAGGCCTGCTTGGTCGCCTGCATGGACGGCGCGCACCAGTGCATCCACCAGCAAGAGGGCACCCGCGTGCCCCGCGTCGACGAGAGCGAGTGCGTGGGCTGCAACCTGTGCAAGATCGTTTGCCCCGTGCCCGATTGCATCACCATGGCCGAGGTCGACAACGGCTTCGCGCCCGCCAGCTGGAACGAGCATCTGTATCAAAACAAGGCGATTCGGCCTAAGAAGGGTGCGCACTAGCCACGCCAACCCCTTCCCACTTTCTGGAGGTCCGCTGGACTCCCAAAATCGTCCGGAGGGCGACCGTGGGGTCCCCTCGCCGCCGCACCCGAGAGAGGGGCTTTTGACGGCGAGGGTTCGGAAGGTGAGGTGGCTCCGTGCTTTGCTGGGTCGGCATCGTGGGCGCGGAGCAAATTGGCATCGCGAGCACGTAGCGCCCCCTCTCCCCTCAGAGTGAAAGGGGTTGGGGTGAGGGGATTCCGGCCTCAAGTAGCAGAAAGATCAAAAGGTTCACTAGGAGAACATCATGTCAAACATTCTGATTCGTGGTGGAACCGTAGTTACGGCCGAGCAAGAGCAGCGGGCCGACGTATTGGTGGTGGGCGAGAAGGTGGTGGCGGTGGCGCCCGACCTGCAAGCCCCTGCCGGTTGCCAGGTGATTGAGGCGGACGGTGCGTATGTGATTCCGGGCGGTATCGACCCGCACACGCACATGGAGCTGCCGTTTATGGGCACGACCACGTCGGAAGACTTCTTTACCGGAACGTCGGCGGCGGTGGCGGGCGGTACCACGACCATCATCGACTTTGCCATTCCGGGCAAGGGTCAGCGCATGATGGACGCCTACCACGCTTGGCGCGGTTGGGCCGAAAAGTCGGTGACGGACTACTCGCTGCACGTGGCGGTCACCTGGTGGGACGAGACGGTGCGCGAGGACATGGGCACGCTGTGTCGCGACTACGGTGTCAATAGTTTCAAGCACTTTATGGCCTATAAGGGCGCCATGATGGCCGACGACGAGATCTTGGTGAACTCGTTCTTGCGCGCCAAAGAGCTGGGGGCGCTGTGCACGGTCCACGCCGAGAACGGCGAACTGGTGGTGCGCCTGGCGCAACTGGTTGCCGACCAAGGGATCTTGGGGCCTGAGGGGCATCCGCTGAGTCGCCCGCCCGAGGTCGAGGCCGAGGCCGCCAATCGCGTGGTGCGCATCGCCGAAGTGCTTGGTGCGCCTGTGTATTTGGTGCATACCTCGTGTCAGGATGCGCTCGACGTGATCGCCCGCGCCCGCGCGGAAGGCCAGCGCGTATTTGGCGAAGTGCTGGCGCAGCACCTAGTAATCGACGACTCGGTATACCGCGACCCCGACTGGGACAAGGCGGCCGCGCACGTGATGAGCCCGCCGTTTCGCAGCAAGGAGC
Source organism: uncultured Myxococcales bacterium (assembly GCA_903883645.1). Classification (GTDB taxonomy): domain Bacteria; phylum Myxococcota_A; class UBA9042; order UBA9042; family UBA9042; genus SXRM01. The sequence continues at coordinate 79,262 of CAISBR010000108.1, read as the reverse complement.
ACCAGGCGGCGCTATGGCGCGGTTTGCAGGCTGGGCTGTTGCAGACGACCGCGACAGATCACTGCTGTTTCTGCGCGCCGCAAAAGCGCATGGGTTTCGAGGATTTCCGCAAGATTCCCAACGGCACCGGCGGCGTCGAAGACCGCATGACGGTGCTGTGGCACCACGGCGTGCGCACCGGCCGGCTTACCCCCAGCGAGTTCGTGGCCGTGACCAGCGCCAACACCGCCAAAATCTTCAATATGTACCCCAAGAAGGGCACGATCGGCGTGGGCAGCGATGCCGACATTGTGGTGTGGGACCCCAACAAGAGCCGCACCATCTCGGCCAAGACGCACCACCAAAACATCGACATCAACATCTATGAGGGCATGGAAACCGTTGGCAATCCGGCGGTTACCCTGTCGCGCGGCAAGGTGGTGTGGCAGAACGACCAGCTTGCCGTCGAGCGCGGCTGGGGTCAGTATGTGCCGCGGCCGTGCCATGCGCCGTACTGGGCCAGCCAGAACAAGCGCAACGAGCTGGCCAAGCCGACCGCCGTCAAGCGCGGCTAACGCATCGACCTGAATTTCTGCTGAATCCACAGCTGCCGCGGCGCCAACTGGCCGCCAGCACCGTGGCGCATTAAGGACAACATCATGAATTCCCAAGAAATGATCGATCTGTGCAAGCAGCACAGCCTGTTTTCGTGGTCCGCGACCGGCAAGGTCGACCCCATGCCCATCGCGCGCGCCGAGGGGGTGTACCTGTATGGCCCCGAAGGGCAGAAGTGGCTTGATTTTAATAGCCAATTGATGAGCGTGAACATCGGCCACGGCCACCCCAAGGTCATCCAGGCGATCAAGGACCAGCTCGACCAGCTGATCTTTGTGTACCCCGGCGTGGCGACCGAGGTGCGGGCCAAATTGTCGAAGCGTTTAGCCGAGTTAGTGCCCGGCGACATCAACACCTTCTTCTATACCCTGGGCGGCGCCGAGGCCAACGAAAACGCCATCAAGGCGGCGCGGCTCTATACCGGCCGACAGAAATTGCTTGTGCGTTATCGTAGTTACCACGGTGCAACCGCCGGCGCCATGGCCTTGACGGGTGACCCGCGCCGCTGGCCCAACGAGCCCGGCATCCCCGGCGTGGTCCGCGTGATGGACCCGTCGCCGTGGGACTACAGCTTTGGCAAGACCGACGAAGAAATTGTGCACAACAACCTGACTTACTTAGAAGAAGTGATTCAGTTTGAGGGGCCGCACACCATCGCCGCTATGTTCATCGAGACGGTGACGGGTACCAACGGCATCTTGATTCCGCCCAAGGGTTACTTGAAGGGTTTGAAGGCGTTGCTCAGCAAATACGGCATCTTGCTCATCTGCGACGAGGTGATGGCCGGCTGGGGTCGCACGGGCAAGAAGCTGGCCTTCGAACATGGCGACATCGTTCCGGATATCGTGACCATGGCCAAGGGAGTGACGAGCTCGTACCTGCCGCTGGGTGTGATGGGCGTGTCGGATAAGATCGCCGACCATTTTCGCGAAAACGTGTTCTACGGCGGTCTAACGTACAACGCCCACCCGGTGTGCTTGGCGGCAGCGTTGGCCGGCATCAACGTGATGGTCGAAGAGGGCATGATCGAAAATGCGGCGCGCCTGGGGCCGATTATGGACGGGCATATGCGGCGGCTCGCGGCGAAACACAAGTGTGTGCGCACCCATCGCAACATCGGCTTGTTTGGCCTGATTGAATTGCAGAAGAATGTGGAGGGCGAGCGGCTGGTGCCGTACGCCGGTGCCCATCCGGTGATGGGTAAGGTTGGCAAGTACCTGCGAGACAACGGTTTATTTACGATGCTGCAGTGGGGCACCATCATGACCAACCCGCCGCTGTGCATCACCGACGCGCAAATGGCCGAGGGTTTCGAGATTATCGACGGGGCACTGAGCCTGGTCGATGCGGAGCTGGGCCTGTAGCCGCCTAGGCTGCGACCACCTGAGGAAACATGAAGAAATATCTTGGTTTAGGTGCGCTTCTGGCGCTATCGGCGCTGATTGCAGTGCCGGCGCTGGCGGGCAAAGACGACAAGAAGGCCGAGGCTGCGAAGTCGGAGCCGGCCAAAGCGGAGCCCGCTAAGGGTGATGCTGCCAAAGCCCCTGAAAAGAAGGCGGATGACAGCAAGCCGTGTGTGGGCCCCGATGGCAAGCCGTGCGCGCCCGAGTGCTGCGCCGGTGCTCCCACCGCCGCTCTGGCGCAAATGCAGGCTACGGCGGGCAACAAGGTCAAGGGTACCGTCAAGTTCGTAGAGGGTGCGGACGGCAAGGTCACCGTTACGGCCGAGCTTGAAGGTCTTAACCCCGGGCAGCAGCACGCTTTTCATGTGCACGAGTTTGGCGACTGCTCGGCCCCCGACGGCGCTTCGGCCGGTGGCCACTACAACCCGGGTGGCCACGACCACGGCCTGCCCGAAAAAGCGCCCCAGCGTCACGCCGGCGACCTTGGCAACCTGACCGCCGACAAAGACGGCAAGGCCAAGTACACGGTTGTGGTCGATAATTTGACCGTGGGCAAGAAGTTTGCGGTGATTGGCCGCAGCGTCATCGTCCACGCCAAGACCGACGATGGTGGCCAGCCGACGGGCAACGCGGGTGGGCGCGTCGCTTGCGGCCTGATCGGCGTTGCGAAACCGTAGCTTCTAGTGGTTTGCATGTCGGGCGGATCTGCGCAGGTGGGTCCGCCCGCGGCATTTTTGCGGCCGATTCGCCCGCGTCTACTTCAGCATTGGCACTTTCTTAGAGCCAAAGTAGCAGACCTGGCCCAAAGTTCCTGACTCGAGCTGGCCGCCCACGGCCCACACGCCGCCGTCTGCGTCGACATAGACGCCATGAAAAGCTTCGAAAGCTAAGATGTTTTCGAGGGCTTTCTTGGCTACCTTGTCTTGCGCCCATACGCCGTGCGTGCGCCGTGCCACTGCCGCGCCGCCGCCCACCGCAACAGCATTGCCATCCGTGGGTACGAACACGCCGTTCATGGCGGGGAATAGCACGCTGGGGGTGACTTTGGACCACGCGCCGTCGCTGCCAAGCTCTACGATATCGCCGTAGTCGGCGCCACCGACCGCCGCCAGCACGTCGCCATTGCCATGGATGGTCAAGATGGTGCGATCGCTGCCGCTGGCCGGGCTGGTCCACGTGCTGCCATCGTAGCGTAGCAGCTTGCCCTCGGCGCCCACAATCCACAAAATGCCTTTCTGCTTCCAGGCTTTGAACCACTGGGTCGCGCCGCCGAGCAATGCGGGCGGTACGCTCGCGGCAGCCCAACCCGTGCCGTCGTTGTGCCAGACTACGCCGCAGGTCTTGGCGCCGCAGCCCAAGCTGCCGCCGACCGCCCATACGTCGTTGGCGGCGACGGGCAACAGGCCAAAGATATGGTCGGCGCTCGGGGTTTTTTCGATTTCGACCTTGCCCGTGTCGCGGTGCCAGCGGGCGATGGTGCCCTGGGTACCAGCAAACCAGGTGTCGCCACCGGCCAGGCCCGACACCCACCACAGGTCGACTCCCGGGGCCTCGACTGCCTTGTTCTGCCACGCAGCGCCGTCGAAGTGCAGCACCGAGGGGCCGGCGCCGGCCGTTTTGTGGTTCGCAGCGCCCACGATCCAGACATCGTTGGGCGAGGTGCCCCAGGCCGAGTAGAACGCGCCGGCGTGCTCGGTGATGGGCATCTGCCAGCTAGCCGTAGCCGCGACCGGTGTGGCGGACTCGCTGTCGCAGCCCAACAGGCACGCCACGCTGACGAAAAGGGTCGCTACAAAGGATCGGAACCGCATAAAAACCTCGACAGGGTAGCGACCACAGCGTACGGCAGCGCGCATGGCGGGGCAACTGCAACCGCACTGGCAGGTGTAAGCTGCGACCGTAGCCGTCACCCGCGCGGGGTCATCTTGGCGCGTTCGCTTGCCGGCGGCGCTCCCCTCGACCACAATCGCCGGGCAAGGGGGTACCGTGTTGATCAACGTGAAGGAGGAAGACATTTTGGAACCTGTCGCGGTCATCGACATTGGCTCGAATTCGATCTGCCTGTTGGTGGCGGTGGTGCTGCGCGACGGATCGCTCGTGCAGGTAGCAAAACATAAAGATGCTGCTCGGTTACGCGACGAAGTGGGCCCAGACGGCAAGCTGTCGCAGGTCGCTGAAGACCGCCTTGCCGAAGCACTGGAGCGCTTTAAGGTGGTGCTGGCCAACTGGCGGGTGCAGCAGCTGCGCTGTGTGGCGACGGCGGCGTTTCGCGCGGCCAGCAATGGTGCCGAGGTGGCGGCCCGCTTGAGCCAGCGTTGCGGTATTGCGATCGAGATCATCGCCGGTGTCGAAGAGGCGCAGCTGGCCTGGCGCGGTGTGCTGGGCGGCATGTCGGACCGTATCGAGGGCGCCGTGCTGTGCGCCGATGTGGGTGGCGGATCGACCGAGTTGCTGCTCAGCAAGAACGGCGAGGTCCTGTTCGCCACAAGTATTCCCCTTGGTGCGCTTGTGGTTACGCGTACGTGGCTGGGCACAGACCCCGTGCTGCCCGAGGCTGTGGCCCAGGCCCGTGCCGAGTTGCGGGCGATGTTGCACCGCGATCTTCGCGACTTGCTGCCCCTGCACATCGATGTGGCGATCGGCGTGGCCGGTACCATTCAGCGCGTGGCGCGCATTCACCAGGCCGTAACAGGCAACACGAACGAATCAGTCCACGGCTTGTGCTTAGAGATCGCGGATTTGCAGGCCGTCACCCGCGCCATCGAGTCGGCGCCCACCAACGCCGAGCGGCTGACCGTGCCGGGCATGGACCCCAGTCGTTCCGATATCTTGCTGGGCGGCGCGCTGATCTACGAGCAGCTGGCCGAGGTGCTGGCGCTGCCCAAGTGGCTGGTGTCGATGGACGGACTGCGCATGGGCGTGCTGTGGGACCTGACCGCGCACCACACCAAGGGCCGCGTGATCGGCTTTACCTAGTTATCGCCCGTACAGCTTGACCAAGTGCGCTAAACGCTTGGCATGATCCGCAGTTAGCTGGCCCGGCAAGACGCGCCAAGCCCAATTCTTGTCGGGCCGCCCGGGTACGTTCATGCGCGCCTCGCTGCCCAGCTCGAGCACGTCTTGCAGCGGCACCACCGCGAGCTGCGCGACCGACTGCATCGCCGTACGTATGAGTGTCCAGGGCACGTCGGCCAGCAGCGGCTTGCCCAGATAATCCGCGACCTTACCGTGCACATCGGCCGAGCTCTGCCACCACCCCAAGGTCGTATCGTTGTCGTGCGTACCGGTGTACACCACGGCGTGCGGCACATGGTTGTGCGGCAAGAAGGGGTTGTCGGCGTTGTCGCCAAAGGCAAATTGCAGGACCAACATGCCCGGCAGCTCGGCCCCTTCGCGCAGGGCGATCACGTCGTCGTCGACCACACCCAGGTCTTCGGCGACCAGGGGCAGCTTGCCCAAGTCGCGGGCCAGGGCACGAAATAATGCAATGCCGGGGCCCGGTTGCCACGAGCCGCCGCGCGCATCCTCGGCTCCTTGCGGCACCGCCCAATAGGCCGCAAAACCGCGAAAATGGTCGATACGCACCCGGTCGACCAGCTGCAGCGCCCGGTTCAGCCGCGCGGACCACCAGCGGTACTGTGTCTTGTGCATCGCCGCCCAGTCGTACAGCGGATTGCCCCACAACTGCCCGGTTACGCTGAAATAATCGGGTGGAACTCCGGCGACCGCACTCGGCTTGCCACTGGCATCGAGCTGGAACAGCCCAGGCTGCGACCAGGTGTCGGCGCTGTCGGCATCCACGTAAATCGGCACATCGCCTAGGAATTCAATACCGCGCTTCTTGGCATACTGCCGCAGCTCGCGCCACTGCCGGTCGAAGAAGTACTGCAGCACGATGTAGCGATCGACCTCTACCCGTTGATTTTCGCGAACAAATTGCAGGGCGGCGGCCTTGCGGGTGCGCAGCTCCGGCTCCCACGTCCACCACGGCTGATAGTTGCGGGCCTCGCGCAGCACCTGAAACAGGGCGGCATCCAGTACCCATGGATTATCCGTACGGAATTGCTGCAGCTCGCTGTACCACGCGTGGCGCGGCTGGGCCAGCAAACGATCAGCGGCCAGGTGCAAACGGTCCTGTTTCCAGTGGATCATACCGCCAAACTCGATGTAGTCGTTTGCAAGTTGTGGCCCAATAAGCTCTTCAGACTGCAAAAGCTGCCCATCGACTAGCAGCTCGAGCCCCACCAGCCAGGGATTGCCGGCCATCGACGCCGGGCTCGCATAGGGCGAGTCGCCGCCGCCAGTGGGCCCGAGAGGCAGCACTTGCCACACCTTGATGCCGGCGCTGTGCAGCCAGTCGACAAAATCATGAGAGATCTTGCCAATATCGCCAATGCCATGCGGCCCCGGCAGCGACGACGGGTGCAAAAGAACGCCCGCGGCGCGGGGCAGGGTGATTGGCTTCGAAGTCATTGTTCTTCCTATAAAATCTTAGCGGGGAACGGCGCGGGCCAGCGGAATCCGCCGACCAGGGCCAAAGGCCTTGCGGGTCACACGCAGCACTGGCGCCGCCTGACGCCGTTTAAATTCAGCCATTTCGACCAGCCGCACCACCTTTTTGACGGTGGCACGCTCGTAGCCCGCCTCAATAACTTGCTCAGCCGTTTCGCCCAGTTCGACAAAGCGCTCCAAGATCGCGTCGAGGAGCGGGTAGGGCGGCAGGTTGTCTTGGTCGGTTTGGTTCGGCGCCAGTTCGGCCGATGGCGCTTTCGTCATCGTCGACAGGGGGATAACCACCCGACCTTGATGCTGCACATCGTGATTATAGGTCTCGGCCACGGCATAGACGAGCATTTTTGGCAGGTCGCCAATGACCGCCAAGCCGCCGTTCATGTCGCCATACAGGGTGCAATAGCCCACCGCCATTTCGCTTTTGTTGCCGGTGGTCAGCAGCAGCGCGCCGGTGCGATTCGACAGCGCCATCAGCATGGTGCCGCGCAGGCGGGCCTGCAGATTTTGTTCGGTAATGTCGTGGGGTTGCGACGGGGTGCGGGCCAGCTCAGGCTGCAGCGCCAGCGCCAAGGCATCATAAGGTCCGATAATGGGCAGGATCGGGCAGCGAATCCCAAGGTTTTCGGCCAGTTCAAGGGCATCGTCGACACTGCCTTGGCTGCTGCACGGCCCGGGCATGGCCACGCCCATCACGTGCTCTTTGCCCAGGGCCTCGACCGCCAGCGCCGCCACCACCGCCGAGTCGATGCCGCCCGACAGGCCCAAAAGCACGTCTTTAAACCCACACTTGCGCACATAATCGGCGATACCACGCACCAAGGCGCTGCGGGCTTGCATGGGCCGCGGCGGCGAAAACAGCGCGGTTTCGTCAAATACGCGCGGCGGAGCCTGCAGGTCGACTTGCACGTCGGCGTCGAGGAGCGCCGGGCCCACGGCCAGCAGCCGACCCTGGGCATCCACGGCAAAGCTGCGGCCATCAAAGATCAATTGGTCGTTGGCGCCCACCGTGTTGCAGTACACGGCCGGGATGTGGTGCTCGCGCGCCAAGCCGCGCACTAGCTCGAGTCGTCGCGCCGGCTTGCCCAGGTCGAACGGCGAGGCCGACAAGTTGACCAGCACCTCGGCGCCCAACGCCGCAAGATCGGCCACAGGGTCGCAGGCGTAGCGCGGCGGACCGTCGTCTTCGCGCGACCACACGTCTTCGCACACGGTGACGCCCAGGCGCACGCGGCGGCCCTCGACCATGACCTCGACCAACCCGGGCGTATCGCCGGCCGCAAACCAGCGCGCCTCGTCGAACACGTCGTACGTGGGCAGCAGCCGCTTGGCCACCGTGGCGACATGGCGACCGTCTTCTAGTACCAGCGCGACGTTAGCCGCCTTATGCCGGCCGCGCGGCAGGCCCGCCAAGGCCACCGGCGCCGCCGCGCCCACCACCAGCACCAGACCGCGCGAGGCCTCGCACAGCTGCGGCAGGCACGCCTCGGTCGCGGCCAAGAAGTCGTCGCGTTCGAGCAGGTCGAGCGGCGGATAACCGTGCAGCGCGAGCTCTGGGGTCACGACCATGTGGTCGCCAGCGCGGCGGGCCCGGTCACACGCGGCGACGATGTGGGCGAGGTTGCCGGCGATGTCGGCGATTAGGCTATCGAACTGGGTAAGGCGGATACGCATGGGCAGCTAGTGTACGGCGCGGCTCGGGCGGCGAAAATAGATTCGGGGCAAAATAGGGCGGCTGCAGGGCTGGAACTTGATATAGATACAACGTCTGATAATAGGTATTATGTAAACTCGAATATCCGGGGGTGCGGGCAGGGTGCAAAAACCCGGTTTCTGGCTTCCAACCAGGCCCAGGTCTGAATCCCAGTCCAACTGCGGCTTTTGCCCAACTTCCCACAGCGCCGTTACCTGTGGTATGTTGTTCGGTCAGGACTTGGTAAGGACGATCCGCATCCCATGGCCCACCGCTTCCGCTTTCCGATCGCCGCTCGCTTGGTCGCAACCACGCAACTTGTCTTGCTGTTTGCGGGTTCAACCATGCTCGCCGGCTGCAACGACTACCCCGTGCACAGCTTGCTCGACAGCTTTGAAGTGCGCGTCACGCGTGCATTGGCCCGCGACAAAGCCGTAAAAATCGACTTCCTCTGGATGATCGATCACTCGTCGTCGATGTGCCAAGAGCAGCGGCAGCTGTCGCAAGGTTTCGGCAAATTTATCAAGAATTTGCAAGATTACGGCAAGACGAAGGCCGACGACCCGTCGTTTATCGACGCGCAGATGGCCGTGGTGACCGTGCAGCAGCTGCCCGACGCGGCCGAGATCAAGAGGATCGGCCAGTTTGTGCACAAGCCGGCGACCGACTATCCGCCGGCGTGCATCGAGCGCATCAAGCAACCGTGCATGAAGGACGCCGATTGTACCAAGCCGGTGCCGTTCAAGTTCTATAATTACGACGCTAATTCGGCCATTTGCAACGCCGAGGGCCAGGTCACGGCCGACCCGCTGACCGACGGCTCGTACTACTGCAAGGCCAACATCGACAACCCGCAGTTCAACAATAACGACAACTGCTCGATAAACACGACCTGCCAGTTTCGCTGCACGACCGACGCCGACTGCTGGGCGATGTACGAAAAAGGCGTGCCCGAAGGCCAGCACCGCATCAAGTGCAACAAAGCGACCGTGCAGGCCGGCTGCATGTATCCGCCGGAGACCAGCGATTGCCCGGGCGCCGAGCAGTTGCCCGGCGTGCTCAAGCAAGGCGTGGATATCAAAGACAAGAACGGCAAGAAGATCGGCACGCAGCTCGATTGGTTCCACTGCATCGCCAACGTGGGCGCGATCCAGACCAAAGAGGCCAAGTTCGAAGGCGGCTTGCGCTCGCTGTGGCAGGCTTTGGACCCCAACGGCATCAACTGCCCGCGCGACAAGAACGGCAAGAAACTCAGCACGTGCCAGTACGACGACTTGGTGCGGCCCGACGCTTACTTGGTGCTCGTGGTGGCGTCGGACGACGATGACTGTTCGTATGCCTTTGACCTCGACCAATACATCGGCGACGGCACGGCGACTTCGGCCAAGGCCGCGATCGATCAGCTGTTTCCCTCGGAGTTGCAGACCTACTGCCAAGAGTACGGCGATCGCACCGCCGGCAACCACGACTTGGCCAATGGCTACTGCGAGTACCTGAAATTTAAGGATAAGCAGGCCGGCAAGCCGCCGCGCAAGTGCCCGAGCGACTGCCACACCCTCACCGGCGCCGATAAGGTTGCGTGCCAGACCGAGGCCGACGCCAACGTGGCGCTGATCGTCAAAGACAACGCCAGCGGCTTCATGCAAAACAAGCGGTTTGCCTCGGTTACCGACTTCGTCGACCGCTTCCGCTCGCTGAAGAACGACCCCTCGCGCGTGATTTTCGCGGCGATTACGGGCGACTCCATCTCAAAGGCGGGCCAGAACGGCCGCACACTGCCGGACCAAGTGACCGCGGACCGCGCGAGCTACTACCGCTCATTCCTGCGCAATCAGGCGAGCTTGCAAGCCCCCTACATCTGCAACGGCGGCCGCGGCGAGTCGGGCTACGGTTCGCGATACATCCAGGTGGCCAAGGCGTTTGGCGACAACGGGCTTATCTCAAACATCTGCGAAGGCGCCGACTTTACCGCCGCCCTCGACCAGATCGCCAACACCATCTTGAGCCGCGTCGTCAAAATCTGCTTGCCGCACGCGCCCAACAGCGACCCGGTCACGGGGGAGCCGCTGCTCAAGGTCACCCGCGTGCGCAACAACGGCACGCCCGAAGACATGAAGTATGTTGCGAACCTCGATGCGCCAGAGGCTCAGAAAGACAATTCGTTCTACCTCAAGTCGACAGCGGACTGCCTGACCGCATCGCCCGAGCTCGCCGCCCAACAAGGCGACCACTGTGCCAAGACGCGCGACTGTCCAACCGGCCTCGACTGCATCGACGGCTTGTGCAAGGTGTACAGCGAGGCGATTTACTTCCCGATTACGCCCCGGCAAGGCGATAAGGTCCAGGTCAACTACGCGGCGGACGTCGGCCTGTAGTCTGGATTTACTCCGGTTTCTAAAATACTCGATTTTCTTGACACCTTGGCGCTCTTGTGGCGGCTAGGTGGGGCTATCTGCTACACTTGGCGATCGCGCAGGTCCTCCTGCCGGCCGAGGGTGCAATGCGTCGAAATTCTTCAAAAATTTCTGCCAAATTGGTGGGCGTTGCAGTGCTGGTCTGGACGCTAACGTCCTGTTCTCCGGACCAACAGGCGGTGGTCGGCTACAAGAATGTGGGCGTCGACGCCAAGGGCGACACCAGCATCTTGGGCGACGGCGTGGGCGGTGACGACACGGTCGCGGTGGATACCGACAGCGCTGATTCGCTTGCAGATGTTCCCGATGTGCAGCCGCCCATCGCGTGCAAAGTCGACAGCGACTGTGCCAAGGGCCAAAAGTGCAACATCGCCACCAACTGGTGCATGGCACAAAGCTGTAATCCCGGCGAACACTTATGCGTCGGACCGTACGCCGCCACCTGCAATAGCGACGGTAGCACCGCGGTCGACTTCCAGCTTTGCCCCGATAACGCGCCGTGCGAGAACGGCTTTTGCGCCAAGAAGGGCTGCGGCGATGGCTTGTGTAGCCCCGGCGAGACCTGCGCAACCTGCCCTGGCGACTGCGGAACCTGCCCCAAGCCCTTGTGCGGCGACGGCAAGTGCAGCAAAGACAGCGGCGAAAACTGCCAGAACTGCCAAAGCGACTGCGGGCCGTGCGGCCAGGTCTGCGGCGACGGCGTGTGCAACGGCGCAGAAAGCTGCCTGAATTGCGCGAGCGACTGCGGCAAGTGCCAAGACAAGTGCGGCGACGGCGTGTGCGGCGCCAGCGAGTCGTGCAACACCTGCGGCCAAGACTGCGGCAAGTGCCCGCCCACCTGCGGCGACCTGTTCTGCGACCCCAAGATGGGAGAAACCTGCAAGAATTGCCAGATGGACTGCGGACCCTGCCAGCCAACGTGTGGCGACGGCAGTTGCAGCGGCAACGAGTCGTGCACCTCCTGCCCAAACGACTGCGGACCCTGCCCAGCCAGCTGCGGCAACAGCAAGTGCGAGAGCATGCTCGGCGAAAACTGCAGCAATTGCGGCATTGACTGCGGCCCCTGTCCGGGTCTTTGCGGCGATGGCCTATGCTCGAGCGACGCCGGCGAGTCGTGCACCAGCTGCCCGGCCGACTGCGGCCCGTGCGTCAAGCCGTTCTGCGGCGATAAGAAGTGCGACACGAACTCGGGCGAAAACTGCACCAGCTGCTCGGCCGACTGCGGCCCGTGCAAGCCCGGAAGTTGCGTGAACAATTGCGGCGGCAAGTCGGACATGTGCCTGTGCATCCCCGAGTGCCAGCAAATGGGCAATTGCTGCCCGGATTATCAGATATTCTGCCCGCAAACGGCGGTCTGTGGCGACGGACAATGCAGCAGCTCGGCCGGCGAAAGCTGCAGTAACTGCCCCAAAGACTGCGGCAATTGCGGTCCGGTGTGCGGCAACGCCATCTGCGAACCCGGCGAGGCGTGCACGAACTGCCCCAAAGACTGCGCCTGCCCGACCACCTGCGGCAACGCGGTCTGCGAGCTCAGCGAAAATTGCCAAAGCTGCCCTAAGGACTGCGGCACGTGTGGCCCCGTGTGCGGCAACGGCCAGTGCGAGTCGAGCGAAACGTGCGGCAACTGCGCCGGCGACTGCGGTCCCTGCAAACCCCTGTGCGGCAACGGCAATTGCGAGCCGGCCGAGCAATGCGGCCAGTGCGCCCCCGACTGCGGATTTTGCACCAAGTGCGGCGATGGCTATTGCGGCGCCGGCGAAGACTGCAGCAGCTGCGCGCAAGATTGCGGCAAGTGCAACCCCGCCTGCGGCAACGGCCAGTGCGGCTCGGGCGAGACCTGCAGCAACTGCCCGAACGACTGCGGCAAGTGCCCGTTCTGCGGCGACCAAGTCTGCGACGCCAAGACCGAAAACTGTGGCAATTGCGCCAAAGACTGCGGCTCATGCTCGGACGGCTGCACCCAAAGCCCCACGCCCACCTGCGGCAACTGCAAGTGCCAAGACTGCGTTTGCCAAAAGGATTCGTTCTGCTGCCAGACCGCGTGGGACAACCTGTGCGTCAGCGAGTGCGCTCAGTGCGGCGTACCCTGCGCGGGCGTGCCCGTCTGCGGCGACCAGCAGTGCAACAACGGCGAAAATTGCCAGGGATGTCCACAAGATTGCGGCGAGTGCCCGGTGACCTGTGGCGACGGACAGTGCAGCTCGGGCGAGTCGTGCAGTAGCTGCCCGAACGACTGCGGCCCGTGTATGCCCGTCTGCGGCGATAAGGTCTGCGCGGTGGCCTCGCCCTTCGCCCCCGGCGAGACCTGCAGCACCTGCCCCCTGGATTGCGGACCCTGCCCGTTCGGCTGCGGCGATGGCCTGTGCGGCCCCAGCATCGACGGCAGCAAAGAGACGTGCGCGACCTGCCCCACCGATTGCGGCCCGTGCAAATTCGGCTGTGGCGACGGCATGTGCGGCCCCAGCCCAGACGGCACCGTCGAGAACTGCAAGACGTGCCCCACCGACTGCGGCAAGTGCCAGGTGTGCGGCGACGGCCTCTGCACCGCCAGCATCGGCGAGACGTGTTCAAGCTGCCCAATGGACTGCGGCAAGTGCAACAGCTGCGGCGACGGCGTGTGCGCATTCGATGCCAACGGCGCACCTGAGACGTGCAAGTCGTGCCCGGTCGACTGCGGCAAGTGCAACCCGTGCGGCGACGGCGTGTGCGCGTCGAGCGAGAGCTGCGCGAGCTGCCCAATGGACTGCGGGCCCTGCCCGTGCGTGCCCAAGTGCGAAGGCAAGCAGTGTGGCAGCGACGCGTGCGGCGGCCAGTGCCCCAGCGTCTGCCTGCCCGGACAGACCTGCACGTTTACAGGCGTTTGCGTAACACCACCGCCCACTTGCGGCGATGCGGTATGCCAGCCCTCGGCCGGCGAAAACTGCAAGATCTGCCCGCAAGACTGCGGCGACTGCCCCGCCGTGTGCGGCGACGGCTCGTGCTCGGGCACCGAAAGCTGCAGCACCTGCCCCAACGACTGCGGCGCCTGCCAGCCCAAGTGCGGCGACAAGCTGTGCCAGGCCAGCAGCGGCGAGACCTGCGGCAACTGCCCGCTCGACTGCGGCTCTTGCCCCGCCAAGTGCGGCGACGGCGTCTGCGCGGCCGCGAGCGGCGAGACCTGCGGCAACTGCCCCGGCGACTGCGGTAAGTGCCCGTGCATCGGCACCTGCAGCGGCAAGATGTGCGGCGACGACGGCTGCGGCAACCCCTGTGGCCCCGGCTGCCCTGCCGGCTTGTTGTGCCAGAAAAATCAGTGCTTCCCCGGCAAGTGCGTGATGGACTACGACTGCAACGACAGCAACCCGTGCACCGCGGACGTTTGCTCAGGCGCAGTCTGCTACAACAAGGCGATTGTGCCGTGCTGCGCCAGCGACCTGGACGGCGATGGCATTTGCGACAATGTCGATAACTGCGCGAAATTCCCCAATGCGGACCAGGCCGACATGGATGCCGACGGCGTGGGCGATGTGTGCGACCCCGATATTGACGGCGACGGCTTTGCCAATGCCCAAGACTGCGCGCCCAAAGACGCGAGCAAGCCTGCGGCGATCGATGTGCCCTGCAACGGTATCGACGACAACTGCAACGGCCAGACCGACGAAGGAGCGGTCGCGGTTTGGCAGTTCGACGAGGGCACGAACAGCGGCTGGAGCATGGACCCGGCGCAAAATGGCGTAGGTTGGCAAGTTTGGGCCAACGGCAAGGCCAAGACCGGCGCGGGCGCCTTGTGGTTTGGCAACCCGGCGACGGGCAACTACAACAACGGCGCGGTGGTGACCGGTATGGCGCGCTCGCCGCAGTTCGTGTTGCCGCCGATGGGGCAGATCACGTTGTCGTTCGCGGTGTTCTTTGATACCGAAAAAGGTGCATCCTACGACAAGTTCTGGCTCGAAGTCAGCACCGGCGGCGGCTTGTACAACGACTGGACCGCGGTCTACAGCAAGGACGACACCACCGCCACTGCGGCATGGGTCCAAGGTTTCGCCGACTTGAGCAAGTACGCAGGCCAGACGATTCGCTTGCGCGCCCACTTCGACAGCGGCGACGGCGTGGCCAACGACACCTCGGGCGTGTGGCTCGACAGCGTGGCGGTGTGGACGGCGTACCCCAAAAGCCTAGACATGGACGGCGACGGCAAGGTCAATGCCTGCGACCCGGACCAAGACGGCGACGGCGTGCCCGACACGAACGATATGTGCCCAGTTTTGCCCAATAAGCTGGTCAAGTCGGTGGATACAGATGGCGACGGTATCGATGACAGCTGCGACCCCGACGACGACAACGACGGTATCCCTGACGAGAAGGACAACTGCTCGCTCGTGGTTAATCCCGACCAAAAAGACAGCAACGGCAATGGCTTGGGTGATGCATGCGATGCGACTACACCGGTTGGGCCCAAGTCGCTGCCGTTTGCCGACAAGTTCGACGGCTACAAGACCGCGCTGAGCGAAGGCGGTTGGAACAATCAGCTAGTGGTGGCTACGAGTGCATCTTGGGCGCTGGCGACCGATGCGACGGGCAATAAGTACGCGCAATTAGCTGGATCGCCGGTGAGCAGCCAGCCGACGATGACGTTTGCCGCGCGGCTGGCTACACCGCAGCTCGACACGGGGACCGCGACGATGCTGAAGGTGGCCGCCGATGTGAACTTGGTGCTGCCGCCCATCATGCCGCCGTTTCCGGGAGCCGGCGTGAGCGTGTCGGTGCAGGTGTCGGTCGATGGCGTCAACTGGGCGACATATCAGACTATTCAGCTGACGGGTGGCAAGCAGACCCTGTCGGTGCTGGTGGGGCCGACGAGTGGCGGCAAGCTGTACATCGGCTTCTTGGCGAACGGCAGCAATCTGCTACTGAGCACGCAGTTGACCATCGATAACGTGTATATCGCCAACTAAGTTGCCCGGTTACCCACCTGCCGCCTGGTCGTCGTCGGGCTTTTCGACCGCGTCTGGGGCAGCGTGCTCATGGTCGTCGCCGCGGTGCTTGCGCTCGTGCGCGGCCTGCTCTTCGGCGCTGAGCGGAAAGGCCAGCGAAGTCGCAACGCCTACACCCAAAATCACGCCGATGACCGCGAGCGACAGTGCCGGCGCGATGTGGATGTAGTCGGCCGCCAGCATCTTGACGCCGATAAAGGCCATAAGGGCCACCAGCGCGTACTTGAGGTGATGAAAGGCGCCGAGCAGGCCGGCAAGGGCGAAGAATAGTGAACGCAAGCCCATGATCGCAAAGACATTCGACGTAAAGACTAAGAACGGATCGGTGGTCACGGCGAAGACAGCCGGAATCGAGTCGACCGCGAAAAACACATCGGTCGATTCGACGAGCAGCAGCACGAGAAGGAGCGGCGTCATCGCGCGGCGGCCGTCGGGCAAGGTGGTCAAGAAGGACTTGCCGTGGAACTTGGGCGAAAGTGGGTAGAATTTCTGAGCGGTGCGGGCAACCCAGCTATTGTGCGGGTCTTTGCCGCTGTCGTCGCTCGAGAGCGCCATCTTGACGGCGGACACGATGAGGATGCCGCCGAATACGTACATGGTCCAGGTAAAGTTGCGAATTAGCGCAGTTCCGGCTGCAATCATCATGCCGCGCATTACGAGTGCGCCTAGAATACCCCAGAACAACACGCGATGTTGGTACTTGCGCGGCACCTTGAACGCCGAGATCAGCAGCGCGATGACGAAGATATTGTCGATCGAGAGCGAGTACTCCACGAGGTAGCCGGTCAAGAAAAGTAGCGCCGCTTCAGTGCCTTGCAAGACGCCGTGGGTGCCGTCAGGTTGGCCGAAACCGGCGACTTGATTGTCGTAGAGCACGTAGACTACGCCGACGAAGGCCATGGCGACCGTGACCCAAATGGCCGTCCAGCGCATGGCCTCGCGCACGCCGATCACATGGTCTTTCTTATTGAATACGCCTAGGTCGAGAGCCAAGAAGCCGCAGATCATCGCGACAAAGGCGGTCCAGACGAGGTACGACATGCGCAATCCTTGGCGGCCCGATGGCTGCCTAACCATAGAATACAAAATGGCTAATTCACAGAGATGGGGTGGCCCGACGACTGCCAACTCGCAACACCGAGCGTGGGCTGCAGGCCAAAGCAGTTGCCCGTAGGAATGAGCGTCGCGCTCAGGTCGAGCGCGAGTAGGCCGACGTGGGAGACGCCGTGATAAGTCGCAAAGGGCTTGAATGGCAAGCTTAAACGCCAACCAGTTGTGGCGTAGGGCGTCAAGTCGAGCGTGCAGCCGCCCTGCGGTGCGACTAGGCCGGCCGCACTGCCCAGGTTGAGGCGAATCTGGGTGATCGCGCCCGCGGGGAGCTTGAGGGAGCCTAAGGCGATGCCACTATTTGGAAAGGTAACGGCCCGTTCTACGCTGAGGGTGTGCCAGCGGCCGTCGGCGTCGCTGCCGAAATCGTCGGCCGCTAACGCTTCGGCCCCGGAGTCGCCCACGTGGACCGCCACCGACCGCACAACCAAGCTCAACGTGTCTGCACCGGCGGGCATGGGGCCGCTGCTCGCTAGCTGCAGCTCGACGGTCGAGAGGTTGTCGTTGCCGTCGGCGGTGCAAGCACAGAGGGCCAATGCGGCTACTGCAGCAAAAAACCGTGCCGTGGGCTGGAGATACATGGAGATACCCTACCCCTCTCCGCTGTCGTGGCGTTGGGCAAGGTGGGCGGCACTGTTGCGACGGGCGGCCTTGCGCGCCAAGAATGCATCCATACGCGCGACCTTGCTGGGGCTGTCGAAGCATAAGCCCTGGGCCAAGTTAGCAAAGCGGCGCTGATGCTCAAGATTACCCTCTACAAGTTGCAGGGCCTGCTTGGTCAGGCGCGTGGCCAGACCGTCGTTCTTGGCGATCTGTATGGCCATTTCGACCGCTGCAGACAGCACTTCGGCATCGGGAACCACCGCGTTGACCAGGCCCATCGCCGCAGCCTCGTCGGCACCGACCAGTCGCCCCGTAAAGATCAGCTCGCGGGCGCGGCCCATGCCCACCAGCTGCGGCAAGCGCGAGGTAGCGCCGGCGGCAGGGATGATGCCCAGACCTGTCTCGGGTTGGCCGAACTGTGCGGACTCACCGGCAACTCGCAGATCGCACGCCAGCGCCAGCTCGCAGCCACCGCCTAGGGCGTAGCCGGTCACCGCGGCGATGGTAGGCGCTGGAAAGCGCGCGACGCGGTCGAACAATTGGGCGTTGATGGCCAGCAAAGCCTCGCCACTGTTGCGGTTTCGCAAGGTGGCAATGTCTGCACCTGCGGCAAATGCCCTACCACCCGCGCCGCAGATGACCACAGCGCGCACGATGTCGACCAGCGGTTCGTAGTACGACAGCGCCGAATGCAACGCATCGACCAGCGGCTGATCCAGGGCATTCAGCTTGTCGGGCCGATTCAGGGTCAGCGTCAGCACGCCATCGTGCAGTGTATCGAGTAGCAATGGACCTTCGGGTCGCGTCATGGCACCTCGACCCCCAGGCAACGGGCCGGTTGGTTGGCCAGTATAGGCGCGACCGCCTAAAATCGCACGTATTCGAAGGCGAAGTCTTGGCCGTTGATGCCCTTCTTGGGCGGCGCGATCCAGTTGGCGATTTGGCCTGGAGCCATCACGGGCTGCATGATTGAGCGCAGGTACGCGCGGTCGGCGTCGGTGGGCAGCCACTCGGCGCGCATGGCTTCGAACTGCTCGGCGCTGATCGGCTCGCCGTCGCGGTCGAAGTGCAAGCCGCCGTAGATGCCTTGGTGGCGGTGGAAACGGCCGCTTGGAAGCGTGACCTCGAAGTCGACGCCCTCGGCTTGCACGACTTTGGACCAGCGGCGCACGGCGCTTTTGCAGTCGTCGATGTAGTCTTGCCGCAGCACCTCGTTCATGGCGTTGCGCAATTCGATGTCTTCGTTTACCAATTTGCCGTTCTTGGGCATGGCGAGCGTCAACTTTTGGTCGAGTGCCAAGTGTTCGCTGAAGCGCTTTTCTTCGTCGAAACGACCCTTTAGGCCTGCTCCAAAGAAGTCGGCGGCGTTGCTCGACACCTCGCTGCCAAATAAATCGAGGCAGTACGAGAACCAGAAATTGATGAATTTCTGCACGGTATTCAGGTCGATGCCGCCCTGGACGCGCGCGTCGCCGCTGGGGTCAAGCTTGGTCAACTGCGCGGAACGACGAAGGATGCGCTCGATGCCCGTGTCGCCAACGAACATGTGATGCGCCTCTTCGGTCAGCATGAAGCGGCAGGTGCGCGCCAGCGGGTCAAAGCCCGACTGCGCCAGCGAGGCGAGCTGAAACTTGCCGTCGCGATCCGCAAACATGGTGAAGCAAAAGAAGCTGAGCCAGTCGTTGCAGGGCTGATTAAAGGCGTCGAGGATGCGCGGCTTGTCTTGATCGCCAGCGCGCCGAGCCAGCAATTCCTCTGCCTCATCGCGGCCCTCGGCGCCAAAGTGATTGTGCAGCAGGTACACCATCGCCCACAGATGCCGACCCTCTTCTACGTTGACCTGAAACAGGTTGCGCAGGTCGTACAGGCTAGGCGCGGTCTGGCCGAGCAGGCGCTGTTGCTCGACCGAGGCCGGCTCGGTGTCGCCCTGGGTAACAATGATCCGCCGAAGAACATTGCGGTATTCGCCAGGAACCTCTTGCCAAGCTGGCTCGCCCATGTGGTCGCCAAACGGCACCTTGCGATCGGGCACCTGGTCGGCGAGGAAGATGCCCCAGCGGTAGTCAGGCATCTTCACATAGTCGTAGTGCGCCCAATCGTCGCCCGAAACGCCAATCGCAGTGCGTAGATACACATCTTTGGTCTGGTAGCCCTCTGGCCCCATTTCTTGCCACCAGTCGAGGTAGCGCGGCTGCCATTGCTCGAGCGCGCGCTGCAGGCGGCGGTCGTCGCCAAGGTTGACATTGTTGGGGATCTTGGCCTGCAGGTCGAATGCGGACATGGCGACTCCGGTGTGGCTGGCGTGCAAGACGGCGATGAGTAAGGCAAAGCGCGGCGAGCCTGCCCCGCCGCGTCACAGTATTGTAACGAGATGATGGGCGGTTGCAAGGGGTTTTGGAACGACTGTTTCAGTTTTGTGGCGAGCCCGAGCAGCGCCGTCTAGGTGCGGTTGAAGTCGAACATGGGCGACCGCGGGTCCCCGTACATCGTCAGCGCGCCGCGCTCGCCCACGGCGTTCGGCCGCTGGAAGATCCAGTTCTGCCAGGCAGTCAATCGGCCAAAAACCTTGGTATCACAGGTCTCTTGCCCGGCAAAGCGCAGGTTCTGCTCCATGCCTGTTAGTGCATCTGGCGAAAACGATAGGCGTTCTTCTTCGGCGATCCGCACTTCGTCGTCCCAATCGAGGTCGTCGGGCGCTCGCGTAACCAAGCCGCAACGCTCGGCGTCGCTGGGCTCGATGGGGCCGTGCAGCGTGGCCGCCTTAGTCATGCTGTCTGGCTCGCCAAAGAAACGAATCTGCAGTCGCGTCATGCTGTTGTAGGTGGTGTGCACGCCGAAATTGACCGGATGTAGGGCGATGGCGCTGGGCTGATCCGGGTGATCGAGCATGTAGGCGCGGTCGGCCGACCACAGCACCTCGGCAAGGGTACCTGCGAAGCACGATCCCGGAAGCACGATAGCAAACATAGACTTGGCCATGTTATCGAGCCGCCGCAGCGTGCGCGACTGATGCAACTGGACCTCGCGAGCGAGCCACGAACCCTCGGCACGCAAACGCGAAATCGCGGTATCCCAGGCCAGGACTTGCTCGCGATCGCCCACGGTTGTCACGCTCAGCAAGCCCACCGGGCTGTGGTTGAGGCGCAGGTCGAGCAGAGCAGAGTCGAGCTCGCGAAATGCCTGCAGTGCCCATGAGTTACAACCTAGATCATGAAGTTCTTGATGCGATTGCGGGGGTGCCGTCTCGGGTCCCCGCAGCTCAATGCGGGCGTGCCGTCCACCTTGTTCAATGGCCACGTGCACAAAGCGATAGGTCAGGATCTCTTTGTCATCTTCGTGACTTGTCTGGCGTTCTACCGGCGTCAGCGCAATGCCGACCTCGCTGCCCACGCCCCCGGCCTGCTCAACGAGGTGAGCGGCGCGCTTATCGACCTCGACCTGCCACTTCGACTTGGCCCAACCGCCGTCAACTAGACGCATTTTAAGGGCATCACGCAGGCGAAACCCCTCGGCCTTGGTGCAGAACAGGTCGGCCACATCGCGGCGCACCTTGCGCTTGTCGACGAGGCGGGTCAGACCGCCGGTGCCAGGCAGCACGCCGAGCAGGGGCACTTCGGGAAGCGACACGGCCGAAAAACCGTCGTCGATCAGGTAGATCTCGGCACACGACTCGGCCAGCTCGTAGCCGCCGCCCGCCGCAGTGCCGTTTAAAGCGGCGATGTAGCGCTGATTTGAGTTGAGCGTGGCATCTTCGATCTCGCAGCGCGTCTCGTTGGTGAACTTGCAGAAGTTGACCTTGAAGGTATGCGAAGACTGCGAGAGCATTCGAATATTCGCGCCCGCGCAGAACATCTTGGCAATGCCCGAGGTGACCAGCACGCACCGGACTTGGGGATGTTCAAAACGCAGCCGGCGGATCGCATCGGCCAATTCGATATCGACACCCAGGTCATAACTATTCAACTTCAGTTCGTAACCGGGCCGCAGCGGATGATCGCGATCGATGGCCAGGGTCAGCGTGGCCACGCCGCCGTGGATGCGAATCTGCCAATGGTGGTACTGCTCGGGCGAAGTGGCGAACTCGACGGGCGCGGCGGGGGCGGCATTCTCGGCCATGGCTATCTCCAACTCGATGACAATATTTGCTTTACGCCGCAGACGCAGCCAGCGCGGGCAGCGGCGCGCTAGTTTAGACAAAATCGTGACAAATCGCGAGGGCCGCTAGAACGGTCGCGCGAATTCGTGACAGGTGTTCACCATTTCGCTACGCTGCCGCCTGCGATGCCCCTACTCCCCACCATGGCTGTGCCCACCCTGCCCTTTGCTAGCGCTCGCAATTTTGTATGGATTGTAGCGGGTTGCATTGCATTGGCCAGCGGCTGCGCGCTCGAGCCCAAGCTGCAGAAGTGGGAGTCGGATTACTACTGGACCGAGCGGCTGAATGTCGATGGCCAGACCGAGCTGGCGGCCAAGCGGTTCGCGGCGTTGCGCAAGCTGGCGACCGCCCCCCGCGATGCCGACGAAGCGGCGCTGATGGAGTGCGAAAGCCAAGCTCACGGCGGTAAATTGCCTGAAGCGACAGCTTGTTACGACCAGTTGGCGATGTCGGCAATCGACGTGGCGATGCGAGCGCGGGCGGTGCTGCACGCGGGCGAGCTGCGCTTTTACGGTTTGCATCGCGAGGCCGAGGGGTTGGCGCTGTGGCAGGCCCTAGTCGAGCGGTCGACGGACCAGCCGGCGGCGCGCCGGGCCTTGGATCACCTGTACTTATACGGCGGGCTCGACATGGCCAAGCGCAATCGCATGGTGGAGCTGTTCTTACAGTTTGAGCACGCGGACCCGCGGTCGGAGATCGCCGACAACTTGCTGCTGCGCGCGGCGATGCTGCTTGAACAGGATGGCAGGCCTGAAGCTCTTAAAATGGCAGCGGATTTGCTCGAGCGGTCCTGGCGCGACCATGCCGAGGACCCGACGATTATCGACGCGCTGATGACGCGGGCGCGGGTGCGCAGACTGCAGGGCAAGCTTGAACTCGAGGCGCAAGACCTTGAACGCGTGGTCGATTTTTACGAGACCAGCTATATTTTCGCCTCGTACGCCTTTGAGGAGCAGAAGACTGCGTCGCTGCGGCTGGTTGAGCTCTACCGCGGGCCGCTCGCGAATTTGGAGCGGGCCGAGTTCCATGCGCGCAACCTGCCGCAGATGCTGCGCAAGCCGCTGAAGCTGCCCGAATACCTCGTGCTGCAAGCGGAGATTCAGGAGCAAAAAGGTAGCAAACTCAGAGCACTCGATACGTATCGCGAAGTATTGCGTGTCGTTGAACGGCGTAACCTAGATTTTCGGCAAAATGATCAACGAATTTGTAGCGAGAGCGAGACCGCTGCTGAGCGCGACAACTGCCTGCACGAGCTTGAAAACTCGACCGATGTTGAGCCGCGGCAGTGTGCGCTGGCCCGCGAGCGAATTGCCCGGCTTGAGAGTGAGCTGCGGCAGCCCCACTTGGAACAGCACGGCGCGAGCGATCGGGGTCAGCCGTGAGTGAACACCATGGAACAGAGCGTGAATTGGGCGAAGTGGTGTTGCGTGTCACCGGCCTAGTCAAGTGGTTTGGCGAAGTGTGCGTCTTCGATGGCCTCGACTTTGAGATGCGCGCCAACGAAATTGTCGGCCTAATCGGGCCGGGCGGAGTCGGCAAAAGCGTCTTCGTCAAGCTCTGTTGCGGCCTGATGGCCCCCGATGCTGGCCGCATCGAGTTGCTCGGACAAGACTTGGCGCAGACCACGG
The DNA here is from genome assembly GCA_903883645.1 of uncultured Myxococcales bacterium. Taxonomy (GTDB): domain Bacteria; phylum Myxococcota_A; class UBA9042; order UBA9042; family UBA9042; genus SXRM01. The sequence goes on along the minus strand of CAISBR010000108.1, from coordinate 56,182 downwards.
AGCAAGAGAAGCAGGCCCTGCGCGAGCGTGTCGGGCTAGTCTTCCAAAATTACGCGCTGTTCGACTTTATGACCGTGGGCGACAATGTGGCCTTTCCTATGCGGCAGCGCGGCGGGTTTAGCGATGAACAGGTGGCGGCCAAGGTGCAAGAGCGCCTAGCTGAAGTGGATTTGCCCAAGGTGCGGCACCTGATGCCCGGCGAACTGTCGGGAGGCATGAAGAAGCGCGTCGGTCTGGCGCGGGCGAATATCAACGACCCCGAGCTGATCTTTTTCGACGATCCGACCGCGGGCCTGGACCCGGTGACATCGTCAAAAATCTTCAATTTGATTCGTAAAACCCAGGAGCAGCGCAACTCGACGTGCTTGGTGATCTCGCACGACATCGACCGCATGCGCGCGGCGTGCGACCGCTATGTTCTGTTGTATGCGGCGCGGGTGCACTTTGCCGGCACCGCCGAGCAGGCGCTGGCCAGCCGCGACAGCATAGTTCACGAGTTTTTCCAGCGGGATAAAGAAGTTCATAGCTAGATCATCATGTAAAGGAGTCTATTTCGCGTGAATCCAATACGGGCCATAGGCGCCGGTTTTCTGCAGATCTCGCAGACGGTCGGTGGCATTACCATGCAGATGCTGCAGATCTTTCGCGCGATGATTCCGCCTCGCTTCGACCGCGATGAGACTTGGCTCAACCTGTACAAGGTGGGCGTCAAAAGCTATCCAATCGTGGCGATGACGGCGATTTTTACTGGCGCGATCATGGTGATCCAGAGCGGCACCTACGTGAAGCGCACCGGCGCGACGGGGCTGCTGGGCTGGGGTGCGGGCTATGCCGTGCTGGCCGAGATTGGGCCCGTGCTGATTGGGCTCATGTTCTCGGGTCGGGTGGGCGCCAACAACACGGCTGAGCTCGGCACCATGAAAGTGACCGAACAGATTGACGCTTTGCGGGCCCTGGCGATCGACCCCATTCACCATTTGGTGGTGCCGCGGTTCGTGTCGATGGTGCTGATGCTGCTGCTGCTGACGGCGCTGGGCGACCTGTTTGCGCTCGCAGGCGGTGCGCTGACGTCACAATTCATCTTAGACGTAGATTATCGCGTGTTTTTTCAAGGTGTTTTCGAGTCGCACTTGGTCGACGAGTACTTGGTCGGACTGGTCAAGGGCACCAGCTTCGGCGCGTCGATCAGCGTAGTGTCGTGCTACTATGGCCTCGGCGTCTCGGGCGGCGCGGCAGGCGTGGGGCGAGCCGTCAACAACTGCGTCGTCACCTCCGCCATCGGCATCTTCGTCTGGGACTACTTCATTACCTACTTCGCCAACAGCACTTCGCTGCTCCACTAGTCCGACTCTGGGCTGATATTAAATAGAAACATGAATTCATTAGTTGATTACCGGTTTCTCGCCGGCAAAGCAGCTGCTTCGGCGGTGCTCGGCTGGGCCGGCGTTACGCTGCTTGGCAATCCCGACGCGGTCTCCGCAGCGTTTGTCGCGGTGATTTGCACCTCGCCCATCATGCTTTCGGGGCTAAAACGCGCGCGCGATCAAGTGCTTGGCTCGCTTATCGGCGGCGCTGTGGCGGCGCTCTTTGCGTGGATTGGTCTGCCGTTTCCGCTCGAACTGGCGCTGGGCGTCGGCTTGGCGGTGTATCTAACGATGCGGCTTGGCTTTGGCGCGGGCTTTCAAGTAGCAGCCTTTACAGCGATTTACTTGCTTCTCATCCCGCGCGGCACCCCGGCCCATACGCTGCTCATTCGCTTGAGCTCAGTGGCGGTGGGCGGCACTGCGGCGGTGGCGGTCAACGGGCTGGTGTCGTTGGCCATGTATGTGCGTATTTTCCAACGCAAAGAGCGCTTAGCGACGGGGCTAGTGGCGGCGCAACTTCGCGCGATTGTGGCGACGCCCGAGCCGCCGGCCGATGGCATCGAAGACCTGTTTGTGACACTTGGGGCGCTGCAAAGCGAGCTGGCCGACGCGGTGAAAGAGCTGGCGTGGCGCAAGAACCCGCGCCTGTCGTATCAAGTGGGTCGCATGGCCAACACCGCTCGGCGCTTGATGAATGTGGCACACCAGACCCGCAATAGCCTGCTGCAAGTGCGCGATGAGTGCCGCAGTTGGGCGGCCGAAGAGAGGGACGCGTTAGACGGCCTCGCGCATGAACTGCAAAGCGGTGACAGCTATGCGGGGCCGATTCCACTGAGTTTGCAAAAGGTTTTTGCCGCAGCCCGGCGCTAGCTAGACTGCCGGCCCAGTTTGCGCTTGACGGCGCGGCCGGCAGCGTCGATGATTTCAGTGGCGAGTGAAATTTCGCCGCCACTCCTCCTTTCCCGCCTGCTTGTCCCAGCCCAGCGAGGCCCACCGATGCCCGCAGAAGCGTTGAACAACGTGGTAACTCCGCACCTCATGGAGTCGCACCCCGCCAGCACGCGCCATGCCTTGACCCCATTGCCGCGGCTGGCCGAGCGGGCCGACGAGCACCAGCATCCCGACCTTGCCGAGCGGCTCAGCGAGCTTCAGGCCTGGCTGGCGGGCGATCTGATGGGCGTAGAGCAGGCGCTGCTGCAGACCACGGGTGCGAACTTGGCCCAGCGGGCGGGGTGGCACATTTTGGCGGCGGGCGGCAAGCGACTGCGACCGCTATGTACGCTTTTGGCAAGTCGTTTCGGCCCAAAGCAAGATGCGACGGCCCATGCCCACGCCCGCAACTTGGCGGTCGCGGTCGAGCTCGTGCACGCGGCGACCCTGCTGCACGACGACGTGGTCGACCTGGCCGATACTCGCCGCGGACAGGCGACGGCACGGGCGCTGCATGGCAACGAGATATCGATTTTTGCTGGTGATTGGCTGCTTGTCGAGGCTTTGCGGCGCATCGTAGCCACGGGCCACTCGCCTTTGGTCACCGAGGCGCTCAACACGGTCGAAGCGTTGATTCTGGCTGAGGTCGAACAAGCCGAGCGCGCCAAGGTGCTCGCCGACGATAGCGAGGGCTACTACAAGGTCATCGATGGCAAGACAGCGTCGCTGTTCCGCTTTGCTTTGCGAGCGGGTGCTGTAGCCGGCGGCTGTTCGGCCGAGACCACGGCGGCCCTGGTGCAGTTTGGCAGCGAATTAGGCATGGCGTTTCAGCTGGTCGACGATGTGCTCGATTTTGAAGGTGCGCCCGTGGCGACGGGCAAGGCGCTGCTGGCCGACTTGAACGAAGGCAAGATTACCCTGCCCTTGGCACTGACCCTGAGGCATCACAACCACTTGCGCGACAAGATCGCTTTGGTGCGCGCGGCTACCTTGGCCGGCGAGACCGCAGATCCCGCCCTGGTGAGCGAAATTGTGGCGACGGTCCGCGACAGCGGCGCTCTGGCGACAGCGCGCGGGGTGGCATCGGCGCGGCTGCACGAGGCCCAAACGGCGCTGGCCACGCTACCCGAGTCGGCCCAACGCGATGCACTGCGAGCCATTGCGGATGCGCTCACAACGCGACGCGCGTAGCATAGCCGGGGTCCGCGTCGCCCAGAGCTGACGGCGCATCCAACAGTGGTACTGCGGCTGCACTAGCCGCGCGAGTTCCGAGGTTGCATGATCATCGTACTTGCCCCAAATGCCGATACTTCGGCGGTTACCGCCGCGCTGCAAGGGTTGGGGCTGTGGACGCGGCTCCTGACCGGTGAAGAGGGGCCGGGGCTGCTTGAAGTTGAGCCGCACTCGTCGCGGGTGCCCCACGCGCTGATCCGCTCGATTGCGGGCGTGGCAGCGATTCGTGAGGCAAAATCTGCACATCCGCGTGTGGATGCCATGCCACAGACCTGGTCGCTGCCGACGCGGGCCGGCGGCGTGATCGAGCTAGGCCGTGAAACTGTGCTGATCGCCGGGCCTTGTGCGGTCGAGTCGCAGCAGCAAATTCGCGATTCGGCCAAGCTGGTGGCGTCGGCGGGAGCGCGACTGTTGCGCGGCGGTGCCTATAAACCCCGCACCTCGCCTTACAGTTTTGCTGGTGCCGGTACCCCTGCGCTGCAGTGGCTGGCCGATGCCGCAGCCGAGCACAGGCTGGGCGTGGTTACCGAGGCGATGAGCGAGATGCATGTCGAGGCGGTGGCGGCGTTTGCTGACATCATCCAGATTGGCTCGCGAAACATGCAGAATTTCGCTCTGCTTGGGGCGGTGGGCCGCACCGGCAAGGCCGTGCTGCTCAAGCGCGGTCGCGGCGCGACGGTCGAAGAGTGGCTGTGCGCGGGCGAGCACTTGCTGGTGCACGGTTGCCCGTGGCTGCTTTTCTGCGAGCGCGGCGTAACGGGCATTGGCAACGAGACGCGCAATACCTTGGATCTTGGTGCAGTTGCGCTGTTGCATCACGCTCTGAATTTGCCCGTGGCCGTGGACCCGTCGCACGCCGCCGGTCGCCGCGATCTGGTGGTGCCGCTGGCGCTGGCCGGCAAGGCTGCGGGTGCCGATGTGGTCCTTGTCGAGGTACATCCCGAGCCGGCGCGCGCCAAAAGCGATGGTCCTCAGGCGCTGTTGCCCGATCAGCTGCTCGAGCTGGGCCAGAAGCTCGACCTGGATGTGACGGTGCCGCGCGCGCAAGACTTGCCGCCGTACACGAGTCGTTACCCAGAGTTCTATAAGAAGTCGGTGGCGGAGCGCTGCCGGCAGCTGTCGACTCAGCTTGGTTTGTCGCCGGCCGCGCAGCGGTTCTTGCGCACCGGCACGCTCGACATGGCGATCGCCGACAAGATGAGCGAGAACGTGGTGACCACGTTTGCCCTGCCGATGGCGCTCGGGCTCAATTTCCGTGTCAATGGCCGCGATTACATTGTGCCTATGGTGGTCGAAGAGCCGAGCGTCGTGGCGGCGGCCAGCAATGCGGCGCGGATGGTGCGGGCTACGGGCGGCTTTCGCGGCGATGCCACGGCCAGCGTGATGACGGCGCAGGTGCAGTTCGACAACGTGCCCAACGTCGAGCTAGGCGCTAAATTAATTGAAGAAAGGCGCGATGCCATTATCGCGGCGGCGAACGCGGCGATTCCGCGGATGGTGGCTCGCGGTGGCGGCTGTACCGATGTGGATGTGCGGGTGCTTGATCGCGAGATAGGCATTCTAGTCATGCACTTGTATGTCGACGTGGGCGATGCCATGGGCGCGAACGTGGTCGATACCGTGGCCGAGCATGTGGCACCGCTGGTGCGCGAGTGGATCGGCGGCGACATCGGACTGCGCATCCTGTCGAACACCCCGCTTCGGCGCATTTGCCACGTAGAGTGCGATGTGGGCAGCGATTTCTTGGGCGGCGAGCGCCTAGCCGATGGCATCGCCCGGGCGAGTCGCTTTGCCGAGCTGGACCCCTTCCGCGCCTCGACGCACAACAAGGGAATCCTAAACGGCATTGATGCTGTGGCGGTGGCGCTTGGGCAAGACTGGCGGGCCATCGAGGCTGGTGCACATTCGTACGCGGGCCTTGGCGTCGACTATCGGCCGCTCGCGACGTGGCAGCGCACCGATGCGGGCCTGCACGGCACCATGGAACTTCCTTTGGCGATTGGCACTGTGGGCGGCTCGACCCAGGCCCACCCCGGTGTGCGTACGGCGATGGAAATCATTCAAACCCAGAGCGCCCGTGAACTCGCGGTGGTGATGGCGGCGGTCGGTTTGGCTTCGAATCTTGCAGCCTTGCGTGCCCTGGCCGGCGAAGGTATTCAGCAGGGGCACATGCGGCTACATGCTCGCAAGGCCGACTTGGCGCATGGCAAGCGCGGCGACGCAGCATAAAAAGGCGGAATTGTGAGCAATTCACCAAGCAGTCCGGTTGGGCAGCCCTTGGCCGCGACGGGTGTTGCCGGCGGCAGTGGCGCCATGTTCGACGGCATTGCCGCGCGTTACGACCTGATGAACCGCGTGATGACGTTTGGCATCGACCAGCGCTGGCGGCGGCAAACGGTCGACGCACTGCAAGTCGTTGCGGGGTCTCGTATTTTGGACCTGGCAACGGGTACCGGCGACATGGCGATCATGGTGGCCGAGCGCATCCCCAACTGCACGGTGGTGGGCCTCGATCCGTCGGCCGGCATGCTGGCGGTGGGGCGCGACAAGGTGGCGGCGCGGGGCCTGGGGGCGCGGATCGAGCTGGTGCAGGGCGATGCCTGCCAGCTGCCGTTCCCTGATCAGAGTTTCGACGGCATTACCATGGGATACGGCATTCGCAACGTCTTTGATCGGCCCAAGGCCCTGGCCGAGATGGCGCGCGTCCTCAAGCCGGGTGCGCGGGTGGCCATCCTTGAAACCAGTGAGCCGAAAGGACTTCTGGGCTTGGGGGCCAAGCTGCACATGCGCGTGCTCGTGCCCCTGCTGGGTGGCCTGCTGTCGGGTGCGCCGCGCGAGTACCGCTACCTGCAACAGTCGACGACGGCATTCCCAAACCCAGAGGATTTTGCCAAAATCATCGAGAGTTCGGGCCTAAAGATGCAGCAGTTGATTACGCTATTGGCTGGAGCTTCTTGTATTCATGTTGCTTCGCCTATGCCACGGCTGGAGTCTGCGAGCGCGCTATGAGCAGCGACCCAGTGCTAGCTGTAAGCGGCCCTACCCGCGGCGCCGTGCCGGGTCGCGACGGTTCGTGGCCAACGATCGCTAGTCTACTCGCGCACTTGGAGCTACAGCTGCGCGTGCTGCACCGGCCCAGTCAGCGGGCGGTATGTCGCACCCATCTACATATTCCCTTTGATAGTCAAGATGTTGCTGTTTCTAACAGCGATTGGCGCTTTGCATTTCGCAGTCCAAATGCCCGATTGCGTTGGGCTTTGGGCTGTACAGATGCCTGCCCAGTGACCAGCATCGCGCTGCTGCAGCATGGCGACGCCCTGCAACCCGACCCGCAGGCCTTGGCGACGATCGAAGCGTGGCTGAGTCGCCAGCAGACCACTTTGGATGTTGTGGCGGTGGCCGGCTTTCCGCAGCGCGACGCGGCAGGTCACGTGCAGGTGCCGTTGCGCGTTTGGCTGCCGCGGCTGTGGCTGACAGCAGGCGAGCCCCTTGGTGTGGCGGTAGTGCTCGACCGGCGCGGCGAGGAAGGCGAGCTAATCGCCGAAATCACAAATCTTTTGCACGGGCTGCAACCCATGTTGCCCAGCGAGCCGCCACAGGCGTGTCTGAGCAGCGGTGGCGATGCACCGGTGGCTGCGGCCCTGCAGCGCCTGCAAGACCCGGCGCTGGCCAAGCTGGTGGTCGGCGTGCCGCGCCATTGGCCCACCCCGCAGTCGCCGCGCGCGGTTGAGCAACGGGTGGTCCAGCAGCAGGCAACGGCGTGGATCTGTAGTTTTTCTACGCAGTTGCTAGGTGATGCCACGCCGCGACAGGTGGTCTGCGCGTCGCCCGAGCTGCTGGTGCGGACCGCCGGCGAGCACATTGAAACATTGGCCTTGGCGGGCACCTTGGCGGCGGGTCAGCCGGTGGCCGAACACCTGCAGCGCGAGCATCAGCTGGTGGTCGACTACCTGGGCGATACCTTACAAGGCATTGGAATTGAAGTTGAAGTTGGCAAACGGCAGCTGCGCGAGGCGGGGCCGCTGCTGCACTTGGCGACACCGCTGCGGGGCCGGCGGCCTCCAGGGCTCGACGCGCTGACCGCCGCGCTGCACCTGCATCCCACACCGGCACTGCTGGGCTTGCCGCGGCCGGTTGCCCTGGCTACTGTCAACGAGCTAGAGGTCGAACCACGCGGATGGTATGGCGGTTTTGCAGGCATCGTGTCGGGCAGCGGCAGTGGCGAGGGCGAATTTGCGGTCCTGCTCCGCGGCGCTGAGTTCTTGGGTGAAGGGTGGCGCAGCTGGGCCGGTGCAGGGCTGGTCGCGACAAGCACATCGGCCGAAGAACACGCCGAAATCCGCAACAAACACAATGCAATCGGCCGCATGCTGGGCCTAGCAGGCGTGCCATGACTTTGGTGCCGCTGCAAGCGCAAATGCAGTCGCAGCTGGTGCGGGCGCTGCTGCGGCTACTGGCCAATCTTGGCGTAAATCACGTTGTACTTTCGCCAGGTTCGCGGTCAACCCCCCTGGCGCAAGCCGTGGCTGAGCGCGAGCACCTGGGCGATTGGCCGGTGACCGTGGTGCTCGACGAACGCAGTGCGGCCTTTGTGGCCGTGGGGTTGGCGCGCGCGGGGCGGCTGCCGCTGGTGGTCTGCACGTCGGGTAGTGCCGTGGCGAACTGGCTGCCCGCGGTGGTCGAGGCTGGCGAGAGCAGTCTTCCGCTGATTTTCTTGAGTGGCGACAGGCCGTTGCAGCTGCAGAACGTGGGCGCGCCGCAGACCGTGCGGCAGCAGCAATTCTTGGCCAGCTATGCCGCGGTGCTGCACCTAGAAGTCTGCGTGCCCGAGGGTATGGGGCAATTTGCCACAATTGCCGCAGAATTGCTGCAGTATGGGGCGCAATTGCGTGCCCGCGGTCTGCCGTTGCACATCAATGTGGGCCTTGACCTGCCGCTGGCTCTCCAGCCCGGGCCGGCATTGCCGCGGCAGCCGGTTGAAATAACTGCGGTTATTGCCCTCCAAGGCCCCCCGGTGCCGCCGCCCCAGCCCGGCGAGCGGGTGGTGGTCATTGCCGGACCGCTGGTGCCGCAAGACCCGCAACTCCTTAAACGTCTGACGAATTCTGCCCTACTGCTGGCCGAGTGGCCCAGTCATCTGGCCGACGGGCAGTTGCGCTACTTCGACCTGTGGCTGCGCGACCCCGGTGTACGGCAGCGCACCCTGCCCGACCGGATCGTGCGCCTGGGCGAATGGCCTGCTTCTAAGGGGTTACAGCTACTACTCGACGATGCGGCGGCGGCCCAGGTGCCAATTCAGGTCATCGAGCCGGGCCGTACCTCAGATCCGCTGAAGGGCAATCAGCTTTCGACCCCCTTGCCCCCGCTGCAAGCCACTGCGGGCTGGGTCGATGCGCCGCTGCCGGTGCCCCTGGTGCAGGCGTGGCGCTCCGCATTTCATAAGATTGATCAACGGGTTGCCACCCAGCTGGCGCTGCTGCCAGGCCCCATAGAGCGGCAGCTGCTAGGTTGCCTGGCCACGGCCGTGCAGCCGGGTGCGCAGCTCGTGTTGGCTAACTCGATGGCGATCCGCGACGCCGACGCGTTTTGCCCACAGATTCCAAAGGATGTGCACGTTCACGTTGCGCGTGGTGCCAATGGCATCGACGGCACGTTGGCCACGGCATTGGGGCTGGCGCTAGCCCGCGGCACGACCTGGTTGCTGCTGGGCGATGGGGCATTCTTGCATGATATCGGTTCGTTGCAGCTTCTAACCCAGCAGCGTGCGGATGTGCGTGCGATCGTCGTCGACAACGGCGGTGGCGCGATTTTTGACCTGCTCCCTGCCGCACAAGTGATTGATCCGCAAGTGCATCAGCGCCTGTTCTACGCGCCGCACGGCTTGGACTTGCTGGCGATCGCCCAGGGGTTTGGCTTGCCTGCGCAGCGCTTTGGCGACCCCGCGGCGTTGCTGGCTTGGCTCGCGGGCGATAACCCAGGTCCGCGCTTGGGGATTCTGGCGGTGGATCGCGACCGCTCGCTGCTGCATCGCCGCGCCATGCAACAGCAAGTCCTGGCGAGTCTGGCCAAAACATGAGTCGCTGGCGCTGGTTGCCACAGCCCCCTGGGCACTTGGCTGTCGCTGTGACTGGCCCGGCCGCGGCGCCGCCCGTCGTGCTTTTGCATGGGTTCTTGGCCGACGGTCGGGCTTGGCGCGACGTGGTGAATGGCCCAAATCTGCCGCCGCGACGCTGGCTTGCCGTCGATCTGCCGGGGCACGGGCGCTCGGCTGGTATCGCCCTGGCCAAGAGCGAGAACCCCTGGCTTGCGCTGCTCGATCTGCTTGATCGCAGTCTTTCTAATACCTTACATGGCCCATTTGCGCTCGTGGGCTATTCGGCCGGTGGGCGCGTGGCGGCGTGGTGGGCGCTACACGGGCAACTTAGCCAGAAGCTTGGGATTTCGGCATTGGTGCTCGAGTCGGCCCATCCCGGGCTGCTCGACGTGGAGCGCCCGGCGCGGCTAGCCCAAGATCAACAGCGTGCGCGCGACCTTGCGAGCCATGGCCTGACTGCCTTCGTCGATGCGTGGCAGCGCCTGCCCCTATTTGCGAGCCAACTTGGGTGCGACCAGACAACCCTTTGTAAGCAAAGGCGTCTTCGCCTAGCGCAAACGGCAAGCGGGCTGGTCGATCACTTGCAGACACTGGGTAATGGCGCGATGCCCCGCCTTGACACGCTGCCGCCCCGCACCCATTTGCCGGCGATTGTGTTGTCAGGTCAGCTAGATACGGCCTATTGCGCCTTGCTGCCGCGATGGTCGCAGCTTCTGCCAGCCGCACAGCTGCGGGTCGTGGCGGGCGCGGGCCACAACGTCCACCTCGAAGCTCCCGGCCCATGGCAGCACGCGGTTGCAGAGGCACTCGGCGGGCAGTAAGGTGAAGCTTCATCCCGCTGGAGTTGAACATGCCGTCGCCACGCGCCCTTGCCACCCGATTGTTGGCCGCCTCACTCGGCACCGCGCTGCTCGCCGCGCAAACCGCCTGGGCTTGCGGTGGCTGCTTCTCGATGACGCCGCCGCCCCCTCCAGGCCAACAAGACCAGCAGTACGTGGTGCAGGATGCCGAACGTGTTCTGTTTGTTCAGGATCCGGCGACCAAGAAGGCAACGGTCTGGGTCGAGGTGCGCTACACCGGTGCCGCCCAGGATTTTGGCTGGGTGTTGCCGCTGCCGAAGCAACCCAAGGTAAGCGTGGGTTCGCGCTACATTTTTGACCGGTTGGATCAGCAGACGGCGCCGCGCTTCCAAAGCACATACGGCGGGCAAGAGAACTGCCGCGACCCGTACGATGGCTGCGTCGAGGGCCGGCTCGCTGTCCCCACTGCCCAAGATGCTTCGTCTGGTTATGGCGATTCCTCTGCCGATGCAGCGGGCGGCGGAGGCGGCGGTTTCGACGGTGTGACGGTGCTCGATCAGGGTCAGACGGGCCCCTACGACTACACCGTGCTGTCTGCCACGGATACGACGCCGCTATATGACTGGCTGAATACGCGGGGCTACAAGACACCGGCCGCCGCCAAGCCCATCCTCGAGGCGCACATCAAGAAGGGCGATGTGTTCGTGGCGATCAAGCTGAGCAACGGCAAGGGCGTCGAGATGGTGCGGCCGATCGCGCTCGAGATGACGGATGCGGAGCCGTGCGTGCCGCTGCGCCTAACTTCGATCGCCGCGGCCAGCGAGATGACGGTGTCGGTTACGGTCGCCGGCCCAGGGCGCACCGTACCCAAGAATACCCTGCACGTGGTACCGAACTGGGCGCGCCTCAACTGGTTTACCGCGGCGAGCAACTATCCGCAGGTCGTGTCGGCGGCGATCGACGAAGCGGGCGGCAATGCGTTTTCGACCGAGTTTGCCGGTAGCCCCAACGCGATTATCGACCCGCTGTTTATCCCCGTGGGTGTGATGAACGGCCTGACATTCATTAAGAACTTGTCCGATCTGGCGAATTGGATGGCAACGAACCCGCAGTTTGCCGCTACCGAGCTGGTGGGCGACCTAGACGGCGTGGTTGGCTTTGGCACCAAGAATGGTCTGAGCGCAGCCGAAGCCTGGGCGGTGTTAAGCGATTGCGCCGTCAACTGGGAGTACAGTGCGAGCTGCACCCGGTACCTGCCCAGCGGCAAGTCGCTGACCATCACGACCGACGACGCGAAGGCCTTTGCGGTGGATGGCCAGGCGCTGCACGAGGCCCTAGACGTCAGCTTCTTTAAGCCTATCAACGATGTAGCAGCCGCAGTCAAGGCTACGCCCAAGCTGACGCGCCTGCTAATGCGCATCTCGCCCGAAGAGATGGACCGCGACCCGGTATTCGCCTTTAACCCCACTCTGCCCGATGTGGATAATGTGCATACTGCTGTATTTAAGCAGGTTTGTGGAGAGGGGTGGCTGCCGGCGCAGCAGTCGCGCCTTACGATCGATGGGCTGGGCTCGTGGGTGTTCCAAGGCACGCCGCCCAATGGGGGCGGGCAACTCGGCAATAATACGCAGGATACGCGCTTCAAAGCTGCGCCGACCGCGCTGCGCATCGAAGTGCTCGACGAGACGGGTGGGCCGATCTTGATCGATCCGACGCAGGCGGGGGTGGTGTCGTCGTCGATCGCGGGCGCCGTGCCCGGCAAGCCGACCCTGCCCAAAGACCTTGTGCTTAAGACTGTTTCGCAATGGAAGGCACCGCCCGACAACGGCCTGGTGACCACCACGGGCGGCTGGCCCAAGCCGCAATCGCAATTCGGCAACTGCACACCCAAGCCGGGCTGGGCCGACGGCAAAGTACCGCCCACGCAACCCCCCATCGACGGTATCGATGCCACCAGCGGCGATAGCACAGGCAGCGTAAGTGATGCTGGGGCAAGCGATTTAGGCCAAGCGGGCGGCAGCGATACCGGCACGCCCAGCTCTACAGCCAGCCCTTCGAGCAGCAGCTGCACCGCGCAAACACGTGGTAACCCATGGTGGCTTGTTATGCTTGTGGGCGTGGGCCTGCTTCTGGGCCTGCGGCGCCGGGCTCGCTAGCTCCACTTCACAGTTCGACACGCAGCGCGCAAATTTGGATACTGCATGGCTACAGGCGCGGACCTGTGCACGGACCGCGGTGACCCTACCCCCCAGCTACCCCAAGCGGCGATGCTCTAGGCTCGGCAGGCTCGCGCTGCTGGCGACGGTATGGCTGTGTGGCTGCAACCCCATCGCGCCGACCACCGCGTGCATGAGCGACTCGGACTGCCCCTCGGGCGCGTGCTTGGCCGGGCTATGCGTACCCATCGCCGATGCGAGCGTCGCGGATACCGCCGGCGAGGTAGGCTCGCCTGCCGACAGCCTAATCAAGTGCCAGATCGACAAAGAGTGCGCGCAATTCGACGAAGCGTGCACGCTCGGCCGCTGCTCAAGCGGCGTCTGTATTCCGCTGCAGCTGCCAGACGAGGCGACTTGTACCGGCCAAGGCGACGGAAAGTGCACAGTTTCAGGGCGTTGCGAGGCGGGGTCGTGCACCGCGCTGTCCGTGTGCGACGACCACAATCCGTGTACCGTCGACACGTGCACCGACAGCGGCTGCGTCCACAGCCACACCGCCGACGGGCAAGTGTGCAACGACAGCAGCTTTGCCGAGTGCAGCAGCGGAGTGTGCCAAGCGGGTGCGTGCGCCCCTGTGCTCAAGCCTGGGTTCTGTGTCATTGACGCCACTTGTCTCGCTGCCGGCGCGGCCAAGCCCGGCCAACCGTGCAGCCAATGCGCCCCCACCGTGTCGACCAGTGGCTGGAGCTTGGTGACCAGCGGCACTTGCGACGACGGCAACGCGTGCACCGACGCCGACAGCTGCACCACCATGGGCACCTGCGTTGGGCTGGCGGTCGAGTGCGCTGGCACAACCGTATGCGCAACAGCAAGTTGTGACCCCAAGACCGGCTGCCAACTGCTGGCTCAAGGCGGGCCCTGCGACGACGGCGACCCGTGCACCGCTGCCGATGCGTGCGGGGGCGGCCAATGCAAACCCGGAAAACCGCTGGATTGCGACGACGGCGTGCCCTGCACCGGCGACAGCTGCATCGTAGGTTTTGGCTGCAGCCACGAGCCGTTGTCGGGCCCCGACAGCCCACCGTGCGTCGCCGACGGCAATCCCTGCACCATCGACATGTGCATGGCCGGCGCGTGCGTGCCATTCCCCAACCCGGCGGTGTGCAACATCGGCCCCGTATGCGTGCCGGCACAGGCAGTATCGGACGGCAATCCTTGCTTGTTTTGCGACCCCGCCAACCCCAACCAGTGGAGCGAAAAGGTCGACGCGCCCTGCAACGACGGCGACGCGTGCACGTTCGCGACGTTTTGCATCCAGGGCCAGTGCCAAGGCCTGTCGCTCGTGTGCGATGACAAGTCGCCTTGCACCGCCGATAAGTGCGACGCCAAGCTGGGTTGCGTGTTCTTACCCCTAGATGTGACTTGCACAGATGGCAGCTTGTGCACCCAGTACGACATCTGCAAAGGCGGCAAGTGCGTGGGCACACCGCTGCCCGCCTCGACCTGCGACGACGGCAACCCGTGCACAAACGACTTGTGCGACGCCACCTTTGGCTGCAGCCACAAGCCCAATGCGGCCCCCTGCAGCGACGCGGACCCGTGCACCAAAGGCGATACTTGCGATAGCGGCAAGTGCCTGCCCGGCGAAATGGCGTGCCCGTGCTTGACCGACGCCGAATGCGACGACGGCAACCCTTGCACAACCAATACTTGCGTGGCGACTGGCTGCAAAGCGGTACCCTTGATGGGCTTGCCCTGCAACGACGGCGACGCGTGCACGACAAGCGACAAGTGCAGTAGCGGTTGGTGCCAAGGCACCCCCTTAGGCTGCAACGACAAGAACCCGTGCACCCTAGACGGCTGCGTGGCCGAGGTCGGCTGCGTGACCCAAGCTCTCGATGCCACGCCCTGTAGCGACGCGAACGCCTGCACTTCTGGCGACTTTTGCGTGCTAGGCCAGTGCAGCGGCAGCCCCAAGGTTTGCGACGACGGCAATCCGTGCTCGCTCGACACCTGCAACGCAGTCAGCGGCGCATGTGAACACAGCTTGTTCGGCAGCGGCACCGCCTGCCCCGACGACGGCATCGGCTGCACCATCGACCAGTGCTTGGGCGGGGTCTGCAATCACAGCGAAATTAAGGCCGATATGTGCATGATTCAGGGAACATGCCTAAGTGGCGGCGCGATCAGCACGCTCGATAGCTGCCAGGGCTGCTTGCCCAAGGTCAGCCAGTCGGCATGGTCGGTGCGCGTGGCCTTACCTTGCAACGACGGCAGCGCCTGTACTGTGGGCGAGGCCTGCACCGTCGGCGGAAAATGCGTAGGCCAAAAGCTAGCTTGCAGCGACAACGAGCCCTGCACATCGGACAACTGCAACAGCAGCGCCCCGCAGTCGCCGTGCTTCTGGGTGCCCATCGTTGGGGTATGCGACGACGGCAACCCGTGCACCACGGGCGACGTATGCAGCGCCGGCAAGTGCGGCGGCACGGGTCTCAACTGCTCGGATGGCAACCCTTGTACGGTCGATAGCTGCACGGGGCCCAGCGGCTGTGGCCACACCCCAGCGGGCAACGGCACGGTGTGCGGCGACGACGGCTTGGCGTGTACGAACGACGCGTGCCAAGACGGTGTTTGTAGCCATCCCGTGGCCAGTGGCTGGTGCAAAATTGCCGGTGCGTGCCGTGCCGCGGGCGAGCTCGCCGCCAGCCCGGCGTGCCAAAGCTGCCAACCCAGCTTGGCGAACGCGGCGTGGAGCCCAGCCACCGGCATTGCGTGCGACGACGGCAACCCATGCACCGTAGGCGACACCTGCGCTACGGGCAACTGTAAGCCGAGCGGCACGGCCAGCTGCGATGACCAGAACCCGTGCACCACCGATACGTGCTCGCCAGCGGCGGGGTGCTCGCATGGCCCGCTCAATGGCAGCCTTTGCAGCGACGGCAATGCGTGCACAACGGGCGACACCTGCATTGCCGGCATCTGCTCGGGCCAAGCGCTGAACTGCCCTGCAGGGCCTGCAGACGCCGCGGCTTGCCTAATGAACACGTGCGACCCTGCGAGCGGCTGCGTCAAGGTTACGGCTTGCCCCGCGCTGCACGAGTGCTCGGTGGGTGAATGTTTGACCGGTGCGGGCGGCAAGTTCGGCCCGGTGTCGGTCGCCACGCCGGTGGGCATGCTGACTATGGTGGCGCCCACGCTGCGCTGGCAAGATACGGCCGAAGACTGGCTGGGCGGCGCGCCGCGGCTATGGCTAGCTGGGCAATCGACTACATGCGGAAGTGGCAGCAGCGCCACCATGGTCGTCAAGCTCGGCCCCGGTGGCGCGCCGCTGCAAGTGCAGACGATTGGCTCGCCCAGTAGCGGAGTCTGTAGTCAACAGCCCCAGTTGCTAGCCCATCCCAGCAGTTTTGCGCGAACCGTGCTGACGTGGTTCGATACCGACACCAAGCTGTGTCCAAATGCCGTCCTGCGCGCTCAGGTCTTGGGCGGCACGGCATCGCAGCCCAGCACCCCCAGCGGCTGTTGGCCGATCGGTGGCGGTCGAGTCGCCGTGGGCATCAGCAAGTCCGACGTAAACACGGTCACCGGGGCCCAGATTACCGCCCTGCGCGCCAGCGGAGCACAGGCCTGGCAAGGCACTGGAATCTATCCCGATGGCCAAGTCAGCTCGGGCGCCGCAGTGGCCGTGGCCATGCCGCCCGCTCAGCCCGGAAAATTTAGCTTTGGTCGTCCCGCCGTCGCGACGGTGAATGGTGCCCAGGGCATGGTCTTGCCGGTGCACATCGAGGCCCTGAACGGCACAGATTTTCAGCCCTATTCGCAGTTGCAATACGGTCAGGTAGCCAGCGTCGGCACCCAGCCCGCATGGCAGGTTGTGGCCAAGGGCATTGATGTCATCGGCACAAATGTCGCCTACTTGGCTGCCGAAATGACCTGGGATGCCGACGCCACACGCGTCATCGCAACCATCTCAGGCACGACCAATCAAGGTGGGAAAGTACGCGGTTTCTTGGCACATACTCGCTTCGCTCCGACTGCGACCACCGCGCTGACGCCGGTAGTGGCGCAGTGGTTCGACCCACCCGGCACCGATAGCCCGGCGTTGGCGGCATTTCGCATCGCCGAGATCCCGGGCAGCACCGACTTCTTGACCGTGTGGGCCCTGCCCGGCAGTGGACAGGTGTGGATTGCCCGGCTCAAGGCCGCCAACGACAGCAAGTTCATTACCCAGGTGGCGCAGGTCTTGATCAGCGATTTTGCGCCGCTGAGCACGGGCGTGCCGCTGCTGGGGTCGGGCGGCCTGTCCGAGTTGGTGATTGCGCCTGGAGCTACGCGGTTTTCGCTGGCCTACGAAGGGACGCTCGGCACTAGCGTGCTAACGGCGATTTTACCCAAGTAACAGTGGCTGTTACGTCGCAACCTACTTCTAGCCGCGCACCGTAATCAGCGTGGCGTACACGGCGAGCGTCACCGCGCCCACCCACACTGCGGCCGTCGCGATAAGCAAAGTGCGGCTCGCTGGTTGCTCGTCGTCGGGCCTATCGTCGGCAGCGGGGCCGCTGGGCTGGGTGCGTGCGGCCCACTGCTCCTGCCGCGAAGTCTGCGGTTTTGTTGTGTCATCTAGCTCTTCGCCCACGGCTGCCACGGCGCGCGTGCTGTCGGCGTCGGCGGGCAAGACGGGCGGCTGGTCGGCCAAACGGCGTTGCAACTCAGCCTGATCCATCTGAAAGGTCGCATCTTCGCGGGCTGGAGCGGAAGGCGCGGGCGCGGGCGTCAACTTGCCGAGCGCCGGCCGCTCGATCGACGGACGGCTTGCAGGCCGCGCCGGGGGCTGCAGCCGCGGAGGGGAGCCAGGCGGGCGAGCCTGCGGCGGCGGCGTGGGCACACGTTGTGCAAGTACAGGTGATGCCACAGCTTCGGTCGACGAAGCCGCAGGTGCGGGCGCCAGTGGCGGCAGTGGCGCCGAGGGCTGAAGCGCAATCACCGACAGCTCAAATGTGGGGTTATCGGGCTCAGCGGTCGGCGCGTCGATAGGCTCCGCAGGCAGCGCGGGTGGCAGCGGCGGCGGCAGCGTAGCCGGCACCGGTTGGCGACCATTGGCGCTTGGCTTGCCTGGCACCGTGCTTTGCGCCAAAAGCGAGGCTTCGCGGCGCCCCGGCGTCGGTGCACTCGGCGCAGCCACAGGTGGACTGGGCGGAATCGCGCGGGCCGGCGCACTGGGCGCAGCCGCTGGGCTCGCAATGGGCGGCGCAGGCGGAATCGCGCGGGCCGGCGCACTGGGCGCAGCCGCTGGGCTCGCAATGGGCGGCGCAGGCGGAACGGGCGGCGCAGGCGGAACGGGCGGCGCAGGCGGCAGTGGCGGTGGCGCCGTCTCGCGCACTTGGCTCGACACCGGCGGTAGCGGCGGGCGCGGTGGAGGCGCCTTGGGACCCGCCGGCCCCCACGAGGGCAGCCGCGGCGGCAGGGCCGGATCGCGCCAAGTGGCTTCGTCGCCGGTATCGTCCCGGTGGGGCTTCACATCGACCCGTGAATTCCAGCGCGCGTCGTGACGCTCGGGGTGGGTCATGCGCTCGTGCACGCGCACATCCGGTGGACGGTCCTCGGCTACCCCATACATTTGCCGCAGATACGCGCCCAGTTGCTCGCGCTCCCACCACAAGCCCAGGTCGCGCGCCGCCGTCGTCAGCGCCAACCGCATGTCTTTGCCCGAGGCGTAACGCTCCGTCTGCCGCACTTGCAGCGCCCTTTCGGCGATTTGTCGCAGCACGGGCGGCACCCGCCCGATCTTGTCGGCCGGCCAGCTGACCTGCGCCCGACTGACGCGGTCGAGCAGTCGCTTCTGATCGGGTTCATCGTACAGCGGCCGCGTCGTCAGGCACTCAAACAGCAAGATGCCCGCCGCGAACAGGTCCGAGCGAAAGTCGAGCTCTTGCCCCAGCACCTGCTCGGGGCTCATGTAGTAGACTTTACCTTTGATAAGGCCAGCTTGTGTTTGCGTGTAGCGGTAGGCAGCCTTGGCGATCCCAAAGTCGGTCAGCTTGACCTCGCCCACTAAGCTGAGCAGCACATTCTGCGGCGAGACGTCGCGGTGAATAATTCCAAGCGGTTTGCCATCGGTGGTGCGCCGGCTGTGGGCGTAGTCGAGCGCTGAGCACAGCTCGGCCACGATGAAACAGGCCAAGCCAGCCGGCAGATCGCGCTGCTCTTCGTGGTGCCGTTGCAGCACCGAGAACAGGTCTACCCCTTCGATATACTCAAAAGCGATAAAGTATTCGTCGCCAACCCGACCCACATCCAAGATCTGCACAATGTTGGGGTGCGCCAGCTGACTGACGATCTTCGCCTCGTCGTTGAGCATCTCGACAAAGGCGGCGTCGTGGCTGAAATCGCGGAACATCCGCTTGATCGCTACGGCCTTTTCGAAACCGCCAAAGCCTGGAAGCGACGCGCGAAACACCTCGGCCATGCCACCACGACCGACCCGCTCGCGCAGGATATAACGGCCGAAGTTCTGGGGTAGGCGAGGTTCCACACCGCCGGAATGTACACGCAATCGCCCCGCAAGCATAGGCACCAAGAACTGGTGCGCGCGAACTTGACTCTCGCCGCAGTTCCGCTACACCGCGGTCATGGAACTTACGCACGCGCTAGTACTGGGTATTGTCGAAGGGCTGACTGAATTTGTGCCTGTTTCGTCGACCGGGCACTTGATATTGGCCGGCTCGTGGCTCGGGCTCGGGCAAAGTGCTGAGCAGAAACAAGCAATTGACGCATTCGACATCGTGATTCAAGCCGGCGCCTGGCTGGCCTGCTGTTGGTATTACGCGCCGCTTTTGCTCGAACGCGTGCGCGACCTGAGCAGCGACGACCCCGTGCGCAACCAGCGCGGCCGGCGACTGGCCGTGGGCCTGGGTGTAGCCTTCGTGCCGGTGATGGTGGTGGGGTTGCTACTTCGCAAGCAAATCAAGGCGTTGCTGTTTGGCGTCACGCCTGTGGCGGTGGCGCTCGCGGTGGGCGGCGTGCTGATGATTGCGGCGGACCTGTGGTTCGCTAAGCGGCCGCAGCAAGGCGAGAGCAAGGACCTGGGCCACCTCGACCTGCGCACTGCCGCGATCGTTGGCGGGTTTCAGTGCTTTTCGCTGCTGCCTGGCACCTCGCGCTCGATGTCGACCATGATCGGCGGGCTATTTGCGGGCTTGGACCGGCGCGCTGCGGCTGATTTTTCGTTTTTGCTGGCCATTCCGGTGCTCGGCGCGGCCACGGCCTACGAGACCATGAAAGAGTGGCGGATTCTGCTCGATCAAATCGGCGTTGAGGCGATCACCATCGGTCTGCTGGCCAGCTTCTTGGTGGGCTGGGCCGCCATCGCGGGCTTCTTGCGCATCCTTGGCAAGGTTGGCCTCTTGCCATTTGGCGTGTACCGCCTGGTGCTAGCGCTAGTCGTATGGAAAACCCTAACATGACACAGCTTTCGCCCAATTCTGCCCGGCCGATTGCCGTCATTACTGCCGGTGGTACCCGCGAGCCGATCGACGCGGTGCGGCACTTGGCCAATGTGGCGACGGGCGCCCTGCCTTGCGCGATCGCCGAGTCGCTTATGGCGCGCGGTTGGCAAGTCGAGTATTTGCATGGACCTGGGGCCCGCCTGCCGGGGCACTTGCCGGCGACGATCGACACCACCGCTGCAGACTGGCCGGCCCGCTGGCACGAAAGCGAAGTCCGCGCCGAGCGGTTGGCCCGCAAGCTGCGACCGGGCCTAGTCCACCTGCACCCCGTGGCTACTGCGGCCGAAGCGGCGACCGCGCTTGCGGATTTGTGTCGCGCCTCGCAGCCGTCGCTGACTGTCTGTGCCATGGCGGTGGCCGACTTTGCGCCCAAGCCGGTGGCGGGCAAGCTACAGTCGCGCGTCGACTCGCTGGGGCTGCCAACCGCACCCTACGCCAAGATTGAACCCGAGCTGCCGCCCCCGCTGCCTGCTGCGGCCGTACCCGACGACATGCTGCGTCTCGACCTGTATCCCACGGCCAAGGCGATCGACGGCGTGCGCGCAGCGGCTCCACACACTCGGCTGCTGGGCTTTAAGCTGCTGGCCGGTGCGGACGAGGCGGCGCTGCTGCAAGCGAGCGTTCACCTGGCGCATCGGGCGAATGCCGACCTGGTATTTGCCAATGATATGAATGACTATCGCAAGGGTCTGCGCACTGGCCTGCTGATCGCCAAAGGGCACGTGCTGGCCCGGCTCGACGGCGGTAAAGGCGAAGAAGCCACCAGTCGCTTGGCCGAGTTGATTGTGCAGCACGCCGCCCGCGACTTCATGCCGGCCAATGTCAGCGCCGATGCACCTACGCGCAAGGTCGATTTGTCGAAGCTTTAGCGGTGCTTGGGTTTGACGCGGGCCTCGTCGGCGTGGCGCTCGGTGATCAGTCGCCGATCGAGCTGCTGCACTGCGCGCAAGATCGCCTTGGCAAACTGCACGTGCGTTTCGGGCTCCGTGAGCTGGGGCCCCTCGACTGGGTGGGTTAGGTAGCCAATCTCGAGAACAACTGCGGGCATCCTCGCTTCTTTTAGCACCCCAAAGGCGGCCTGCCGCACCCCGCGAAAGCGCGCTTTGGGTCGCAGCTGGTGCAGGCTGTCGCCCAGGGCTAGCGCCAGAACTTGGGCCCGCGCGTGCGCTGCCGCAAGGTCAAGATCCGCCAGAATCCCCGGAGTCGACCACGCGAGCTGCGCTGTGCCATCGCCGGGGCGGATACCTTCTTCGCGCTCGACGAGCTGACGCGCCGCATCGACAGAGGCATCGGCCGCCAAGAAAAACACTTCCATTCCCTGAGCTTCGCCGGCCTCGTGGGCGTTGGCGTGGATACTGATCAGCGCGTCAGCCTTCCAGTCGTTGGCCAGGCGGGGACGTTGCCGCAGCTCGAGTGCCACGTCGCGGTCGCGGGTGAGCAAGACCTCGAGATCGCTGTGATCGCGCAACCAAGCGGCGGCCGCCGTCGCTACATCAAGGCAAAGGACCTTTTCGCGGATGCCCGAACTGCCCAGCGCTCCAAGGTTTTCGCCACCGTGGCCGGGGTCCAATACCAGACGATGCACTTGGCTGAGATGCACATGATCATTTGAAGTTACCGAGTGTTTCCCCGCGGCCACCGCGGTGTTGGCCAGGGGCCCGAATGCCATCCAAGCCAGCAGAGAACCCAAACTCAGTGTGCGCCACTTCATCGCCGTGACACTAGACGGACCGTCGTCAAAGTCAAGAACTGCGCGCACCTGCGCCTGTGCTCGCAAGCGACCCCCCGCTATCCCGTTTAGTTTTCCCGCTATTCGTGGCATACTGCTGCGCATGGCGCGCCCGCGCCGGCAGGTTGCCATGGACTCTCGCCTCTGCTCGAAGTCGCGACCGCTGCTCGCCAAGCCCCTCGCTCTGACCGCGTTATGTGTGGTGGCGCTGGCCTGCAACGCCTGCAGTCTCGATGGGTTGTTCTTGACCGAGGCTACGCGCGGCAACAACCAGCCCATGCCCGACCCGGCGCCCCTGACGCTAACTGGGCAGATCGCGGGCGGTAGCAAGGCCGAAGTGACCGTACGCGGCGGCACCGGCGAAGTTGTGGCGGGCGTGGCGACCACCGCAGGCGATGCGGGCGCCTTTGCCCTGACCATCGACGGTGCGGCGGGCATGCAAAATAGCGTGGTGCAAGCCCGCATGGGTCGTCGGCAATGGCTCGCCGTGGTGCCGCTATTACCCAAGCAAACCAGTGTGCTTTCTCCCCCTAAGACGTATGCGCTCAAAGACCTGTCGCCCGGCGCACTGCAGATGGACGCCACGACCTCGGCGCTCGCTGTGCTGGGTATCGCCAAAGTGCGCGCGATGAAGCTCAGTTGGCCGAGCGCCTCGTCGTCGGCGCTGACCGAGACGCTGATCGGCGCCCACAAGAAACTGCTCGAAGGCGACCCGGCGCTGACGGCGTTTGCCCAAATTGTGGCGAATATCCACGCCCAAGCGGCGACGACGGGCACGCCGGACCAGTTGCCCTTGCGCCTAGCCGAAGCCGGCTCGTTCTTGAACTTAGCGTTCTTGCAGGCCAATCCAACCGACCTCGACATGGATGGCCAGCCCGACGCCACGACTGCAATCTTCGATGCCGCCCTTGCGGCTGCCTTGCAAAGCTTTGAATACAACGCGTGTTACCAGCCGCGCCATGTCGCGGTGGTCATCGAAACCAAGCTCGACGAGTCGGCCCTCGACCGCAACTGCATCGCCCTTAACCCCTACACGTGGACCGAAAAAGCGCCGAGCAAGCAGGTGTTTGTCACCGGCGGCATCCACCCCGACACGCTCCTTTGCACGGGTGCCGCAGCGCCAGGTTGCCTGACTAGCGCCGAAGTGGACAAAGCCAATACCGCAATGGGCAACTGGGTGCCGAATACCATCCCCATGTTCGACGATGGCAGCCACGGCGACGGCAAGGCCGGTGATGGGGTGTGGACCGCCAGTTTTGATTTGCCGTATATCGAGCCAACACATGACGTTAACCCGGTACGCATCGCGTATAAGTTCACGTTCGGGCTCGCGGGCCAAGGCTGGACGGACAGCGAAGAGTTCCCCGGAAATCAGCGTGTTCTTGAGTTAATTGATGTAGATGGCGACCATATCGTCACCCGTTTCGACTACTTTGGCGATGAAACTGGAAACAAAGACAAGAAAAATGGCCTTTTTGCTTCTGCGGGCGGTTGTGGCGAGATGAAGTGGCCAAACCAGACGACCGCCGACTGTGTCTCCGATACCCGCGAGCGCGCGACCGACCTCAACGGTGACTGCAAGGTCGATGGCTTTGCAGCGCCCGGTACGACCACGCCGTTGTCGATACCT
Organism: uncultured Myxococcales bacterium; assembly: GCA_903883645.1. Classification (GTDB taxonomy): domain Bacteria; phylum Myxococcota_A; class UBA9042; order UBA9042; family UBA9042; genus SXRM01. The sequence continues at coordinate 32,741 of CAISBR010000108.1, read as the reverse complement.
TGCCCCAACTAGGTCGAGAATATGGCCGACTCCACTGCGAACAAGCCCAACCGCGCCAAGGTGCGCTCGCTCGCTGGCGAAGCTAAGCGTCCGGTCGAGGAAGCGATTATTCAGCTGCAACTGGCTGGTTTTACTGTAAAACATGGCAACGATGGTCTGGCTGGTGCCGAACTGCGGCGCGCCCGCGAGGCGTTGGGATTGCGCGCCTGGGGTGCGGAGCCGGTGGCCGTAGAGCGCCTGGGCCGCGACGACCTGCTGGTGCGGATGCTGCGGCCGATGGCGGCGATGGGCAAACACGGGCCGGAACACCACACCAATATTGTGCACTTGTACGCCAAGGGCATACCCGACGACCAGAAAGGTGAGGCCCGTGCGCTAGTCGAAGACTTGCTGCGCGACGGTGCTTTGGGCGAAAAGCAGAACGTGGGGCAACGGCACGTGTGGCTGACCAACAAGGGGCGCGCCCTGCTCGATTCTGCGCTGCTGCGCCTGGGAAAGGACTTGATGTGAACCCCGGATTGGCCGTTCTGCAGGCGCGACTCGGCTCACGATTCTCTACGGATCCTGAGCACTTGCGCACTTGGGGTTGCGACTGGACGCGCGCCTTTGCGCCGCAGCCGGCGGCAGTGGTGTGGCCGGCGGATACCTCTGAAGTGGCCGATATTCTAGCTTTATGTAGCCATCACCACCTCGCTGTGGTGCCCTCGGGTGGCCGCACCGGGCTGGCGGCGGCGGCGGTGGCCACGAACGGCGAGATCGTCCTGTCTCTCGATAGGTTGCAGCATCTAGGGCCGGTCGATTTGGCGGGCCGCACGGTCACGGTCGGCGCCGGCGTGGCCAACCAAGCGCTGCAAGACCACCTGCGGCCGTTTGGTCTATGGTGGCCGGTCGACTTGGCTTCAAAGGGTTCGGCGCAAATCGGCGGCAATTTGGCTACGAATGCGGGTGGTTTGCGGGTGTTGCGCTACGGTCATGCGCGGCACTGGCTGCTCGGCGTCCAAGCCGTGACGATGGCCGGCGAAGTGCTCGAACTAGGTGGCCCTCTTGTCAAAGACAACTCTGGGTATGCTTTGGCGCAGTTGCTGGCCGGCAGCGAAGGCACTTTGGCGGTCATTACCCAGGCGACTCTGGCGCTTGCCCCCCTGCCCGGCCCGACGCAGACGCTGCTCCTAGCCTGCCCGTCGCTGGCGGCCGTGGTCGAGACACTGACTTGGCTGCGCGGCCGGCCGATTGTCATCGATGCTTTCGAAGTATTTTCAGAGTTTTGCCTGCAGCATGTGGCGCGGCACACCGGTCAGCGCCGGCCATTGCCCACCACGGCGCCGTGGTATGCCCTGGTCGAATTTGAAGACCCCCAAAGCCTTGAAATAGATACGATTCTGACGGGTTTACTCGAAGGTGGCGCGGTCAGCGATGGTGCTGTTGCCGTCGACCGCCAGCATTCTGCGCGACTATGGCAGTGGCGCGAGCGGATTACCGAGTCGCTGCAGGCCTTTACGCCCCACAAGAACGACATCGCTGTGCCGGTGGCCGCCTTGCCCGCCTTTGGCGCGGACCTGCTGGCGTGGCTCGATCAGCAACCGCATCCGCATCCGCTGCCGGTGGCGGTGTTTGGCCATGTAGGCGACGGTAACTTGCACATCAACACGCTGCGGCCCGCCGAGTGGACGACTGAGCGTTTTGCCTTGGCCTGCAAGAGCTTAGATGATGACCTGTTTGCGCTCGTGGCCGCGCATCGTGGGTCCATCTCGGCGGAACACGGTATTGGCCTGGTCAAGAAGCCGTGGCTGCACCTGACGCGTGGCCCGGCCGAGCTGGCGGTCATGCGCGCCACCAAGCGTGCTTGGGACCCGCAAGGGCTGCTGAATCCAGGCAAAATCTTCGATTTGTAGCGGGTGGCGTACCAGCCCCCGGGCCTGCGCTAGGTTCAGCAGGTCCAGGGGCGGTTCGCGCTGTAGCTTACCCTGAAATTACGCGGCCTTCGTGCCCTGCGCCAGCTCGATAGCGGCCAGATCAGCCAGCAGTTCGGTGCCGTGCTCCTCGATCTCGGACAGCCAGAAGCGGCAGCGCAGGTCGGCCCGGCGCAAGAACCGCTCGGCGTCGCGGCGGCGCTCGGGGAACTTGATCGCGTACTTGACCATGATGCGCGCGATCGTCACCTCGGCCAGGATCTTGGTCAGACGCTCGGCGTGCAGCATACCGGGCGCAAAATCGACCTTCGGGTCCCACTGCGAGAACAGCGCCTCGGTCCAATCGCCCACCGGCAGCTCGTACGTCGCCTTCATCTTGTTCTTGGCAATCCGCACCAAAATCGTCTGCAGTGCCTTGTACTTGTACGAGAACAGCCGGCTCAGGTTCTTCTCGAGCGGGTCATTTTCGGCCACCCGCTTCCAGTTGGCGCGCGCCATCTTGACGATAAAGCGCCGCGGGTCCTTAAGCCCTTGCATCAGCTGGTCTTTCAGCACCATCAGCGACTGAATCTGGCTCGTACCCTCGTAGATGGGCAGCACCAGCGCATCGCGCAGCAGCTTCTCGGGCAGGTACTCGCACGAATAGCCCACGCCGCCCAAGATCTGCATGGCCATCCGGCTGAACTCCACCGCTTTTTCCGAGGCGATGTACTTGACCAGCGGCGTCATATCCCGGGCCTGCCGGCGCACGCGCGACAGCTTCTTCTCCATGTCGGCACGGGCGGCCTCGTCCTTCGGCGGATCGAACTTCAGGATCAGCTCCCAACGCATGGCCTTTTCGACCTTTTGCGTCGCCTCGAAGCACAGTGCGCGCACGCCCTTGGCGTACAGCTCCATGTCCTCGATGTAATCCGCAATCATTTCGTGGCGATCAATGGTCTTGCCCATCGTCACCCGCTGCGCCGCATAGTCCTTGGCCGTGCGAATCGCCGCTTCGATGATGCCCAGCGACTCGAAACCGACCGCCAGTCGCGCCGAATTCATCAGCAGAAGCATGAGCTCAAAGCCCTCGCCGCGCCGACCAATGATCTCGCCCAGCGAGTCTTCGTACACGAGCACGCAGGTCGGCGAGCTGTGGTGGCCAATCTTGTGCTCCACCTTCGAAATCCGCACGTTGGTCTTGCCGTCGATCTTCTGGCGGCAGAGGAACAGCGAGATCCCCTTGAGACCCGGGGCCTTCTGCGGGTCCTCGGTGCGGGCGAGCACCAGCTGGTACTGGCCGTTGCCGCTGGTGATCCACATCTTCTCGCCGTTGAGCTTCCACAGGCCGTCGTCGCTCAGCACCGCCGTCGTCTTGATCTGCGCCAAGTCCGAGCCCGCTCCAGCCTCGGTCAGGACCATGCAGCCCCACTGGCCGTTCGTCAAAACGTCTTTGATCACATCGTCGTACGGCGTCGAGATCACGCGACCGTTCTCGATCTTGCTGCGCGGGTCCCGCAGCGCGTACATCATCAGCGACAGCGCGATACCGGTGTGGAAGCCAAAGTGCGTCATACACGACACATCGGCGCGGGCCAGCACTTCAGCGGCGGCCAGGTAGACCACCACGGGCGCGTTCAGGCCGCCCAGTTCGCGCGGCAGCGGAATGCCGAACACATCCATCTTCTTAAGACCCTTGAAGATCTTGTCGAGATGGGGCGACATGATCACTTCGCCGTTTTCGAGCCGGGTGCCGTCGTCGTCCATCTTGCGGGTGTACGGCTCCACGTTGCGGGCTACGTACTTGCCGAATTCACGAAGGATATCTTCGAATGTATCGCGGGCGTCGCGAACCGAGGTGGGCCGGTCTTCGGCCTTGGCGCCGTGTTCGGCCAAGTCGACGAGCGTGTCCCACTCAATAGCCTTCTCGATCCAGAACTTTAGGTCGTCGTTGTCGAGATAAAAATTGTCGCTCATGGAAAGGGCCTCGCTGCGATGAATCGGTGGATGATCGGGTAGATAACCACTTGGAGTCGTTGCCATTTGCGGCAGTATTTCGCTGGCCGTTGTTCGCCGAGACTGCCGGGGTGACGCCTACCGAAAGGCGGCGCCACCGTCTAACGCAAATAACGTGTTTCGACGCACCGCGTCAACTGGAAAGTTTCGCGCATGGCAAATCCTACATTTTCGTGACAGTGCGCCATGACGCAGGACCGCGAGCACCAGAGTTGTGGCCGCAAGTGCGCAAGCTAAACCGAAGCGCTGAGCCGCGCGTCTTTGCACCTGGGCGCCGTTGCCCCCTGTCTAATTACGAGGTCGAAATGCGAAAGATTTCTGTTGCTTTAGCTCTAGCCGTGTTGTCGGCGCTTGCTTCGGCTTGCGGCGCGAATGCTTCGTATGTCGCTTCGGAGCAGGCCTCGCTGGGGCGCGTGGTGGTGTACCGCAACGGTGTGGCGTTCTACGAGCGCCGAGCCGCGGTCGATAGCGACCATCTGGTGCTGCGCGTACCGCAAGACAAAGTGGACGATTTCTTGAAGTCGCTGACCGTGATCGATGCCAAGACCAAGGAATCGCTGCCTATTTCGTTTCCCTCGCCGGGCCAAGCTAAGAATGGTCAGATCGAGATGGTGATCCAGCTTCCTGATCGGCAACACCGCGACGTGGTGCTGAGCTATGTGACAGAATCGCCTGCGTGGAAGCCGACTTACCGCGTGGCCGTAGGCGAAAATGGCAAGGTGGACCTGCAGGGCTGGGCGATCGTCGACAATACCTCGGGCGAGGACTGGACGGCGGTGCAAGTGGGCGTGGGCTCGAGTTCCGCCCTGTCGTTTCGCTACGACCTGCACTCGATCCGCGTCGTGCACCGCGAAACCCTGCATAGCAACGACAGTTTTGCCAAGGCGCCACCGCTGGGTGGCAGCGTGGGGCGCGACGACCCGGGCAAAGAAGTGGCTCTGGCCGCATGGAGTGACGAAGAACTGGCGCGCCCCGAAGGCCATCCCGATGTGGCTGATTCTGGAGCATATTACAAGGTTCCAGCCTCCGCTGCGCCGCGGTCGGGCGGCAGCAATGGCCAGGCCGGTTTGGCCGAGATGCCGACCCGGGCAGCGCACTACCGCATGGAGAAACAGGCTAAGACCAAAGGCAAAGACGATGGGGCGGATGATCGCAAGGTGACGGCCCTGGCCGAGCAGCTGAAGAACGTGCGCCAACCCGTGATGGTCGAGGGCTATGCCAATGCCGGCGAGACAGACGCCGAAGACAAGGCGCTGGACCGCGCGAATATCTTGCGAAATCAGCTGATCGAGCGCGGGGTGCCGCCGGCGCAGGTGCAGGCGGTGGGGCGCGGTGTCGTGGCGGGGCAAAAGGCGGGCGTAAGGCTGGTGGCGACGCCGCAACAAGACCAGGGCGGCAAGCCCGAGGATCGCGACGCGCCGCCGGTGGGCGAGAGCCACTTTGACAGCAAGCTGCCGATGACGGTGGCGCGCGGCACGAGCGCGATGGTGTCGATCGTCCAGGGCCAGGCTCAGGGCGAGGTCGTGTATCTGTACGATGCCGAAAGTGCTGGGGGCGACGGGCGTTATGCGTTTAAGGCCGTTCGCTTCAAGAACCCGACCGGCTCTACGCTCGAAAGTGGGCCGATCACGGTGTACGGCGGCGGTCGCTTTGTGGGCGAGGGCTTGGCTGAGCCGATCCCGCCCGGTGGCACAGCGGTGGTGCCGTTTGCCCTCGATCGCCAAGTGGTGATCGATCGCGAGGGCTCGACGGGCGACCGGATGAGCAAGTTGGTCAAGCTAAATCACGGCGTGCTTACAGCCGAGGTGCAGCACCTGCGCTCCACCAAGCTAAAGATCAACAACCGCAGCCACTTGGTCACCACGGTGCTGGTGCGGCACACCACGCCCAAGGGCTGGGTCGTCAGCAAGGGGCCCAAAGCGGCTGAAGTCATTGGCGAAAGCCGCCTGTTCGCCGTCGATGTGCCCCCGGGCGAGAGCCGGGTTATCGAGATTGAAGAGGCCACGCCCATGACCCGCACGGTGGACCTGCGTTCGCCGGTGGGTGTCGAGATGGTGCGCTTGTATCTGCAGACGGCCAAAGAGGATCCCAAGGTTGAGGCGTCGATCCAAAAGCTGCTGGGGCTGTTCGACGATATGGCCAAGACCGAGGAACAGATTGCCCATCTGCGCGAGCGGGCAGAGGAATTTCGGGTGCGGTCCGACGAGCTACACGATCAGATCTTTAGCCTGAAGCTGGTCAAGACCGCCGGGCCGCTGATGGTGCACCTGCAGCAAAAGATGAAGGAAATGAGCGATCGCGTGCAACAGACCACGCTGGATGTGGTGGGCGCGCAAGAGCGGCTGATGGTCGCCAAGGTCAAGTTCCAAGACGAGCTGGCCGAGCTGTCGCTAGACCATCGCCCGACCGTAGCCATAGCGAAGTAGCTGACTCTACTCGATATCGCTGGCCATCGCCCACGCATAGCGCATGACGTGGTTCGACGCCGCTGCCACCGCGCACGCCGCCAGCAGCCCCACTTCGCGCCCAGTAATCAGGGCGTTGGCGAGCACCAGCCCCGGCAGCCCCAGACCCAAAAGCGCAACGACGCCCGCCAAGACATCCACCCGCTCAAGAGCCGGTAGATTCGGTATCGCGGGCAGCCCGTTGCGCTTGCGGACTTGCCGCCAACCTGCGAGCAGCCACGCCGTCCAAAACAGCGCGTGGCCGCATAAAAGCCCAACAGCACAGGTCAGGTCGTTGCGCGCAGCCACCGTCAAGCGATCGGCAGCTGCCGCCAACACCAGCAGCACGGCGGCGCCGCCAGCGACCGTGTGCGCACTCGCTTGGAGCAGTTGGAGCAACGGCATCGGCGGCTTTCCGGCACCGACAGCCAGCGCGCGCAGGCCCAAGGTCGCCAGCAGCGGTGTCCCGGTGAGCAGCCCCGTGATGGTGAGCAGGGTAGGTCCGGGCATCCACGTCGCCGCATGGCTTTGCGTCGGCCACTGCAGCCCCGCCGCCAGAGCGGCCCCCACCGCGCCAAGTGCTGAAAAACCGAGTAAGAACGGCAGTGTCGATGCCAGATGTGGCGCCCTGTCGCGCGGGTCACCCAGGTTCCACCACCAGCCAGCCAGCGCCAGCAACGCCCCCAAGGTTAGTAAACCCGCCGCAACTACGGCTGTTTCGCGCCCCGCCGGCTGATCATTGCCCGCCGACACGAGCTGCATCAGGGCTACGGCCACTAGCAGGCCTGAGCCCAAGCCGATCAAGCTGAATTCACTGGCAAGTAGCCCTGCGCGGGTCTGGTTGTCTTCGGCCGTGGCACGTTTCACGGCTGCACCGACAGGCCCCAAGCCAACACCGTCAACTGCAGCACTACCACCGCCAGCGCGATCATCCATGCCCGCACCGTAGGTATGCCAGCCAATACAGGTAGTTCAACCGGAACGGGCGTTTGAGCTGCGGAGGTACTGGGCGCGGTGGGCATGGGCGGATCTTGGCACGGCGCCCGGCAGCGTGCAAAGTGCACGGGAGCGAGGTGACGATGATTGCTAGTGCTGTGCTTGTTTCGATCTTCTACGTGGTGCTGGCCGCTTTGCCAGGAGGCGTGGGCACAGGTGCCGACGCGAGCTGCAAGGCCGGGGCGCAAATCTATGCAACGACGTTGGGCAACTGCGCCTACGGTCAGCCGATTGTCGATGGCGACCTGGTGCTGGTGCCCAAGGTATGCCACCACGACCTAGCCGGCCGCAAAGTGGTGCGACGGTCGGTCGAGGTCAAGTCGCTGGCGACCGGGCAGCGTGTGCAGCAAGCCTCGCTGCCGCCAGAGGATTTTACCGGGACGACCCTACCCGTTGTTGGACAACTGTGGCCTGGTGCGCCGGTGCTGCTGGCCTATCCGGGCGGCATTGCAGCGATCGAGTCCCGGGCGGGCAAGGCGGATGTGGTCATGGAGCCACAAGGCCCGCTGCTGGCTGTGGCGCGGTCGGGCGATCTGCTCGCGATCGTGGAGCAACTGCCAGCCGAGGGGAAAGAGGCGCCAATGCTCGAGTGGACCGTGCTCGACCTCGCGGCCGGCGAAATTCTGGGGCTGACGCACATGAAGCCAAGCCCAGTCGCAGACTTGCGGTGGAGCCTTGACCCGCGCGGCCTAGCGGTCGAGCTCGATGTACCCCACGGAGATAAGCTGCTTACGCTGCGAGTGCCCGTGCGCGATTCGGGTGGCAAGTCTCTGATTAGTAAAGAGATACTTGTCCCGGTTGCGACTGCTGCTACGGCGAAGGACCGGTACTTGCCGGGCGACCCCGAGTCTGTTCTGAGTCGCGAGGCGCTGCGGGTCGAAAGCACGGGCGACGTGCGCGGTTCGCGGCTCGCGGCGTGTCAGCTTGCGGCACCTAGCAAGTGTCTGGCCAAGCTCGCACCGAATCGCGGCGACCACTGGCTCGCGTGGCTGCAGCCGCCGACCGGGCCGCGCGAGCTGCGGGCTTGCCCCGTTGCGCCGTAGCCCCAGCCCTAGCCCTAGCCCTAGCCCCAGCCCTAGCCCCAGCCCTAGCCCCAGCCCCAGCCCAAGCCGTAGTATAGAATTTCCTTGAATTTACAGAAAGACGCGGTGGGCCGCGCGGCGTGCCAGCCCGGTCATCTCGACTTCGACCCCACCCGACGAGGCGAGTACGTCGTTGTCGTGGCGCACGCGGCCAAGCACAAAAAATGGCGAGCTGTTGCCGTCGCGCGCGGGCTCATCGATCAGGCCTTTGCGCTTCTGAATCATCACTTGCACGGTGCGCGAGACCTTTTGACCGGGTGCGAGCGACATCGGCACTTCGGGCGGCGACTCCTGCGACTTGGGGTCGAGTAGCACCAGCCGCGCATCGTCGGTCAGTAGGGTTACCACCACCGAGCGAGTCTCGAACGTTTCTGAGGCGCTGAGCGTCCAAGTGACCTTAAAGGTCTCGTTTTCTTGGATATGGTTGGGAGCGATCGAGTCGATGGACAGCGCAATGTTCACCAGTTCCTCCGCACATGCTGCTGGCCCAGTACCGCCAGCCCACACCGCCAACACATTCTGTCGGCGCAATCCAATCGTGATTCGGGTCGCTCAATGCCCCGCCGTCAGTACGGGCAGGCAAAGCGGCCCAGTAGCCTGCAAGCTTGCGGGCTGCCCGTCAAGGAAAATCCGACGCAGCTTTGGCCGGATCGATGCAAGCGATGCCCACCACCGCCACATAACCGCTTGAAACTAGGCCAGAGCTGTGGCCAAAATCGTGAGCAGCAATTGCTCGTAGTTCAAGCCGAACTCCGCAGCCGCTTTGGGCAACAGCGACGCGGGCGTAAGCCCCGGCAGCGTATTCGTTTCGAGTATCACAGGTTGTCCGTTGCGGCCCAAGATCACATCGGTGCGCGACACGCCACGGCAACCCAGCGCGTGATGGGCACGGCGACCGAGCTCTTGCACGAGTCGCGTCGCTTCGGGCGAGATGCGTGCCGGCACGATCTCTTCGCTGCCCAGCGCTTGGTACTTGGCGTGATAGTCAAAAAACTCGGAGGATTTGGGCACGATCTCAACGATGGGCATGCTCTCGAGCGTGCCGTCGGGCAGCTCAAGTACGCCCGCGGTAAGCTCAACGCCATCGACGAACTGCTCGCAAAGCAGCATGTCGACCCCTACGCTCAGGCGCCGCAGCGCATCGGCTACGCCCTGCTCGTCGCGCGGGATTTCGATCCCGACACTGCTACCACCCGCAGGCACCTTGACCACCACGGGCAGGCCCAAGTCCGCGACGATCTCAGAGGCCATCACCCGGGCCGCGGTCAGCTCGCCAAGTCCGCGCGCGGGCACTTCGCGAGCCTTGGCCACCGGCAGCCCGACGCCGCGAAAGACACGCCGTGCCAATGGCTTATCCATCGCAACCGCCGAAGCTGTGGGGCCCGACCCCGTGTACGGAATGCCGACGAGGTCGAGCGCGGCCTGCACCTTACCGTCCTCGCCATACGTGCCGTGGAAACCCATGAAACAGACGTCGACGGCTAAATCTTGCAGTCGCTGCAGTGCCGCCGCGATCGGCAGGTGCTCGCGCTGGGTCTGGCCGGCCTCGCTATGCGCGTCGCCAAAATGCCAACGGCCATCGCGGTCGATGTACACGGGCAGCACCGGAAACCCAGCCTGCCGCAGCGTGGTGGTCACACCCTTCGACGACCAGACCGAGATGTCGTGCTCCGACGACGGTCCGCCGTGCAATACCGCGATTTTCAGGTTCTTATCGATCATGTCGTCTCTCCGCCGCGTCAGCCGCGCGCCCACGGCAAGCCTACACGCGTGCTGACGAAACGCCAGTTTCGTGCGCAGTCACTGCAGCTGCCGGCACGCACGTGATCTGCCACTTGCAGCTGCTGCACAGAGTCACGATCGGCCACTGCACGCGCTGTTCGGCAATGTGCGCCTCACCGCCACACTTGGGGCAGACCACCTTGCACTCAAGCAGGCGCTCGCGCTCGCTGAGCCGCCGCACCAGCAGCACTCCTGCGGTAATCCAGCTTACCAGCGGCCCGATAAGGTGCATCAACGGCACCACAATCAGCACCGCGCCGACCGCGAACGCGAAGCCGAAGGCCCGAAACGCCCGTCGTGTGCGCAAACTATCCGAAAGCACGGTAATTGGCAGCTGCGTGCAGGCCTGCTCGCCCGTGGGCATCCGCAGCTGGATCGCCAGGAGTTTTGTCTCGATTTCGCCGATATCTTCGCGCATGGGCACACGGATAGCCGCGGCTTGCGGCAGACGAAGATGGTCGGCAAACGCGCGGCGCAGCGCAAGTGTTTCGGTCCGAAACAGATTCGAAACATTTAGCCCTTAGACTTGTCGCCAACCCGGCCAATGGCGGCTGGATGACCCGGCGCAGAGCTCATAAGGCCGCGACCATAAAGCAATCCCCGAACCAGGAGCAAGACCGTGAGTGGTGTGTACAAAGCCGAATACATCTGGATGGACGGCGCCGAACCGACCCAGAAGCTGCGTTCGAAGACCAAGATTGTGCCGCTCGGCCACGAGCCGCCGCTCTGGGGTTTTGACGGCTCGAGCACCAACCAGGCCGAGGGTCACGCGTCGGACTGCGTGCTCAAGCCCGTGTTTCAGTGCCACGACCCGGTGCGCGGTGCGCCGAACAAGCTGATCCTCTGCGAAGTCATGAACATCGACATGACGCCGCACCGCACCAACACCCGCGCCAAGCTGGTCGAGGTGGCCAAGCAGTACACCGGGCACGAAATGTGGTTCGGAATCGAGCAAGAATACACGTTTTTCGACGGTATCAAGCCGCTCGGTTGGCCGGACAACGGCTTCCCCGCGCCCCAGTTTGGCTATTATTGCGGCGTGGGCGCCGACGAGGTTTTTGGTCGCGATATCGTCGAAGAGCACCTGGATAAGTGCATCGACGCGGGGCTAAAAATCGCCGGAATCAATGCCGAAGTGATGCCCGCCCAGTGGGAATTCCAGATCGGCCCGATGGGGCCTGTCGAGGCCTCGGACCACCTGTGGATGGCCCGCTTCTTGCTCTATCGCGTGGCCGAAGACTACGGCGTGAGCGCCACCTTGAATCCCAAGCCGGTCAAGGGCGACTGGAACGGCGCGGGCGCGCACTGCAATTTCTCGAGCAAGCAGATGCGCGAGTCGATCGACGTCTGCATCGCGGCGGCCAAGGCCCTAGGCGAGCGCCACGAGCTGCACATCGAAAACTACGGCGACGGCATCGAAGAGCGCCTGACCGGCAAGCACGAGACCTGCTCGTATCGCCAGTATAAGTATGGCGTTTCGGATCGCGGCGCCTCGGTGCGCATTCCGTGGCAGGTCGCGCAAGACGGCAAGGGCTATATCGAAGACCGCCGCCCCTGTGCCAACGTCGACCCCTACGTGGTGTGTCGGCTGATCACGGAGACGGTCTGTTCGCGAATTCCTGGTTAACTTCTTAGTACTAGCAAGCCTTTGCCACCCTACCCGGCCGCCGCAGCGCGTCGCACACTTGCCGCTGCGGTGACCGGGTCGGGGGGGCCGCTTGGTCACAATTCACAAAGCTTCACAGCGTTTACTAGGCTGCTTGGCGCTTGGTTGGGGCCTGACGGCCTCGTCGCGGCGGGCTGAACCACGTCTAGGCCTGAAATTGGTCGTGCGGAAGCGGTAGTAGCCGACGATTGCCCTGCCTTGTGAGCGGCGGCGACCGGTGCTATACGTTGTCGCGCTTTTCTAGGCGACGCACGGCCAACGGCCAGCCCTGACGCGACGCTCGCCTGGACCGCCACTTCCAAGCCAGCTTGCACTGTCGAGCCTGGCTAGAAATACCAGAGGTTATGTGATGTTGCGAACCGGACGCCACTTTACAGCCACCGCCGCCGCGGTCGCTCTGCTGACCCCTGCCACGGCCATGGCCGACGAAGTCACACGTGCTGTAGAGGCACCTAAGCTAGTCGCCGTCGCGACGCCGCTTCAGGTCGATGTGGGCCTAATGGGCGGTTTTACTTCGTTTGCGAGTAAATCGGGTCTTGGCAACGCCGAAAATGTGGCGGACCGCCCAGGCAGCGGACCGTTAGTGGGCGCGCATGTGGGCGTTGTGGTCCTCAACCGCCACTTGGGGATAGAGGCTGCCTTCCGCGATTCGTTTACCGAGTTGGTGAGCAAGGCATCGTCGGCGCAGGTACTGGGCTGGCGCGTACGCGGTCTGTGGTACATCTTGAACGAAGGTCCGGTGTTGCCCTACCTGCAACTCGGTGCCGGGCAAGACATCCTTATCAACAGCAAGCCGCAGTGCAAAACCGCGAACAGCAGCAACTGCGCTTGGGTCAAGTCGCCCGATAACGACAAGGCGCTCGAAGTCGGCATTGGTCTTAAGGTTCCAGTGACCTATCGCTTGGGTCTGCGCGTGGCCGGTCTGTACTTGATGGGCGATCCGCGCCCCGGTAGCTCGGGCATGGTCTCCGAATTCGAAGCGCAGGCCGGCTTTAGCTGGTCGTTCGGCGGCAAGCCCGAAGACTCGGACGGCGACGGCATTCCCAACGATTTCGACAAGTGCCCGAACCAGGCCGAAGACAAAGACGGCTTTGAAGACGAAGACGGCTGCCCCGATATGGACAACGATGGCGACGGCATCCCCGACGGCCACGACAAGTGCCCGAATTTGGCCGAGGATCTCGACAAGTTCCACGACGACGACGGCTGCCCCGACCTCGACAACGACGAAGACGGCATCCCCGACACCAAGGACAAGTGCCCCGACCAACCCGAGACCAAGAACGGCTGGCAAGACGAAGACGGCTGCCCCGATGTGGCCGACTCGGACGGCGACGGCATCCCCAACAACTTGGATAAGTGCCCGACTCAGGCCGAAGACAAAGACGGCTTCCAAGACGAGGACGGCTGCCCTGATCCCGACAACGACGGCGACGGCATCTTGGACAAAGACGACAAGTGCCCGAGCAAGCCTGAGACCAAGAACGGCTTCCAAGACGAGGATGGCTGCCCTGACCAGATGGCCGAAAACGTGCAGAAGCTGTTTGCGGCGCCGATGGCCCATGTCGAGTTCAAGGCCGACAAGCTGAACAAGGGTGCCGACGCCCACCTGACGCCGCTACTCGAATTCATGCTGGAACAAGAGACCTCGAAGGTCGAAATCGCCGTGCAGCCCGAGGGTGACGGCGAGCCGGCGCTGGCTCTAGCTCTCGCCCGCGCCGAGTCGATCAAGGCCTGGGTCGTCGAGCAAGGCATCGACGCCGGGCGCCTGAAGGCCGCGACAACGCCACCGGCCAGCAATCCCACCAAGCCCGGTAAGGGCGGCGTGGTCACTGCGCACGTGGTTCTGCGACTTCTGTAGCAAGAGCAGCGACCTGGACGGCGTGCCCCGAGCGTGGCGGCGCGCGCCAGCCAAGCCTGAAGTATTCGCCCTATCCATCACCCGATTTCGCCGGCCCAGAATACCGGAGCGCCCGTCCAAATCCGGGCCGCGCGGTCGCCGCTGCGTTTGGCCGGGCGAAGTGCACTTGCCGCCTCATTCTGTGCGCGGTATGCTCCGACCCTGACTGTCTCTCAGGAGAAATCCCGATGTTTGTTAGCCATCTACACGGCCGCTGTTCGGCTCAGTCCCTCAAGTCCGCACGACTTCATGCCTTTGTTGCTGTTGTTGCCGCTGGCTGCTGTGCCGTGGCGACGGCGCTGGCACCTTTAGCGACCGCATACGCGGCAGAGACGGCCCCCGCTGCGGCCCCGGTGGCTGCGCCCGCTGCGGCCCCCGTGGTTGTGGCTGCTGCAGCAGAAGAAAAGTGGCCGATGAAGTTTGACTTGGCCCTGGGCCTCGGCTTTGGCTACTTGTCGCCCAACAACTTCATGGGCAACGGCGGCGACCTTGAGGACCGGCCGGCATCGGCAGGCCTCTTTGGGCTGCGCGGCACGGCCTGGATCTTCGACAAGTTGGGCGTAGAGCTCGAGTCGAACATCCTGCCCACCAGCTTTCGCAATGGCCGCGGCGGCAGCGCCACCGTGTTCGGCGAGCGCCTGGGCGTCATCTACAGCTTTATGCCCGAAGAGAATTTCCGACCGTTCCTCACCGCGGGCGGCGGCATGGAGATCTTCAAGGCCGGCAAGACGGCAACGGCCCTGGCGCAGACGTACACGTATGCCCTAGCGTCGGACCAAGACTGGGTGGGCTCGCTGGGCGCGGGCTTCCAGTGGCAGTTCTTGCACCGCTTGGGCTTGCGTGTAGATGCGCGCTGGGTGCCGATGCGCGGCAAGGACCAGGCTGCCAAGACGGGCCCGACCATCGGCAAGGCCGACAATGTATTAGCTAGCAATGTCGAAGGCTTGTTGAGCCTGGCCTACACGTTCGGCGGCAAGCCAGGCGACGCGGACGGCGACGGCATTTTGGACGGCATCGACAAGTGCGAGGACCAGGCCGAAGACAAAGACGGCTTTCAAGACGACGACGGCTGCCCCGACAACGACAACGACAACGACGGCATTGCCGACGCCGAGGACAAGTGCCCGAACGAAGCCGAAGACAAAGACGGCTACATGGACTACGACGGCTGCCCCGAGCTCGACAACGACGGCGACGGCGTGCTCGACACAGACGACAAGTGCCCGACCGAAAAGGAAGACAAAGACGGCTTCCAAGACCAAGACGGCTGCCCGGACCCCGACAACGACAATGACGGGCTGCTCGATGCGCAGGACAAGTGCCCGAAAGAAGCTGAAGACAAAGATGGCTTCCAAGACGACGACGGCTGCCCCGATCCCGACAACGACAAAGACGGCATCTTGGACACCAAGGACAAGTGCCCCAACCAGCCCGAGACCAAGAACGGCTACCAGGATGACGACGGCTGCCCGGACGAGATTCCGGACACGGACAAAGACGGCATCCCCGACGCGCAGGACAAGTGCCCCGACAAGCCCGAGACCAAGAACGGTTACCAGGACGACGACGGCTGCCCGGATGAAATCCCGGCGGCGCTCAAGAAGTTCACGGGTGCCATCGCGGGGATCGAGTTTGAGACGGGCTCGGCCAAGATCACCAAGAAGACCTTCAAGGTGCTCGACGCGGCGGTCAAGGTGCTGGTCGAGTTCAAGGACACCCGGATCGAGATCTCGGGCCACACCGACAACGTGGGCGAAGCCGAGGCGAACAAGAAGCTGAGCCTAGAGCGGGCCGAGTCGGTCAAGGCTTACTTTATTGAAAAGACCGTTGCCGCAAGCCGCATTGAGGCCGTGGGCCACGGTCAAGACAAGCCGGTTGCCGACAACAAGACCAAGAAGGGTCAGGCGAAGAACCGCCGCATCGAGTTCAAGCTCCTGTAGCGGATCGAGACGTAAGTGCGCTTGCGGGCGTCGGTCTTGCCGTAGAGGTGACCGGCGCCCGCGGGCTTTTTGCGACCGGCGCGGCATAGGGGGCCTACGATGGGAGACGTGCACAGCGGTCAGACGCGGTTGCTGAACCAGCGGGCGTGGATATGCGCCGTGGCGCTGGCGGCCTGGGCTTGTGGCGACCCGACGCTGGCCAAGAACACCACGGTCTACGACGCCACCCTGCCCGTCGGCGCTAGCCAGGACTGCCAGCCGCTGGTGGGAACGGAGTGTTTGTCGGTAGTTCCAAGCTTTTTTTGGACCAAGGTGGCGGCCGACTCGCCCACCGACGCGCGACTCGACCTGCCGCTAGCGGCGATGCCTAAGTCGCTGGCTGGAGTGGCGATTGATCCGGCCGAGTGGAACCGCCGCGACGGCTTCTCGAATGCGATGCCTACGGTGATTTTGCTGCCCACGCCGCCCGATGCGAGCAAGCTGGCGGACGAAGCGCACAGCGAGCGCAGTCTGCAGGCCGACTCGCCCACTTGGATGCTGGATTTGACGACGGGCCAGCGGCTGCGCCACATCGCGGAGCTCGACCTGAACAGCAAGGATCCCAAGCGACAGGCCCTGATTCTGCGGCCTTGGACAGTACCACCGCCTGGCCACCGTGTCGGCGTGGCGCTGACCAAGTTCTTGGTGGACCAAGCCGGCCAACCTTATGCCCGTACGGCGACCATGCAGGCGCTTTTTGCCGGGGCGAGCACGGGTTACGAGCGGATCGATGCCCAGCGCAGCGACTGGGAGGCGACCAAGATCGCCTTTGGCAAGGCCGGCCTGAAGCAGGAGGACATTTGGGCAGTTTGGCACTATCAGACCGCCAGCAAGGTCTGGACCACTGGCGTGCTCGAGCAGCTGCGCGCGGTGACCATGGCGCTGACCAGCCCCAAGCCCCTGGGGATTACCGTCGACTCGGCCGAAATCGATCCCAAGTATGCGGATCGACTGCCAAAGCTATCGCCGGTGCTGTCTTCGGTGCAAGTGACGATCGCGCCGCTGCATCCCGACATTGCGGTGCGGCTGCGGGGCACGTTCCAGGTGCCGCTGTTCCTGACGGGCACGGGGCCCGAGTCGCGGCTGAATTGGTCGGGCAAAAGTGCCGAAGTACTGCAAAATGGCCTGGCGTGGCGCCAATTTACCATGGTGATTCCGCCGTCGGCGCTGACTAACGAGAGCGCGCCACGACTGGGGCTGTATGGTCACGGTTTTTTGCGCGGCGCGTGGGTCGAGATGGGCCACGGGGTGGGGTCGGCTGAATTTGTGACGCATTTTGCGGCAGCGGCTGGGCTAGTGCTGGCGGGCACCGACTGGTGGGGTCTGAGCCAAAGCGACCTGGGCACAGCGCTGGGGGTGGTGCAAGACTTTAATAAGATACCGCAATTGACTGAGAAGCTGGTGCAGGCGGCGATTGGGCCGATCGCACTGTCGCGGGCGCTGCAGGGTGCTTTGGTTAGCGACGTGCGGCTGCAGGTCAAGACGGCGAGCGGCGCGGTGCGGCCCCTGTTCGATGCCAAGGCGGACCTGGTCTACTACGGCAATTCGCTTGGCGGAATCATGGGTACAACCATGGTGGCGGTGCATCCCGACATCCGCCGGGCGACCATGAACGTGGCGGCCGGCGTGTGGTCGACGCTGATGAACCGCTCGTCGAACTTCAATACTTTTCTTGAGTTGATGGCCCAGTCGCTGCCCGATCCGTTTGCGCAGCAGGTGGTGCTGGCGCTGCTGCAGAGCCAGTGGGACCTGAGTGATCCCGTGCAGTTTGCCCGTCATGTGGTCGCGGAGCCGTTTGACGGTACAGTGAGCGGGCGGCAGGCGCTGTGGCCGGTGTCGTGGGGCGATAGCCAAGTGCCGAATCTGGCGTCGGGGATGTTGGCGCGGGCCTCGGGGGCGCCCCTGCTGGCGCCGCCGGTGGCGAGCTGGCTAGAGGTAAATACCGCGCAAGATCAGCCCTTTATTGGTGCTCAATCGGTTGTGCAATGGGATAGCCGCCGGGGCAACCACCCGGCCGGCAACGCACTGCCGTGGCCCGACAACGGTGCGCACTACGCCACGCGCTGGATGCCCGAGTTTCAGCAGATGGTCTACCGGTTCTTGCTTGGCGATGGCAAGGTCGACCAGCGCTACTGCCTGGGCCGCGACCAAGATGGCAAGCTGCCCTGCGACCTTGAGCAGCCAATCCCGGCTGCGCTGGCCGAGGAGCCGACTCTCGCAGTTCTACCGCCGCCGGCAATTCCTTAGCAGCGCGAAGCGGAGTATGCTTGGCGGCATGAAGACTCCTACTCCGCGCAAATTGGCACTACTTGTCACGCTTTTGCTCGCTGGCCTGCTGGCCTTGGGCTCCGCCACAAGCTGGGCGCGCTCCGGCAGCAGCTTTGGCGGCGGTTTCCGCTCGAGCAGCCGCAGCTCATCCAGCTTTGGCGGGTCATCGTCGCGCAGCTTCGGCTCGTCGTCGTCGGGCTCTAGCTTTGGCGGCGGCTCGTCGTCACCCAGCTACGGCGGCGGCACGCGCTATGTGCCCATCCCAGTGCCCGTGGGCGGGTACGGCTACTCGCGCCCGTACTACGGCGGCTACCGCAGCTATGGCAGCACGGGCGGCTTTTTCGGCGCCTTGTCCGTAATCTTGATCTTCATCGTAATCATCATTGTAATCATGGTCTTGCGACGCATCTGGATGCGCGGCAAGCAGGCCGTGGGCAACGCCGTGACCGAGCGGAACGAGCGCTGCGACGTAACCCTGCTGCAATTTGGCGTGCAGATGCAGGCGCGTTCGATCCAAGATCGCCTCGAGCAGCTCGCCGACAAGATCGACCCCAGCAGCGAAGAGGGGCTGGCCTACGCACTGCGGACGCTCGCGCAAGAGCTGATGCAATATCAAGAAAACGTGGAGTACGTGGCGGTTCAAGTACAGACCAAGCTGGCGCTGGCCAAGGCGCAGGACCAGTTTGAGCTGTGGGCGCAGAACGAGCGCGCCAAGTACAACCGCGAGGTGATTCGCGGCCAAGCCGGCGGTGCCCGGCGCCAGCAAAAAGAGTGGCAGACCGATGGTATCCGCGACGAAGATGGCCAGCTCGCCGTGGCCGAGTTCTTTGTGATCTCGCTGGTGCTGGCCTCGCGCACGTGGACGCCGCCTAGCTACGTTAACGATTCTGCAGAGATGCAGGCCTTGCTCGAGCAGCTTGCCGCCTTTGCCACCGACAACTTGGTCGCCCTAGAAGTGGTCTGGTCGCCCGCCGCGCAGAGCGATGCCATGGCCCGCGACGACATGACCTCGCGGTACCCCGGGTTGCACACGGTCTAGCGGTCAAGGCGCGCTAGCGCTCTACAAGCAAACGCCCGATTGGCAAGTCAAACCGTCGCCGCACTTGGTGCCGTCGCTGACGTTGGCTTGGATGCACTGGCCCGACAGCGCGTCGCACAGGTCTTGCGTGCACGGATTGTTGTCGTCGCACACCTTGAGCGCCCCGGCACAGACGCCGGTTTGGCACTTGGGCTCGACAAGGCAGAGATTCGCCTGGCCGCACGCGTCGCCGTCCGTGGCGGGCAGGTTGCTGCAGGTGCCGGTCGCCACGTCGCAGGTGTCGACGGTGCAGTCGTTGCCATCGTCGCACGTCTGCGCGGTGCCGGATTGGCACACGTAGCCGCTGCACAGGTCGCCGGCCGTGCACGCGTTGCCGTCGTCGCAAGGGGTGGGCGAGTCGGGCAGGCTGGCGACGCATGAGCCGGTGACAGGGTCGCAACTGTCGAAGGTGCAGGGGCTGCCGTCTTCGCAGCCCTTGGGCAAGCCGCTGCAGCTGCCGTTTTTGCAGGCATCGGCGATCGTGCAAGGCTTACCGTCGGAGCACGCTTTGCTGTTCGGCAAGTTGGCGCAGGCGCCCGAAGCGTCGCAACCATCGTCCGTGCAAGGGTTATCGTCGCTGCACGACTTGCCTTTGCCCGCGCACTGACCGAATTTGCAGACGTCGCTCTTGGTGCAGGTGTCGTTGTCGTCGCACGGTACCGCCGTTAGCGCCTTGTACTTGCAGCCCATACTGGCGTCGCAGCTGTCGGTCGTGCACGGGTTGTTGTCGTCGCAGGGATTGAGGTCGACGATTGCGCAGCTGCCGCCCTGGCAGGCGTGCACAGTGCAAATGTCGTCGATATTGCACGGCATATTTATGTTATTGAACGAGCACCCCTTGGCCGGAATGCAGAGGTCGGATGTGCAAGGGTTGTCGTCGTCGCAGACCTTGAGCGTGCCGGTGCATTTGCCGCCCTTGCACAAGTCGCCCTCGCTGCACTTGTTGCCGTCGTCGCAGGTTTGGGTCAGCGTCACCGGCTTGATGTTGCAAGTGCCCTTATCGCAGAACGATTGGTAGCATTGCACGTCGGATGTTGCGCAGTCGCCATCTACCTTGCAGCCGGGGCTGGTCGCGGTATCGCCGTTCACGCTATCGACATGGACTTCGCCGCCGCTCGTGTCTGCGGCCGTTTGGTCGCCACCTGCGTCGGCAAGCGTACTGTCGGCGCTGCTGTCGCCTGCACTTACGCCGTCGGGCAAAGTGGGCGCTGAGCAGCCCGTGCACGCCACGACCGCAGCGAGACCGGCGGTGAGTGCCAAAAATGTTATCCACCCAGCAGAGTTGCGTCGCCGAGCGACATAGCCAAGATGGAGACAATGGGGGTGCAAGACGATCGTATTCATAGGTTGACGATAGGCTGCTTTGGGGGCGAAGTCGAGCCAGAATTTGCACCACTGTAGACCAGTAGATGTGCTGATTCTGCGCGGCGAACTGCGACTCTAGCTGTGTTGTCAGTGTCGGGAGGGGCACCGGTCGTTACATTTTCTCACGAATCGTCGCCCGCAGCGTGGGCAGGGCGGCGCGCCCGCGGGTGCCGTTTTCTTCGCGATGGCCTTGTGGTCCACTTGCCCGGCGCTTGCCGCCGCCTGTGGTGCACCTTGCTCCGTGCGCGAAGTCTTGGCGCGTGCCCAACAGCCCTGCCCGCTCGCCTGCTTGGCCAGCAACTAGTGGTGAACAATGCTGAATCCGCTGCGACTTACCGGTCTGATGTGGCTGCTGGCCCTGACTGCGCCGCACACGGTACAAGCCGACGAGGCGGCTAGCTGGTGGCGCCCGTCGATGCTGGTCGACTATGGCGTGGTCGTGGCCGGTGGCGCGACGCTGGGCATTTTGTCGCAGATCGCGCCGGCCCGCGGTTCGGGCATCGGGCCGAGCTTCGACGCGAAGAACCCCTCGGCGATCTTGGATTCGCGCTACAGCGGACAGCTTGGCCGCAAGTTCTTGTATGAAAATACAGGCGAAACGGTGTCGGCGCGCACGGTTGGTCTGGCCATTGTGCCGGTGGGTCTCTGGCTGGTGGCGCAAGAAGCCTTTGGTCCAGCGCGGTTTGGCGAAGAGCGCGGCTTGCGCGTGCACGAGGCGGGCGTGGGCCTAGCCGAGACGCTTGCGCTGTCGCTCACGGTGACCAATGTGCTCAAGTTTTCGTACGGCCGGCTGCGCCCCGATTTCCAAGACCGCGTGCGGCGTTTCTACTGCAATCAGCCCGATCATCAGGGGGTGGCGTGTACGGGTAACGAGGCGACGCTCGACCCAGACCCTGCGAAATGGCAAGGGTTGCTCGACGACGGGCGCCGTTCGTTTCCAAGTGGACATGCTTCAACAACTTTTGCCCTGGCGACCTATGCCATTTTGGCAACCGGCGGGCGCTTTGTCTGGAGCCCCGACGCCACTGCCAGCAGCCGCGCCTGGGGCATGGGTGGCCAGGTTTCTGCTTTAGCGTTGGCGAGTTATGTGGCATGGACCCGCGTCCGCGACGGCCGCCACAACCTGAGCGACGTACTCACCGGCGCAGCTATCGGCACAGCGATGGCCAACCTTGCGTATTGGCGACGGTTTGACAGCGACGGCAATACGCGGCGCCGCCCGTACGATGTCGCCGCCAGCTTTGCCAGCAATACTGCCGGCCTAAGTTTCAGCGTCGGCTGGTAGTGCGGCTGCAGAAGCGTTGGCATTGACCCCGCGAAAAGTGCTATGCTTGCGCCCGCACGCAGCTCGCGCATCGTCAACCTGTTGCGATCCGGGCTGGCCGCAAAGCGCCGTCACGACGCTAACCCGACCCAAGGTATTAAATTCGTGGAGGTTTCAATGTTCAAGCGCAGCCTATTTACGGCGCTCGGCGCGATCGCCCTGACGCTAGGGATGACGACGCCGGCGCTCGCCTGTGGCGGCTTCTTCTGCTTTACGCAGCCGGTCGATCAGAGCGCCGAGCGCATCCTGTATGTGCACGAAAATGGTAAGATTACCCTACATGTGCAGATTTCGTACAAGGGCGACGACCAGAACTTTAGCTGGGTGCTGCCCCTGAGCAAAGCCCCCCTCAAGACGGCGGATGGCAAGGACTTGGCGGTGGGCTCCGACACGATCTTTCAGCGGCTCGAGCAGTACACCTCGCCCACGTTCTACCTGAATTGGAAGCAGAATGGCACGTGCAACGGCCCGCAGTGCTACGCCGAAGACGCGACGAGAGGTGGACCCGGTGGTACCAAGAACGGCGGCGTCGAAGTGCTGGCGCAAGACTCGGTGGGCCCGTACGACTACGCGCTGCTGCAGGGCTCGTCGGGTACAGACATCGTGAACTGGCTGAACGAGAACAAGTTTGTCCAGCCCACCTCGACTGTGCCGCTCATCCAGAGCTACGCGCAGAAGTCGTACGTGTTCTTGGCGCTGAAACTGAAAAAAGATAGCAGTGCCGGCGACTTGGTGCCCGTGAGCATCACTGTGGCCGAGGACTCGCCGTGCTTGCCGATCCGCCTGACCGCGCTGGCGACGCAGCCCGACATGCCGATCGTGGCGTGGTTCTTGGACAAATCGCGGGCAATCCCCAAGAATTACCTGCATGTTGAGCTGAACGAAGCGGCGGTCGACTGGCTGACGAACGGCGGCAATTACAAGTCGGTGGTCAGCAAGGCCGTCGATCAGGGCTCGGGCCACGCCTTCTTGACCGAAATGGCGAAGAAAACCAGCGATATTCCGATTCCGTTCGCCAATCCGCAGTGGGACGTGAGCAAGCTGAGCGGCATCACCGACCCTGCGAAGTTCTTGGCGACCATGTTCGCGATGCAGCTGCCGAGCTCGACGCAGATGCAGAACCTGATCAAGAAATATATCAAGAAGCCCGCGGAGTTTAGTGCCGTATCGGATAGTGAATTCTACAATTGCATCCAGAACACTGGCTCGGGTATGACGGATGCTATGTGCAAGAAGTACGTGGATGCCGCGGTGGCCGCCGGCTTTGATGGTGCTGCGCTGGCTGCCGACTTGGATTTGCTGGTGTTCAAGCCGCTGCAGACCCTGGATGTGCAGTACAAGGCCGCTGGCTGGCTGACGCGCATGTACACCACCCTGTCGGCCGAAGAGATGACCAAGGACCCGACTTTTGCGGTCAACCCCGACCTGCCCGAAGTGGGCCAGCAGCACACCGCCGACGCCGAGCCGATCTGCGAAGCCGGTAGCAACCAGGCGAGCCAGGTGAAGATCACCTTTAAAGACGGCTTTGTGCTGACGGTGCCGGTCGATAAGAATGGTCAAAATAACTGCGGATACTACTACAACTCGGTGAGCCTGCAGTCGGCCGCGACCAACACCGTGGCGGGCGGCGGTCAGCCCCTGGGCAAGCTGCAAGTGCTCGAAGAGACTGGGGCGCCGATCGCGATCGACCAGTCGGCGGCAGACAAGGTCGATGCCGAGCTGAACAAGGCGGTGCTTGGCAAGCAGAGCCTGTCTGCGGCGTTCTTGGCGACGCTGCCCAAAGTGACGTGGAATGCCCATACTAGCTCGGCGGTTACGCCCCCCACGGCGAGCAGTTCGTCGGATGGCGGCTGCACCACCGGACCGCACGGCTCGCTAGCCGGCTTGGCCGCTCTGCTTTTGGGAGCGCTGGCCGCCGTGGGACTAGTGCGCAACCGCAAGCGCCCGTAGTCGTCGCCCCTTCCTTTCTGCCCAATCCCAACCGGCGCACCAAGCACGAGCGGGTTGTTCGAGAGTAATCCATGAAACTTTGGACCTTACTTGCGACCGTCGCGGTGGCCATCGCCGGCTGTTCGCGCCCTGCTCCGCCGCCCGCGGTGCAGAACCAACTCGAGCAGGCACACACTGCGGAGGTTGCGCCGCCAATCGACGCCACGCCAACCAGTTTGAGGATGCGTATTCGACCGCAACTGCAGGGGAATCATCTCGTTTGGGTGGATGCCCAGCCGAGCGCGGATGTGCAGCGCGCCGTGCGAGCCGAGCGGCGCCGAGCGCAAGTGGCTGGGCAGACACTGCTAGTCTACGTGGGGGCGACATGGTGCGAGCCGTGCCGCTACTTCCACGAGGCGGCGGTGGCGGGTCGGCTCGATGAACCGCTGGGCAACCTGCGCATCTTGGCCTTTGACGCAGACCGCGACCACGCACAGCTCGATGCGAACGGTTATACCTCTAAGATGATTCCTCTTTTTGCGACACCGGGCGACGACGGTAAAGCCGCAGGGCCGCGGCTGGCAGGGGCGATCAAAGGGCCCGAAGCCGTAGACTATCTGGTGCCCCGGTTGCGCGAGTTGCTCGGCGCGAGCCGCGTACCACCGCCCGCCAGCGCCACGCCTACGAGTCGCTAAGCGGCCCGAACCACGACGGCGTTTCGCTTTAATTTGTCAGAAGATAATCTCGGAATAGTTGGGGCTGCGGCGGAGTTCGACTACCGTCGGCGACCTTGACAAACGCTGCCTACCATGTCACCGTTTGGTCACCATCGCGTCGCACCTCCGTCACGCACCGCCGCCGAGGCACTGCGACCTGTTGATCCCCTTGGTCCTCGCTGCATGGCCTGGGCGATCGCCCCCGCAGCAGCGCTGGCACGCGCCACCGAGATAGAACCCGATGAAAACTCCGAATGCATTTGATACCGAGAAGCTTCTGGCCTCGGGCGCCCGCGTACTGAGCACCGCCAAGAAGCTGAAGTCGCGCCTGACCGGTGCCGGGCCGAGCACGCTGGGCACGGGCAATACGCGGTTTGTGCCGCCGCCACCGCACATCGGCAAAGACGAGGAAGAATCCGATTCTACCTGGGGTTTTGCCGATACGCGCTTTGAGGCGCGCCCCGATAGCACGGTGGTTTTGTCTGGTAAGCGCTACACCCTGTCGGGCGAGGTGCTGCCGACGCTGATGCCGTGGGTGCGCGGGGTGATGAGCTCGGATATTCGCGCCGATGACCGCAACCCGTGGTCGTTTCCGCCGCAAATTCCTGAGCCTGTAAAGAGTGAGGCCTTCGAGCAGGCCCTTCGCGGCAGCTGGAAGGTCGATCAGGTGAGCGACGAGGCGCGGGCCCGCTTGCGCCGCGGCCACGGTCACACCCAAGAAGAGATGTTCGCGATTAAATACGGCAAGTTGACCCGTATTCCCGACCTAGTCGTGTTCCCCGAGAGCGAGGAGCAGGTGGTCGAGCTGGTGGGGCTGGCGCAGACCCACAATGTGGTGCTGATTCCGTATGGTGGCGGCACCAATGTGACCGACGCGCTGCGTTGCCCCGTGGCCGAGACGCGGTGCATCGTGTCGGTGGATATGCGCAGGATGAATCGCATCTTGTGGATCGACCCGGTCAATCGCATGGCTTGCATCCAGGCCGGCGCGGTGGGCCGCCACATCATGACGCAGCTGGCCGAGCACGGCTTTACCATGGGCCACGAGCCCGACAGCGTGGAATTCAGCACGATGGGCGGCTGGGTGGCGACGCATGCCAGCGGGATGAAGAAGAATCGTTACGGCAACATCGAAGACCTGCTGCTGGATGTGACGGTGGTGGGCAACCAGGGCGTGCTGCAGCGCAACCAGGCGGCGCCGCGCGAGTCGGTGGGCATCGATCCGCGTTTGTGGATGCTGGGTTCCGAGGGCAATCTGGGCATTATCACCCAGTGCGTGATCAAGCTGTTTCCGCTGCCCGAGGTGCAGAAGTACGGGTCGGTGCTTTTCCCAGACTTTGAGCTGGGTTGCCAGTTTATGTACGAGCTGGCGTGCACGGGCGATTGGCCTGCCTCGGTGCGGCTGATGGACAACCTGCAGTTCCAGTTTGGCCAGGCGCTCAAGCCGGCGAGCAAGGGCTGGAAAGTCCATAAAAGCAAAGTTGAAAAGCTGTATGTGACCAAGCTGCAGGGCTTTGACCCGAACCAGATGACGGCGCTGACGCTGGTGTTCGAGGGCAGCAAGCGCGAGGTCGCGGCGCAAGAGGAGCTCGTCTACAGCTTAGCCAAGAAGTTCAACGGCATGCCCGCGGGTGGCGAGAACGGCGAGCGCGGCTACCAGCTGACCTATGGCATTGCGTATATCCGCGATTTTGTGATGGATCACTGGGTGCTGGCCGAGAGCTTCGAGACGAGCGTGGCGTGGTCAGACCTGACGACGCTGGTCAAGAACGTCAAGCAGAAGCTGTACGACGAACACAAGGCGCTGGGGCTGCCCGGTGTGCCGTTTGTGACGTGCCGCGTGACGCAGATCTACGAGACAGGCGCCTGCGTGTACTTCTATTTCGCCTATTATTACAAGGGTGTCGAGAACCCGACCCAGGTATACCACCACCTTGAGAATGCGGCCCGCGTCGAGATGATGCGCTGCGGCGGCTCGCTCTCGCACCACCACGGCATCGGCAAGCTGCGCCAGCACTTCATGACCAATATCATGAGTCAGGCCGGGCTCGACATGCAGAAAGCGCTGAAAAATGCTGTGGATCCGCAGAACATCTTTGGCACGGGCAACCAGACCGCCGGGCGGCGCGCGGGCGATTACGCGTAGCGAAGCCCCTTTCGACCCGGCCGACAACGAGGAACGATGCGTCTTGTAAGTACTGAACACAACACCGTATTTTTGACGGGTGCTACCGGCTTTGTGGGCAAGGTAGTGCTGCACGAGCTGGTGCGGCGGCGCGCCGAGCTAGCGATTGGCACCATCTACGTGCTGATCCGCGACAAAAAGGGTAAGGCCCCGCAACAGCGCTTTGAAGACGAGATTGCCGCCTCGCGGGCGTTTGAGCTGCTGCCCAAGGGCTGGGCGCGCAATGTGCGGGCGCTGGGCGGCGAGCTAACCCAACGCGATTGCGGGCTTTCGCCCCACGACGTCGAGCTGGTGCAGCGCAGCGTGACGCGAATTGTGCATTGCGCGGCCTCGGTCGAATTCGATCTGCCGATTGCCGATGCCGCCGCGGCGAATATCACCAGTGCGCTCAATGTGTTAGAGATGGCGCGCGGCTGCCGGATGTTGCAGCGGATGGTCTCGGTGTCGACGGCCTATGTCACGCCCTGGCGCAAAGAGGCGATCCACGAGACTTTGGTACCGTTGCCGCGGTCGGCTGCTTCGATTTACCAGTCAATTCTAGCAGGAAAGGCCGACGAGAAGGCGCTGCTCGCCGAGACGGGCCACCCCAATACCTACACGTTTACCAAGTGCGTGGTCGAGCACCTGCTGATGGAGCGGCGCGGCGAAGTGCCGCTGGCGATTGTGCGGCCGTCGATTGTCGCGGCGTCGTGGCGGCAACCCTTCCCCGGCTGGATCGATTCCGCTGCAGCTTTCGCTGGTTTCGCGCTGATGATCGGTATGGGTCACATGAAGGCGCTGATCGGCGATCGGGCCAGTCGCCTCGATATCGTGCCGGTCGATGTGGTGAGCGATCGGATCATCGAAGCCGCCTTTGCGGGCGAGCGCGAGTCGTTGCCCAAGATTCGCTTTGCCGTGGCCGGCCTGCAGCACTCGTGCCGCATCGACACCTGTGCCGAGATCATTGCGCGCTTTTACCGCAGCCACCCGATCGATAAGACGCCAGGGCTGCATTATATCGGGCCGAATTCGAATACGTTCAAGGTCCTGGATGCCCGCCATCACCAAGTGCCGACCAAGCTGGCGGCGACCGTGGGGGCGCTGGTTGGCAACAAGAAGCTGCAGAAAAACGCCAAGCGGCTTGCCGACAAGATCGCGTATCTGAACCACCAGTTTCCGTATTTTACCACCAAGACCTTCGACTTTCGGGCGACCGAGGCGCTCGACGACGCGCTGTTTCGCCGCGAGGAGTACTTAGAGGTCGTTTGCCGCGGCGTGTATCGCTACCTGCTCAAGCGCGACGACAGCGAGATGCTGCTGGCGGGGCGGCAACACAAAGACAATGTGCTGTCGGATTTGCAGTGGGCCGCCAAGCAACCCTCTGGAAACTGGGCAATTCGTACCTTTGCCGTGGCCGTTCGCAAGGCGCTGCGGCAGTCGACCACCGCGGTTACATTTGATCGCGAGAGCTTTTCGCGGGCGGTGGATGCGGCGGCGCCGGGCAGCGTGCTGGTGCTGATTCCAAGCCACCGTTCGTACATGGACTTTTTGCTGTGCTCGTACCTGTTTTTTGCCCGCCCGGACCTGGGTATCGCCATTCCGCACATTGCGGCGGCCGATGAATTCTCAAAAATTCCGCTGCTGGGGCGGCTATTTGTCAAGACCCAGGCCTTTTACTTGCGGCGCGGTGGGGGCCGCGACCCCGAGCTAGTGCAGCACGTGCACGAACTGGTCGACAAACGCGAGACAATTCAGTTCTTTATCGAAGGTGCGCGCTCGCGGTCGCGGCAGTTCTTGCCGCCCAAGCACGGTCTGCTGCGCTGCCTGCAAGAGACCGGCGAGACGTTTACGCTGCTGCCGATCGCACTGACGTATGACCGCGTGCCTGAAGAGGATTCGCTGGTGCAAGAGCTGAGCGGCGCGGCCAAGCCCGAGATGCGGCTCGAAGCGCTGGCGCAGTGGGTGGTCAAGCTGGCTAAGGGTGGTGTGGACTTGGGCCGCGTGCACATTGCCTGCGGCGACCCGGTGGTGATGGCGCCAGGGGCAGATCTGCGCGAAATTAGTCGGCATGTGGTGGCCGAGCTGCAGGCCCACACCGCGACGACTAGCTTTCACTTGCGGGCATTCCTGCACCATGCCGACGTACAAGGGATTGATTATGCTTGGCTTCGCGACACGATCGAGAGGCGCGGCGGCACGGTCATCGAAAGCCCGCTGTCGGGCGAAGAGTACCTAGACCGCATTGCCGAGATGTCGCTGCGTTACCAATGGCAGCACCTATTCTACCGCGAAGTTGAGCAGTTGTGGCCCAATCATCCTGCGCTACATCACCATGTGGCCCTCAATGGCTACCACCAGCAGCAGTTTTGTGCAGAGGGTGCCGAGCTGAGCGACCCGCGGCTGCAGCGGCTGCTCAAGGCCCTGTTCGAGCCAATCGCCCGTGATTATGCAGCGACTGCGCAGGCTTTGGGGGCACCGCAGTGGCCGCCGCGCCATGCTACACCGCGCGGTGTGGGTCACGAGCTCTCGGATGCGTACTTGCCAAACATTCAAGCTTGTTTCGACGACTTGAAGGTCCGCGGCATCTTGGCCACGGGCGAAGACGGCCGCTCGGTGTGGGGCCCACACGCCCACGCTATCGAAGCGTACCGCACCGACTGCGCGTGGTATGCTGCCGAGCTACAAACTGAGGCCCTTCGCGCCGCTAGCTGAGTCGAACATGAGTGATTCTAAGGTATTGCTGACCGGTGCCACCGGCTTCTTGGGTCGGCACATCATCGCCTCGCTGACGGAGCGCAACGCCAAGGTGGTGGCGCTGGTGCGCCGTCGCTCGGAGTGGAACCGGCAAGACTGGACCGCGCCCTACCCGACTGTCGACCTGATTGAAGGCGGCATAACGGGTTCTGAAGGCTGGACGGGCGATCGCCGGCTGCTCGGTACCACCGGCATCATCCACACCGCGGCGATTGTGCGGCATAGTCGGCGAAGCCCCGAAGATATCTACGAAACCAACGTAGAGGGCACGCTGCGGATGGTGAGGCTGGCGGCCAAGCTGGGGGCGCGGCTGGTGTTTGTGTCGACGGCGGGCACGGTGGCCTGCTTTCGTTCGCCGGCGCAACGGGCCGACGAAGATGCGGATTACGTCGATCGGGTGGTGCGCGATTGGCCCTATTACGACAGCAAGGTCAAGGCGGAGCGCGCGGCGCGGGCGTTGGCGACCCAGCTGGGCGTGCAATTGACCATTATTCGGCCGCCGATCTTGCTGGGGCCCGGCGATCATCGCTTTCGCTCAACCAGCTATGTGCTTAAATTTCTTAGGAAGAAGTTTCCGTTCGTCATCGAAGGTGGCATGAGCTTTATCGATGTGCGCGACGCGGCGCCGGCCATCGTGGCGGCTCTAGACCACCCGGCGGCTCGCCCCGTGTACCACCTAGATGGCGAGAACGTGACGGTGCCCGAATTCTTTGAGTTGTGCCGGCAAGTGAGCGGCGTGGCGGCACCTGCGCGGGTAATGCCGTACGGCACCGCCCACGCTCTAGCCAAGACTGTTGAATCTGCAGCACATCTGCTGGGCAAGCACTCGCCGCTGCCCGACCCCGTGGTGATCGAGATGGGCAGCCACTATTGGGGTATCAAATCGCGTTACAGCGGCCCCGAGCTGGGCTATCAGCCGCGACCTGGGCGACAAACACTTGCTGATACCGTAGCTTGGCTGCGGGCGAACCATCCGGCGCTCCAAGGCAAGGGCGTCTGATCGCCCCGCGCTGCGGTTGACTTTTTCGCCGAATTGCCGCTATCTATTGCGCTCCGCGGGCACTTGCAGCAAGGCCGGCGACCGAATTCACTAGCGAGGATGCATACCATGGCCGCTCAGCAAAACAAGAAGACGCGCAAGGCAGAACTGGCCGAGATCGCCGCCCCCGACATCGTCGAAGAGGAGCTGTGGACCCTGTCGGCTTGGATGGAAAAGCACTGGAAACCCGTGGCGATTACCATAGTCAGCGTGTCGGCCGTGTGGGGCGGTATCGGCGTGTATCAGATCTTCAGCGCTTCGTCGGAGCAGTCGCGCGCCGAGCAGACCGCGGCCGTGTTCGAGGCGGCGAGCGCTCCGGTGATTCCGCCGTCGGACGACCCCGAAGCCCCTGCGCCGTCGAAAGATCGCCTGAGCTTTGCCAGCGACAAGGCCCGCGCCGATGCGGTGCTGGCCGCGGCCAAGACCGAAGACCCCAAGGCTGCCGCAATCATTGGTCTAGTTGTGGGCGGCGCCAAGGCCGTGAACGGCGACCGCGAAGGCCAGTTGCGGGCGATCCAGGCCGCGCTCGATGCGGCGAAGGGCACCGCGCTTGAGCTGCCCCTGCACGAGCAGAAGGCGACCGCGCTGATGGCGTTGGGCAAAACTGCCGAAGCCGCTGCGGAGTGGAGCGAGGTGGCCAAGCTGGCGAGCACCGACTTCACCAAGGCGCTTGCCAAGGTGCGCTTGGGCGACCTGTATAGCCCGGCCGCTGGTTCGAAGGCCCCTGATGCGGCCAAAGCCAAGACTGCTTACGAAGAGGCGCTCAAAGCTGCGCGGCCCGGCGACAAAGACCCGCCGGCTGGTCCGCTGGCGATGCTGGCCGCCGACGCTCGGGGCAAGCTGAGCCGCCTGTGATCCCCCGTAGCCAAGTAACCTATCGCCATTGCAGCCAATTGGCGCTGACCGCCGGGTTGGTGCTGCTGGCTGTGCTGTTGCCGATCGCCGCGCAGGCTTCGCATGTCGAGGTTAAGTGGCGCACCGCAGTGGGCGGCGACGGCATTTTGTATAAGCCGCGCGAGTTTGCGACCCCGCTGCTGTCGGCCGATGCCAGCACGGCGTGGCTGGGCAGCGTGGCCGGCGTGACGTCGCTGCGCGTGAGCGATGGCAAAAAACTTTGGCATACGCACACTAGCGAGGCAGTGGTGGGCCGGCCGGTCCTCGTGCAGCTGCCAGGCGAGGCGAGCGCGACGCTGATTGCGGCCACCATGGCGGGCACCGTGTATGCGATGGAGCCGGGCACGGGCAAGCCGCGCTGGGCTCAGCCGAGTCGCTTGGAGCTGCCGGTGCGCTCGCCGCTCGCGGCCGATGAACGCTTTGTGTACGTGGTGGCGGACCCGGGTTCGTTGCTCGCGCTAGACCTTGCCACCGGCAAGCCAAGCTGGCGTTGGACCGTGACGGTCGACCGCGACTACCTGGTCGAGGGTCAGGGCGGCGCGCTGGTTTTTGGCAAGACAGTGTATGTGGGCACGCCGACTGGTAAACTGGCGGCACTAAATGCGCGCGACGGGGCACTGCTGTGGGAGGTGACGCTGGAGCACCGCGACCGCTCGCAGTTTGGCGATGTGGACACCACTCCCGTAGCCATGCGCGGCAAGGACGGTGTGCCGATGGTGCTCGCGTCGTCGCATAGCGGTGGCCTATGCGCGGTGGCGCCGGCGGACGGGGCGATTCTGTGGCGCTACGAGGTCGAGGGCTTGGGCCAGCCCATCGTGACGCCCCAAGGCATCGCGGTGATTTCGGCGCTGGGCGAAGTGCACCTAATTGGCCTTGATGGCAAGCAACTGGCGGCGCGCAAGCTGCCGAGTACGGCGGCCGGTAACCTGAGTTGGTATGGCGACATGCTGCTGGTGACGACCGAGAGCGGCTTGGACTTGCTGCGGCCGAGTGATTTGGTAACGCTGCTGCACGCGGCTTCGGAGTATGGCACTTCGGCAGCGCCAGTGGCAGCAGGGCCGCTCGCGCTGATGCTTGGCAACGGCGGCGTGGCGTATGGCCTTGAAATTCGCCGCGATGCGGGTGTCGAGAGCGACTTGCCTTAGCGACGGCGGCACCCGCCGTTACCGTCCCCGCACCTTCCCGGCAGCATTCCGGCAGGGAGTGACCATGGCAAACCCCAATTGCAGACGACGGTTCGGCTTGGCGAGCAGTGGCTTGGCGAGCAGTGGCTTGGCGAGCAGTGGCTTGGCGATAAGTGGCTTGGCGATAAGTATGTTGCTGACCGTGGCCGTCGGTTGCGGCAGCTCGACGACACCGACCAACAACGACATCTGGTTTGGCACCGACCTAGGCCCCAATCCCGGCAAAGGCGATAGCACCGCCGGCAGCACCGATGGTCTTAGCGACGCCAAGT
>CAISBR010000107.1 GCA_903883645.1 uncultured Myxococcales bacterium | reverse complement strand
GCGGTGGGCGAGCTCGAACAGCGCCCGATGTCCATCCCCAAGTACATCGACGGCTGGCTGGTCGCGAAGTACGTGCTGGGCGGTACCTGGTCGGCTGCGGAGCTCAAGGGCAACGGCCGGCGCGAAATCGCCGCAGAAATCGACTTTGGCATCGAGCGACTGACCAAGTCCGGACGACTGCAGCGCCTGAACTTTGGGCGCGGCAATGTGCGCTACGAGCTTCGAGCGGTCGACCAGGCCGCGACGCAGGAGGGCTAACCCATGAACGCTACGCTCAAAACTATTCCCGGCCTGTCGAACCACGAAGCCGTAAACCGCGTGCTCAACTACCACCTGGACTGGATTACGAGCCGCGACCAGGTGCTGCAGGCGCGCAAGAACGAAGACGCGGCGAGAGACAGCAACAAGGCCGCGCAGGTCGAGTACGCCATTGCCCACAACACCAGCATTCAGGCCGTGATGAAGGCCGCCACGCTTGACGACTGGGAACAGGTGGCCATCAAGACCCAGGCCGCCCGCAACGCCTGGAGCGCGATGCGCAAGAACACCCAGACGCTGGAGCAGCTCAGCCGCGAGACCGACAGCGCGCAAGCGCATGCCCAGGTTATCAAGGGCTACTTGCGCAAGGCGATTGAAGAGGTCGAGCGACGCATTGACCAGGTCGCTGAGCCGACTGTCGAGCTCGAACCGGCGCCCAGCCTCGACGAGCAGCTGGTCGACAGCCTGAAAGGCAAGGGCTTTATCGAGGTGCCCAGCATCGTCACCAGCCCCGAGCCGACGCCCGGGCAGCTGGTCGAACTGCACAACTTCATCACCGGCAACGTGGGCTATACCAGCCGCACCTTGGCCAACCAGCCCGCCCCCGAGCCGGACCCGCAGGGCGAGCCCGACCACGTCGCAGGCGCCGCCGGCGGCTATGTGAATAAGCCTTCGAGGCCCGTGGCGCCGCCGGTCGACCGCGACCAGGCCATTGGCGACCAGGTGCGGGCCGAGCTGGCGGCAGTGCCCGCCAAGGCGCCCATCCTGCCCGAGCCCAACAAGCTTGCCGTTCGGTCGCGCGCCGTGGCCATGCTCAACGTCTTGCTCAAGGCGGATGCCCCGGTGGCTGTGGCCGCCATCATGCGCGAGACCGGCATGAGCGCTATGGACGTGTCGCGCGCGGGCTACGACCTGCGCCATGCCGGCAAGGCCCAGAAGATTGGTCCCGGCTTTTGGGCGCACAAGCACTACACCGGGCCCAAGTTCGACGACAACCGCGACCAGCATTGGGCCAAGAAGGCCGCCACGGCAGAGGTCTAGGCCATGGCCAAGAAGACCACCACCCCGCTGCTGCTCAGCGACCTGCAGCGCGCCATCATCCAAGCCGCCGGGCAGGCCGGCCACGGTATGCCGGCGAGCAGCATCCAGCGCGACCTGCAGGCCAGCGGCGTCAAGCTCCGGCCCACGGTGCTGGAGCACATGCTCGAAGAGCTGGTGCAGTTCAACTTCTTGAGCGCCTTCCCCAAGGCCGTCTACGGCGCCCGCTGCCACACCCAGCTGCGGTACCGCGCCACCATCCTCGGCTACGAGGCGATTGCCAACACGGTGTTGGCGATTGAGCTGTAGTGTCCATGCGCTCGCAGCGCAAAGGTATCTGAACCAATGAGTATCTTTCACAAACTCGGCGACGTGGCGCACGCCTACGTGGCCGCCAAGCGCGCGCAGCTCCAGGGCGAGCTGGCCATGCTCGATAAAGCCGACGAGGCAATCGACCAGGCTGCCGACAGCCCAGACGAGCTGTTCTCGTTCTTTGGACTTGGCGGCGGTATCCCCGACCTTGGCGAACTGCTGAAGGCTGTGGGCCAGACGGCCGAGCCCTCCGACAACCAGGCCGCCGAGCCAGCGCCGAGCCAGGCCCCCAGCAACGTCACCGTGGACCCGCCGGCGGCCGACCCCAACTTTGACCCGCAGCCCGCCGCCCTGGCCCCCGAGCACATCGAGCTGGTGCACCGCGAGCTCAGCCGCCAGGGCGACCGTGCGCGCCAAAGCATAGACGGTCTGGTCAACCAGCTGCCCGAGCTGGGCGCCGAGTTGGTCAGCGCCGCCGTGGAGCACCTGGTGGGCGCCGGCCTGGTCGAGCGCGTGGGCGACGGCGTGATTCGCCTGATCAGCCACTTCACCACCGGGCAGTAGTAGCCGCAACCGCAGGAGTTTCGCCGTGACCAACCCCGCCGCCAGCTTCACAGTACACCGTGCCGACCATCGCGGCGCTGAGAGCTGGCGCGCGGTGGTCACCAACCCCGATGGCAGCAAGCTGTGGTTCCGCCGGCCCACCCAGGCCCAGGCCCAGGCCGCGGCCGAGGCAGCCATCGCCGCCGGCGCCATCATCACTATCGAGCGCGCCATCGACGAGTACTGCCGGCTGCGGTACGAGGGCGGCGCCTGGAGCAAGCACACCGAGCGGCGGGCCCGGCTCGACTTGGGCGACCTGGTCGCGGCCGACAGCCAGCCCATCACCAGCATGAACCGCCAGGCGCTGCTCGAATACCTGCAGAGGACCCAGCACTTGGCGCTGGCCAGCCGGCGCACCCGCTGGGCCAGCGTGGTGCAGTGGCTCAAGTTCTGCGTCGCCGAGGGGTGGCTGGACCGCAACCCGGCCGACCTGATTGACCGCAGCCGCAAGCCCTGGCTGGGCAGGCGCGCCAAGCGGCAAATTGGCAGGGGCAAGGCGCTGTTGCGCAACAGCGAAGAGGTGCAGCGGTACATCACCGAGGCGCGCAAGCTGGTGGCGCTCGAAGAGCGCGTCGCTACGCTGCTGCCGCTGCTGTGCAACATGCGCTCGGGCGAAGTGTTGCACTTAACCTGTGGCGACGTGGACTTGCCGCTTGGCGTGCTGCACGTACGCGACCAAGAGGCCCGCGAGTACGACGACGACGGGTGGGCGGTCAAAAGCACGGCGGGCCGGCGCGCGGTGCACATCCCCGCGTTGCTGCAGGGCGACCTGGCGCTGCTGGTCGAGGGCCACGAGCTCGACCGCTGGCTGTTTGGCTGCTGGGGTCGCGAAAAAGGCAACCGCCGGCGCCGCGTTCCCCACGATTGCGAGTGGTTGGCGCGCCTAGTCGAAGGCGTTTGCGAGCGGGCCCAGACGCGCATCGTGAAGCCTCACGGGTTGCGTGGCACCTACATGACCGTGTTGGCCGTCGTCGGCAAGGTAGCACCGATGGACATAGCGCGCCTGGTCGGGCACGGCGACGCCGGCTACACAGCCGAACGCCACTACCTGGGAGCGCTGAGCCCTTCGCCGGCGATGCCGGACTTGGGCAAAAGCGCGAACACCATGACCGTACGCGTGAACCCAGACAGCGATTCGAACAAATCTGACCCCTCATTGGGGCAATCGGGGGAATGCCAATGAATGCCAGAATCAATCGCAGTATCAATGGGTTACAGTGCGAGGAGCGGGACTTGAACCCGCATGGCCTTGCGGCCGTTAGCACCTCAAGCTAGTGCGTCTACCAATTTCGCCATCCTCGCATCTTGGCCGCCTGGGCAGCACCGGCCGCGCGGGCCAGTTCGCAAGCAGTGCCT